>CAYVHI010000001.1:0-63904 GCA_964450945.1 uncultured Rickettsiales bacterium
GGTTACGGATTTTATCTCGCCATTCCTCACGACCGCCCTCTCCTCACCGGCGCCAACAGCAAGGATGGCACCCTGCGGTGGGTTTACAATTGCACTGAATTGTTTGATGCCATACATGCCAAGGTTGGAGATTGAAAATCCACCACCCTGGAATTCTTCCGGCTTTAGTCCTACGCTTCTTGCCCTGCCGGCAAGGTCTTTCATTTCATTGGAAATCTGCATTACTGTTTTTTGATCAGCATTTCTGATTATCGGGGTTATAAGCCCGCCATCTAGCGCAACAGCTACAGAAATATCTACATTATTATATCTTATTATCGCTTCCTCGGTCCATGATGCGTTGGCGGAAGGAACAGACCTTAGCGCCAGCGCCACTGCCTTGATTATAAAATCATTCACTGAAAGTTTATATGCAGATTTTCCTTCTTTACCGGCTTTTTTCACCGCTTCATCATTCAGATCTTTTCTTACTTCCATCAACTTATCAAGTTCTGCATCAATGGTAAGATAGAAATGTGGAACGGTGAGTTTTGATTCCACTAAACGTTTTGCAATTACTTTCCTAATATTGCTGTTTGGAATTGGTGTATATTCAACAGGGTTCCTAATTACGCGGCCACTTCCACCGCCAGCCCTTGCAGCAATAACATCCGCCTTAATTATCCTTCCGTGCGGGCCAGTGCCGATAATCCCGGCAAGTGAGACTCCTTCTGACTGTGCCACACGCCTGGCAAGAGGCGATGCTTTTAGCCTTCCATCAGATGAGGCAGAGAATGTTGGTGGTGGCGGAACAAAAACAGGTATAGCAGGCGGTGAAAACGATGGGGAGGTTGTCGCCACAGCCGGAGCTTTTGTTTCTTTCTTTTCTTCTTTTGGTGCAGATGCTGGTGCCGTTTTTGGTTTATAATTATCAAGTGCTTTCTTATCCTCTCCATCTTCAAGCAGAAGTGCAATAAGTTCATTAACTTTTACATTCTGTGCACCTTCTTTCACGATTATTTTCGCGATTGTCCCTGCATCCACCGCCTCCACTTCCATAGTGGCTTTATCTGTTTCGATTTCTGCAATGACTTCGCCGGGCTTTACTTTATCCCCTTCCTTTTTAACCCACTTGGAAAGGTTGCCTTCCGTCATGGTGGGCGATAGCGCTGGCATCAGGATTTCAATTGGCATCAGTTCCTCTTGTTTTCATCACCATAAATATCACATTTCATACCGCTTACAAATTCAAACTGTCTAATAATCGTAATTCTGATAATCATCACCCTCATTGCATGCATGTGGGTTTGTATAGCTGTTTAGATTAACATTAAACTGTATTTTGTTGGCAGCAAGAATCTCTGAAATTTTTTCAATGGCTTCTGGCGGTTCGATTTTATATGAGGTGCTGCCACTTACCTGATATGTTATGTTGCTTTCGCCATCTTCATATGAACCCTGCTGGCTGTAGATATTGAAATTCTGGTTTGTTGATTCAAAAGTTTTTACATCAAGCTTTTTCACTATATCTTCTATTTCATGCATTTTATTTAAAAATTTATCCTTGGCGCCGCTAACTGTTTTTTCCTTGGCATTATAATTTATTGTAAGTGATGCATTTTCTCTTACACATTTTTCTATATTGCCTTTTTTTATTTGAACTCCTACCCGCGCTGCCGGAGAAGGAGCAGCAAATATAAGCGTAGGGCTAGCCAATATACAAGTAAGAACAAAAATTTTAACATGATTCTTCATATAATGTACTCCATTATTTCTTTGGTGTTTTTATTCTTTCCAGAGTAGCACCTTTCTCCCTGTAAGGATCTAAGGCCTCCGATATTTCTCCTGCTGCTGCAAAACCTATATGCGTTATCAGAAAACCAGAAACATTTTTAACCTGCTCCAACTCCAGAGAGCCTATTACCGCCATAGGAATATCCATCTTGCAGGCAGGTTGGAACAATCCTGCTTCACTAGCGTTTCCGAGCCTTTGTATCTTAAGATCGGGATGTTTTCTGCTAATTGCACTTACAACCTCATCTCTTGCCTTATAGTGTCTAAAACCTATATCCATTTCAAACCCATCAGTAATTCTTGCAACCGCAAGCCTTTTTATTTTCGGTTCAAAACTTTTGTTTCCTTCAAAAGTATGTTCATAGATTATTATAGGTTCTGTTGTATCAGGCATAGGTTTCCTATTTATCAATTACATGTTTCCTGATAACTGCGAATATTAAGATTAACCATGAATCCCTTTTCATTAAGCATTTCAGAAAATTTTTGTGCGGCCTCTGTCGGATCAATACTATAAGAAGAATTTCCGTTTACATTAATAATAGTCTCACCAGATTGGCCGGTTGCATTATTTATGCTGATGCTTTCATTCTGCACTTCAATTTTTTTAACACCAGCCTGCTTGGCTATCTCCCGTATTTCAAGCAATCTGCTATCAGCTTTCTGTTTTGCAGCAGATATAGTGTCGCTCTTATTGATGAAAGAGATTGAAACTGTAGCTTTCTGTTTCAGGCATTTTTTATTTTCACCTGCAGCCTGAGCAGAAGAAGAATTGGCTGATAAAAATAATACAGATAATAAAAATAAAAAAACTGAATTGATTTTCATAAACTTATTGCTCCCTAGGTTCCCAATCACTGTCTATTAAAGTTTTTCGGCAAGGTATTTCATTATTTTTATTTTTATAGACCTCAATACTAAAATTGATGCCATTGGAGTTTAGTAATTCTGCAAGTTTATACATTTCCGTCTCGCCTATTCTATCAAGGCTGTAGGTGGCGCTTGCCGAAATACTAAAATCTTTTGAATCTCCTTCATCCTCGCTATCACGATTATAATTGATGGTTGTATATTCAGATAAAAGTTTTGAAGAAGTGCCAAATTGTTTTGTCAGTTCTTCAATTTTCTTTTTCTTATTATAAAAAATATCTATTCCGGATTTTGCATTTTTTGCCGTGAAATCATTATTTATTGAAAGGCTTGCTGTGGTTATAAAGCAGTCATTAGATTCACGATTCTCCTGTGTCGCCAGTGAATATCCTGGCATGATTGAATATAAAAAAATTAACAAGAATAATATTTTTTTCATAAACGGTTACATAAAGTTTTTGCCGCAGCAATTATTTCACTGGTTTGCGGCAGGGCCAGCTTTTCAAGGTTTACTGCATAAGGCAGCGGCACATCTTTTCCGGTAACGCGGGCAACTGGTGCATCCAAATAATCAAACGCTTCTTCCATAATTACCGCCGCAATTTCAGAGCCAATCCCAGCATAGGGCCAACCCTCTTCCACACTGATGATGCGGCTGGTTTTCTTCACTGATTCGACAATGGTTTCCTTATCAAGCGGCCGGAGCGTCCTAAGGTCAATCACTTCAGCACTTATACCTTCTTTTTCTAGTTCATCCGCCGCTTCAAGCGCTGCTTTCATGGTTATTGAGAATGCGGTTATTGTAATATCATTTCCTTCACGCACAACTGCTGCCTTGCCTATATCAACCAGTAAATCTTTTTCTTCGGGAACCTCAAAACTATGCCCGTAGAGTATTTCATTCTCTAAAAATATTATCGGGTTTGGGTCACGTATTGCGGATTTTAATAATCCTTTTGCGCTGGCGGCATCATAGGGTGCAATAACTTTTAAACCGGGAATATGCGCATACCAACTTGCATAATCCTGGCTGTGTTGAGCGGCAACTCTTGCTGCCGCGCCGTTTGGTCCTCTAAAAACAATCGGGCATTTAACCTGCCCGCCACTCATATAATTTGTTTTTGCGGCGGAGTTTATCAACTGGTCCATCGCCTGCATGGCAAAATTCCATGTCATGAATTCCACAACCGGTTTCAAGCCAGCCATTGCGGCACCTATTCCGAGTCCTGTAAATCCATGTTCGGTTATTGGTGTATCAATAACCCTATTTGCACCAAACTCCTGCAATAATCCTTCGGTAATTTTATATGCCCCCTGATATTCAGCAACTTCTTCACCCATAACAAATACATCTTTATCACGGCGCATCTCTTCGGCCATCGCATCCCTTAAAGCTACTCTCACTGTTTGCTGCGGCATTATCTTTTCCTCCCACCCTCTTTATCTAGTACAATTTTAAATCTTGGGGGCATATCAAGTCCTTTTGCATCATCAAGAATCTGGTCATTAGACTGCCTAGGTCTTTCTCCTAGAATTGCCATAGTAAGTTCATTTATAACTTGCTTGGCCACAGTTAAATCTGGAATATTATCAAAAGCTTTATAATATCTTCCAGCAACTTCCTGCCAACCTTCAAGCGCTAAATCTTGCAATCTTCTAAGTTCAAGCAAAGCTTCCTGTTCTGGAAATTCAGCGCCCTTTTTTTTAACCCCTCTCATTACAATCGCCACAATATTGGCCCCACCTATGAAATTAAAATTATCTTGGTCTGTTTCCTGCCTCGGTCCATCTCCACACCTAGTAGCAAATTTTTCCATTTCGTCAATTTTTGCAGCAAAAGCATCTCTATTTTTGCTAAGCATTAAAATTATTTCTCGTGCACTTTCAAAAACTGTGGCCATATTTCATCCAGTCACATCCGTCCAGAGTTCACTTTCATCAGGCAGCGGAGAATTTTCTGAGAAATCTACCGCTTCCTGCACTTTATCCTTCACGCGTTTTTCGATTTCCGCGAATTGTTTTTCTTCAGCGATTTTATTTTCGGTAAGGAATTTTTTCAGGTTATCTATAGGGTCGCGTGATTCACGGAAACTCTGCACTTCCTCTTTACTTCTGTATTTTGCCGGGTCAGACATGGAGTGGCCACGGTAGCGGTAAGTTTTCATCTCGAGAATCATCGGTCCATTACCTTCCTTCACATATTTCACTGCGGCATCACCGGCCTGTTTAACATCGAATATATCCATGCCGTCAACCTGCTTCCCCGGGATGCCGAAACCTTCGCCACGGCGAAAAAGATCGGTTGTGGCAGAAGAGCGCTTTACTGAAGTTCCCATCGCATATTCATTATTTTCGATGATATAGATAACCGGCAATTTCCATAACGATGCCATGTTAAAAGATTCATAAACCTGGCCTTGGTTCACTGCGCCATCGCCAAGGTATGTCAGGCACAAATTCTTTTTATTTTTATATTTCTGGGCAAATGCAATTCCGGTTCCGATTGGCACCTGTGCGCCAACTATTCCATGGCCGCCATAGAAATTTTTTGGCAAATCAAACATGTGCATCGAACCGCCTTTGCCTTTTGAGCAGCCGCCAATCTTTCCCATCAGTTCAGCCATTATGGTTTTCGGGTCACTCCCCGTTGCTAGCATCAAACCGTGGTCACGGTAGCTTGTTACTACCGCATCATCCTTTGTTATTGCATGTTGCATGCCTATCGCCACCGCTTCCTGCCCTATATATAAATGGCAGAAGCCGCCGATCTTTCCCATGCCATAAAGCTGCCCGGCCTTTTCCTCAAACCTTCTGATAAGCAACATTTCCTCATAGGCAATAAGCATTTCTTTTATGGAGAGAACTTTCGCGGCATCATTTTTTGCCCACTGCTTATGCAAGCTGCATAGCGTGGAGGATATTACTTTTTCGCCACCACTATTCTTTATGCTGACCACTGATGGTGCATCTTTAGCGCCGAATAATTCTTCCACTGTGCAACCAAGCACTTTTGCGATGCTTGTGAGTGTTATGTATGTGGGGCTTTGTATCCTGCCAACGATAATATCTCTCACCGCCGTTTCATTCAGCCCGGCGGCAAGCGAAACTTCTTTCATGTTGGTATTTTTTTGTTTTATCCTGCGTTCAAGTTCTTTCCTTAAAACGCTGCTGGGGTTTTTCCCAGCGTTAGGTTGTTCTTTTCCTGTTTCTGCTCTCATCCCTGTTGCCCCTTTGAATACGGATATTAATCGATAACTAAAAGGAATGAAATAAATAATTTTTTATTAAATATCAATATCTTGTCTCGTTAATCATTTTTTAACTCTTTTGGTGCAGAATAAGTCCTGTAAAAACAAAGAGATATTTATGATGGAAAAAACACCGGTAATATTACCATTCAAATTTACTTCGTTTGCCCCTACTAAGCCGGCGGCGGAAGAAAAAAAAGATAATATAGTCCAGCTGCGCAGGAAAATTGTTTATCTGAATCAGGTAAAATTAAAAACTGATAACAACGGCGCAAAAGAAAAACTAGATATAATCACCTGAAATTATTTTCTTCTGCCTATTTCTCTCTGATAGAGCGGAAATTCGAAACCTGTTTCCCTTTCAATGCTTTCTTTAGCATAACGCAGGTTATCCTTTGCCATTCTGATTACTGCGGCAGATCCTGACATTACATCTTCTGTATTCTTTAACGGCTTCAATTTTCCGGCTACGAGCAAAGCGTATATTTCTGCAAATTTCTTATCAAATATATTAAGCAGGTCTTCTCCCTCCGGTAATGGCGGTGAGTTAAGCGCCTCGGCCGGGTCAAGCCGTTCTATTATAAAATCAAGCAACCCGCCGCCCGAAGCTTCTTTTAACTGAAGTACCTTAGTTCTCAGCTGCTCTGTAATTTTGTGGTTAGGGTGTGACATATTCTTTTTCGTCTCATGCCAGGCACAGGCATAATCAACACCTATAAACATTTGTGAAAGTCGCCTGTCCGCAATGTTTTCAATAGGCGGGGCCGCAAGAAGGGCTTTTCTTACACGCTCTGCTATAAGTGGTTTTTCTAAAAACTCTTGCAGAGGCTCAATATCAACATCAAAAAAGGCAAGTTCATCCATTGTTCCTATTGCCGCCTCCAGCCCACTTACTGTGCGTGCTATGATGGGAAATTCTATGGAAAGGTTATAATTCTTTTCCTTTTTGCCATGAACTGCAACCTCTTCATATTCACCATTCTTGTCAGAAAGAACTATTGGATAAAGGCGTGGCTTCATGCTGATAACGCCTGAATAGAGAAGAATAAGGTCTTTAAGACCATCAATGGTAAAATCCGCCGCCTGGTCAAGCTTTCCGCTCCTTACTGCACCAAGAGCTTTTTGTAGCGGGTGATCTCTTACCGCCCTTAAGACTTCATAAATCGGTTTATTACGCTCATCTGCTGTTATGCCAAGGGTCATAACATTCACAAGGGGTTGCATTATGCTTATACTTGCTGCCAGCTCTTCCTTGTGATCATAAAGCATAAAATCATCTTATGGAGCTACTTCGTTCTTCAGGTCCTCCGCAAGAAGAGGCAGGATTTTTTCCATATCCTTGGTAACGTGGTAATATTCTTCTGTTGCCTTTTTAGCAAAGCCGTTCTTTATAATATTCTTGGTCAATTTCACCCATGAATCCCAGTAGCCATCCTGATTGTAGAAAACTATAGGTTTATGGTGCACCTGCAGGATTTTCCAGGTGATGATTTCGAAAGCCTCATCCATGGTGCCGAAGCCGCCTGGAAAAATCACGAAACCGTCAGATTCCTGGAACATGCGCCATTTTCTGGTGTGCATGTCATCCACCATGATCATTTCAGTAAGCCCCTTATGTTCGGATTCATATCTAGAAAGGAAGGAAGGAAAAACACCAGTAACGCGGCCGTTATTCTTCATAACTGAGTTGGCAACCGCACCCATAACGCCGCAGTCACCACCACCGTAAACAAGCTTTATATTTTGCTCAGCTAGCATTTTTCCGAATTTTTGCCCAGCAGTTACATATTTTTTCGCAATATTATTACTAGCGCCACAGAAGACGCATACAGATTTAATCGTCATTCAATTCCTCAATTTTTTCGCTTTATAATTGGTGATATTTGGTTTATTCATTATCACCCATTATATAGGAACTTAGTTAATAATTCATTAAAGGCGGGTTTTATAAAGGAAATTATGGATTTATTAAAGAACATTTTGCACCCAATACATAAGGAAGGCATTCCTTTCATTTTTATATTTGCGCTGGTTACATTGATAATGTGGGCCATCTATACCCCTCTTGGCTGGGTATGTTTTGTTGCGACATTATGGTGTATATATTTCTTCCGTGATCCTTACCGCACCACTCCCGTTCGCGCAGGTCTTATAGTCAGCCCCGCAGATGGCATAGTCCAGAAAATCGAGCGTGCAACACTGCCACCTGAAATGAGTATTGATGGAAAAATGCGTAAACGGGTGAGCGTATTCCTGAATGTATTCAACGTGCATGTAAACCGAATACCTGTTGGTGGCAAGGTTACATCACTGCATTACTATCCGGGAAAATTCTTCAATGCATCTCTTGATAAGGCCAGTGAATTTAATGAGCGCCAATCTGTCCGCGTTACTACAAACGATGGTGAAGATATCGTTTTCGTGCAGATTGCCGGTCTCGTTGCCCGCCGCATCGTTTGCAACCTTTCTGAAGGGCAAAGCGTTTCAACCGGTGAAAAATATGGTATAATACGTTTCGGCAGCCGTATGGATATTTATCTGCCTGAAGGTGTTGAGCCTTTAGTGATAGAAGGCCAAACCATGATCGGCGGTGAAACCATAATCGCCGATCTTGAAAACAAGGAAAAACAGCGCTCCGGCCACCGGCACTGAATATGAAAAGAAATAAAAAAAACAGGAAATTTCTTAATAAACATTCATTCCATTTCGGCAAGCTATTTCCCAATATAATCACTATTCTTGGCCTTTGCCTTGGGCTTTCAGCAATTCGTTTTGCCTTGCTCGAAAAATGGGAAATAGCCGTAGCCTTTATTGTAATAGCCGCTTTTGTAGATGGCATGGATGGCCGCATCGCCCGCATGCTTAACTCCACCAGTAGTTTTGGTGCGCAGCTTGATTCACTTTGTGATCTAATCAATTTCGGTATTTCTCCAGCCTTGGTGGTTTATCTATGGAAAACCCATGAGATGCGCGGCATCGGCTGGGCAATAGTATTATTCTTCGTCGTTTGCGCGGCAATACGGCTTGCCAGATTCAATACAGATCTTGATGAAAGCCACAACACAGAATGGTCAAAGCATTTTTTTGTTGGCATTCCTTCCCCTGCAGCGGCCGGCCTTAGCCTGCTGCCACTTATTCTCACCTTCTTTTTTAATGAGAGGAATGAAGGTGAAACAATGGAGTTTTTCTTCACCACACCTCAGTTTGTCGGTATCTATGTATCAATAATCGCTATCCTTATGATAAGCCGCATCCCTACTTTCTCAGTTAAGAAACTTGCCATAAGAAAAAAAGAATTGGTGGTGCCAACACTGCTTCTGGCTGCATTATTTACCATTGCATTTATTGTCGAGCCATGGCTTACTTTGCCTATAATGGGATTTTTGTATATTATATCCATTCCCTTGAGCATTTTAATGTTTTACAAGGAAAAATTTTTTAAAAAATAAGGTAAATATAATGATAAATAACAGAACAAACAAAAACTCTCATCGTGGTTTTACTTTTACAGAGTTGGCCATCTCCATGATTATCATCGGCCTCCTGATTGTTTCCGTTCTGGCCGGACAGAATCTTATAAAGGCAGCCAAGGTAAGGTCGATTGCAAATGAAGTTGGTAATTTCCAGTCCGCTTACAATACTTTTATCCAGACATATGGCAGCATACCTGGAGATATAATCAACATAACTTCACAGGTCACCAGCACCGGTGCGTGGTATAACGGCACCGGAGAGGGCGATATCATATGGGCTGAAGGCAGCAACAACTGCACAGATTCTGCTGCCGTTGCTACAGATTGCTCCGAAGGTGCGCAAGCCTGGCGGCATCTGTTCATTACCGGCCTTGTTTCCGGCCCATTTTCAGGAACGGTAGCTGCTGATTTTGCTGATATTGGCGTTAATATCCCCGCTTCAAAATACGGCATCGGCGGGTATGGGTTTAACTATGCAACTACTTTAGATGTAAACGGCAACATATATGGAAATCATATGACTCTTGGCGTGGAAACAGCTGGCGCCATAAATACCGGAGCTATCTTCTCACCTTCAACGGCAAGGGAAGTTGATTCAAAAATAGATGATGGCCTTCCCAATACTGGCAGGGTTCTCTCTTCCGGCCTTGCCAACTGTGCTGCCGGCGCTTTAGAAGCAGATAACTATAAGTTGAATGAGGGCGATACTATACGCTGCGCCCTTCTGATCAGGATGTAGTCTGGTGATTGGTAATCTGGTATATAAATTCGCTAGGGTGAGTTAGAAAACGAAGAATTTTCAAAAGCCGAAGCGCAGCGTATTCAAAAATACGTGAGCATCGGAAGTTTGAAAGTTCAAGTTTTATAACCAGCCTAGTAGAATTTATTTAGGCCCTAAGACCATCATGAGGATCTTACCTTCCATCTTCGGCGCACTTTCCACCTTGGCCACTTCTGCCGTATCGTTTTCCATGCGCTTTAAGAGATTAAACCCTATTTCCTGGTGGGCGATTTCCCTTCCCTTATATTTTAATGTTACTTTTACTTTATCACCATCAGCGATGAATTCTTTTATGTGGCGGATTTTCACATTGTAATCATGTATATCTATTGTCGGACGTACTTTAATTTCCTTTATCACCACCACTTTCTGTTTTTTCTTCGCTTCTTTAGCCTTCTTCTGCATTTCGTATTTTAATTTGCCTACATCGATTATCTTGCATACCGGAGGGGCAACATTCGGCGAAACCTCTACAAGATCAAGCCCTGCAGCTTCGGCCATCTCAAGAGCCTGTATGATAGGGACAACACCTACCATGTTGCCATTTTCATCAATCAACCTTACTTCTTTTACTGTTATTTCCCTGTTAGAACGTGGACCGTCTGCTGTAGATTTTGCTTGCTGTCTATTACGGTCAAATTTATTGCCCGGCCTGTTTCCCTGGAATGGCGGGCGGCTGTTAAAATTAGTATTGATACAATCCTCCTGGGTTTATATTAAAATATAAATAAATTCATTGTGCTTTGCAGAAAGCGCCACATTTTTAAGAACCGGAGCCGGAGCGTACAAAGAGGTACGTGAGCACCGGAAGATTAAAAGTGTAAGCTTTATGCAAAGCACAGGGATTTATTCCGGCGCCTTCGCTTCGGCTGCTAATCTATCAATTGCTTCCGAAAGTGCAAGCACTTCTTGCTTTTCCGACCCCAGACGGCGAATGGAAACTTTCTTTTCTTCCATTTCCTTTTTACCAACAACGAGCATTACTGGGATCTTTTTAAGCGAATTATCACGCACCTTGGCATTTATTTTTTCGGCACGTATATCAATTTCTGTACGTATTCCGGCCTTCTCCAGCTCAGCTTTTACTTCTTTCGCATATGGATCAGCATCATTGGTGATAGTTGCAACAACCGCCTGTACCGGTGTTAGCCAGAGCGGAAACTTCCCTTCATAATTTTCAATCAGTATTCCTATGAACCTTTCAAAAGAGCCAAGGATTGCACGGTGCAGCATAACCGGCCTATGCTTTGCTCCATCTTTTCCTATATATGATGCATTAAGCCTTTCAGGAAGCACAAAATCCACCTGCAAAGTCCCGCATTGCCAGTCACGCCCTATGGCATCACGCAAAACAAATTCTAACTTAGGGCCATAGAATGCACCCTCGCCAGGATTTAGGGTATACTCCAATCCTGCTGCATGAACCGCCTGTTTCAGAGCTCCTTCTGCTCTATCCCATGTTGAATCATTGCCCGCTCTTTTTGCTGGCCTGTCAGAGAATTTTACTTTTATCTCATTAAAGCCAAGCTGCTTATATGTCTCTATCAACAATTTGCAGAAGGCCACTGTTTCAGCAGTAATCTGTTCTTCTTCACAAAATATATGCGCATCATCCTGGGTGAAACCACGAATTCTCATTATTCCATGCATTGAGCCGGAAGATTCATTCCGGTGGCAGCTACCGAATTCCGCCATACGGAGTGGCAAATCCTTATAACTTTTCAGGCCCTGATTGAAAATCTGCACATGGCAGGGGCAGTTCATTGGTTTTACTGCCAGTGTTTTATCTTCATCTGCCTGGCTTACGAACATATTCTCACGGAATTTTTCCCAGTGGCCTGATGCTTCCCATAATGATTTATCAACCAGAACCGGGGTCTTCACTTCGATATAACCATTCCTCCTGATTTTTCTACGGATGAAATTTTCGAGTGTGCGGTAAATCGTCCAGCCCTTGTCGTGCCAGAAAATCATGCCTGGCGAATGTTCTTCGATATGAAAAAGTTCCATCTCCTTGCCGATTTTACGGTGATCACGCTTGTCAGCTTCCTCCAGCATGGTTAGGTATTGTTTTAGCTGTTTTTCATCTGCCCAGGCAGTGCCGTATATTCTTTGCAGCATTTCATTTTTCGAATCACCACGCCAGTATGCGCCTGCCACCTTCATCAGCTTGAAAAATTTTATCTTGCCGGTGGATGGCGCGTGCGGACCGGTGCAAAGATCAATGAAATTACCTTGCCGGTATAGCGATATTTCTTCATTCGCAGGAATGCCCTGAATGATTTCCGCTTTATATTTTTCACCCTGGGAAGAAAAGAATTTTACTGCTTCATCACGGTTCCATACTTCTCTTGTCAGTTTTTCATCACGCTTAACTATTTCATGCATCCTGGCTTCAATCTTTGCCAGGTCTTCGGTGGTGAATGGCTCTTTCCTCGAAAAATCATAATAGAAACCATTCTCTATTGCGGGGCCAATGGTAACCTGTGTTTCAGGCCATAATTCTTTTACTGCTTCTGCCATTATATGGGCTGCATCATGGCGGATAAGTTCCAGGCCATCCGCATCTTTTCCGGTGATTATGGCAATAGCCGCATCTCCTTCGATAACCCTTGCAAGGTCACGCAACTCTCCATTCACACGAATAGCGAGCGCGGCTTTGGCAAGGCCAGCACCTATGCTTTCAGCAATCTGCATACCTGTCGTACCGGCTGGGTACTGGCGCGTGCTTTTATCTGGTAATGTAATAGTAATCATAACGGCAGAATGTAATGGTAGAGCGGTCATAATGCAATATCTTCTAGTTATGTGAAGTTAGTAAACTTCGCCAGCCATGAGCGTGCGAAGCACCGTTTCATTGAAAATTTAGCAAAATTTTCTAAGAAACTACCGAATGGGTATAAAAATTTAATCTTCTTCACTGTCGAGAAGTTCCTTCAGTGTCTCCTGCCATCCCATGGGGGTAAGAGTAACGTATACAACGCCTTTTGAAAGTTCGTTGTATAGCTTCTTTATATCTTCTGCGCTCTCCTCTTTATATTCGAGCAGATCTTTTTCAGTGAATTTCTTTATGGCCTTTCCCTGAGTATTCTTTACAGCAATGTTTTTCATAACGCCGCCACGCCTTGCTGCCATGACAAGGAAGGCGGTTGGCACATCAACCTGTAAGTCCTCAAAAGAAAGCATGCTGCCGCCAGCCAGAACTTTCTTCACCTGCTCCTTTATGAAGGCATTTGCCTTATCGTCTAACCCGGCAAGGTAGACGTTTATGATTTCATAATCTTCCATGTTTACATTATTGCAAAACTTCCATGTATACGGAAATAGTTTTTTCAAACATTTGCTTAAGGGAATAGTTCTGCCTTACAAACTGTTTGGCTTTTTCGGTAATTTTGCGCCGTTCTGATTCATTCATGTTAAGAACTTTATCCAATGTTTCCGCCAGTTGTTTTGGATCATTAGGTTCTACGAGAAACCCTGTTTTTCCATCTTGTATTGTTTCTTTCGCGCCGCCGATATTGGTGGCAATGCAAATCCTTTCCATGCTTGCGGCCTCTATAGGTATGCGGCCAAAAGCCTCAGGCTCGGTTGAAGGTGAAACCACAACGCTTGCCAGCGCATAAACCGAGGGCATATCATTCACCCCCCCAACAAACCAGCAGTTATTGGTAAGTCCCATTTGTTTTATTTTTTTCTGCAATTCTTTCATGTATTTTGTGTGCGAACCCTCCTTGCCAACAAAAAGACAGCAGAAATTCTTATGCGGCATCATGTGTAGAGCGTCGATAACGAATTTATGTCCCTTCCAGCGGCTTATGCGGGCTGGCATCATTATTATCGGCACTTCTTCAGGCAGGTTCCAGGCACGGGTGAGTTTAATTATTCTTTCAGGGTTTATATTATCTGGGTTGAAGTAATCGAAATCCACTCCGCGCGGTATTGTCCTGATTCTTTTCTCAGATACATGGTAATTTTTCTTTATATGTTCCTCTATGAATTCAGAGATGGCTATCACAGGCTTTCCTTTAACCATTATGGAATTATACTTATGCTTCCATTTTCCGCCGTTTTTATAGACTCCGTGGAATGTCGTAATGAATTCTATTCCAGTGCGGATGGAAGCAAAATAAGCGCTCCAGGCTGGTGCACGTGAGCGTGCGTGGATAATATCAACCTTTTCATTCCTTATTATTTTCTCAAGCCTTCTTATGTTGCGCCAGATAGTGAAGGGATTTTTACTATCAAGTGGCAAAGTGAAATGTTCCGCTCCGGCACGTTTCAATTCTATCTGTAAATAGCCACCGGCAGATGCCACAAGCGAGCGGAAGCCTTCTTTTGCGGCCGCACGGGCAATATCAACAGTGCCGCGCTCAACACCGCCGGATTCAAGGTTAGGAAGCACCTGCAATAAAACGGGTTGTTTACTTTCTGATTTTTTCTTACTATCGATCACAATGTTATTTTCGAAAAACTTAAGAGTAACTTAACCGAAGTGAAGAAAAAAATCCAACCTTCTTATTTGAAAACTTCTTATGGCGCAAAACTTGCCTATCACCATTATGAAGGTAAGAAAAATTCGCCAGGCATAATTTTTCTGGGCGGTTTTCTTTCCGATATGAACGGCACAAAAGCGATAACGCTGGATAAGTTCTGCCGGAAAAACAAAATCACCTTCACCCGCTTTGATTATAGGGGGCACGGCGAAAGTTCAGGAAAATTCGAGGAAGGGTCAATAGGTGATTGGCTTAAGGATGCTACCGAAATTTTTGACAAAATAACAAAAGGAAAAACGATAATCGTCGGCTCTTCAATGGGCGGCTGGATAGGATTGCTGTTGGCATTAAAAAGAAAATCCCTCATAGCCGCATTTGTCGGTATTGCCGCCGCGCCTGATTTTACCGAATATCTTATATGGAATAATCTTGATAAAAAAACCAGAGATGAAATCAGGACAAAGGGCGTAAAAATGTTCCCGAGCGATTGGTGCGGGACTTACCCAATCACATATAAACTTATAACTGATGGCAGAAAAAACCTGCTTCTCCACAAAAAAATCCCGCTCGCCTGCCCAGCGCGCCTTATCCAGGGAATGAAAGATGAAGAAGTTCCATGGCAGAATGCCCTGAGGCTTGCTGACCAGATAACCTCCAAAGATACACAAATAATCTTCCAGAAAAACGGTGACCACAGAATGAGTGAGAAGGAAGATTTAGAACTTTTATACAGTGTAATTGAAGGCCTAACTTGACTACAATAAGTTAGAAATGTATTTATGTGCGAAAATTCATAGAAATCGACCGCATAAATACATTTTAGAGATATTATGAAACCAACAGCAAAACCAAAGAACCCATGTTTCTCATCCGGCCCATGTGCAAAGCGCCCGGGCTGGAGCATTGATGCATTAAAATCAGCGGCCACCGGTCTTTCCCACCGTGGCAAAACCGGCAAGGCAAAACTTGCCGAAGTTATAGATTTATCTAAAAAAATATTAGGAATTCCTTCGGATTACCATTTAGGAATCGTACCTGCATCTGATACCGGAGCGGTTGAAATGGCTATGTGGAACCTGCTTGGTGAACGCGGCGTTGATATTGTTGCGTTTGAATCTTTTGGTTCTGGCTGGGCTGGCGATGCAGAGAAACAATTAAAAATAAAAGATTTAAAAGTTCATAAAGCGGATTACGGAAAACTGCCTGATTTATCAAAAGTTGATACAAACCGTGATGTGGTTTTCACATGGAACGGCACCACATCAGGCGTTCGTATACCAAATGCTGATTGGATAAAAGATGACAGGCAGGGTTTAACCATATGCGATGCGACATCCGCGGTTTTCGCCATGGAACTTCCATGGAAAAAACTGGATGTGGTTACCTATTCATGGCAGAAGGCGATGGGCGGTGAAGCCGCTCACGGCATTTTAATTTTATCTCCGCGCGCAGTACAACGCTTGGAAACATACAAGCCGGCATGGCCACTACCAAAGATTTTCCAGCTTACCAAAGGCGGAAAATTAATTGATGGAATTTTTAAAGGTGAAACCATAAACACTCCTTCAATGCTTTGCGTTGAAGATGCTATTGATGGCCTGAAATGGGCTGAAAAAATCGGTGGCCAGAAAGAGCTCATCCGCCGCAGCGAAGCAAACCTTAAAGTACTTTCTGACTGGGTGGCAAAATCCTCATGGATAAAATTTTTGGCAGAGGACCCGAAAACAATTTCATGCACATCAGTATGCTTCAAGATTGTTGATGGGTGGTATACATCTTTAGGTGTTGAAGATCAGGCTGCCAAGGCAAAAGAGCTTACATCAATCCTAGAGAAAGAAGGTGTGGCTTATGATATCGGCGCTTACCGTGATGCGCCTCCCGGAATCCGCATCTGGGCCGGTTCAACTGTTGAAACTTCTGATGTTCAGGTACTCACTAGCTGGCTCGACTGGGCATTCACTCAGGTGAAAGATAAAGCGAAAGCGGCTTAAAACTTAAGAATATCCTTATAAATCAATATATTATATTTAGTATACTGTAATAAACCTGTAATCTTAGTGGGTTATAATGATAAGTACATCATACCCCAAAGGTTATAGAACAATACAGTTCTGAAAAAAAACACTGCAACAAGTTATGCCGAAAGGCTAAAAGGCTTTAAGAGCCTCTTGTAAAGCAGATGAACTGTAATGTTCTATATACCCTCCGGAAAAAAAGGAGGTGTATGATGGCCCGCAAGAAGAAGGAAAAACCTGACCGGAAGCCAGACCCAAAGCCAGAGGCGCTGCCGCCACCCGAAGAAATCAAGGTGAAAATCAAATCGAAGATGACAGGCAACATCTTCGGTGAGACGCCGGTCTACAAATGGCCGGAGAAGCCTGAGAACTGGCGGATGGATTGGCCGCCAGAGCGCCAAAAGGTCGACATGGCAACAGAGTTCCTTACCTTTGAACTCGTCGGCCTGCCAGAAGGTGTTCGCGGTGAAGGGGCAGCCAACTGGTTCAAACTGAAGGGAAAGGTTAATAAACCCTTCACGCTGGTGGTGATTAGGCTCGGTCAGTCACCAAACTGCGGAGAGGTGCTGTTAGAGAAAAAGTTCGAGGTCGGTAACATCGAATTCAAGCACTCTTTCTCCTACGCCATGCAACTGCTAGAGATCACCTATACCTTCGCCTAAGGTGTAAGTGAAAAACCAACCGACCTCCCACACTAAAGCCAATAGTGTGGGAAGGCCGGGCGGTAAATTCAGAAAATCTCCCATAAAACCCCCTACATTTAACAAAACCTTAACACTATATCTCCCTAATTTTTGGTATTATTCAGGCTCGCCCTACCATTTCAACTGGTTACAGAACTTTAAATTTTGTTCTTTTCATCTCAAACATAGCTGGCCATCGGCCATAGCAACAAACCACGGCTTAAACATTGCCCTAGGTTTTGCGTCGCTATGATTTTTGAGTAAAAGAACAAAATTTAAAGTTCTGTGACCCAAGCTGGGAGTCAGTTCGATGACCGAGATCAAGGACATCTTCGTGGGCTGGGTCGGCGGGTCTGTGGCCTTCAGCCACCACGGCAAGAGCGGTACCTACACCGCGACCGCGACGTACTACGACGGCGGCGAGATGAAGCACACGTGGGTGGGCAAGGACGAGAAGTCCCCCCACCAGCAGCACTGCTTCCCGATGTACCGTCCGCTCGGCAACGAGAAGCCGGGCGAGCCGAACCTCGGCGGCGGCATCGTCAGCGTCAAGGTGACGGACGAGGCCGGGGTGGTGGTCCTCGAGTTCGACGCGACGAAGAGCGGCATCTGATCTGAATGAACGATAACCCCGTCTGTACAAGCTTCCATAGTAAGGAAGAAGTACAGCGGGGTTAGGCGTTTTAAAGCCCTGCATCTCCTACATTTCATAAAACCTTAACTTTATTAAAACCCCTAGATTTGCTATAATTTCCGCTTCAATCACATTGCAGGATGCAAGTGTAAGCCTGGCGGGAAAATAGGCACCCACCAGTTCCCTATAGTTTTGTGTAACTTTGAGTTCGCCCTGAAAGAGAAGGTGTTTCAGTGAAGGTCGAAAGGAAGTTCAGTGTCACCGTCACGTACGATGACACCAGCGAAACGGCCCACGTCACGGGCTACCACACCAAGCCGTTCTGTGTCGCCATCATGAAGGGCCGCGCTAACCTGGCCACCAAGCGCTACCCCGCCAACCAGAACCACGATGACTACTTCAAGGTCGAGACGGCCCCGAAGGAGTCGGAGATCACCATCGTGATCTACGAATCCAGGTAGTCAATCTACCGGCTTCCTGCTGCCAAGCCTTAAGGCAGCAGGGGCCGGTGGATTTAACAAAACCTTAACACTAAAAAACCCTAAAATACTATATAATCTGCGGTTCATCGTACCCTCGGGTTATAGAAGTCTTTCTTCTTTCAAAATCACATCATGAGCAAGCCTAGCAAAGGTTGCCTGGAATGTGTTGAAGAACAGATTATCTATAAGCCCGCGAAGAGAAAGTCAGGAGGTGTATGATGGAACTGTTCAACGGGCACGGCATCATGGTGACCGACAATGGCAAGAACATCGTCATCAAGGTCACCGGCAGCACCGCCAAGGTGGCGATCACCCCGCAGTTCATCGGCTACTACGTCGATGAGCCGCCACGGGCGATCATGATGCCCAAGTGCCAGCCCGTCACCGTTACCGGGAACGACATCGGAACGCTCACCGTCATCCTGCCCAAGGTCAGGGTGGAGACGGTCATCGGCACGGACGATGGCAAGAAGTCGGTCCGCCCGGTGATGACGGCCCTGATGCTGGAGATGCCGCAGGAAACCAAGTACTTGAGCATCGAGGAAGACAACTAAGCAGTAAATGATAACCCCCTTTCATACCTTCGTAGGTATGTCGCCTCAGGGGGTTTTTCATTTTAAAAAACTCCCTGCCCTTTTAACAAAACTTTAACACTAAAAAACCCTAAAATACTATATAATCTGCGGTTCATCGTACCCTCGGGTTATAGAACCACCGTTCTCCAAAACATACCACACTGTGCTACATAACTTCGTGAGTTATGGCTGAAGTGTCGGTTGGAGGCGACCTCTATACCTGTGAAAAGAGAGTTAGGAGGTGTATGATGAAGCTGCGCTACGAGATGCCCGTCGAGCACCTGAGCTACAGCGTCGAGATCGAGGCGAAGAGGGTGAGCGACTGGGTGGACGAGATCATCGTCACCATCGACTGCAGCAAGAGCGCGCAGGACGTGTGGGTGCGGATCAGGATCCTCGGCGACGGCGTGGCCACGGTCTACTGCCGGGGTCACCAGAGCACCCGCAAGGTCCTGACCCTGGACAGCTTCAACGACAACAGCAGCACGCCGCTCATCATCGGCGGCACGATCATCATCAAGGAGATGGAGATCGAGGAGACGAGCGGTGAGATCTTCAGGATGGAGTACAAGTACTAGTAGAAAATAAGAACCCCCCTATTACACCGCGCAAGGTGTATCGCCCAAGGGGGGTTTTTTAACGCTTTGTTTTTTCTATTAATTTTCTTAAAAAAACTGTCATAAAACGTACTTAAAAAGGTCATAATTCCGTCATAAAATAATGCTACATTTTAGTATCATATACTAAGATTAAGGGAGTAATGAAGTTATGTGGAGACCAGATACATTAGGATTAATAAATCGTTTTACCAGCGGAAAAATCATTGAGGATTTTAAGGAAGCATTCGAAGGACTTTCAGTAATGTTTTCGAATTTATTTGGCGGTGGCCAGGATAAGCAAGCTCAAGGCCATGGAGATGTCAGCCCTTCCACAGCACCTAACCGTTCTGGTGGAAGAGGTCAGCAGGTTGATAGCGAGGGTTATGCTTTGAATAAGGATGGTACTCACGTAGTAGAAATAGTTGGTGATAATAGCTACACTGTAAGCAGTTATAAGGATGGAAAAGGCAACTCTATAAGCAAGGGTCAATTTGATAGGATTATAGAAGAAGCCAGGGAAAGAGCGGGTCCAATCCAAGGAACATATAGGGGTGGTGATGAGAAAGGTACCACAGTAAAAGCCGCCGCTTCTCCCGGTGAAGCAAAATCAGGCCATCGTCAAGTTTCTTAAAAAAACTACTGTCTATAAGGAAGTTTTTCATTTTAAATGCCAAAATCAAACATTTCTTGATTTTTTTCCCCCAAGGCCTATAACTACGCTTCTCACATAAAATCAGACAGAAAGAAGATAGTATTTTTATGCCTAAAGTATTGATTTCAGATAAGCTAAGCCAGCAGGCTGTAGATATATTTAAAAAGAACAAGGTCGATGTTGATGTAAAAACCGGCCTCTCTGAAGATGAGCTGATTAAAATCATCGGCGAATATGATGGCCTTGCCATCCGCTCTGCAACAAAGGTTACCAAAAAGGTACTTGAAGCTGCCAAAAAATTAAAAGTTGTCGGCCGCGCCGGTATTGGTGTTGATAACGTGGATATCCCTGCTGCAACAGCGGCGGGCATAATCGTAATGAACACACCTTTTGGCAACTCCATAACTACTGCTGAACATTCAATCGCGCTTATGATGTCACTCGCGCGTGAGATTCCTGCTGCTAATACTTCTACTCAGGCTGGCAAGTGGGAGAAAAATAAATTCATGGGTGTTGAGCTTTATTCAAAAACCCTTGGTCTCATTGGTTGCGGCAATATAGGCTCTATAGTTGCTGACCGCGCTCAGGGGCTAAAAATGAAAGTCGTTGTGTATGATCCGTTCTTAACGCCGGAGCGCGCAAAAGACATAAACGTTGAAAAAGTTGAGCTTGATGATCTGTTAAAACGCGCGGATTTCATATCTCTCCACACACCACTCAATGAACAGACAAAAAATATTTTGAATAAACAATCGCTGGCAAAATGCAAGAAAGGTGTTCGCATTGTTAACTGCGCACGCGGCGGCCTGGTTGATGAAAATGCCCTCAAGGAAGCAATTGATTCCGGCCATGTTGCGGGTGCGGCGTTTGACGTATTCACCGAAGAACCGGCAAAAACAAATCCGCTTTTCGGTTCGGAAAAAACCGTGTGCACACCGCATCTTGGCGCTTCAACATCTGAAGCTCAGGAGAATGTGGCGCTCCAGGTTGCTGAACAGATTTCAGAATACTTAACAACTGGCACAGTAACCAACGCAATCAATATGCCTTCGGTCTCCGCTGAGGATGCAGCGAAGTTAAAACCATACCTGCAGCTTGCGGATCAGCTTGGCAGCTTCGCCGGCCAGCTCACAGAGAGCGCAATAAAAGCAATCAAGATTGAATATGAAGGTTCGGTTGCGGAACTTAACACAAGGCCGATCACCGCGGTTCTTGTTAAAGGGCTTCTCACTCCGCTGGTTGAAGGTGTGAATATGGTGAACGCTCCTGTTGTTGCCAAGGAGCGCAATATAAAGATCAGTGAAGTTAAAAATGAAGAGTGTGATGATTATCAAACAATCATCCGCTTAACAGTCACAACAGAAAAGCGTGACCGTACAATCACCGGAACACTTTTCGGCGGCACAAAACCACGTATCGTGGAAGTCGGCGGCATCAAGCTTGAAGCTGGTTTAGGGCCACGCATGCTTTATGTTAATAATGAAGATAAACCGGGTTTAATCGGCAATCTTGGAAAACTTCTTGGTGATGCTGGTGTTAATATCGCGAACTTCAATCTGGGGCGTAACGATGCCAAGAATGATGCGATAGCGTTACTTGAAATCGATCAGGAAATTTCCAAGGATGTCTGTGAAAAGATCGGCAAGCTGCCAAGCGTTAAACAAGTTAAGGTGATGAAGTTTTAAAACAAAAGAGGGAGGGGTGTTTCCCCACATGCTTTCGCATGTGGCACCCCTCCCTCTAGCTTACACCGGAGGATCCGGTTTCGGCTCAGACGGTTTCAGCGCATCATTTGACCCAAGGGTCGTGACCGCCGCGATACAAACCACTATGATCAGTGCCAGCATCACCGCGTACTCGACTTGCGTCGGGCCATCCTCGCGCTTCAAGAAATCAGTCAAGCTACGAACCAGCGGAGACTTCGGCTGTTTGCCCGACTCCTCCGGAGGACCCGTAGTTGTGACGTCTTTCTCGCCCGCCATGTTTATCACCCCCTTTCGTTGGCGTGTATGGCGTTACCGCACCAATCCATTGGGTACACCCCAACAGCCGTGCAGACATCAAGGGAGCATTATACCAGCCAAATATTACTGTTTTATTAATAAAATTACTTTTCTTTTATAAAAAATACTTATTAATCAATATATTATTCAAGACGGGTCTTTAAACCTTTCTTAACCATAGTCAGTTACCCTATAGCTATGGTTAATAATACTTTACTCGAAGATACGCTTAACAGGCTGCAGGTTGAAACGGCTAGGGTGAATTTCATCACCAAACCCGGATACATGGGTATTAAGGTGAAATTGGACCATCCTTTTGACCACATTCTGAAAGGTTATAAAGGCGATAAGGCAACCCTTCTCAGGGCGGCGGAAATGTTATATCGGCTGGTTCCGGTTTTTCCGCGCGATGAAAAACATTTTTTTGATGGTCTTGGTGAACTTAGAAAAATCATTGATGCAAAAAATTCTGTCAGCCTCACCAGTACCCAACTTAAAGATTTCCATACAAAATACTTAGATGGCCTTAAGGTTTTATACGAGGATATTTGTTTTAAATTCCCCCAAACCCTGCATGATGATCAATCCAAGCTGGATAAAGATTATAAATCAAGGCCAGCAATCATCATGCGCGCTCCTGATGATTCCAATCAGAGCCTAAGAACTATTAATATAAATCTGGAAAGAAGGTTCCGGTGGGAGGCATTACGCCGCGTGCTGGAGGAAGAAGGCGCACGCGTCATTGTTGTTGAACCTTCAAGATCATATATTACCGGCAGGAATGAGGTTTTCCCGCGGGATCCATTATTTATTGATGGGAGCGGAAATATCTATCTTCCTTCCGTCGGGACAAGATCAAACTTCCAAGTACTTGCCCATGAGCAGCCGGGTATTGTTGCAAAAATCATCGAGGAAGGTTTGGTGCGCTCGGAAAAACCTTATCACAAAAAAATGACAGATATGGAGATAAGAAGGAATTTAGAAACCTTCACTTCACGCTTTGTAGAAATGCAGCACTGCAGTATCGAGTGGGGCAATGTTGTCTATGATAAAACCCGCAACATTATCTTTCTGGGTGTTCATCAGGTTGAAGGGAAGATACACCCTTACTCAGCATTAAATGCCCTTGAAATAGCCAGGGTAACAGGTATCAAAGTAGTTCCTGTCCCCTTAACACAACCAAAATATTATCACCTTGATACCTTCATGCGCATCCTTGAAGATGGAGTAATTGAAATTTACCCACATGCAACCAATGAAGAAGGTATAAGAAATATTCTTGATGCAACCGGCCTGAAATATGAAAATCTTAAAATCTTAAAAGAGGGTCAGGCAAGTAAACTGGGTGCCAACTCCGTTTCTCTTCCAGATAAAAAAGTTATTCTAACCAGTGATGATGAGGAAATGGAAAGAGATCTTATAGAAAGAGGTTTTATGCCGGTTAGTCCAAAAACATATAATCTGCCGTTTGATACTTTTGCTTACGGAGATGGCGGCGTGCATTGCCTTACACTTGAGGCTTATGCCCTACAGGAAGCATTGCAAAGAAGGAATGAAAAGGGAAAATAATTTATCCGCCTATCTTTTTAAGCCGTGCCAGATTTTTTTCTGACATTGAAAACTCAAGAATAGTTTTATCTTTTTCATCTTTCCGTTTTACATCTTCACCGTGTTCATAAATCCAGGCTATGAGTTTGCCGTTGCTGGCATCAACTTTTATTGATTTTCTTGGTTTATCACTGGCAAGTTTCTTATCAATAACTTTAATTAGGTACTCGCATCCCGTGCCTTTTAGTGCAGAGATTGCCACATAATCCTTATGTTCGGAATTTAAGATAAGATTTTCGGCCGCATCCTTCCCAAGTTTATCGATTTTGTTATAAACTTCGATAAATGATGAAACCATTTTTGGCTTGAGTCCCAGATCACGCAGAACTTCCCTCACATCTTCATTTTCAGCTTCGGTCATCTCACTTGAGATATCTCGCACATGGATTATAAGGTCAGCCTCAATCACTTCTTCAAGCGTGGCGCGGAAAGCGGCAACAAGCTGGGTGGGAAGATCAGATATGAAACCCACCGTATCAGATAAAATTATTTTCCGGTTTGAAGGTAGATCTATTAGTCGCATGGTCGGGTCAAGCGTTGCAAAGAGTTTATCCTCAGCCACCACTTCCGCATGGGTAAGGCGGTTGAACAGGGTTGATTTTCCGGCGTTGGTATAACCAACAAGCGCAACAATCGGATAAGGAACGCTTTTCCTTGATTTCCTGTGCAGCGCCCGCATTTTTTTTACTTTCTCAAGTTCTTTTTTGATTTTCGCGATGCGGTCGGAAATCAGTCTTCGGTCAATTTCCAGCTGTGTTTCGCCAGGGCCGGCCATCACGCCGAAACCACCGCGCTGCCTTTCCAAGTGAGTCCATGTCCTGACCAGCCGGCTTTTCTGGTAATCGAGCGATGCAAGCTCCACCTGTAGCTGGCCTTCTGATGTTCTTGCGCGGCTGGCAAAAATCTCGATTATCATAGCAGTGCGGTCAATCACCTTGCAGTTCCAGGCTTTCTCAAGGTTCCTCTGCTGCACTGGGGTCAGCAGGCAATCTACCACCACCAGTTTTACAAAACGGTTTAGAACAAGGTTCCTTATCTCTTCAACCTTGCCTTTGCCAAGATATGTTGGCGGGTTTATTTCCCGCAAATGCACCAGCTCGCCACCAACAACTTTCAGGTTCAGAGCTTCAGCCAAACCTTTGGCTTCCTCCAAACTATCTTCAGGTGTACGGAGTGAAACTTTATCCCTCTCCCTCATATAGGGGTGGATTACCAAACAGTTAATTACCTGATCTTTATAATCTTTTTCTTTCAGAAGCGGCTCTTATGATAAAATATCTACAGCTAAGGACATCAGGGGATTATAATTCATTTCCATTAAATTTATCAATATTTTACATAGACCTTTTAGCAATTGCATATTATGATGCACCGCTTTTTGTTTAGCTGGTGTTATTCCTAATAATTCGCTGTGGTGCACCGAAAACTATGATTTTCGAGAACCGTAGCGGAGTGTATGGAATAATACATGAGCAACGGAAGCGGAGAAAATCATAATTTGCAGGTCAGCACAGTAGAATTAGAATGAGTAATGTAGCGGTAATAGGCTCGCAGTGGGGCGATGAAGGAAAAGGAAAGATTGTTGATTTCCTTTCTGAGAAAGCCGATGTTGTGGTGCGTTTCCAGGGCGGGCATAATGCTGGCCACACCCTTGTCATAGATGGGGTTACCTATAAACTCAGCCTGCTTCCTTCAGGAATTGTAAGGAAAGGCAAGGTTTCTGTTATTGGTAACGGCGTTGTTATAGATCCTGTTGCATTGCTTAATGAAATAAAATCCCTTGAAAAGATGGGCGTGTCCATTACTCCAGACAATCTTATTGTTGCTGAGAATGCTTCACTTATCCTGCCTCTGCACAAGCATCTGGATAATTCAGCAGAAGAAATGCGTGGTGGCAGTAAGTTAGGAACAACCGGCCGCGGCATCGGCCCGGCATATGAGGATAAGGTTGGCAGAAGGAATATTCGCGTCTGCGATCTTGAAGATATGCCAACTCTAAAAAAACGCCTGAAAGACCTGGTTGAATATCACAATGCTCTGCGCCGCGGCATCAATGCTCCTGAGTTTGATTTTGAAGAAATATTTAATGAGTTGAAAGAAATCGCGCCAAAAATCCTTCAGTTCGCAAAACCGGCGTGGCTGGTACTTGATAACATGCGCCAACGCGGCAAACGTATACTTTTTGAAGGCGCGCAAGGCATAATGCTTGATACCGATCACGGCACTTATCCTTATGTAACTTCTTCCAATACGGTTGCAGGAACCGCATTCTCAGGAACAGGTATAGGCGTTGGCAGCGTTGGTTATATCCTTGGCATTACCAAAGCATATTCCACCCGCGTTGGCAGTGGCCCCTTCCCTACCGAACAAATGAACGGTATTGGTGAAAAACTCGGTGAAAGAGGTAATGAATTCGGCACAGTAACAGGCAGGAAAAGGAGATGCGGCTGGTTTGATTCAGTGCTTGTCCGCCAGGCGGTAAAGATTGCTGGCATAAGCGGCATCGCGCTTACAAAACTAGATGTGCTTGATGGCATAAACCCGATACAGATATGCGTAGGTTATGATTATAAGGGAAAATTTTATGATTATCTTCCTGCTTCTGCAAAAATCCAGAGTGAGATAAAACCTATATATGAAGAGATGGAAGGCTGGGATATAACCACCCGTGGTGCCCGCAGCTTCAAGGATATTCCAGCAAACGCGGTAAAATACATCCGCCGTATAGAAGAATTGATAGAAGCGCCTGTAGCGCTGCTTTCCACCTCACCCGCACGTGAAGATACCATAGTAGTAAAAGACCCATTTGTTACTTAGGTCTTCTTGAAGTAAAATCATTTCGTGCAGATATCAAATTTGATTAATTTCATTTACCGCCATGCTGGGATAATCGCCACAGCAACATTTATCTTTTTTATATCTTATGTAATATATCTAGCATGGGTAGTTGAAGATGCTTACATAACTTTCCGCGTTGTTGATAATTTTGTAAATGGCTACGGCCTTACCTGGAATAGTGATGAGCGTGTCCAGGCATATACCAGCCCTTTGTGGATGCTTCTGCACATACCATTCCATTTTTTCTATCAGGGTATACATAATGTAACCATCGCCATCTCGGTTATAATTACAATTGCCACCTGTTACATAATATTTCTTGCATTCAGGAAAAATTATCTGTTGCTGGCAGCAATTTTTATAGCACTTTCAGGCTCGCGCGGCTTTGTTGAATATTCAACTTCCGGCCTTGAAAATCCACTCACCCATTTCTGGCTGGCACTGTTTTACTATAATCTCTTCATAAGAAGAACAGGATGGTACAATCTCATTCTCATCGCATCATTAGCTCTTGTCACGCGCATGGATACAATAATATTTTACCTTCCTGCCATAATTTTAACGGCACCTGATTTTAGAAAAATAAATTTTAAAAAAATAATACTCTGCCTTTCTCCATTTCTGGCATGGAGTTTGTTCAGCCTGTTTTATTATGGGTTCATATTTCCTAATACTAAATATGCAAAACTTGGTAGCGATGCTGATTTATGGCTTATCATACTAAGCGGCCTGCGTTATATTTTTTATGATTTTTTTGTAAATCATCTGCCGGGGTTTATTTTAACATTTATAACTTTTTTTATTTCACTTTCTTACTTCTGGTACAGAGAAAATAATCCGCAAAAGAATTATTTTATCTCTATGTCAGCCGGAACATTCTTTTACATCATATATCTTATATGGATAGGTGGAGATTTCATGTCTGGCCGCATGTTTACAGGAATAATCCTTGTAAGCATAATTTTATCCGCCATGTTTGTAGATTCACAAAAAAATACCAGGAAATGGACGGGCTGTTTTTTTATTTTTATCATTCTCCTCTCCATTGCAGGTGAATTTTTTGCAGAGCGCCTGCCTGCTACAACCAGAACCATAAACCGCAATACAAAACCATATGAAGTCGGTCAGGAATGGCCGGTATATGCAAAAGCAACCGGATTGTTCAATAAAGACAACCTTAAGCCCTGGGATTTTGAATTTTACCAGCATGGCCTCTATGAAAGAGATGTGGCAAGAAATATGCCGCCAGGCGAGAAAAAAACCCGTATAGTCATGGCAAGCGGTATGTGCGGCTATGCTGCCGGTCCAAATGTTGTCATAATTGATCTTTATGGGTTGGGCGACCCACTACTTGCAAGATTACCAGTAATGAGCAAGACAGATTGGTGGCGGGTTGGGCATTTTAACCGCAAGGTACCAGAAGGGTACCTGGAGTTTCGCAGAACCGGTGATATAAAATTAATGGATATGAATCTCAGGCTATATTATGAACCATTGAAATTTATTATTAGCGGGCCTTTATGGAGCATGGAACGCATTATTACCATAGTGGAATTTAATCTTGGTTTATATGACCCATACCGGGATATATATTTAAAAAAAATGGAGTAATAATTCTTTTTTATATTTTTCATTCAAGTATATTAATATATCCTCTATAACAGGGTAAAAATATATGGTTACTGAAGGAACCCAGGAAGAAAATACTCAGGAAGAA
Organism: uncultured Rickettsiales bacterium; assembly: GCA_964450945.1. GTDB lineage: Bacteria > Pseudomonadota > Alphaproteobacteria > Rickettsiales > JABDBP01 > CAYVHI01. The sequence continues at coordinate 28,445 of CAYVHI010000001.1, forward strand.
TCTGCCCGGCCAGAAGCAGAAAAGGCAGCCTCGGAGCCTATTAATGAGAAGCAAGCCCATTCCGTCGGTAAAGAAAATCCATTAGCAAAGAATTTCTCCATTAATTTTGATCTTCCTATTTCTTCCCTCAGCAGCGAGTTTGCAAAAGCATACGAAGTAAAACATAAAGGAATTTTCAATAAGCCCGAACAGGAAGAAGTGGAATTATATGCCCTTGTCTTTGATAAAGGCTTCCCGGTCCGTACAAATATAATAAAGATGCTTGAAGAAAGGTTGTTTGAAGATAACGGGGTGCTGCCAAAGGTTCATGACTCAGGGCTTGTGCAGATACCCAAGATTGATTCAGAAAATTTCGGAATCATACTTGAAAAACCCAGAGGGAAAAGCCTGCGTCAGGTGTTTAAGGATACCCCGCCTGGAGAAAAAATTCTCACACAGAATATAATGATGCCTTTGCATGGCGCTCTTGGAATTTTAAGTGATGCCAACCTTATTCATGGCTCTATCAATATAGATAATATCTATTATGACAGCGGAAAAGAAAAACTTTATCTCGGCGAATGTTTCTCCGGCCCTTGTGGCTATAATCAGCCTATTGTATATGAATCAATATTACGTGCTACCTGCCATGAGTATGCAAAAGGTGTCTGCGATCCGCTTGCTGATTATTTTGCGTTAGGGGCCGTTGTCATATTCCTTGTTACCGGAAAATTACCTATGGAAGGTAAAAAGGATAAAGAAATCCTTGAAACACGTTTATTTAAAAATTCCTTCATTTCTTACAGCAGCAACATAAAACTCAGCGGGCCGATGGGTGAGCTTTTGCGCGGACTTCTTGCAGATAAGACTGATAGAAGGTGGAGTAAAGTCCAACTGGATAACTGGCTAAGGCACAAAACAAATCAAACTTCTTCCACGCCTGCAAAGGAAGCCATGCGCGGGTTCATATTCGGTGATAAGGAATTTTTCAATTGCCGTTCCCTCGTATATGCCATGGATCATGACCATGACAGGATGAGAAACAATCTCAAAGTTGCCGATCTTGACAGATGGATAAAGCATAGCCTTCTAAACACAGAGATGGCAGCAAGGTTTGAAGATCTTCCTTTTAACAATAAGCTTTCTGAGACAGTACAACTGGATGATTTTGAGATATCAAGGGTAATGATAGTGCTGGATCCGTATGGACCTATCCGCTTCAACGGTTATAGTATGAGTATTCATGGTATAGGGCCGTTGCTTGCATATGCCGTAAAAAATGATAAGCGTGAAATAATTACGGCAGTTGGGAATGTTTTTGCCCTTGGCCTTGTAAATTTCTGGGCAGATACAAGTGATGTACCAAAGGAAGAAGAAGACCCACGTTATCAATTCCTCCCATGGGACCCCAAGAAAGTAACAAAACTGGTTCGCAATTTCGGTATGGGTTTTGGTATTGAAAGGGCTTTATATGAAACAAACCCAACACTCCCCTGCCTCAGCCCCATGCTTAATAAATTTTACATTACCGACCTTAAAGAGTTATTAGAAGCACTCGATAAAATTGCCGCCGAAAATATGAACAAGGACCCGATAGACCGGCATATAGCTGCATTCATTGCATCGCGTATTGATATGCGTGATGATGTGAACATACGCACCATCGCAGAATTTGAGATATCAAAGAGCCCTCAGGTAGTAATGCTTGCGCTCATGGTTGCTGCTCAAACCCAAAGCCGCGCAAAGAATTTAAAGCACCTTACCGAATGGGTGGCAGGCAGGCTAACCACAACCTTAAAAAAACTACACGGCAACACTATAAAGAAAGAAATGGAAAAAACCTTGAAGCGCCTCGCCAAGGAAGGCGACCTTTCGCTTCTTTTTAAACAAATTTCTAATCCTGATTATTTAAAGAAAGATAATTTTTCTTTTAAAGAGGCAAGCCGTTACTACCGCGAACTTACTGATAGGATAAACCTGCTTTCACACCAGGAAAATACAGAGAAGCTTGCTTATCATTATGGTTTGCGGGTAGCAGTACTGATCGGCTATTTTGTCTGCACCACCGCACTTCTCTACTTCATGGGAAAAATGTTCTAGTTAAATTTTTAATTGTATGGATTGTGCCGGCGGAACTGCAAACTCAGGATATTTGCTGAGTTTCTCTATTAACCTTTTGCTTATTACGATATAAGGCTCGCCAGTCTCCTTATCTTTTCCTATTTTAAAGCCGCTTGCACCAACCTTATCTTCTTTATTATTAGATCTCTGCCCGCCCTTTGCAACAAGAGTGTCTTCCAAACCTTTCATAAAATCTTTTGCATCTGGGTACATTCCAAATTTCATTGTATTTGGTCCAAGCTGTTCTGCGCTGGTGAAATGCGGATCTTTATTTCCCCTTATCATACTCATCACTAAAATATTTACATCTTCTTTAGCCATAATCTTCCCCAAAAATTTACTATGAAGTTCTATAATATAATATAAAAGTTAAAAAATTATTACTGAAAACACTTTTACATAACATACTGTAATATAAAAAGATTTATCCAGGAGAATTCACGCCCTCCCCATCACTGTCCCGCCCTTTGGAAAGCGAAATGACCGCAGTCCTTACTTCTTTCAGGTCTTTAACAAACATCGTAAATGAAGTGTAAGGTTCGCCAAAGGAGACAATAGCGCCAAACTCCCCCATCTGCCTGTCATATTCTCTTCTGTTATTTTGCTGCATTACTGCTGCTGCATGATCAGTTATCGACTTTACCCCGGTTTCAACTACACCTATATTTTCTAATGTAAAATATGCCTGGAGTTCTGTTGGATGATTCTGGTTATAAAGCAGGTTGCGCCAGCGATAGCCGCTCTCTGCCTCATGCCTGATTTTGAATCCGGCATCTAATGTGCCGGTTATGATTCTAACAAATCCTTCTAATATTCTTTCCAGTTCTTCCGGCCTTATCATTTCGGGGTGAGTAGAAAGAGGCCTATATGCATCAAGTAATCTTCCTGGCCCTTCATCGGCAATAAACATCGCCAGTTGATTGAAGGCATTGGTGCCATAAACATCAACATCCCTTATCTGGCTGGCCTGGTTTCTTATTAATCTTTTTAATCTGTCATCCATAAGTCTATTCTAAACTTACTAGATTAAAAATCAGTTAATGAATGATGAGAAAAACACCCTTATCGATTCCCTTATCTGTTCTGCATCCGTCTTCTTATTTATATTATGCCTGAATTCAGCAGAACTCTTAAGGCCAGCAGAATACCAGCCGATATGTTTCCTGAAAATCCTAACCCCTGCATCGTTGCCATAAAGGTTTAAGGTTTCCTCAAAATGCTCAAGTATTATGGCAAGCTGCTCATTCATATCAGGAGCTATTGTTTTTTCACCGGTCTTCAAGTAATTCACCACTTCACGCAGGAACCATGGCTTTCCGTAAGCACCCCTTCCTATCATCACGCCATCCGCGCCAGATTGCTCGAGTGCTGCTTTTGCTTTTTCTGAAGTTGTTATATCGCCGTTTACTACAACAGGAATCCCTACCGCATCCTTAACATTCCTAATAAAGCTCCAGTCTGCTGTTCCGTTATACATCTGGCATCTTGTGCGGCCGTGCACGGTTATCATTTTTATGCCCACATCTTCTGCTATTTTTGCAAGTTTCGGCGCATTTAAGTTTTTTTCATCCCAGCCTTTTCTCATCTTGAGCGTAACTGGGATTTTTACTGCCTTCACGGTTGCCTCAAGTATCTTGGCTGCCTTTTCTTCATCACGCATCAATGCACTTCCAGCATGGCCATTTACGGCAACTTTTTTTACCGGGCAGCCGAAATTTATATCAATTATCTGCGCCCCCAAATCTTCATTGAGCTTTGCAGCTTCTGCCATTTCGGCAGGTTCACAGCCGGCAAGCTGCACAGACATTGGGAACTGTTCAACTTCAGCCCTTGCCTTCTGCATTGATTCACGGGTTTTCATTATCATTGCACGTGATGCAATCATTTCAGAAACCACGAGTCCTGCCCCATAGCGTTTTACTATCCGCCTGTAAGGCAGGTCGGTGACTCCCGACATAGGTGCCAGGATAACATTATTTTCGAGCGCAATATTTCCAATTGTTATGGACATTAAAAAATCTTCTACTATTTAGGAAATTCGGGGTATATAAACCATAAACTATGAGAAAAAGCAATAAAACTATAGCTCTGATAGTGGCTGCCGGCAAAGGGGAACGCACCGGTTTTGCCATCCCTAAGCAATATATAAAGATTGGCGGCAGTACATTGCTGCGCCGCTCTATCCTTGCTTTTGCCGAACATCCAGGGGTGGATCATGTAAGGGTTGTAATAAGAAAAGGTGATGAGGCTTTCTATCAGGAATCGAAGGAAGGCATTAAGGTTCTAACACCCGTTTATGGAGGAAAAACCCGGCAGGAATCGGTTCGTCTTGGTCTGGAAAGCCTAAAAAACATGAACCCGGTAAAAGTCCTTATACATGATGCCGCCAGGCCTTTCGTATCCGCAGAAATAATTGAAAACACTATTAGGGCGCTTGACAGTAACTCCGCCGTTATCCCGGTAATTCCATTTAGTGATACCGTTAAAAAAATAGCTAAGGATGATGTTGCCGGCACCATAGAGAAATCATCACTTGCAGCCGCACAGACACCTCAAGGGTTTGATTATAAAACAATACTTGCAGCCCATAAAAAAGCGGAAAAGTTAAAATTAACTGATGATGCAGCAGTGGCGGAACATTCTGGCATAAAGGTTAAAACAGTCCGTGGCGCCAGTGATAATTTCAAGATTACAACGGAGGAGGATTTGGAAAGAGTAAGAAAAATTCATGATTCTGAAAAGATTATATGCACAGGGTTAGGCTTTGATGTACATGCCTTCAAGACGGCAAAATCAAAAAACCAAAGGATAAAACTGGGGGGCGTGGCTATCCCCTACCCGCGCGGTCTTGAGGGTCATTCGGATGCCGATGTCGTATTGCATGCAATAGTTGATGGCATACTTGGAGCGGTGGGTGAAGGTGATATAGGCGAACATTTTCCCCCAACAGACCCTAAATGGAGAAATGCCGATTCACTCATTTTCCTGCGCCATGCTCATAAGATAGCCAAAGATAAAAATGCTAAAATTCAGCATATTGATGTTGTAGTAATATGTGAAGAGCCGAAAATCACCCCGCATAAACAGGCTATGGCAAAAAATATCAGCAAGGTACTGGAAATTTCTGCAGGAATGGTTAATATCAAGGCAACTACAACAGAAGGTTTAGGCTTTACCGGCAGAAAAGAAGGTATAGCTGCAAAAGCAATCGTTACGGTTGCAAGAGAGAGGTGTTATGTCAGAAACAGGCGCACAAAATTTTAGTTCCAAATCAGGCGATGGCCGCATAGCCACAACACTTGATAAGCTGATATGCACATTTTTTGGCATAGGTTCCATACCTTTTGCGCCAGGCACATGGGGAACGGCCGCAGGCCTCGTACTCACCATAGTTCTGGTAGTAATTTCATATGCCATACTTGGCTCCGGCTTTGTTTTCTGGCCCATATTCATAGCATTGCAGATAGCTCTCTTCATCGTTGCCAATAAATCCATCGAAAGATATATCGTAACCAATGGCAAGCATGACCCTAAGGAAATAGTAATAGATGAAGTGCTTGGAATTGCCGTTACCTTTACGGTCAGCAATCTAATCCTTCTTATCCTTACCAAGTTCAGCCTGTTTACCAACCAAGGTTATGGATCCCTTGCCACTTCACTGCATTATTATGTTGTGATGTTCCTGCTGTTCCGCCTTTTTGATATCTGGAAGCCTGGCATAATTGGCAAGTTGGATAAACATAATACCGGCTTTGGTATTCTGATGGATGATGTGGTTGCAGGCGTTTTTGCCGGCGTGGCTTCCCACATATTATACATAATCATCTATCTAGTTTTCTAAATGAAAAGAGACCTCATTACACTGGCTGGAAGGCTGGTTGTAAAATGCCGCAAAGGTGGCATCAAGGTTGTCGTTGCCGAATCATGCACGGGCGGCATGGTGGCAGCAGCAATAACTTCTATTCCCGGCTCCTCAGATATTTTTGACCGCGCATTCATCACCTATTCAAATGAAGCTAAAACCGAGATGCTTGGCGTTCCGGCATCATTGATAAAAAAGCATGGGGCAGTAAGTGCCGAGGTAGCAAAAGCAATGGCCTCGGGTGCACTTAAAAATTCACATGCTGATAGAGCTGTCTCGATAACCGGGATAGCAGGGCCCGGCGGCGGTACAAAAATAAAACCCGTGGGTCTTGTTTATATAGGGATCGCAAAAAAGAAAGGAGCCGCAAAAGTCTATGAATATAACTTCTCCGGCTCCCGTGATATGGTTAGGTCTCAAGCAGTAAAATCTGCTTTTGAAATGTTATTTAGATAATCCTTTTACTAACCCTCGAATAAGTTCTGGACTGGTTACCTCAATAGTCAGGTGATTGCCAAAATGCACATCATACCTTCTTAATTCATAAGAATCGGCTGGAATTTTAAGTCTTTTAAAAGTCTCGGCAACTCTACCTCTTAACTCATCTTCCGGCGTCCCATTAATTGGAATAGTATTTGGATAATCACCGCTCCTTCTTGTTTGCGGGCCATTGGCTTCAATGCCATCAGCACGTAATTCTCTCACCATAAAATCTATTATGCCAGGCAGTAATTCTTCATTTCTTTTTCTGGTGTTCTCTGCATCTGCTAGCCTTACCTCCTCTATGGTTCTAAGAGCATCACCTTTTACAATCAATGTTGCGGTTACATCATCACCGTTTACTTCAAAAGAGAGACTCTTCGCATCCCTTGATCTTGGTAGCCCAGGATACCTGCTGTATTCATCAGCAAGAACCGTCTCTCCCAATATATTTTCTACCATATGCAATGTGCCTATGGTTCCTGAATCAATCGCGTTTCTTGGATAACCAACTCTTCTTGTTCTAAATATTTCTTCAAGTTCAGCGTTATCATATTGCTTCTGATTATCATTTTTCTGCATATTATCTTTAAATCTTTCTTTTGCAGCAGTATCAATCTTAAGGCCTTTTATTTCACACATAAGGTCGCCATTGTCTGTCGTAGAGAAAATTACCTCCTTTCTTGATAACTGACCGTTTAATAATTCAGCTACTGCTTTTGCATTCATTGTCATAAAAACTCCCTTTCCGAATATAAAAAATTTATGGAAGGGTTATAACAAATGAATGTTAAAGTTATATGAAACCGGTATTAAAGTTTTGTTAAACGTAAGGGTTTTAGTGTTGTTGCACCCTGGTGGTGGTGTATAAGAAATCTACATATAGAAAAAACTTTGTAAAACTATCAATATATAGTATTATATCTATCCGGTTGATATCTTTAGAATTTATTAACCTTTGGGTTGTAGAATATCAGCTGAAAAGGGAGAGTATTACTTATGATCAGCCATTATTTAGATAGCAGCCATTTATATAACCTGATGGAGATGCAGAGGGCTGCAATTTCTCCTTTCAATGTCTTTGCCGATGTTGCAAAACATTTCCATTCAAACCCCCTAAATCCGTTTTCAAATACAGATGCTGGCCGTTCTGCTGCGGCTGCTTTTGAATTGTTCGAGCGCGTCACCCGCCATTACGGAGAACCTGATTGGGGAATTAATCATACGAAAATTGAGGGTAAGAACGTTAAGGTAAAAATCAAGAAAGTTCGTTCAAAAACATTCTGCCACCTTATGCATTTCCAGAAAGAATCGCATAAAAGGATGCCAAAACTTCTGATAGTCGCACCGATGTCAGGCCATTATGCCACACTGCTCCGCGGCACTGTTGAAGCAACCCTGCCGTTCTATGACGTATATATTACCGACTGGCAGAACCCGCGTGATATCCCTTTATCAAAGGGTCCTTTCGATCTTGATGATTATATAGATTACGTTATTGATTTCCTCGAATTCTTAGGTCCGAAAGTGCATGTCATGGCGGTATGCCAACCCTCTGTTCCAGTTATGGCCGCAGTTTCAATAATGTCTGCCGAAAATAATCCTAAGGTTCCGCTTTCAATGACGCTTATCGGCGGTCCTATTGATACTCGCATCAATCCAACTCAGCTAAATGATGCTGCTGTTCACAAGCCATTCTCATGGTTCAAAAAGCATGTGATAACCCGCGTGCCATTCAATTACCAGGGCTTCATGCGTGAAGTGTATCCCGGTTTCATCCAGCTAACCAGTTTTATGTCTATGAATATGGATAAACACGTGGAAGAACATACAAAATTCTTCAATCATCTGATCGAAGGTGACGGAGACAGCGCTGCTGCACACCGCAAATTCTACAATGAATATCTTTCAGTTATGGATCTTCCTGCGGAATTCTATCTGCAGACATTGCAGGTTGTATTCAAGGAACACGCCCTGCCAAAAGGCACGTGGGTGTCTAGAGGCAGAAAAATTGACCCGACAAAAATCAAGAAGACAGCACTTATGTGCGTTGAGGGCGAGCTTGATGACATCTCCGGCACCGGTCAGACTAAGGCTGCCATTAAACTTTGCAAGGGCCTGCCTGATAAGAAGAAAAAATATCATTTCCAGAAAGCTGTCGGCCACTATGGTTCTTTCAACGGCCGTAAGTTCCGCGAAAAAATCCTGCCTGAGATAGTGGCATTCACCTCAAAACAGGATAAGGCAAAATAACATTCTCCTTATAAAATGTTAACATTCATAGACTCAAATCCCGTTCCAATAGAGAAGGTTTATGAGCAGTGGAAGAAGTTTGGCCCCGATATACCGGCAGATAAATTTGTAAAACAGTTCGGCAGGGGAATTACAGGGCTTAAAAGGGAAGTTGATATATTTTCCTTTATAACAAAAGATAGAAATTTTCCCATCATGCTTGCTTTCAGAAAAATGGCTATTGATGGAACTGTTGAAGAAACATGTTCCCTTGAAATTACTGCATCTAAAGAAAAATTTTTTTTCCGGATTGACCTAGATGAGGGTAGACAGAACCGTGGCTTCGGAAAGGTTGTTCTCGCCAACATGGTGGGTTTTAACAAAATTTCCACAACCATAAAGAGGATTGAAATATATGCAGGTGGATTGATTGGTGGCGCCGTGTGGCCGATGATGGGTGCAATGCTGGAGCCAGAATCAGCCCCTATGCTCCAGAATACAATTAAAAATAGATTACAAAAATCCAAATCAGAAATAAAAAAGGTTCGGGGAGGAGAAGGCGCAATAAAGATTATTGAATCCTTTATAGCCGAACCTACAACAGAAGGTTTGTGGGCTATTATTGATTCACCCTTAAAGATAAAGCCAAAAGAAATACCCAAAGGTGTCACACCTGATGAGAATGGCGAAATATCACTAGGGATGTTAATGTTTGCCGGCACGCTATATAGCGCCTATTTTGACCTTGATCCAAAATCTCAATCTATGACAAGGTTTAATGAACATGTTTTGCCTAAACTTAGGGAGCTTGCTGCGAAAGAAACTTTCTGGAGAAAATAATATGCAAAATAAAGATATGAACTCACTGGAAGAATACTTCTTAAAAGAATTCGAGGAAAAAGAATCAAAAGGTAAGAATGCTTATTATAATTCCAAGATGATATCTGTCGCCTATGCAAGAAAACTTGGCATACCGGATGATGAAATAGAGATAATTTATAATATAAAATTAAAACCTTAAAGACCGTATAAATTAAATAGGTTTTCGCGCTATTATTCCGTTGTAAAAACGAAGTTAGGCTATATTGTTCTCCTATGATAGAAATAATGGAAAAACCTGCGCGTAAAGATGCCATCTTTTCATTCCTGAATCCTGAGCAGTCTGAAGCCGTGGAGATTATGGAAGGACCGTTACTCGTGCTGGCCGGCGCTGGCACGGGGAAAACTCGCGTCCTTACCACCCGCATTGCAAATATTCTACTTTCTGGGCGCGCATTCCCAAGCCAGATTCTTGCGGTAACATTCACTAACAAAGCCGCGCGTGAAATGTCAGAGCGCATAACGAAAATTCTTTCCGAACAGGGAATCCCGCTTAACGGCAATTTATGGCTCGGCACGTTCCACTCCATATTTCTTCGCATCCTGCGCCGCCATGCCGAGATTATAGGCTACAAAGAAAACTTCAACATCCTTGATACTGATGATCAGCTACGTCTGTTAAAAACTCTTATCGAAGAACATAACATTGATGAGAAACGCTGGCCGGCAAAGCTACTTGCTGCCGCGATTGATAGATTAAAGGATCAGGGGTTAACTCCTGAGAAGGCGGCATCTGGCCAGAATATGGATTTCGCCGGTGGAAAACTTATAAAACTTTATGAATCATATCAGCTTCGCCTGCGCGTTCTAAACGCGATGGATTTTGGTGATATACTTCTTAACACCATAGAACTTTTCCGGAAAAATCCTGATGTACTTTCCGAATATCAGCGCAAATTTAAATATGTTCTTGTTGATGAATATCAGGATACCAACATTGCACAATACCTGCTGCTACGGCTGCTTGCGCAAGAGCATAAAAACATATGCTGCGTGGGTGATGATGATCAATCCATCTACAGCTGGCGCGGGGCAGAAGTAGGAAATATTTTAAAATTTGAGGCGGATTTTCCGGGCGCGAAAATAATTCGTCTTGAGCGCAATTACCGTTCCACACAGGCTATTCTTGCCACTGCATCTCGCGTTATTGCAAATAATAAGGGAAGGCTCGGCAAAACCTTATGGACAGAAGATAAAGGTGGCAGCAAAGTTAAAGTGGTTTCGCTGTGGGATGATAAGGCGGAAGCCAGCTACATAGCTGCTGAGATTGAGGCGCAACAGCAGCTTCACAAACATCAACTTAAGGAAATGGCAATACTTGTGCGCGCTGGTTTTCAGACTCGTTCTTTTGAAGAATGCTTCCTCTCCATGTCAATTCCTTACAAGGTGATTGGGGGTTTACGTTTCTATGAGCGCATGGAAATAAGAGATGCTATTGCATACTTGCGTGTTACCGTACAGCCAGATGATGATCTTGCTTTCGAGCGTATAATAAACACACCAAAACGCGGAATTGGCAATTCATCTATTGACCAGATAAGGGTTGTCGCGCGTGACCAGAATATTTCTCTCACCAAAGCAATTGAACTCATGCTTGAGCAGAATCTTTTCAAACCACGTGTGCGTGAACCACTTGCCAAACTGATGGAGCAATTCGGAAGGTGGCGGCAGATGGTAATGGAAGAAAAACCGCAGCGTGAAATCGCTGAGGCGATATTAAAAGAATCCGGCTACATACAGATGTGGAAAACGGAAAATTCTATAGAAGCACAAGGCCGTTTAGAAAACATCAGTGAATTTTTTAACGCTATAGAAGAGTTTGAAAACCTCTCAACATTCCTTGAGCATGTGAGTTTAGTTAGCGATACAGATAACATCACAGATAACAACATGGTCAATATTATGACTCTACACTCCGCTAAGGGCCTGGAGTTTGATACGGTGTTCCTTTCCGGCTGGGAGGAAGGTTTGTTCCCTCACCAGAAATCTCTCGATGAAAAAGGCACTGCTGGTTTAGAGGAAGAAAGGCGGCTTGCCTATGTCGGCATTACCCGCGCAAGGAAAAATCTATATATCACTTTTGCTGCCAGCCGCCGCATTTTTAACCAGTGGCAAAATTCAATCCCATCCCGCTTCGTTGATGAGCTTCCGCATGAACATATTGAGATGATAAATTCAGGTGTTAATTACCGCCCGCCGGCCACGGGGCAGAAAGTTTTTTTTCCATCCAAAAATCAGGGGCAGATGCCGGTATTTAAGGAAAAGAATAAAGAAACCTATATTCAGGCTCCAAACGCACCCTCTTTCTATTCCGGCACCCGCATATTCCACGATAAATTTGGTTATGGAACGGTGATTTCCTCGAATAGTCAACAACTTACCATACGCTTTGATAAAGCAGGAGTTAAAACCCTGATAGAGAGTTTTGTTAAGAAAGTTTAAACCTTTTTGCTTTATTATACCCATTAATATGGCAGACAGAAAAAAAATAAGCATAGATAAATCTCGTGAACTAGTCAGGGCAGGCTCAGGTGATTATGAGGTAACAGGAATTAGCAATAATTCACATCTTCATATAATGGGAGAATCAGATGTATTGATCTCTGGCCCAATGTTTCCTGGTTCCGAATTAAAGATTGCAAGAGGCTTGATCACAATAGACAAAAATTCCGAATGCGTAGGAAAGGTAACATGCAAGAGCGGAAAAATTATCCTTGATGTCGGCTGCCATATACTTGAGGATGCACACCTCACCGCACCAAGGATTGTGGTGGCGCCACATGTTGTAATTGAAACACCGAATCTTACCTGCCATGAGCTTGTGTTCTTACGTGAAGGAAAAATAAATAGAGGATTCTATACCGAAGGAACCACACCATTTACCGTAATCCTCGAAGGCTGGAATACTATAGAACCCGGTGAAAAAACCGGCAACCCCACAGTGCTTGAGGCCGGGCGTGATTTCAGGATTGGGCCTGAGGTAAAATTTGGTAAACCTGGCTCTGATAGTGAAAAAATAATAGTTATGAGTAGGGCAAATATCTTTGCTGACGAAGTCGATTTTACAGATGTTAGTGTGCTGGCCGGTTTCTATGTCTCTGCAAGGAGCTTTACTGATTGTTTTGTTGAGATAACCGATAGAACCGATCTTAATCATTTTGTCCACGCAAGAACGGCAGAGAAAAGTAAAATTATCAATGTGAATGGCCTTGTAATCATTGATGATATCGGCAAGGAGTCAGAAGTAACGGCAGAAGAAGTGCGGGCAAAAACAATTGGCGGCGGCACATTCATCAGAACAATAAATCTTACTGCAGAAGCTATCGGCACAGCAGAAATCGTTGCAGAGGGAGAGCTCATTATTGATAATATTGGGGCGTACGCAAAAATTAAGGCGGATGTAGTAAGAGTGGAAAAAATCCATAAAGATGCAGAAGTAGAGGCAAGAAAAATATATATAGGCAAAAAACTTGTTGAAGGAAATTCATGGCCTGTAGACCAGAAACAAAGATTAGACTAAGATAAACAAAACACTTAGGAGTAATCTATGCGGTTTTTGTTTTTATTTCTTTTCTTCATACTTGCTTACCCATCCTGCTTTGCTGCTGCTACTCCGTCGACGCAGAAAATAATAATAAGTGATTGGAGCACACTCCTTAAAGCGCTTGATGCTGAGGGTATTGATACATACTCACTTGACTGGACAGAGGTTGATAGCGGTTGCAGCTTTTACCGCGAAAAAGGCGATGAGGCATATAATGATTGCCGGCTTAAAAAAGCGCGCGACCAGGATGATTACGCAAATAACAATAAAACATGCTCTATACGCGCCAACAATACATATCCTGATTCACTGCTGAAGCCCGAAACCGAAAAAAGGATAATTAAGGAAAAGGACGGAGAAAAAAAAGAAACAAAGTTAATCCGTGAAGCGATAAGTCAGGAAAAACTTAATTCCCTGCGCAGAAAAGATTTCTATCAGTGTATGATTGATTTTGGCTGGTCAAACCCTGATAACTGGAAAAGCGGCAGAAGACTAACCACCGAGTAAAACATCATTGTTTCGGCAGCATATCCATAAGGCCGGAACGCATAAGCTGTTTCTGATCCATCCGCCCTACTTTCTTCATCATATCTGCCATCTGGCGCTGCTGTTTTAATATACGATTCACTTCCTGAATGGTTGTGCCTGAACCGGCAACTATCCTTTTCTTGCGGGAGCTGTTTATTATTTTTGGGTTATGCCGTTCTTTTTTCGTCATTGAGTAAATAATGGCAAGCTGGCGGTCAAACTGCTTTTCATCAATATTAGCACCGGCAAGCTGTTGTTTTATTTTTCCGATACCGGGAAGCATATTCATTATCGATCCAATGCCACCCATCTTCTTGATGTTTTTTATCTGGTCTGCCAGATCATCAAAATCAAATTCACCTTTTTTTATTTTCTTTGCGAGTTTTTCCGCATCTTCAATTTTTACAGTCTCAACCGCTTTTTCCACCATCCCCACTATATCGCCCATACCTAGTATGCGTGAGGCAATGCGATCAGGGTAGAACTCCTCAAACTCTTCCAGTTTTTCGCCAGTACCGATAAATTTTATCGGGCAGCCAGTCGTCATCTTCATGGAAAGTGCAGCACCACCCCTTCCATCACCATCAATACGGGTAAGCACAATAGATGTCATTCCTACCTGCTCGTGAAAAGCTTTTGCCATGGTAACCGCATCTTGACCAAGCAGACTGTCTGCAACAAGAAGTGTTTCAATAGGATTGGTTTTCTGTTTGATGATTTTTAATTCTTCAATCAGCTCCTGGTCAATATGCAGGCGGCCGGCTGTATCTAAAATCAGTATATCATAACCACCAAGCCGTGCTTCTTTCAGTGCACGCTCTGCTATGCTTGAAGGCTTCTGGCCTTCTATTATTGGAAGCGTATCAATCCCCGTTCTCTTACCCAGCACTGCAAGTTGTTCTTGCGCAGCCGGGCGGTAAATATCCAGTGATGCCAGTAGGATTTTTTTGTTCTGTTTTGTCTTAAGGCGAAGAGCAAGTTTTCCTGATGTCGTTGTTTTTCCGGAACCTTGCAGCCCGGCCATCAATATCACAGCCGGCGGCGTTGTATTTAAATTTAGTGGAGCGAACCCGCCACCCAGAATTTCTTTCAGCTCATCGCTTACGATTTTTATTACTGCTTGCGCCGGCGAAATACTTTTCACCACTTCAGCCCCAAGTGCTTTTGCTTTCACTCTCTCTATGAATTCCTTGGCAACGGGGAGCGCAACATCTGCCTCAAGAAGGGCAATTCGCACTTCACGCATTGCTTCATTGATATCTTCTTCACGGATGACACCGCGGCCTTTCAGTTTATCTAAAACTTTTCCTAAATTATTACTTAGACTTTCGAACATAATTTTCTGCAGGATCTTGGTGTATCATCACCTCAGCATGAGGAAATTCCTTTGCAATCTGCTGCTCAAGTCCATCTGCAATTTCATGAGCTTTGTTAAGCGTTATCTTGCCATCAAGTTCCAGATGCATCTGGATGAAAGAACGAAGACCAGCAGCCCTTGTCCTTAAGTCGTGAACACCTTTCACATCAGGGTGAGCAAGCACAATATTTTTTATTCGCTCACGGTCTTTTTCATCAAATTCCCGGTCCATCAGATTCTGGAACGCACGTACGCTGATTTTCCACGCACCTGCAAAAATATAACCAGCAACAATTAACGCCAGCAGAGGGTCAATCCACATGAACCCATATTTCTGCGAAGCAAACAGAGAGATGATTATAAGTAGGTTGGCAAGTATGTCTGTTATGTAGTGATATGAGTCTGCGGTGATAACACCTGATTTGGTTTTATGGACAACATATTTCTGGAATATGACGAGTCCAAGCGTCATCACCATGGAAATCACCATGATGATGATTCCTGTCTCTTCCTGCTGGATAGGGTGCAGGTTGAAAAACCTGCTCACTGCTTCCACCACAATAAAAAGGCCGGAACCAACAATAAAAATTGTCTGTGCCAGCGCGGCAATATCCTCTGCTTTTCCATGGCCGAACCGGTGCTCTTTGTCTGGCGGCTGCAGCGCATAGCGCACCGCCACAAAATTAATTGTGGAAGTTGCCACATCAAGCATCGAATCAATCAGTGAGGAAAGTATAACCAGTGAATCAGTCTTCACCCATGCAAAAAATTTTATAAGCACAATAATCGATGCAACGGTTATCGATGCAATAGTTGCAATTTTCATCAGCCGGCCTTTGTGGCCTAGATGAATTTCATTATGTGAATGGTTATGCATGTGTGCCATATCAAAAAAGCAATCTAGCAAACATGGGTTCGAATATAAAGCCTTAATCTTTCCTATTTTCAGGCAACAAAAAATCCCCTCTCTTTTTATCAAAGGAGGTGATTTTTGTTTCTTTAGCAGTTACGGATTCTACTGCATTAATGGTTGCTATTTTTCCGGGGACGATCCCGGAAAAATAGCGCTGGACGTCACTTATCAAGCCTCTTATGCAGCACCTCCTCATCGTCGATCAGGTGCAGCATCACCGGAAGACCCAGCTGTTCGCGCGCTTCCGGCTCGAGAATGCGGATACGACCGGTACGTCCGGCCGGTTCGCCGATCCGCCACTGCCTCTCCCCGAGATTACGAACGTAGTAGCGGGTGGGTTGGCGGCCTTCTCCTGGTTCCGTCTCCAGGATAAGGTCGTCACCCAGGTCAACACACGACACCGTGACCATGATGGCAGTCCTCCAACTTGAGGTACCAACTCTTGTCAATCCTTGACCCAAGAGTTTGGACGGTATGTAGGGGCGGTCATACCCCGAGCATGCATCCATGCAGTTATTATCTATATTCTATGCCTATATCTTCAAACTCTCAATGATATTTACACCAATTTAGTGCATTTAAGATGTTGATATAAAAGGATAAAAACTACTATTTTAATCTAAATTAGATGATAATTTTAGAGCTATTTTAATCTCTATGATAGGGATGATTATTTTTTATTGACCAGACACGGTAAAGCTGTTCGGCAAGCATACAGCGCACCAGCAGGTGCGGCCATGTCATGTTGCCAAGGGAGATAATATAATCGGCACGTTTTTTTATGGCTTCGCTGTGCCCATCCGCACCACCGATAAGAAAAGCGATGCCATCACTTGTCTGCTCACCAACCTTTTCTATGAGCCCGGCAAATTCCCTTGTGCTGTAGTGTTTGCCTTTTTCATCAAGCAGGATTATTTTACTGTTCCCGGCCGCTTTAAGTAGAAGTTCCGTTTCAGCTTCTTTAAGTTTTTCTGCTGGAAGTTTCCGCTTTTCTTCAACTTCCTTAAGCTCCACATTCCAGCGGATGCGGCCCATATAATCATTGAAAATCTCCCGCTCAGTGGCAGATTTCCATTTCCCAACAGCAATTATTCTTATTTTCATGAGAAGATTTATAATATAGAAGCAGGCAAAGGGGCAATCCTCTTCGTAAGAAGAAGGCCTTTTATAAAGACCCTATTTAATAGCTCTCTAGTGAGCCATTTCGGCAATCGGCATAGAAGCATCCCACATCTTCTCAAGATTATAAGTCTTGCGAAGGTCTGGCCGGAAGAGGTGGACAACCACGAATGGGTTATCAACCAATACCCAGTCACATGTAGGGAAACCTTCAGTGCCAAAGCAAGAGTACCCAGCTTTCCTCAGGCGCTCTACCAATTTTTCAGCCATAGAGCCAACATGCCTTGAGGATGTGCCTGAAGCAACAATCATAAAGTCTGCCATGTCGGATTTGCCGGAAAGATCAATAGTCACTATGTCTTGCGCTTTATCGTTCGCTAAGGTGTCTTGGATAAAATCTCTTACTTCTTGCGCTTTGTAACCGTTTTCCTTGTTTTTCACTCGTTTCCTTTTTTACTACCTGTAAAAATTCGTACAAAAAGCTTATTTCTAAACCCTTTTAGTACTTATCCTTATTATACAACAACCTGTGGATAAGTCAATATATCTATTTGCATCATATTGATATATCAGTATTTTTTATTTCTTATCTCGGTTGAGGAAATTGCCAGCTTCCTTATCTTCATGAAGCACCACGCTGGCGGTTTTCTTGAAATTAATGATTTTTCCGCATTTTCGGTGATGACCATTTTATTGAAGGTCGCAGCAACCCTGCTGTTTAACACATTAAATGAATATCCTGGCCTGTCAAAAACTGCTATTGGCACTGCCTTGAATATCTCCCTCCAGCGCTTCCATTTATGGAATGTTGCAAGTCCGTCTGCCCCCATCAGCCATATGAACTTATGTTCGGGATGCTCTTTTTTCAATTCATGCAATATATCTATAGTGTAGGCGGAACCTATCTTTTTCTCGATATCGCTTACCAATATCCTTGGATGCCCAGAGGCTATGTTTCTTGCGCTTTTTAAGCGTTCCTCAAAATTATCCCTATCTTTTGCTGATTTTAGCGGGTTACCGATTGTCACTAACCACCAAACTTGGTCAAGACCAAGGCGCTTCATCGCCTCTATGCTGATATGCAAATGCCCCTTATGTGCGGGGTTGAACGTGCCACCTAATAATCCGATACGCAATTTATATAACCCATTTTTATATTATCAATTTTTATCATCATTATTCTTGAGGCTTATATGAACTTTTAATATATGCCGGCGGCACTGCAGCTTTTTTCCATGTTGCTTCGAACTGCTTGCGGAAACTATCTGTAATTGCCCTGTTCTCGATCACAAGTATCCTTTGTATCGGTTTCCACAATATTATTGCATATTTATTTTCATATATGAAGTGCGGCACCTGGCTGAATCTTTCTGCCGGCACCCAGCGGTAATGCTCCCGGTAATCAACAAAAAAATTATCTCCATGTAGGGAAAGCACCCGGCTGCCTATGTTATTTTCTTTCCATATTTTTAAATATTCTTTGAACTTTGTTTCACCCGCTGCGATGAAGTAACGTTCATCCACACCATTACAAAACATGACTTGCCCTGGCTTAAGAGTTTTGTTTATATCATCAAATAATCTAAAAACCGCATCTTTTCCTTCAAATACCCTAACCTGCAATGTATCTGCCCTGAGACGCACTCCCGGCCCCTCAATAAACTCAACCCCTCCTCCCTCCATGGCTTTCCCTATCTTTTGCAGGGATTCTGCTCGTGGCATTACTATCCGCCTTTCTATCTTATTTATGGCGTCCTTGGAAACTCCAGAATATTTTGCCAGCTCGTTCTGGTTCCACTCCAGCAATGCTCTTCCAGCCTTAATTTGCTCAACAGTTATCACTTTTTTTGTCCCTCATAATACCTGCATATATTGATGTAATATAAGCCTTTTTCATTCCCCACCAATCATAAATACGTATTTTACGTACTATTATACGTATAAGACGCTCCATAAGCAAGGGTTTTCCTGTTATTATTAGAACATCAGAAAAACAAAAGGAGTAAACAAAATGGGTTTAGGAATAGCATCAGCAAATCAAAAAGGCGTAGGGATGAAGTATCAGCCAGACCAGTTAAGTCTGGCGATGAAACCATCTCTTCCCACTCCTCCGGCACCAAAGCCGAAGAAGAAGATAAGCTCTGCTGTGAAATGGGCCCTGATACGCGCGGAAAGGGAAAAGAAAATCCGCCTGCAAATTGCCATATTGATGGCGAAAGTTGCAGGATCTGCCAGCAAATCCGAAAAGAAAAGCTGGGTTGAGCATGTGAAATCAAACTTCAATGCCAACTCATTTGCTTTAACTGCTTAATAACTATTTTTTAACTAAGGGAGGAAATTATGATAAATGAGAATAACTACATAACAGCCGGGAAAGGTTACAGGAACGATCCCGTAAGCGATCTTAAGACACTAGTAGAATTTAGGAACTCAACCCCAGGCTTTGAAGAATGGTGTAATCCAGCGTTGGATAATTTACTTAATGTAATCACCAGCAGTATGACAGAAGAGACCAGGAAAGGTAAGCGTGGTCCGGAAAAAGTTAAATTCATAGCCATTGAAAAATCAAATACCGATGCATTAAGTATTGTTCTTGATGCGGTCCCGAAGGTTCTGCACTTGATATCAGGAAAGAATGGCCATTCTTTATATGCTATAGGTAATGTAATTCAAGAAGCTTATTCTACTACTTTTACAACTGGATATAAAATGAGTTCACGGCCTAGCGATTTTGGCAGACAGGAGCTCATAGATGCTGGCCGCCAAATTGGTGGATATGACGATAATTCTGTATCCGGAAAACTGGGTAAGGCGGGCAGAGATATTTTAGATGTGCGCTCGGCTTATAATGGCCTTATGCCAACACTTATACACCTCCACTCTCAAGCTGTAGAAGTTATCTTGGAGAAGGCTTTGGGAAAAAAGGTCGATCAGCT
Source organism: uncultured Rickettsiales bacterium (assembly GCA_964450945.1). Classification (GTDB taxonomy): domain Bacteria; phylum Pseudomonadota; class Alphaproteobacteria; order Rickettsiales; family JABDBP01; genus CAYVHI01. The sequence continues at coordinate 48,395 of CAYVHI010000001.1, forward strand.
TGAAAAAGCTCCGGCTATCGATCCTAAGGAAGGAGAGGTACGCACAGCAGGCACACCGGAAGTCACCCGTGAAGCAAAGAGGCAGTAACCAATGCCAGTAAAAAAGAAAAAAAATTTTGTGGCGCAGGTAATGGCCGGAAAAGAGCGGGTTTATTATCTGCGCTGGGAGCGCAAGACCGGCGAGCCGGTATGGTATTTCATTCAGGCAGAGCCACCCAAGGAGAAGGCTTTATTAAAAGCTCTGGAGGGAAGTGCTGCTTTCCACCCTGAACAATTCGGCAAGATACTGAGTTGGGGTTATGGCGAACCTTCCGTTGCCTTAAAAAAAGAAATGCAGGAAAAATATAAAATCCGCTATCAGGATGAATAGTTTTTAACTTATCAACCCTTTTTCCTTGAACAGGTTCTGCAGGTCACCGGTCTGGAACATTTCGCGGCAGATATCAGCGCCGCCAACGAACTCACCTTTCACGAATAGCTGCGGGATGGTTGGCCAGTTGTTATATTGCTTTATGCCTTCGCGCACATTTTCGTCAGCCAGAACATCCACATCCTTATATGGAACTTTCAGGTGGTTTAGAATCTGCACAACAGTCATGGAAAACCCGCAGCGCGGCGCTTCTCTTGTCCCTTTCAGGTAAACAATCACATCATTGTTTTTTATATCCTGTTCGATCTGGGCAATAACACTGTTATCAATTGCTGGCATGTTCATAAATATCTCCTTTAATTTAAGGAAAAAGGCAGTCTAGAGCACATTTTTCCATCAAACAAGAGCTTTTTATCATTATAATGGGGTATAACCCATTAGATTTCATAAAACTTTAACACAAAAAGCCTGTTTTTTTTGCTATAATCCACTCATTCAAATTGCTTATATTCAGGCTTAAGGATTACCCAGAAAGGGTATTTCTTGAATATAAGCGGTTCAAAAAGTATCAGCCCCACCTGTGGGGAAGATATTCCGGTAAGATAAACTGGCGAAAGCTGTAGACTTACTTTTTCATATACAACCCAATCACACAACTGTAGTGCCTTATCCACTTCGTGAAACGTTTTCACGAGTGGTTTTCTGTTCGTTCGGAGCAATTTCTCATGCGTCGGGCTCAGATTATGGTGGAGGATGGCGGTAAAAAACTTACCGTAACTCCCCCCGCCGGAATCAAGGTACACCTGTGGGTGTACTTTGAAGGCAAGGACCGGAAAGCCAAAAAGTTCGGGAACATCAGGGCAAAAAAGGTCCTGACGTTCGACAAGGAAGTCACCGAAGTTGAGGCTTTCCACGGCCAGCATCTCGTCGGCCAGTGGGTGAAGCAGTAGAAACAAAGGAGTCCCGCACGTTTGTGCGGGGCTCCGCCTTCTGTTGATGCGCCTTATCCACTTCGTGAAACGTTTTCACGAGTGGCTTCTATACATTCGGAGCTTTTTCTATGTCAGAGTCTTCTGTTGAAAAAGTTACCATAACGGTAACTAATGGAGGTAAGCACCTGAAGGTGCTAATCCCTCCCGGAGAGGAAATTGATCTGTGGATCTGCCTGAACGCCTTCGTGGAAGATGGTTACGGGTTCAAGGATGAAACTGCTTTCAATTTCACTGGCAGCTGCTTCGAATCTACCTACCTCTATAAAATAAGAGAGGTGGTGGTTGCCCGAAGTCGCAGGCAAGGAAAACCTCTGGGCATCTCCACTATAAGGGACACGCCAGAGAAGTGCCCAAAAGATGCAAGAATTGTCCTCGCCAAATGGACGTGGAGGAAGAAGAAGTAAACCAAGGGGCCCTGCACTAACGTGCGGGGCTCCGCCTTCGAGAGCCTTATCCACTTTTAGGGAACGTTTCCCTAAGTGGCTTCTATACTTCTCAGGAGCAAAAATGCACTTTGACGATGTCCTGCTCATCGTGAGTGGGAACACTTTCACGCTGGAAGCCGAAAAGAGCCACATTCTTGACGTAAGAGTGTGGCTTGAAGGAGCCACATACTGGGAGACGAACACCCGCTGGTGGTGCTCTCAGGGTAAGATGCAAACCGCCTTTAAAGCCGATATCAAGGCGGTCGAGGTGTGGGAAATCGTGACAGTCACTTGCATTCGCAAGTGGCCGCCCGAAAAGAAATAAACCAAAGAAAACCCTCAACTATGTTGGGGGTTTTCGCATTTTAAACTGCTGTTTTTATTGAGATGGCGTGGATGTTTTTTCCTTTTACGGCATCCTGCACCATGCGGTGCTGCTGGATTAGCGGCTTGCCCTTAAAACCCTCCCACACTACTTTCACATCGAAATGGTCCTGGTCTCCTGCGGTATCTATCACCTCTACTGTTGCTCCCGAAAAATTATTTTCCAGAATTGACTTAAGCTCTGCTGGCGCTATTGGCATTTTTATTCTCCAGTTTTTTCATACGCTCATATAATTCTTTTATGGTCGGCACATCAACTTTCAACAGGTTGGCGATTTCAATCACCGTGCCGATTATACCGTCCAGTTCCATCCTTTTTCCCTTCTCGAAATCCTGCAGCATGGAAGTTTTATGGCTGCCGGATTTATGTCCCTCCTCCAATCTTTGTTCTACTGTCATGCCGAGATCGATGCCAAGGGAATCGCTAACTTTTTTCATCTCCGTCATTATATCGGCCGCCCATTGCTTGGTTTTTTCATCCTCAACGATTTCCTTCATGCCGAGTGATGTCAAAACACTTATAGGGTTGAAAGATATGTTGCCCCATAGTTTCAGCCATGTCTCATTTCTTATCTTTGCGGTGATTATCGGCCGCATGCCAGCCTTCTCAAGAATGCTGATAAGTGTTTTAAGGCGCAGCGTCTCTGTTCCTTCTAGCTCCCCAAACATCAGCCGCCTGCCGCCCATATAAGTTATAACGCCTGGCGCGGTGATGCCAGTGGAAATATAGATTATCCCACCGATTATTCGCGCTGGCTCAATCAGCTTATTCAAATTATTTTCAGGATCAGAGATTTTTAAATGCGCACCCTTAAGAGGCCCATCATAACGCTCGAAATACCACCACGGAATGCCATTCATCACAGTGACAACAGCCGTGTTTTTCCCCAGTAGCGGTTTTATGCTTTTTGCGACTGATGGAACATCATGCCCCTTAACACTCACTATCACAAAATCCTGCTCACCCAGTGTTTCAGGCTTATCTGTAGCTTTTATTTTGCAGATTGTTTCTTTTTTTTCGGAATCGATTATTTTTAGGCCGTTTTTCTGAATGGCCTTTAAATGTTCACCGCGCGCGACGATGGAAATCTCTTCACCTGTTGTGAATAATTTGCTGGCGATAACACCGCCAACACCACCCGCCCCGTAGACACATATTTTCATGGAAGTATCTTATACAGAAATTTTTATAAAAACAAAATCCTATCTATCCCAGGATTCGCCCTGGTAGCCACCATCTCTTGGCCGGTCTTCCAAGCCGTCATCAGGGTTGTGGGGCTTTTGTTCAATCCTAAGAAATTCCCTTATTACTCTGTTGCGTGCTTCCTGTGTAATATTTATTACTAGTAGATTCGGACCGCCTTCAATTATGCATTCGCCGGTACTTAAAGGGTGGGATAGAATAGTCCTAAGTGCTGTTTCAACCTCCGGCTTAGCACTAACCGTGGCTCTGTAGGATTTTTCTTCTTCACCTTCTACCTCTGGCGGCGCGCCTCTTGGACGGCGGTAAACAAATGTCCTTTCCCATATTGAAGGATCTTTAAGCAATTTTATCGCTTCTTTAATACTTGGATCTTTATCATCAAATAAAGTCATATCAGGCAGCCATTTCAAGATTAGGTTCTAGAATGGCAGTAGAAGTAATTGCCTGCTGGTAAACCATGTTTGCGTTGCCGCTACCGGTATTCGAATTATCATTGGCAAATTTTAACTCGTGGGTTTTTGGCTTTCTTGCCGAAGGTGTATCTTTTAAACCCATTGTCTCATAAGTTATGCCGCCATAGCTGGGTGCGAAATTGATAACCCTGACTTTTGAAAAGAATGTGTCTGTGGCTGTTGGCTGCTGGGCAATAACTTGCGCCAGGAACAAGCTTGAGAATGTTGAAACGATTTTTTCACTGAGCGTGCCAAGAATCTCTATCTGTTCGGCTGTTTCCGTATAATCTTCATCAAAATATATCGATACTTCTGGCTGTTTCTCCTTTTTCTTCACTGAATTTTTCAGTTTTGTGCCACTGTTCGAATTAACGGCAACCGAAGCATATGGTTCTTTTGTGACAAGCTCTTCTACCACCCTGATATCAGGATTTATGATTGGTGCGGTGGCACTTATGCCTACAAGAGGAATTTGCTGAATCATCTTACCTACCTAGTGTTTGAAGTTACTACCTGCTACATGCAGGGTCAAATCTATTTTTTTGAAATTTTTATTTCAGATTGAGGGAGGTATAGATAAAGGATTTTTATTCCCATGCAATTAAATTATTTTAAAATTTTTTAAACGATTGAAGAGCAAGGATTAAGATAAAAAGGGCGGAACTTGTAATTAGAAAATATGGAGCTATTGTAGCCACACATAATTATGTTCGAATCACTAAGAGATTTTATTGACCATCTTGAGAAGGAAGGTGAGCTGAGGCGTGTGAAAACGCAGGTTTCGCCGGTTCTTGAGATGACCGAGATCGGCACCCGCCTGATAGCGGAAGCCGGCCCCGCTATGCTGTTTGAAAATGTTGTTATGAACGAGGACAGAACGTCCGAGCGAGCCTTCAGCCAGCGAAGCGACGCCTCATTGAATTTGCAGGAGGCAAATTCAGGAGGCATACCGCAGGGTATTAAAAATAAATCCATCCCTACCCTGATAAACCTCTTCGGCACGGTAAACCGCGTTGCAATGGGTATGGGAACCACGCCGGAAGGTCTAAGGGAGGTGGGCAAGACCCTTGCTTTCCTGCGTCAGCCGGAGCCCCCTGGTGGCTGGAAGGAAGCAGCCGGTATGCTGCCGCTCCTCAAGAAGGTTATGGCCATGAAGCCAAAAACCGTCTCAAAGGCGCCCTGCCAGGAAGTGGTTTTGACCGGAAATGAGATAGATTTAGGGATACTTCCGATTCAGACATGCTGGCCGAACGAGCCATCCCCACTTATAACCTGGCCATTGGTGGTAACTGAGGGGCCAAATAGGAATAATCCAAATAAAGACCCTACAGATAACTATAATCTTGGCATCTACCGTATGCAGGTTTTATCTAGCAATCAAACACTTATGCGATGGCTGAAGCATCGGGGCGGCGCCCAGCATTATGGAAAATGGAAAAAGGAAAAATCCGAACCATTTCCAGTTGCAGCAGTAATAGGGGCAGACCCAGGTACTATTTTAGCAGCAGTAACGCCGGTGCCGGAAACCATGTCAGAATACCAGTTTGCCGGGTTTCTAAGGGGTAAAGGAGTGGAGCTGGTGGATTGCAAGACAATACCGCTTAAAGTGCCAGCGCAAGCGGAAATCGTTTTGGAAGGCCATGTTTCGTTCGATGACTATCGTGATGAGGGACCATATGGTGACCATACCGGCTATTATAACTCGGTAGAAAAGTTCCCGGTATTCACTCTTTCTGCCATCACCATGCGGAAAAATCCGATTTACCTTTCCACCTATACCGGAAAGCCGCCGGATGAACCTTCCGTGCTAGGTGAGGCGCTTAATGAAGTATTCATCCCGCTCCTCCAGCAGCAGTTCCCCGAAATAGTGGATTTCTACCTGCCACCGGAAGGTTGCTCATATAGGATTGCTGTAGTCTCTATTAAAAAGGCTTATCCCGGCCACGCCAAGCGCATAATGATGGGCATTTGGAGCCACCTTCGCCAGTTCATGTATACGAAATGGGTTGTTATTGTTGATGACGATATCAATATCCGTGACTGGAAGGAAGTTATGTGGGCAATCTCCACCCGCATGGATTTCGGCCGCGATATGACTGTTATTGAGAATACTCCGATCGATTACCTTGATTTTGCCTCACCCGTCTCCGGGCTAGGCAGCAAGCTTGGGTTCGATGCCACCAACAAAATTGGCGCTGAAACTGCCCGCGAATGGGGCAGAAAAATCGAGATGGAAGGAAAAGTAAAAGAAAAGATTGATAAAATCTGGGCAGAACTAAAACCTTCTAAAAACTAATTTAAAATGAAAAACCCTACAGAATCCTTTTAGGACGCTGTAGGGTTTTTCTTTAGACAACCCAAAGAGACTTTATTGACTCGTGTGGGTCATCGAGAAATTCCGCTTTACCAGGCTGGATGGTTTTCCAGTGGTGGAACTCTATTTGGCAAGGTTCAGGATTAGTTATCTGAACCTTACCATGTCCTGTAATGTAGAAAATTTGCCCTGAAGAAACTTTCAGGGTTATTTCCTTTTCTACAGGAATTTTTATCCCGCCAAAAACCCAGGGGCATAAGAGACCTTCTATGTCACAGACAGTTAGGTCTTCATCTCCCAGATTCTTGATCAAGATATTTGGCATCTTCCTCACCTCCTTTCGGTGCCGTTAAATGCCTTAAGAAATCCATAACAACGGGGTGGCCAATCACCTTGTTCATGATTCACCCTTCTTTCTGCGGTTAACAGTATCGCTTCGCCTCGAAATTGCGATGATGCGACACCGCCCCTTCCACACCTGGCCTTTCTTCAGCCACTTCTTTTCAGTAAAGAAGAGTTCGACTGAGGCCATGAAACCAAGATTCTCGACTTTTATGGGTATCTTGGCTTCTTTACACGAAACAATTACTGAGCAGGCACGGTCGAAAATGTAAAACTTTCTTGGTTCTACAATTTCCTGCCTCTGGTGCAGTAACTTCCCGCGTTTTATTACAAACCACCTAACCAGAAGTCTGTACTTCGAGCTTAGGTTTGTAATTTTGACGTTTAGGTTGCGCCTTTTCATGAGGCTTTCTCCAAAAAAAGACAAGGTTCTGAAAAAACCTCTTCTCTGTTCCAAGAGTGAAGGGGAGTGCCTTTTTTATACGGCCATTTCTGACCTAAGGCGAAACCCCTTCATCCTTTTTTCAACCAGTCGGATTCTCTTTTGTCTGAGCGGTTGGATCCTTTAGGTGCAAGGATCCTTGCCCGTTCTCAACAACGAGACGGGCCCAGAGGGTTCCATCTGGGTGAAAGAGTTCAATCTTTCCATCCATGTGAATTTCAGTTGCTCCCGTTTTATGCGGGCGAATTTCAACAACTTGTTCCTCACAATCTGCTATGGTCACCAATAGGACAGTAGCGCCTTTACAGTGGCCATTGTAAGCTACAACCCTGTGCGCAGTGTTGCCGCAGTGGCTACAGTGCGCACTATGGTTGTCAAACTCACCAGCCGTACCGTATTTATAACGGTACTCCATAACTTTTCTCCTTTTGGGCGAAAGTTGTGGGATCAGAAAACCTCTTCTCTGTTCCGAAAGTGAAGGGGAGTGCCTTTTTATGCGGCCATTTCTGGCCTAAGGCAAACACCTCCACCCCAAAAATTATTTGTCCCTTGTTGACGGCCACTCCGCTAAGGGAGTGACATCATCAACAAAGGCCCAAACTTTGACGTACACAACCTTCCGGTTATAGTATGTCTGGGTCCAGATTTCTTCTCCTTCCGGGGGAGAAACGCTGTAATACCAGCTTGGAATGGTTGCCCCTTCCAAGCCGACTTCAACATCAACCGGTTCCTTCCGGTTGATACCGTTGATCAAGACACAATTTTTTTCCTGATCAACGTAGGCCCGGATTTTTGCCATCTTTCTCACCTCCTTTCTTTGGCGGTTAGATGACAAATGATCGAAGCTATCGGAAGCACGCAAGGAAACGATCCATGCATGATTGTTTATGGTTTTTTATGTTTTTGGATTTCTATTTAGGAAGGCAAGGCGAACACCACGAAGGCCGTTTGTCTTGTCTGGAATGCCATGCCCACAGGTGGGTTTGGCACTTAATGAACCGCCATCTTTCCAAGAATGTTTTGCATTCCTTAACCTTAAAAAGAGGCAATTTAAGAACTTACATTATAGCAAATATGTAAAAGGTTAGTGTTACAGTTTTGTGAAATATGAAGGATATTTAAAATAAAAAACCCTCCTGGTCATCCCTTTGTCTTTTTAAGACTTAGGGTGCCGGAGGGTTCCTTTTTACTCTTCTTCCTCTTCGAATGGGCCGTTTTCTTTTTCCCACTCTTTTAAGGAAGTAAGTGTTAAATGTGGACAAATTGTTGTTTCCCCTGGCCTTAAAAGGTGGGGATACATACTGAATGTCCACTCCTCAACAAAAACAACCTCACCTTGGTTGGAGATTTTTGCGTTTCCACTGCCACTCTTAAAAGAGAAGCTGTGGGAAACACTTATCTCCACTGCATCCTCAACCAGTACTTTATCTTTTGGTTTGAGGTTGCAGTAACCGCCCCTTTTTCTTTTAAGGCAGCTCCACTCAACATGGATGTTATTTCCACCCACGTTTTTTATGAGAACTTTGTTTTCTGGCATTTTACCTCCTTTCAGGTTAGTGCCAAAAAATCAAAATCTCTCCCAAACCGCTAACTCTTGGTAATGGGGAGAACCCATAACTTTCACCTCACAAATACGTGAGAGGAATCGCTTCCTCCACACATTTGGCTTTCTCATGTCCTCTTCATCGAGGACATAAGAAACTTCAGCTCCATCTTTTAACAGGATCTCAATCTGGACTGGCAGGTATGCTGCCAGCCCCGTAACGACTATATTTTTGCCGTTACGGGAGACTTTGATTTCCATATTACCTCCCTTAAGGTATTGTTGCAGCAACACCATAAAAAAAGAAAGAACATCACCCAGTAAAAACAACGGGGCGGCCGGATGGCCAGAACTTCCCTGTTCCGAAGATGAAGGGGAGTGCCTTTTTATGATACCATTTCTGGCCTAAGGCGAAACCCCTTCATCCTTTTCCAAAAGTCTTAGCCAGTCAATTCCGGCGGCGGAATTGTTGGACTTTGAGGTGGGGGTGGCGGCGGAACATCGCTTTCCGACTTCCACTGAGCAAGAGGAGGAGGATTCTCCTCCTCGCTGAACCCGTATCCCCAGACTGCGACGTAATTGATTGGTCGCAGCCGGGAAACACAGCCCCAGCTTTTCTCGCCGCGCTCGGGTACGCTATGGTACCAATCGCAATGATTGGTTCCATAATACCCGATCTGGACATCTACGGGATCGATGTGATCCAGCCCCGTAATGATGACGCCGCGGTGAGTTTCTGCCACCTTGATCTCGACTGCCATCTTTCTCACCTCCTTTCTTTGGTGGTTAGATGACAATGGATAGAGGCTATCGGAAGCACGCATGGAAACGATCCATGCATGATGCTTGGTTTTTTGTTTTTGGATTTCTATGTGATGAAGCAGGCTGCGGCACTAAAGCCAGTTTATCCTGCTTAGAATATCATCCCCACAGGTGGGTCTGATACTTTTTGAACCGCCATCTTTCCAAGAATGTTTTACATTCCTTAACCTTAAAAAGAGGCAATTTAAGAATTTACATTATACCAAATAAGTAAAAGGCTAGTGTTACAGTTTTATGAAATATGAAGGGGTTTTTCTTTGGCCTTTAAAATGCGAAAACCCCCGTGCCTTTTAAGCTATTCGGGGGTTTTCTTCGGTTAGAACTGAAGGAAGATGAGCTGTTCTCCACGACAGACTGCTTCCTCCATGGAAGCGTAGATTGCGATCGTGTCGAGGAGCTTGGCCTTATAAGTCTCGTTCTTCTTCAGCTGGACGATGTTCCCGTTCACGAAGAGAACAATATCCTTCGCCGCTCCCACCTCGTAGTCCGAGATGGTGAAGTGAGGCGTCATCAGAAACCCGAGCATGGTAAATCCTCTACAGTTGGTAACAGTAAGCCCAACTGTTATTGGAAAGCCACTTGCTTGCGGAACAATTCCGCTGCATTAGTGGATAAGGCACGAACTTTGGTGTTGGGATTTATATTTGAAAAAGTAAGGCTACAGCTTTCGCCAGTTTATCTTACCTGAATATCATGCCCACAGGTGGGTTGATATTTAATGAACCGCTTTATATTCAAGAAATATCCGTGTGGATAATCCTTAAGCCTGAACATAAGCAATTTGAATGAACCAATTATAGCAAAAGAACAATACTTTTGTGTTACAGTTTTATGAAATATGTGGGGTTACTATTCCTGTATAATCTCTATACAGTTAGATCCTGGGGCATCACAGTTTATATCATCTTGAACTGCCGGAGCAGAAGGCACAGCGGCCGGAGCGCTTGCTGTTGTATTGACCTCCGCAGCACTAGGGGCCGGAGCGGTATTTCTGGTGTTAACCACAGCCTGACCTTTGAATGTAGGTACATTTTGTTGGTTTGAAGAGCCGTTTTGCAGTAAAGATGGGTTACCGGCAACCCCTCTACCAAGCAATCCTTCTGCCTTGCTGTTAACGTAGACAGCTTTTGTATTTTTTGATTGTGAGTTTAGCCTATTAAAGAATTCCGGGTCTTTATAACCTGTGATTACGCCGCCACTTGCATATGGGTTCTGAACAGGAACATCAACACCTGCATCTGGTGTGGGCCCAGAAGGGATTGAAAGCTCCGCTCTGGCTCCGCCAGATATCAAGAAGCAGGTAATACCCAAAATATAGCAAATTTTCTTAATCATTTTTCCTCACTCTTATATCATTCTAACACATATTTATTAATGTAAGATTAATTTTTTGTTTCATTTTATTTCGCCCAACATATTGATATTGTTATATAATTCTCTTCGATAACTAGCGTTAACAATGGTTAAACTAGTTCAAATTTTAGCTATCTGATAAAAAATAGTATGGATTATGTAATCAAAAATTCACACTTTCTGGGATATAAATCTTTATAATTAGCCCTGTTCTACTGTCTTTTCAGGAAGATTAGTTATGGTGCCAGAAATGGTACTGAAAAAATACTCAAAAGCACTTTAGTGCTTGAAGCCGGCCCCTTTGCCGTCTTTATGAGTTAACTAATCTTCCTAAAAAGCTAGTAGGATGGAGGATTCCAGCCATGTTCGACCCGCTCGGTTTCGCCAAAAAGTCGTGGACGGAGATCGGCATCACGCTCGGCGCGGTTATCATCGGCGTGACGGTGGCCGTCTACATCGCGTTCCCGGTGATCAAGATGTTCATCGAAAACATGAAGCCGTAACGCCAAACCGGCGTTACACGGAGCAGACCCCCCGAGTGGGGTCTGTTTCATTTTAAACGCCTTGTAGTCGACATATTAATAAGAAGAAAAGAAACCTGTGGTTTACTAATTTATCTAATCTGCTAAAACAATTCCATTCCCTAAGGAGCAGATATGCAATCAGCGAAAAAAGAAAACACGGTTTCTATTGAGAAAGGTTCGGTAACCACCGGTGCTTTTCCATCATCACGGAAAATTTATGTTAAGGGGAAAACTTTTTCCAATATAAATGTCGCCATGCGTGAGGTTGATCTTGAACCGAAATCTGGTGAGAAGCCGGTTCGTATATATGATACATCCGGCCCATATACTGACCCTAATATTGAGATAGATATAAGGAAAGGTCTGCCGAAACTCCGCCAGGGCTGGATAAAATCCCGCGGGGATACTGAAAGTTATATCGGGCGTGATATCCGCCCTGAGGATAACGGCTTCCGCAACAAGGAAGAAATGAATCTGGAACAATTCCCTAAAACCATCAAAACACCGCTCCGTTCAAAGAATAAAAAGGCGGTAACGCAGATGTATTATGCGCGCCAAGGGATAATCACTCCGGAGATGGAATATATTGCAATCCGCGAAAATCTTGGTTTGGAGAAATTAAAGAAGCAATATGAGGGGCAAAGTTTTGGCGCAAATATTCCTGATTTCATCACACCGGAATTCGTGCGTGATGAAGTTGCCAAGGGCCGCGCGATAATCCCGAATAACATAAACCACCCTGAAACCGAGCCGATGATTATTGGCAGGAATTTTCTGGTGAAAATAAATTCCAATATCGGCAATTCTGCCATCACTTCTTCCATTGAAGAGGAAGTTGAGAAAATGGTATGGAGCATAAGGTGGGGCGCAGATACGGTGATGGATTTATCGACAGGGAAAAATATTCACAACACCCGCGAATGGATAATTAGAAACTCTCCGGTGCCAATTGGAACAGTGCCGATTTATCAGGCTTTGGAAAAGGTCGGCGGCATCGCAGAAGATTTAACTTGGGAAATTTACCGTGATACTTTAATCGAACAATGCGAACAGGGTGTGGATTATTTCACCATCCACGCCGGTGTGCGCCTGCCGTTCATTCCGCTCACTGCAAAACGTGTTACGGGTATTGTTTCACGCGGTGGTTCGATACACGCGAAGTGGTGCCTTTCACATCACAAAGAAAATTTCACATACACACATTTTGAAGAAATCTGTGAGATTTTAAAACAATATGACGTTGCGTTTTCTCTGGGGGATGGCCTACGCCCGGGTTCAATTGCTGATGCAAATGATGAAGCGCAATTTGCAGAACTGAAAACTTTAGGTGAGCTTACGCGTGTTGCATGGAAGCATGATGTGCAGGTGATGATCGAAGGCCCGGGCCACGTTCCGATGCACCTGATAAAAGAAAATATGGAGAAGCAGCTGCGTGAATGTTATGAAGCTCCGTTCTATACTTTAGGGCCCCTCACAACTGATATCGCACCGGGGTATGACCATATAACTTCCGCAATTGGCGCCGCGCAAATCGGCTGGTATGGCACTGCGATGTTATGCTACGTAACACCGAAAGAACATCTTGGTTTACCAAACCGTGATGATGTTAAAGTTGGTGTGGTAACATATAAAATCGCAGCCCACGCGGCAGATTTGGCAAAGGGCCACCCGGCAGCAAAATTCCGTGATGATGCACTTTCAAAAGCGCGTTTTGAATTCCGCTGGAAAGATCAGTTTAATCTTTCACTCGACCCAGAAACCGCAAAAGAATTCCATGATGAAACTTTACCAGCCGAAGGTGCAAAGCTTGCACATTTCTGTTCCATGTGCGGACCAAAATTCTGTTCAATGAAGATAACGCAGGACGTGCGTGACTACGCCGCCAAACTTGAAAAGGGCGAGCAGGAGGCGAGCGAGCCATCAGCTGCGAAGCACTTCCCATCTGAAAAGTTAGAAAGCTTTTCAGGGGGATTAACGCAAAAAGAAATTGAAAAAGGCATGGAAGAAAAAAGCAAAGAATTTGCACAGCAAGGCGCCGAGATTTATTCAAAGGTGGAGTAGATAATGAATCTATTGCTTATTAAAGAAATAGCTATACCTGTTTTTTGTACGGCACTTGGTGCGCTTTTAAACAGATACTTAGAGCTTAAACCAAAACTAATTGTCTACTATAGCCATATATCACATTTCAATATGGATATAAAATCAACCAAACAAATTGTTAATACTCATACAATTGTTGTAAAAAATATAGGAAAGAAAACTGCTAATAATGTTCGTATTGCTCACAACATTCTTCCTCCTGATTTTAGTGTATCTCCAGCAAATTATAGTGTTATAGATTTGCCAAATGGGGGTAAGGAAATTTTAATTCCTAAAATCGTACCTTATGAAGAATATACTATTTCATATTTATACCTCCCTCCATTAATGTTTAATCAAATTAACGGAGTTGTAAAATCTGACGAAGGTTTGGCAAAAGGGATTTCTATTCTTCCTGTGCCGCAACCTCCAAAATGGAAATTAAATTTATTAAGATTTTTAGTTTTAATGGGTTTTATTTTTACTCTCTATATTATTATAGAATTGGGAAAAATATTACCCATCCCTAATATTACAGAGCAGATGCGAGGAGTATACGGAGCGGAGCGCACGAGTGTACTTGATGGGTACATGAGGGCGTGAGCACTGGAGCGACGATGCAGATTCCTGTAAGATTAAAACTCCCCCCCTCCTTTAAAAAAGAAAACCGCCGGACGGGGCGGCGGTTTCTTGTCGAGGTTAATTTTACCAGCTAGGCTCGCTGGTCCTTTTTCGGCTTAATCAGCCGAAAAAACGGTAGATTTCTTCAGCTTTCGCAGGGAGTGGAACCGGGAACTTTGCCTTTCGCCGAAGTTTCGGCGGCGGGCAGTTTTCCGGTGACACCCACGGCGTTCTTAGGCCCATTTTCTTGGCCATTGTAGCTATCCTCCTTTCTTGGGCGATATGCTTAAGACTTTTTAGGGCCCGTCACCCTAAAAAGTCGAAAGTCCAAACTGAACTTAACTGAACGTTTCAGTTATACACCTAAATTGTTAAAATTTTATGAATGGAGAATTTTTTTTGACTTTAAACGGTTCGGGGCCCCACTCCTTTAGAGAGGGGGCCCCGATGTTTTTATACTGGTTGTTTATCCTCTGGCCAGTATGCCAGGTAGCCTCGGCTTCGTTTGGTCATCACCATGACGCAGGTGATGATTTTCTCAGAATTCCCGCCTGTCGCTTCAATCACGTCGTCGAATCCCTCGCAGGTTCCGTCATCATATTGGATGATGACATCGATTCCTGTGATTGTCAGATCAAGCAACTTGACACTGGCTTCGTGCTTGTCACTGCTGACGTTGATTGCGACGCTCTTGGTAGCCTTCGTCATCACACACCTCCTTCTTGATCATGAGTTTCAGATCAGTGTGGTTCTAACTTGCTACGGGCACTTTGGCCTACTAAGCAAGTAATTTATGAAGAACCAAACTTCTGTTCTGTAACCCAGTGGGTAGTGTGAACCCAGAATTATATAGGAAATATACTGGTTTTAGTGTTAAAGATTTATTAAACTATTCCTTATGTTAAAGAAAATTACCTTTGTTTTTCTTGTTTTTTTTATAGCCACATCCTGTGCGCAGGAACATCCGTTTTCGGTCAAGTGGCCGGGCCAGAAAGATGCCAATATGGAATACTCAATGGTTTTCGGCCGGCTCAATATTAACCCGCCGGAAGATTGTGAGATCCACCTTTCATTATTCCCTGATGTAACAACCAACCAGCAGACTGCGGATGAGCATGGAAGAAAATCGGTGAACCTGGAGCGCGGCACCCCCAACTACCGCGATATAAAAAGCGGGCTGGCGCACCCGGGCAGGTATTATGTTTTCCTTTTCTGCGATGACAGGAAATTCTATGAACCTATACGCCCGGTGACTGTTACACCTTTAAGGCTTTTCCTTGATATCCCGAGTACGGGGGTAGAAATCTATATGGGAGACATAGCCTTGAATATAGATACTCCTTATGAAAAGAAATGGTTCGGGCTGGTGAAAAATCCGGTGGGGCCATCCACCACTACAGTTACCGTATCTGATAATTTTCAGGTCACTTATAAGGATTACCGCGATGTATATAGGGAACCCCCCGGCCAAATACCGGTAAAAAGTATAGTTAGGAGATATTAGTTACGTGGGAGTGGTTGGGCGAAGCCCAGAGCGACCCGGAAAATTATAAAACTTCGTGGGAGTGGTTGGGCGAAGCCCAGAGCGACCCGGAAAATTATAAAACTTCGTGGGAGTGGTTGGGCGAAGCCCAGAGCGA
>CAYVHI010000001.1:64004-78941 GCA_964450945.1 uncultured Rickettsiales bacterium
GCGATCCGGAAAATTATAAAACTTCGTGGGAGTGGTTGGGCGAAGCCCAGAGCGATCCGGAAAATTATAAAACTTCGTGGGAGTGGTTGGGCGAAGCCCAGAGCGACCCGGAAAATAAAATTCCCTTTTAAAAGGCACGGGGTCCCACTCCTTTAGAGAGGGGACCCCGATGTTCTACTCAAATTCCTTTTCGAGCAGTTCACATTCCTTGATGAAGACGTTGCGGAACGTCTCTTCATCTAGGAAATTGCTGACACCCCCGAAGAAATTTTCGAGGGTGAGGATCCTTCCGATCCACTTTTCATCCTGGTTGTTGTCCTTCAACCAGTCTCTGTAAAATTTTCTCCAGTCATCCATCACCCATCTCCTTTCGAATATGAGTTATAAAACAAATCTGGTTCTAGCCTGCACTGCGCAAGCATATGTGAGAACCGTTTGTTCTATAACCCAATGGGTAGTGATGAACTTGGGATTATACAAAAAAATGCTGGTTTTAATGTTAAAGATTTATGAAAAATAGTTAGTTCTGGGGTTTTAAAAAGGAAAAACCCCAGGTGGGCGATTGCTTGGTAGCAATCCTGGGGTTTTCCTTCAGCACTTACTTTCTGGTGCTGATAATGGGGCCATTGACTTCGACATCCTTGAACTTCTTGCCGTCCGGGATCTCGTAGGTGAACTCGGTCTGGTTGCCCGCGATCTTGAAGTTGACCGTGTCATCAGCCTCGAACCAGATCGTCACATCCAATTCGCGGTTGTGTGGGGTCTCGGGATGGCTCGGCCTCTCCTTCCTCTCGAAAACCAACTTCACCTTGAGGTTGGGGAACTCGCGCTGCCCGCCCTCGGGCGTCATGATGGTGATGACGAGGTTGCTGCTGTGCAGCAAGTGGCTGCAGTAGCGCGGTTCGCCGAGATAGTCCTTCAGCGGTTTCACTTTACCACCTCCTTTTGTTTCCAGAGGAGTTACACAACACACTTGGTTCTAACTTGCATGGGCCAAACGGGCCTGCTAGCAAGTAATTAAAAAGAACCAGACATGTTCTGTAACCCTAGGGGGTAAGTGAACCTCAGATTATAGCAAAAAACAGTCTTTTTGAATGTTACGGTTTTATGAAAAAATCGATAAAAATCCTTTAAAACAAGAAAACCGCCGGACGGGGCGGCGGTTTCTTGTCGAGGTTAATTTTTAAGCTGGGTTGTCAGGACCATTCCTGATTAAACCCGCTTTCATCAGCTACCAGAACCGGAGCAGTTTCGTCTGCTGGCGGAGCGATGTGGTCTTCCGGCTGCTTAGACCGGTTGGCCCACGGTTCCACCAGTTCTTCTGCTCGCTTGCGGTAGCGGCTGAGGATGTCCTCAACCTCTTCCACAACTTCAGGCTTGAGACCTGCGAGTACTGGCATGTGGTTAATCCCCCTTTCTTGGGCGAATATCACTTAAGACCTTAGGGCCCGTCACCTCCCCTTGGTCGAAAGTCCAAACTGAACTTAATTCGAAGTTTTCATTATATATGAACATCTGGTCTTCTGGGTGTGAAGTTTTTGTTACTTTTATACATAAAATGGGGCAAAACCCATTAAATATGCATGAAAAAACCCCAGGTGGGCGATTGCTTGGTAGCAATCCTGGGGTTTTCTCATCAGACACCGGTCTGTTCGATCGGCTCAATTGACGCCGGCGCGTCTGCCGGTAGGCCGAGGTTGGCCTTCACCTTAGCAATCTGGTTCTCCACCGTCGGTGGCACCAGAATGGCGCTACCGTGCGCCACACCCCACGTCAACGACAGGTGCAGGTTGCCCCTGTCATCGACGTTGCCCAGCACGCGGAGCTGTCCCCCACCAATCAGATTGATGGTGGTGTTCGCGACCTCTTTCATCACCCACCTCCTTTCAGTTGTGGGTTACATAACAAAATTGGTTCTAGCCTGCGTTGTGCAAGCATGTTTGAGAACCAACTTCGTTCTGTAACCCAGTGGGTAGATGAACTTGGGATTATACAAAAAACCGACCATTTATCATGTTACAGTTTTATGAAATTAGAGAATATAAGCCTTTAAAAAGAAAACCCCCCGCACCTTAACGGTAAAAACGGGGGTTTTTAATTTTGGCTGCTGGCCAGATTAGCTGGCGCTGTTTTTCTCAGCCTGGATTTCTTTACGGCGTGCATCGCACAGCTTTTTAATAGCCATCAGGGCTTTCCTTGCTCTTGTACCGGCAGATTTATTTCCACCTTGGAATTTTGCATCTTCTTCCTGGAAAGCTTGAACTTGTTCAACGATTTGCGCACTTGTATTTGACATTTTATGTCTCCTTATAAGAAATTTGAGAATGGGCAAAGCCTAGCAGACTTTTTTTATAAATAAAGAGGAAGATTAATGTATGGATTATTTTTTTTAATAATATAAGGCGGGTTTTTATTTTTTCTTAATCTTTAAAAAAGAAACACCCTAACAAGCTGTTAGGGTGTTTCTTTGCTTGGCTCAGCTAACGCTTTACGCGTCGCCGAGCGGCAGGTCGAACGTCATGTGGAACGGCGGTTCTTCGTCGTCCTTGTTGCCGTTCTTCTTGTCGGTGCCTTCGTAGTCGCCTTCGAAGGCCTCCGCGGTGTCGGGGACCGTCGTACCGGTGGGAACCGGTTCACCCTCCGGCCCGGGGTCATCGTGGCCGCCGTGGATCGGGGGGTTGGGGTTCGGGGTCATCACTTCCTCCTTCTTTTACGGTTAGGAAGAATTTTCTTGCCCTGAATTTGTAATTTTATTACCTGCGAGCCACGCAAGTTTTTATTTTTACAAATTTTGTTCAGAACAATACTGGTTCTATAACCGCATGGGTAAGTGATGTTGCCATTTTAGCAGAATTCATGGATTTATTATGTGAATATTTTGTTGCAAAACATCAGTTTTTCTTAAAAAAACCTTTAGAAAACTAAAAACCCCCGCGCCATCCTTGACGTTCGGGGGTCGTTTTTCTTCTTTTGCTAGCTTCCGGCGCTAGCTGGCTTCGTGCTCTAGAGAGTTCGGCTCTGGCACTTCTGGCTCTCCCTTAATGCCTGGGTCATCATGACCACCGGTGTGCGGAAGATTGTAATTGGGGCTTGGCAGGCCGGTCGGCTCGAAGCCAAAATTCGCCTCTTCACCCAACGGTTCCGGCCAGTTCCCTTCTGGCTCTTTCTCCTGCGGTGGCGGGGTGCGCACGTCGATCTGCACCTCCTGCCCCTGAGCTAAGATAGTTGCGCCATCTGTGCCCAAGGTAATCTCGATTTCCCCCAACAACTCAGAAAAAATCTTTTCCCTTCGCATACCCACCTCCTTATTAAATGGGTTACAAAACATGCTGGTTCTAACTTGCTTCGGGCGCGTTGGCCGACCTGCAAATATCTTAGACTGTTCTGTAACCCGATGGGTAAAGTGAGCCGCGATTATAACAAAATCAGCCTGTTTCAAGTGTTAAATTTTTGTTAAATGGTAGGTTTTTCTTGCGAAGTTAGAAAACTTCGCCAGCCATGAGCTGCGAAGCACCGTTCCAGTGAAAAAGCAGGAGGCTTTTTCAGGGAACATACCGAATGGGTAACGAAAAAAACTCCCTTTAAAACTGTGAAGCCACCCATAAGGGTTGGGTGGCTTCGTTCAGTTTGAGGTCAGGTGGCCCTCTGCCACTTGATCTCCACGTACTCCATGCCGCGGCCGCTGCGGCGGTTCCAGCAGTCACGGTGCATCTTCGCCGTGACATCCTGGGCGTACTTGCCGGTCACGCTCTTGACCGAGATCGCCTCGATCCCGTGGTTGGCGTCTTCGACGACACCACTCACCTGATCGGGCTGCATCACGCCCGTTTCGTCGGGGGTGTACGACTGGATATCGTACATCATCTCCCCCTTCACGTGTCCGTCTCCGTCGTCGGGAAACGTCCCGACGTTGGTGACGACGACCTTGCGCTGTTTCATGGCCTGCTTCCTCACTTTTTCTTCTGGAGAGGTCTTGCCTTACTGCCCATCTTTTTTTGTCAACGCATCCAACGTCAACTGATGAGCAGAACTTTCCGGACTATTAGAAACTACATGCCCCCTTATGAGGTTGCTTTTGATTGCAACCCCGGCACATAGATAAAACCATACGGATTATAGCAAAACAGGCTGTTTTCCAGTGTTAAAGTTTTATTAAATGATGGTTGTTTCTTATGAAATTAGAAAGATAGGGTGCTTACGTGGGAGTGGTTGAGTGAAGCTCAGAACGACCCGGAAATAATAAAACCGCCCTTTAAAAACACAAAGACGCCTAAAGCCCCGTGGCTTTAAGCGTCTTGTGTCTTGACCTGAAGGTTACTTATCCTTCAGGTCTTCGTTCTGGTCGATGATCCCACCACCGTTAAAAAGCCGACGGGGGTCGACCCCTTCGTCGTCATCGTCGTCGTCTTCCGGGCCGGGGCCGAACGCACCGCGCGGACCGGGGTAATCGTCGTCATCCGGCGGCTGCACGATCGGGACTTCCTTGAACTTTTCCGTCGGCTGCTCCGCCGCCAGTTGGCGGTCATTGAAGTTCACCGTACCGTCGTCTTCGGGTTGCGTACTCATCACTTCCCTCCTCTCTACATAGCATGTCATAGGCTAGAGTGGTTCTAACTTGCGTGGGCATGTAAGCCTGCTTGCAAGTAATTTAAGAAGAACCATCTAGTTCTATAACCGCATGGGTAAGTGATGTCGCCATTTTAGCAAAATTATAGCTGGTTTATATTAAATTTTTGTTACAAGTGTTCTGTTAATAGCTTGTAATATAGATAATATTTTTGTGGATTTATCAGGTGGTGGCAAAAACTGTTGCACATCTGCCGCAGATGTTGCTTTATCACAACCACCTGAGGGAATAAAATATTTACTATCTGACTCTTTTCATTTAGTTTCAAACAGTTTGGATGGCAGGTTTTCCATCTAGTTTTTTTATTTTTTTACAAGGGTTTTAGCTATGAAAAAGATCGCACTTATCGCTGTTGTTGTTGCTCTTTCTGTTTCTGCACTTTCTGCTTGCAAAGGCTGGAAGCATGGCGATTGGAAAAGTTCCAAGAGCAGCAGTTCTTACGAAACAAAGTAAGCTCTTTAGCTACTTTATTTAACTAAATATTGTAAAAACCCCAGTTATCCGCTAAACCGGAGCTGGGGTTTTTTATGCCGGCAAAATCAAAAAAGAAAATATCCAAGGAACAAGTAGCGGCTATTGATTCTGCAAAGCCTGAATCCAAAAATACCGAAAAACTTTCAAGCGCTCTTAAGAAGGCTGCTTCATCACCATCTATTGACCCTTCCGAGATAGAAAAATTTTCTGCCATGGCAGATGAGTGGTGGGACGCCAGCGGTAAATTCGCCCCTTTACATAAATTCAACCCGGCGCGCATCAGCTATGTTGTTGAGAAAGCAAAAACCCATTTCAAGATACCAGTCGTAAAAAAGCAGCCACTTGAAGGTTTATCTGTACTTGATATCGGCTGTGGCGGCGGGCTTCTGGCTGAACCCATTAAAAGACTCGGGGCGGAAGTAACCGGTATAGATGCAAGCGAGAAGAATATTAAAATCGCCTCTCTTCATGCCGAAAAAGAGAGTTTGGATATTGAATATATAAATACATCGGCGGAAGAACTTTCAGCAACCGGGCGCAAGTTCGATATCATACTGAATATGGAAGTAATCGAACATGTGGCAGATGTGGAAAGCTATATAAAGAGCTGCGCAGCGCTCTTGAATCCTGATGGCATAATGTTCATTGCCACAATCAACCGCACGGTAAAATCTTTTGCCTTCGCTATAGTAGGAGCTGAGTATATTTTAAGGTGGCTTCCACAGGGAACCCACGAATGGAAGAAATTTTTAAAACCTTCGGAAATTACCACCCTTCTTGAAAGAAATAAATTATGGGTTGATTCCATAAAAGGCTTTTCCTATAACCCTTTCAAAGATGCGTGGCATCTTTCATCCGACATAAGTGTAAACTACATAATAGTCGCCGCCAAACAATGACCACAAATCTGAAAACATCCATTGAGCAGCCTTTGTGCGAACTCCCTAATCTTGCTGAAGTTCTTGCCAGGTCAAGCTTGAGTGAGAAAGAAAAGGCACTGATCACTGAGTTTTCTGAACAAGGCTACCTGATAATTGATGACCTGGTAGAAGATGTAGAAAAAATCGGGGATAAGATAATATCAAACCTTAAAAACAAATATGGTCAGAAAGGTTATATAAGCGATAAGAACAGGATGCAGGATGCATGGAAGCATGATGAAAATGTCAGGGCTATTGCCGCCTCCAGGAAGGTCTTAAAAATTCTTGAGCTGCTTTATGGCAGGAAGCCAATACCTTTCCAGACCTTAAATTTCCCGGTTGGTACCCAGCAGATGACACACAGCGATGCCATACATTTCCATTCGGTTCCCCACAGGTTCATGTGCGGTGTGTGGGTGGCGCTTGAGGATGTGGATGCCAAGAACGGCCCACTACATTATTATCCGGGCAGCCATAAACTACCCATCTATTACTATCACGATTTCGGGCTGACGGCTATCAACAACAATGAAGAAGAAATCGGCAAGCTCTATGCACAGTATGAGATAAAACTTAAAGAAGTTGTAGAGGGTACCGGCCTTAAGAGAAAGCATGTCACCATGAAGAAGGGTCAGGCACTCATCTGGGCAACCAATTTGCTGCATGGCGGCAATCCTATATTGGATAAAACCCGCAGCCGCCACAGCCAGGTTACCCATTATTATTTTGAAAACTGCCTATATTACACCCCAAGGCTTTCCCAGCCATATCTTGGCAATTATTTCTGGCGCCAGATTTATAATATTGCCGAAGATAAGCCGGTTAAATCCCATTATCTTGGGCATCCGGCAGAGATGCGCGCCACAACCAATACACTTCCATATATAGGAGAAATAAAGAATCTGGTGAATAACCATGTTGCCGCCGGTAATGTTAGTTACATATCAAAAATAAGGGGTAAATCAGGAAAGGAACTGATAAAAGCTGTCGCCCATAAAGTTTATTCGTTGGCTAAAAGATAAAAGGTTTAAATTAGAAAACCCCGCCGCCTTTTTCAGGCTGTAGCGGGGTTTTGGGTTTTCTTACTTAATAAAGAACGCAAGAATCTCTTCTTCGGTGCGGCCGTACTTGGCGGCGAGGGTAGCCGCATGCTTACGGGCCACGTCAGCCGGGATGACCTTGTGCATGCAAGTGGCTACTTGCTCGGCCCCGTAGAGCAGGCCGAACATCGTCATGATGGTGAGGAGTACCGCCTCATCCTCCATCATGGCCGTCTGCACCGGCTCATCCCAGACCATCACGCTGCTCCGGTCCCAGCTTCCCAAAACGTCCACAATCTGCTCCACCACTTTGGCGGGCAACTGGGGTTTGGACGCCGAATCCGACATGATCAGGTCTCCTGTCACATTTTATCTGCAAAAGCAGAGGAACCTGTTAACACTTCTTCCGGCTCACGCTGAGCACGGGGTGTTAAGAGGTATTCCTGGTAGTGCGAGAAAGCACTGTAATCCACTTATGCAGATAAAATGTAAGAGCATTCTACGCCTATTTCATGACATTTTTATGACAATCTCTTGTTTTTTAACAATTTATATAAATTTATGTATTTCAATAAGATAGTTATAAGCAGGCTAAATCAAATGGTTAAAATTTTATTAAAAATTTGATTGAATTTATTAATAATATACCTTAAAATTAACTTATTATGTGATTACGTGGGAGTGGTTGCGCTTTAGCGCAGAGCGACCCGGAATAAGAAGAAAGACTTCGTGGGAGCGGTTGCGCTTTAGCGCAGAGCGACCCGGATAACAAAAAAAAGGGGTTAGTTGGAAGGTTATGAAAAGGCAACGTTTCGGCGATTTTCTAAGTGAATTCAGGCTCCACTACAATCTGACAGAGCAGGAGGTGGCCGGCCTGTTTCCACTCAAAGATAGATTCCAGCTTTCTGCAAAAAACATCCGCGATATAGAACTCCACAAATTCAAAAACGAAAACCTTACCCAAGTATTAGATGCCCTGATAACAGGCATGACAAATTTTGAACAGGATGTTCCTGAGCAGCGCAAAATCGTAAGCGAAAAAAGACACTCACTTATTAACGAAGCGGTAAAGAATTACGTTTCGCCAAAACCTGCCTTCGAGCGCAACACGGTTGGAATCCCAAAAGAAGAAATATACCGTTCACTCTGCGGGGTAGTAAATATCCCTTACCTCTGTAACCAATTGAACATCATGTCTGGCAATGAGCCAAAAGACCTGCCTTCACTTCTTAAAGCAATCCGCCAGTATCTTGGCTACAGCCAACGTTCACTGATGGAAGAAAAAGGCGAGAAACATTCGGTTACCTACCACAAAATGGAAAAGAACGAACCTCATAACCCAAGCCATGAATTTGTTGAATCTTTAGTTGCTTTCATTTCAAAGAAGATGCAAACCCGCTCATTCCGCGATGTTATTGAGTCTGTTGGTTCTAAGTCGGTCGCGGTTGGCGTAGTCACCAACTCACGCACCGAGAATAGTTTTGATTTTGAGGTACTCAGCCACAATAAAGATTTTTCCCGCGTACATGCAATAGATGGCTGCCGCGGCATGATTTCCATTCCTTCCAACCAGAACAGGATGGATCCTCAATCACATTTCATCAAGGTTTATCGTGCAGCTTTAAAGAATATCATAACAGCTGCCGGTGGCCCGCAGTTCTATGAAACCAGCATGGTCAAGAAAGCCCTGCAGCATACCTTCGTTGAGATGCGCCGTAAATATCCAGGTCTTAAGATTGATGATAAGGTTATTGCCTTTGCAGAAAGCAAGGAGCCTGAAATTGTTCCTGCCGTAAAACTTCCTCAAGTAAAAACCGAAGCGGTTCTTTAGAAATAAAATTAATTATTTGGAGTAATCGTTAACTGCACTAAGCTTTGCCTGCGAAATCGAAAGCTCACGTTCAAGATCTGCTATTTCTCTTTCATGCTCTGGTGTTTCGAGCGCATCTCTTTTTTGCTGTATAGATGCCTGCAATTCATGGATTCTTTCGCTGATAGTAGAAAAATCGATTTCACTAAGCATCATGGCGCGGTCAGCGAGTACTGTTATTTTCTCGCCTTTTGTTTCGGCAACACCACCCGTTACAAACAATACGTCCTCAATGGTATCGCCTTTATAGATTCTAACCACTCCCGGCGCTAAAGTCGTGACTATAGGCATATGGCTTGCCATAATGCCCATATCCCCTTCTAAGGCAGGAATAACGACCATTTCCACCGTTTTGGAAAAGAACTGTTTTTCAGGAGTCACAAGGTCAAATTGTATCATTGCTATACCTTTGTATAAGTGGCGCTTTTTTAGGCTGTTTTTGGCCATTGGTCAAGGCTAAAATGTCATAAATCAGTCATATTTTTAAGTTATAATGCAAGCTTCAATTTATGTTCGCCTAGTTTGAACGTTCGACTGAAAAGTCTAAAAACATCCTCCGCTGTATCAGTTTACTAACTGATTTCAGGCCAGCAGAGGTTAACACCATAGACAGTGTAAAAACTCAAGAAAAAGGAAAGCCATGCAAGGGAAGATCTATTACTACCGGTTCCACCGGTGGTACATGTTCACTCATCCTGTCGAGAAGCGGATCGGCGAGCTGATGTTCGGTGCGGTGATCATGTCACCCGAACTGCAAGGGCTGCCTCCCGTAAACCTCGATGGGCCGTTCGCAGCCGAGGAGATCGAAGCTGAGGCGCATAAAAAGATCGACCAGATGATCGATGACGCAGCAACGCAGCAGGAGCGGGACTGGGAAACCGAATCCCGCCAAGATTACGGCTTCTAGTTTAGGTTCTTGATTTATTTGATACATTCCGTACCTGAGCGGAACGAAGATGGGGCCATAAGGCCCCGTTTTCATTTTAAATACACCCCCCTAAAAATCCTTAAAAACTTTAATAAAATAGTCACATTTTTAAGGTATGATTGAGGCTTCAGAGTACGTTTGCCGAGTTGAAACGTTTGGACTTTTAAAGTCAGAAAACATCCTCCGCTGTATCAGTTTACCAACTGATTTCAGGCCAGCGGAGGTTAACGGTATAAAACCGCAGGTGTCTCAAGGAACATTCTCATGAACGAAAGTAGTGAGAAGGGTTTCAGGTACGAGCTCAGGGGTGAGGATCTTCCCTGGGTGGCCGCGAGATGGAAGGACAACAGCCTCTGGGCCAGGATTAAGAGAAAGTTCCCCAGAATCTTCGGGGAGACGAAGGAAGTGCCGTTCATGTACAGCAAGGTGATCAAGATGTACTGGGTGTACATCTACTTCGACAACACCCAGCTGTACAAGAGCATCCACCCCTTCTGCCAAGGTAACGCCACCAGGCACGCCAAGCGGGTGTTAAAGGCGATCAAGAAGGGTTAGAAATTGTCCGGCAGCCTGAGCTGGAAACGAAAAAGGGGCGCGCTTAGCCCCTTTTTTGTTTTAAATTACCGCCGTTTTCTGCTCTAAAATGTCATAAATCAGTCATATTCTTAAGATATAATCTAAGGTGAAATTTTATGTTCGCCTAGTTAGAACGTTCGACTGAAAAGTCTAAAAAACATCCTTTGCTGTATCAGTTTACTAACTGATTTCAGGCCAGCAGAGGTTAACTCATATCAAGGCAGTAAAGAGAGAACTCAGGAGTAAAGTCATGAGCGACGCGAACATCCCGTACACGTGGGAGATGTTCAGCCTGCCCGAGCCGGTCCCCTTCCAGGAGTGGGACGCGGAGGCGGGTCGGTACTTCAACTTGATCGGACGCTACGGCGTCCAGATCATGCGGGACGGCCAGCCGGTCTCGCGGCTGGAGGGCCCGTTCACCAGCCTCGACACCGCTGGGCCGGCGGCCCGGGCGGAGATCGAACGGCTCGAGCGGCAGAGCAAGGAGTGAGTCGCAGCAGGTAAAATAAAAAAGATTCGGTAGCCTGAACCGAAAAATGGAACTGGGGCCGTGTAGCCCCAGTTTTCATTTTAAATATCGGCTATTTATTCTGTAATAAGATATTAACATCAGATTCATCAAACAATCACTATTGAGGCGGCAGCAGGGGTTATCCTAAATATCATTTAGGCAGTAAATCGCGGTTTGCGGGCCTTAATTTATTTGTTGCAGTGTTCAGTTCGCCAAGTTCCTTATACAAATCAGCATTCTCTGCCATACGGCTGACCATTTCCAAAGCCCGAGCCAGGGTATTTTCTACTGCCTGGGCAGTTGTCATATAATCCCTTCCTTCACCTCTCTTTGTCTGGACTTTTACAATTTTAGCTTTTTCTTCATCGGGAAGATCATGGTAATATTTAAGTGCTGTCTTAGCCGCCCTAAAATATCCCTCAACCCGCTCTTTGCTAAATAAATCTTCCGGAAATTTTTCTTCCTTCCTTACTCTGCCAATAAATTCTGTTGGCTTATCAGCAACAAGGCCCAATAGCTCAGATAAATATGCAATATTCATTGCTGCAGTTTTTTCACCCTCTCCCGGAAAAATTTTATCCCGTAAAATGTCCGCTTCCGGTGGGGTTAATTCCTTTCTCTGTTCAAGAAGGTTTATGCCGCCGCTAATTAAATTAATAGCTGTAGCTATATCTCCCAAAAGCCCACCTTGTTTTAAAAAGTAAACTCTTTCTACTGATGTAACATTAAAAATATCCATAATAAGGCCTTTTTAGTACAAAATTAAAATTTTAGGCTGCTTCAGCTGCTAGTTTACGGGCTTTTTCCTTCGCTTCTTCAATATTGCCAACCATGTAGAAAGCCTGTTCCGGCAGGTCATCATACTGGCCTTCTGAAATTCCCTTGAAGCCTTTGATTGTATCTTCAATAGAAACCAGTTTGCCTGGGGAGCCGGTGAAAACTTCTGCTACGTGGAATGGCTGTGATAAGAATCTTTGCAGCTTACGTGCGCGTGATACCACCAGTTTATCTTCTTCAGAAAGTTCATCCATACCGAGGATGGCGATGATATCTTGGAGTGATTTATAAGTTTGCAGGATTCTTTGCACTTCGCGCGCAACTTTGTAATGCTCTTCACCAACCACATCAGCGCTCAAGATTCTTGATGTTGAATCAAGCGGGTCAACCGCCGGGTAAATACCAAGCTCGGCAATCTGCCTTGAAAGCACTGTTGTTGCATCAAGGTGTGAGAATGATGTTGCAGGCGCAGGGTCAGTCAAGTCGTCCGCAGGAACATAGATAGCCTGAACGGAAGTGATTGAACCTTTGTTTGTTGAAGTGATGCGTTCCTGCATCGCGCCCATTTCGGTTGCAAGTGTTGGCTGGTAACCCACCGCAGAAGGGATACGCCCAAGAAGCGCGGATACTTCAGAACCGGCCTGGGTGAAACGGAACACGTTATCAACGAAGAATAACACGTCCTGGTTTTCTTTATCGCGGAAATATTCAGCGAGTGTCAGACCGGAAAGTGCCACACGTGCGCGCGCTCCCGGAGGTTCGTTCATCTGGCCATAAACCAGTGCGCATTTAGATTTGCTCATATCCTTCAAATTGATTACGCCTGATTCTATCATTTCGTGGTAAAGGTCGTTACCTTCACGGGTACGTTCACCCACACCTGCAAACACAGAGAAACCGCCGTGTGCTTTCGCGATGTTATTGATAAGTTCCATGATGAGTACGGTTTTGCCCACACCCGCACCACCGAACAGACCGATTTTTCCACCTTTCACATAAGGTGTAAGAAGATCGATAACTTTAATACCGGTTACCAGAACTTGTGATTCAGTTGCCTGATCTTTAAACTCCGGGGCTGGCTGGTGGATAGAAGAAAATTCTTTCGCTTTCACCGGGCCTTTTTCATCGATAGGTTCACCGATAACGTTTAAGATTCTTCCAAGTGTTGCTTGTCCAACTGGCACCATGATTGGTTTGCCGCTGTCTGTAACTTCCTGGCCGCGTGTCATACCGTCTGTTGAATCCATGGCTATACAGCGCACTGAGTTATCACCCAAGTGCTGTGCAACTTCCATAACCAGGCGTTTACCCTGGTGCACACATTCAAGTGCGTTCAGTATCGCCGGAAGATTTCCATCTTCGAATTTCACGTCTACTACCGCAGATATAACCTGCGTAACTTTTCCCGTATTTTGCTTTGCCATAATTTTACCCCTTTTATTTTCCTCTTATAGTTCCTTTTACAAATTCTTTTAAACCATCGTTATTGACTGTAACGTAAAGCGTACCTTTAATATCTTCTTCGGCAAGAATAAATCCTGCCAACTCTTTTTTCCACTCACGGCCAAAAATCCTTTCCATCTGGTGACCAGCATATTTTGCAGCAAGAACTTTTCTATCTTCACCGTCTCTCGCATCAACCAGTTCCAACCACCTTTCCTGCAAAACTTCCTGAGCTTTCTCCTTTGTTAGTGTACTCATACCGCCTCCGCACCTGAGATAATTTCGATAAGTTCTTTGGTAATCGCTGCCTGGCGTGAACGGTTATAATCAAGCGTTAGGCCTTTAATCATTTCGCCGGCGTTTTTGGTTGCGTTTTCCATCGCGGTCATGCGTGCGGCCTGCTCACTCGCAGCATTCTCAAGCATCGCGTGAAACACCTGCACAGCCAAATTTTGTGGCAGCAATGTTGAAAGAATTTCTTTTTCACCCGGCTCATATTCATATGCTACAGGGTTGGCATTATCATTTGCCGGCAGCTCAAGAGGAATAAGCTGCTGGTAAGTTGTAACAAGTGAAATGACTGATTTGAATTTGTTATAAAATAATCCGCATGAATCGATTTGGTTGGTTTCAAAAAGCTGGATTATTTTTTTAGCGATGTTTTCTGCTTCGCTGTAATCCACAGATTTTTTATTGATGCCGGAAATCCTTTCAATGATCTTGCTGCCATGCTGGGTTTTTAAAAGATCGATCGCTTTCCTGCCAACGGCAAGGATTTTTATTTCTTTTCCTTTTGATTCCAGCTCTTTTATTTTTGCGCGGGCGCCTTTAACTATGTTGCCGTTGAAACCACCGCAAAGTCCGCGGTCAGATGTAAGCACAACAAGCAGGTGGCGGTTGCCATCTTTCCTGCCAGTTAAAAGTTCTGGGGCATTATCAGAGTCTTTAAAACTTCCGGCAACTGACTGAAGAATCTCTTCCATCTTGGCACAGTATGGCCTTGAATTCTCAGCAGCAGTCTGTGCACGCTTCAGTTTGGAAGCTGCCACCATTTTCATCGCCTTGGTGATCTTCTGCGTTGATTTAACGCTCTTAATTCTAATTTTTAATGCCTTTAAATTTGCCATACTATCTTAATTCCGCTGCCCGTTTCTCGACCATATTGAGAACTTCTCTAAATTCACCTGAGTTAATTTGCCCTTCAACTTTATTTGCAGATTCAGCGGAAAATCCATTACAGTTCATTACGAAAAAGGTTTTTCCACCAGGAAATATGACCGGATTTTTTATGAGTGGACCCTTAAATTGCTCACTGAAAAGTGCGCCAAGACCGTTAGCAACCCTGCCTGCAGCCATGCTTACCATGTGGTCATTACTGTCTTTTGGGCGAACAGTTAAATTATCTCCATCAATTGTAATATCGAACGCAGCTCTTTGTAGGGGTATACCTCTTGCTCTGCCAAAAAGCTCTACCAGATCTCCGATCTTCTTAATTATCTGTTCTGAATCTAAAGGTTTTTGCATGAAAACACCTTATTTGAATACCTTCACAAATTTTTCTAAGATGTTTTTCAGTTTTTTCTCACCATCTTCTGTAAGTTTCTGCTCGTTGCGGATGTTATCTAGCAGATCCTTATGTTCTGTACGAATAGTACGCAGAAACGATTCTTCAAACTTACGTACATTCTTGGTATCAATCTTATCCAGATAACCCTTGATACCAGCATAAATCACCACAACTTCTTCTTCTACTGAGAGCGGAGAATATTGT
>CAYVHI010000001.1:78951-160660 GCA_964450945.1 uncultured Rickettsiales bacterium
GGTTGTTTTAATAATTCAGTTAAGCGCTGGCCGCGGGCGATAAGTTTTTGGGTTGCGGCGTCAAGGTCGGAACCGAACTGTGCAAACGCTTCCATTTCGCGGAATTGCGCAAGTTCAAGTTTGATTGAACCAGCCACTTGTTTCATCGCTTTTATCTGTGCTGCAGAACCTACGCGTGATACAGAAAGGCCGACGTTAAGTGCCGGGCGCACGCCTTTATAGAACAAATCTGTTTCAAGGAAAATCTGCCCGTCGGTGATTGAGATCACGTTGGTTGGAATATATGCAGAAACGTCACCTGCTTGAGTTTCAATAACCGGAAGTGCGGTTAGGGAGCCTGCTCCACGCGCATCGGACATTTTTGCCGCACGCTCTAAGAGACGGGAGTGCAGGTAGAAAACGTCACCCGGGTAAGCTTCGCGTCCTGGTGGACGGCGGAGGAGTAGTGACATCTGGCGGTAAGCAACCGCGTGTTTTGAAAGATCATCATAAATGATGAGTGCGTGTTTTGCGTTATCGCGGAAGAACTCACCCATTGCACAACCTGTGTATGGCGCAAGGAATTGTAATGGCGCCGGGTCAGAAGCAGTGGCCGCCACCACGATTGAATATTTCATGGCGCCGGTTTCTTCCAGTTTCTTTACTATCTGCGCAACTGTTGAACGCTTCTGGCCGATTGAAACATAAATGCAATAAAGTTTTTTACTTTCATCGCTGCCTTCGTTCACTTTTCTTTGGTTTAAGATTGTATCGATTGCGATTGTTGTTTTGCCTGTCTGGCGGTCACCGATGATAAGCTCACGCTGGCCACGGCCAATCGGGATAAGCGCATCAATTGCCTTGATACCCGTCTGCACAGGTTCATGAACTGATTTACGGTCAATAATGCCAGGGGCTTTAACTTCCACGCGGCTTCTTTTCTTTGTCTTGATTGGGCCTTTACCATCAATCGGGTTGCCAAGTCCATCAACAACACGGCCTAAAAGTTCTTCACCGATTGGAACGTCAACGATAGTGCCGGTTCTTTTTACGGTGTTGCCTTCCTGAATCTTGCTGTCATCACCGAAAATTACGATACCAACAGTTTCGTTTTCAAGGTTTAAGGCCATGCCTTTGGTGCCGTTTTCGAATTCCACAAGCTCAGAAGCCTGCACGTTATCAAGCCCATAAACGCTTGCGATACCGTCACCAACGGAAATAACCTGACCAACTTCCGCCAGTTCTGCCGATGTATCAAAATCTTCTATCTGCTTTTTTAGAATATCAGATATTTCTGCTGCGCTAAAACCCATAACTAAACCCTCTCTTTATTTTAATTCTTAAGCACTCGCATTTTTCTGTGCGATGCGTAGCCTCTCCAGCTTCCTGTTGATAGATGCATCAATCATGCGGGAACCGATATTGATGACAACCCCACCCAGAATTTTTGGATCAACTTTCTGTTTTATTATTACTTTTTTATCGCTTAAGGATTTGAGCGATTCACTAAGATTTGTAAGCTGCTTCGCGCTAAGTGAAGCTGCTGTTGTAACCAAGGCTTCGGTTTCTCCTTCCAGTTCTGCCAGAAGTTTACGGAAAGCTTCAATGGTTTCCGGCAAGATTCCTATCCTGCCGTTCTTTATCATCACCTTGGAAAACCTGATTACCAGTTCATTGATTTTATTTTTCTTGAATATATCGGCAACCGCGTTCATGAATTGCTGCTTGTTTAGTATCTTGCTGTTTATGGCGGTTCTGAAATCATCGGATTTCTCTATCATTTGCTCCACCACGGCAAGATCATCCCTAACCCTGTGTTGGTTTTTCGCTTCCACTGCCAGTTCAAGAAGTGCAGCGGCATAGTGCTTAGCGAGCACTGATTTAAGTGTTTGTTTTTTAGACATTTTTTCTTAATCAAATAATTACGAAAACGCACGCTTTTAGCATAGGAAATCCGCGCTTGCAAGCATATATTACGTGCGAGTGGTTGAGCCGTAAGGCTAAGAACGAGCCGGAACATAAATAAAAACTTCGTGGGAGCGGTTGCGGTAGCAGAGCGATCCGGATATTTAAATACTTCGTGGGAGCGGTTGAGTGTAACTCAGAGCGACCTGGAATCAATAAACCTCATGCTAGTGGTTGAGCCGTAAGGATCAGAACGAGCCGGAACACAAACAAAACCGAGAAGAAAAATAACTTAGCGCAACAATCTTATTTCCTGCTCATTTTCACGGGTCTTAAGCCTTTCCATAAGGCTGGCGGGCAGCATTACTAGGCATTCTCCATCATGGGTGCCGGTTACTACTATTTTCTTTTCCATCTCTTTTTCCCACTGGCCTATGGTGTTATGGAACCCGGCAATGCAGGAGGCCATATCAAGCTCGGCCACCAGATAATCTTCTTTCCCCACTTTATAGAAAAACTGGGAATCCACTGGCAGCTTAGAGAAGCTTATATGCTCGGAAACCTCATCTCCTGCGATCAATTTTACTATATCACTGGTGTTTTTTAGCTTACGCCAATTACCAAAAACCTCACGCTGCATGCGGCGCAGGGCGTTCTTTGCAAAGCCTGATAAATCACGGATTGTATCCATATATTGCTTATATAACTTAACTGCCTTCTTTTTGAAGGTCAGGCACATTACTATAAAGATATCCTTTGCTTTCTTGATTTGCAGGTCCATGGTTGCCGGAACATCGCTGAAATAACCATAAAACTTGCTGTATATATTAAAGATGATATTGGAAATAAGCTCTGCCTGCTCTATGGCTTTTTGCTCATCCATCTTTTGGTATTCATTATGCTCCTGCGGTAAAAGCAGATCATTTACAAACCTCCCGCAGCTCAGTTTTACAAGCCGGAATACCGGTATTTCAATTTGTGTATCTTTTTCTGATTTTCTGAACAAATCTTCTGTCGTATTATTTTTTATCCTTGCCACAGCCCGCATAGTCAGTTCAAAGAAACCCGGCGTGAAATGGTTATGCTGCTTCAAAGACGATGCAAAACTACTCATAAAAATTAAATATCTCCTCCCTTTATAGCAATCTAAGCGTGTATTTAGGTAAAAAATAACCGGAATACTCCGGTTTTTCTCAATATCCACTGAATAATCAGGCTAGGCCTGGGTTATGTAACGTTTTTAGACATATTTATGGCTATTTTTTTAATTAGTCCAATTATAGAGCAAAAACGTTAATAAAACATTAATTTTTGATTGATTTTGAAGCAATTACCCTATTTTTAGGTAAAATTATATGGGTCTATGTCTATCTTAACTTTAAGTTGAGATGGAATGTTTTGAGTAGCGAGCCAGGCAAGCAGGAATTTCTGTAAATTTGTGTTACGGGGGGCCTTTATAAGGAACCTGTAACGGTATCTTCCACGGAGCATGGTAAGGGGCGCTGGTGCTGGCCCTAAAACCCTGAAATCCTTACTCACAGGTATAGTCCTGGCAAACCCCGTGCACCAACCCCTTACCAGCTCCTCCTGCCTGCCTGAAACGATAACTGATGCCAGCTTCCCAAAGGGAGGCAGGTTATAGTTCTTCCGGCTGCCGGTTTCGGCGCTTATAAAGCTATCGCGCTCCCCGGCCACCAGTGCCTGTATAATGCGGTTTTCCGGCATATATGTCTGCAATAAGACCTTTCCTGGGTGTTCCTCTCTCCCCGCCCTTCCTGATACCTGGTGCAGCACCTGATAAACCCTCTCTGCAGCCCTTAGGTCGGCACCTTCCAGCCCCAAGTCGGCATCAATAACTCCAACTAGCGTCAGTTTGGGGAAGTGGTGCCCTTTCGCTGCCATCTGCGTGCCTATTATTATATCCACCTCATGGCTGATTATTTTATGCATGGCAGATTCAAGCTCGCCAACTTCAGTAACTGTATCACTTGAAAGCACCAATATCCTTGCATCTGGCAAAAAGCTCTTAACTTCATCATCCAGTCTTTGCACTCCTGGCCCCAGCGGAACCATACTTTCCTCCATCTTGCATTCAGGACATTCATTTGGCAGTTTAGCGGTATATCCACAGTGGTGGCACTGAAGCTTGCCGGTTGCTGGATTATTTTTTGCCCGGTGGGCAACCAGCCAGGCGGAACAATTTGGGCATTTCAGTCGATGGCCACAGGCGCGGCAAAGAGTAAGCGGTGCATAGCCGCGACGGTTCAGATAAAGCAGCACTTGTTCGCCCCTTCCTATAGTAGCCTCAATATTTTTTCTGAGCGGCTCTGAAATAAAATTCTGTCCAGCAGTTTTTTCTTTCCGCATATCCACTGTCTCGACTTCGGGCATACTGGCACCGCCGAAACGGTCAGGTAAATGGAGCGCTTCATATTTTCCAGTTTCAACATTTGTTATGGTTTCAATTGACGGCGTCGCTGAAACAAGAAGTATGGGAATTTTTTCTACGCTGGCGCGAAGCACTGCCATATCACGCGCATGGTATATAACCCCATCTTCCTGTTTGTATGATGTTTCATGTTCTTCATCCACCACGATCATTTTCAGGTTCCGGTATGGCAGGAAAAGGGCGGAGCGGGCACCCACAACAATCTTTGCCCTGCCTTCAATAATATCTTTCAGGTTCTTACGGCGGCGGCTAGGGGTAAGTGATGAATGCCACAAAGTTGGCTCTATTCCAAGCCTTTTTTCAATACGTTTTATCAGCTGGGTGGTGAGTGCAATCTCTGGCAGGAGCACCAAAACTTGTGAATCTTCTTCCTTCAGCAATTTTTCTATCGCCGCCAGATATACTTCAGTTTTCCCGGAACCGGTAACGCCATCAAGAAGCGTAGGTTTAAATCCTGAAATTCTTGTGAGCAATTTTTCAAGAATTTTTTTCTGGTCATCAGATAAATCAGCCTTGGCGGAAATTTCCTTTATTTCATTTTTATCATTCTTTTTCTCACGCACTGGCTTGTAAAGATTTTTTACTGGCAATGCCATATCCAGCACATTGCCAAGCGGCGCCAAATTATATTCTGAAACCTTAGTGAGAAAGTTCATGAAATTTTCATTGAGTCGCGGGAAGGGAAGCTTCTCTGTTATCTGCTTTACTTTTTCCTTATTTATTTTTCCTGAAAAACCTTTTTTCCATACAACGCCTATCTGTTCTTTTTTTCCGAAGGGCACTTTTACAAGATCTCCTGGAACAAGCACCATGCCTTGATTTTCGGCATAATCGAAAGCCTCATCAAAAGCCAGTGGCAGAAGCACCTGGAAATATTCTGTATTTGTATAAAATTGCATCTAATTTTCGTTAACGTTTTCTTTACTAATTCACCATATAAAGAACTTATAAACGGTTTTTTATTTTTTTGGTTTTTTTATTTTATAATTTTTTTGAAAGGTTTGAAAAATGTCGATCAAAGCATACTATCCTGAGAATCCTAACTCTGTCGTCAGATCAATTTTAGAGTTGCCGACAAAAATTTATGTCATACCGGAAGGTAAGAGCAGTGGCGAGACTCTCGCCAACCAGAATATAATCCGCAGCAAGCTGGAACGCGCCGGGTTTGACCTGATGATTAAATGCGTTGAGTCTGAAGAAAGTTTCAGCAAAGGCAACGGTAAATATTCCGTTGAGGTGGAAACCGGCAAGAACCCAAAGGTTGCACATTCACTTTGCCAGGTGCTTGGCCTCGTCACCCGCCCAGTCACTGGTTTAAAGAACCTGCATTAAATTTTGATCAATTAATTCTAGGTGACTTTTTAGAACACCTTATTATTATGAGGCAAAAGTTTTGTAATTATAAGGTGAAAGATATGAAATTCTTCGTCGATACCGCAGAGATAAAAGAAATAAAAGAATTGGCTGCAACCGGCTTGCTTGATGGTGTTACAACCAACCCATCCCTCGTTGCAAAATCAGGCCGTGATTTTTTTGAGGTGCTTGAGGAGATATGCGATATCGTTAAAGGCCCCGTTTCTGCCGAAGTTGTTTCAACTGATGCTGCCGGGATGTTAAAGGAGGCGGAAAAATTAAAAAAGATCGCCAAGAACATCACTATCAAAGTCCCGCTCACCCTTGAAGGCTTAAAGGCTTGCAAGAAACTTTCCGATAAGGGAACGATGGTGAATGTTACGTTATGTTTCTCTGCCGCCCAGGCGATTCTGGCTGCCAAAGCGGGGGCAACATTCATCTCCCCGTTCGTTGGCCGTCTTGATGATGTGGGGCAGGATGGGCTGGCGCTTATCAAGGAAATCGTTACCATCTATAAGCAGTATGATTATTTTAAGACAGAGGTATTAGTGGCATCTGTCAGAAACCCTATCCATATCGTGCAATCTGCGATGATGGGCGCCCATGTGGCGACCATTCCGCCTAACGTATTGAAGCAACTGGTTAATCACCCGCTTACTGATAAAGGCCTCGCTGCATTCCTTGCAGATTGGCAGAAAACCGGCCAAAAAATAGCTTAAGGCATTAATATTTCTTTAATATTTAAATGCTATCTTCATTATTAAATAATGAGGTCAGCATGAGTATCAATGAGAAGTTTCCTTTATTAATAGCTGAAATAAACAGGGAATTGGTTGCCAGGGGACAAAGTGAGTTGCCTGCGGATGTAAAGATTATGTCTAATGGCTATAACATATTTATATATACCGAGAGTTTGCCGGTAGCGCGCGTATTGACAAAATCGGAGGCAAGCAACCCCAATCCCATACTTATAAAAATGGGATTAGGTGGAACCGGGCGCGATACAAACGGCATTGTAACTATACCATTAGATGCCCCCAATATCGCTGTTATTACAGGGCTTAAGGAACCGGAAATTGATTTCACAAAAACTATGAGTGCCGCCCAAATGGCCCAATTAGCTAGACAGCAAGGCATTAATTTACCGGGAACAGGGCAAAAGCAAAGCCAGGGC
Organism: uncultured Rickettsiales bacterium; assembly: GCA_964450945.1. Lineage (GTDB taxonomy): Bacteria > Pseudomonadota > Alphaproteobacteria > Rickettsiales > JABDBP01 > CAYVHI01. Next base: position 85,812 of record CAYVHI010000001.1, read on the forward strand.
ACACCTAATCCTCCTACACCACCGCCAACATCTTCTGAAAAAAGTTTGCCACCGGTGGCAGTAGCCAGCATCGCAGCGAGATTCACTGTCAGGGATGTCAAGAAAGGTTTAGAAAACCTTATCGAAAATCAAGGATTTGGTTATAGGGAACTCAGTGGGGTTGGCGATGCCCGGGAACTTAGATATTCAGTTCTTGGTCACGCCCAAGCTGATGAATTAAGAGTAAAACTGGAAAAAATCTTTCCTGGAAAATTTACCCTGACGCTTATTGATAAAGATACAGTTAGAAGAGGAGGGTATGGCGATCATGAAATTCCCCAATATAGATTTACAGCTAATGTCGCTGATTTAAATCTTGATGAATTTAAAACAATAGCTGTAGAGGCAGAGGCAGGGGTGAGAGAAAAACTTGAAAAAAATATCCCCGTACTTTTAGGCCATATCGACATAAAGGCAAGGGGGCTGCCGGTTCCGGGGTGGGAATCAATTCCTCCTGAGAAAGTCCGTATAATGTCTGTTGAAGAATGCTCTATTGAACCAATTCACCGTCAAACCGTAGGTGATTTGATAACTACTAATTTCACTCATTATCAAAAACCTTCTCCTAAATATGTAATGGTTTTTGATTTAAGGCCAGATGGCCAGGAGATTGCAAGAAGGCTTACAAGCCGGGACAGGGGAAATATACTTGGCGGCCCAGAGCCAAAAGGTCTTAATCTAAACTTTAATCACGATGATCTTGTCATTTTTCACTGCCGAAGGGATAACAGCGAAACAATTGCCTATGTCCTTTTATACCCTGATGTTCTAAAAAAACTGGAAGCTTTAGGGCAGGGATTTTCCAAGGACGCTGTCGACCCAACAAAAAGGACAACGGAACGCCAATAGCCTAAAACAGCTAGAGCTTTGAGATTAAACAATATTCCAGTCTTTCCAATCCCCCAAAAATTTGGTTAATTTTAATATAAATTTTCTTAACCTTTCTTTAATAAAGGTCATATATTATTTCTTGGTAAACCAATATCCTAAAGATAGGAACCAATGGCAAAAAATTTCAAACAGCTATTGCCAAAACTGAAAAGTATTTACGCCGATTATCCGGAAACTGGTCACTGCTATCTTGTGTTTAAATTCATGGATGGAAACTTCAATTATGATGATATGATAAGTTTCAAAGATGAACTTATCAAAAAGCTGAAAGCAAAACTCCCGCTTGATAAAACACTTCCGAAAGTTGAGTTCGAACCAGAATATATAGGCAAGGTCTATACCGGCATTGTTGTTTCTCTGCCAGGTGAAAAAATGGTGGTGGCACTACAATTCCTGCCAGATCTGTCACCTCTCAGCCAGGCTTATTCAAGGGAATCAGCGAAGCTTGCTCTTAAAGCGCTAGAGTCGATGACAGATTTTTTAAGCACCGAACTTACAGATATCCCGCTAAAGAAACTGCAATTCAAATTAACATATAGGCCGCCTGAAGAGGCTGCAGCAAAAGTCGGTAATAATTAAATGACAGATGAAAAATTCAGGGATGATTCAGGAAGTAAATTAAGGAATCTGGTTACTCTTCATTCAGGATCCATATCAGTTGGTACCGATAGTGATGCCGATAAAACCACACGTTATAATAACGCTCTTGGCATAGTTGTTGATAGTCCTAGTCAAATAAGGATCGAAGCAAAAGATGTTATGCTTGAAGCCTTGGCAGAAATGGATGTAAGCCTTCCGAATATTTTGACTATCGGAAATGGCGCTGCTGTAATCACGAATAGAACTCCGGGCAAGAATGTCAGTGTTTCATCGCTGCTTGATGATATGACCAAACAAAATGCGGTGGGTGATGGGCTTGATAAGAAACCCTTTATCACAAAAGATCAGGCAACATGGATTGGCGATAAAATTGCTAGAAGCCTGAGACCTGCAACCGTTGCTGTAACAGAAAAACCCATCGGTCCTCCTAAAAAATAATCAATAATAGAGTTTCTTTCCCAGTTAAGCTAAAATCATGGCATGGAAAATATTGTAAAAGAGTGGCACACATGGCTTGCCACAAATAAACGTTTTTCGGCACATACACTCAAAGCGTATGAAAAAGACCTGCGGCACTTCCTTTCCTTCATTGAAAAACATCAGGAAAGAAATCCTGACATAAATATGCTGGAAAAATTTGATATAAAGGACTTTAGGGCTTGGCTTGCGGAAAGAAAATCAAAAAATTATTCTATGCGTTCTTCAGCCCGCGCGCTCGCTGTCATCAAAAATTTTTTCCGCTGGCTGGATAATGAAAAAAATATAAAAAACACTGCTGTTTTTTCCATCCGTACACCAAAAATTGAAAAAACTTTACCTAAGGCGCTTCCTGTTCTTGGAGCTTCGGAAGCAGTTGAAAAAATCAAAACTCTGGCAAAAGATGCTTGGATAGGAAAACGAGATACGCTCTTGCTTTTACTCTTATATGGCTCAGGTCTTCGTATCTCAGAAGCCCTGTCACTTAAGCGTGGCAATATTGAAAATAAAGATGCAATAATCATATGCGGGAAAGGAAATAAAGAGCGTATGGTGCCAATACTTCCATTAATATCGAAGTATCTGCTGGAGTACCTTGCAGCCTGCCCTTTTCCACTTACTGTAAATGATATTTTATTTGTGGGCCAGAGGGGAAAACCACTGGATGCTGCAGTTTTTCAGGCCCGCCTTCGTACGCTCAGGCGGCAGCTTGGGCTTCCTGAATCGGCAACCCCACACGCGTTCCGCCATTCATTTGCCACCCATCTTCTAAGTGAGGGGGTCGATCTTCGCTCTATCCAACAACTGCTTGGCCATGCAAGCCTTTCCACCACCCAGATATACACGAAAATTGATGCCGGAAGGCTGAAAGAGGCTTACAGCAAGGCTCATCCAAGGCAATAAATCCTTAAAAATCAGTTGTATAAAAAATTTTCTAAAAATTCAAAAGTTTAACAATTTCGTAACGTTTAAATTATATAATTTATGAGTTAACTATTAATATTTCTTATATTTATGGCAAAAAAACCCAAGAAAAAACCCGAGGAAATAATAGAGCCGATAAGGGATGAAGAAAAAGGCTTCTGGAGCAGGGTGGGCGGCATATTATATAACTCTATTGTTCACCCAATAAGGAGCCTTGATGCTATTGAAGAGCGCCACGGCGCAGTTGCTTATAGCAGCGGTACTGTTGGTATATTGTCAGGTATTGCTTCATTCGGTGGCGGGCTTATACTAACACTTGCTGGCCAGCCATGGTTTGGCGTACCCTTAATGCTTGCATCACTTAACGTTGCGGCGGCGGTTACAAATACAACAGCAACAGTGCTTGGTGGTTTCAACACCGAATCAACTACAGATGCGATAGAAAATACAAGAAGACATGAAAAAAACCAGGAAGGAGTTTTCAAGTGGAATACCCTGCGCCTTGGTGCGCCAGTAACCGAACTTGATAGAACGGGAAAACCTGTCGTAGATACTTCAGCAAGAAAATATCTTATGGAGCGGCTTGGTAATGAATGGCTTGTTGAGAAAGCAATTGCTGCCGCAGAAAGAACTTATAACAGCGATAAAGATTATTTTTATCAGACAAACTTATCCACCAGTGGTGCGCTTGAAGTAGGGCTAAAGAAAAAAGAGAAATACGAAGCCAACGGAGAACTTTTCTATCCTGATAAAAATGTAACCGTTACAGATTCTGGCCTGAAAGCAATGGTTAAATTAATGAAAAAAACCTATATGACAGCAGAGCTCACAGATGGGCAATATATATCGCTGGCAAAAATATATGTTGATAAAGTGCGTAAGTTGGTTGGCACAGATGAATCACTTAAATATGAAGATGCCGTGAAAAACATTAAGAAATGGCCACAAATCAAGGTCACCGTGAAAGATGGTAAACCAATCGCTTCCATACCGAAAGAATGGAAATATATTTTTCCACCTGGTGAATATGATATTAAAAGAGCTGCATGTTTAAGCAAAGATCCTGATGCCCCTGGATCAGACAAATATAACTATATCCTCACCCCGAAAGCCCGTGAGATAGTTAGAAATGATTTAAAAAATATAGGTATAGATCCGGTAACTGAGGATGCCATTACTTATGTTGGTAATGCCGCCATAAAAAAACATAAAGCTGCTGGCGGAGACCCGTTAACACTAAGTGTTACCTCCACTACAATGGATATATCAACCTACCCGTTAATGATGGTTAATGGAAAAAAATACACCATAACCCCTATGGCATCAGCGATTGTAAGTGCCCAGTTGCGCGCCCTTGGCATGGAGCCTCCTAGTGGCGGCCCGCAGGATGGGGCAAACGCGATCCTTTATATGACTTCAAGAGTTAAAGATAGCAAGAGATTCTCGGTTGCACAGACTCTGGATTATATAAAAAAGAATTTTGATGATATAAAACGTGTCATGGAAACAGGTATAGATCTAGGAGTCCCGAGTGACAGGGGTGTAGGTTTGTAATCAATTTACCCTGTAGCCTGGTTCAAAAAGTTCAGAAAGCTGGCCTACCATTGCATCTCCCAACTGTTCAACATCCCTTATAGTCACAGCTTTTTTATAATATTGCGTTACATCATGGCCGATGCCGATTGCAAGCAGTTCAATGTCGGTATTGTTCTCAACCGTATGGATAACTTCATGCAAGTGGTGGTCAAGATAATTGCCGTTGTTGGCGGAAAGTGTGCTGTCATCCACCGGCGCGCCATCAGAAATCACCATCAGTATCCTTCGCTTTTCCGGTCTTATGCTCATGCGCTTGCAGGCAAATAATATCGCCTCACCATCTATGTTTTCTTTGAGCAACCCTTCTTTCAACATCAGCCCGAGATTCTTTTTGCTGCGGTGCCAAGGTGTATCCGCACTTTTGTAAACAATGTGCAGCAGGTCATTTAATCTTCCTGGGTTTGCCGGACTGTTATTTTTAAGCCAGAGTTTTCTTGATTTACCACCTTTCCATTCGGAAGTGGTGAATCCAAGCACCTCTGTTTTTATGCGGCATCTTTCAAGTGTTCTTGCCATTATATCAGCACAGAGAGATGCAACCATTATCGGCCTGCCGCGCATGGAGCCGGAGTTATCTATGAGCATGGTAACGAGCGTGTTATTGAACGGTGTTTGTTTTTCCCACCGGTAAAGATATGGATAGAACGGATCAACGATAACGTGGTCAAGTTTCTTTGGATCTAATGCCCCCTCTTCCAAATTAAAATCCCATGCACGTGCCTGGGTTGATAATAATTTTCTCTGCAATTTTGCTGCAAGTTTTGATGTTATGTTTTTCACTTCCGCAAGCTTGCTGTCAAGCTGGGCGCGGAGCCTTGTTAGTTCTTCAGATGACGCCAGTTCCTTTGGTTCCACCACGCGGTCAAACTGGGTTGTATAAGAATGGTAGGGTTGGATTTTTCCCTGATTGGTATAAAAATAAGTGCGTTCTCGCGGCACTTCTTTTTCTTCCCTTACTTCTTTTTTATCCCCCTCACCTTCGCTTTGCATTGTCTTTTCCGATTTATCGGCACCTTGTTCTTCTTCGCCAAACGAAGTGGCCTTCAAATCATCAAACTTGCTTTTATATTCACCTTCCTGATTTTCTCCCTGTTCTGGCTGTTCTTCCAACCGCTCGGACTTCATTGTCTTCTGCTGCTCAGGAACAGCATTGCCTAGCATCTGCATTTTCTGGATAAGTTTAATCACAGCTTTGGCAAAATCGTGCTGGCTGTCTATGTGATTACCAAGGTTTTCCAGTTCATCATCAAGCCGGCCGGCAATCCATCTGCCATAGCTGTTCATCGCTTTTTCTGCACTTTCTGGAATCTTAAAACCCCCATGTTTTGCAGTTATCAGAAGATCCATAACATCAGCAATTATATTTATGTCACTTGCTATAAATTTCTCATTTTCCATTTTTTGCCAATGCTGATTTGTATAGCTTTCAAGGTTTTCTTTTAAGCCACTATAGTCTCTGCTGCCAAGCAGCTTCAGGCGTGATTCCTCTGCTGCATCAAAAATGGCGCGCGCTGAATCTGTCTTTGGCATTTTTTCAAGGTGCCTCTTTTCATCATGGTAATGATATTTCAGCGCCGAGAGATCTGAAATTCCCCGTATATATTTTATCTTTTCTTCGGTGAATGGTCGTTCAGGAAGCGAGATTATTATGGTGTTGGTTTCCGGAAAATATTCTATCTCTTCCGGTTTCATATTTGTTTCTTCCATCTCGCGGAAGTGCAGCTCTGGCGCATTCCCATCCTCGCCGGCAATTGCACGGAAAGCCGCACGCACAGCCTCAAGTAATGGATCTATCTCTTTCATTTTATGGCTGATGTCGGAGTGTTTTTATTGGCGGCTGATTCAGCAAGATCAACACCAAAACATCTCTGGTAGTATTCAGCAACGATCGGTTTTTCCATCTCATCACATTTGTTCATGAATGTGAGGCGGAATGATTTTTCAACGTCTTTGAAGATACTGTAATTCTCTGCCCAGGTGATAACCGTGCGCGGAGACATGACGATTGAAATATCCCCATTGATGAAGCCTTCACGCGTCAATGCCGCAAGCGAGATCATCTTATCAAGAAGTTCTTTTCCTTCCTTGTTTGCAAGTGCCGGTAATTTCGCGGTGACGATTTCTTTTTCCTGGGTTTTTGGTAAATAATTAAGGCTTGCCACGATGTTCCATCTATCCATCTGTCCCTGGTTTATCGCCTGTGTGCCGTGGTAAATTCCCGTTGTATCACCAAGGCCAACCGTGTTTGATGTTGCAAAAATCCTGAAGTATGGATGTGGGGTGATAATTTTATTCTGGTCAATCAGCGTCATTTTTCCTTCCGATTCAAGAACACGCTGGATGACAAACATAACATCCGGCCTGCCGGCATCATATTCATCAAACACCAGTGCTATCGGGTGTTGCATCGCCCACGGCAAAATACCTTCGCGGAATTCGGTAACCTGTTTTCCTTCTTTCAGCACAATCGCATCTTTACCGATAAGGTCCATACGGCTTATATGCCCATCAAGGTTTATCCTTATGCACGGCCAGTTAAGGCGGGCGGCCACCTGTTCAATGTGTGTTGATTTCCCTGTGCCGTGATATCCCTGAATCAGCACTTTGCGGTTATGTGCGAAGCCAGCAAGTATCGCCTGCACGGTATCTGGGTTGAAGCGATAGGTTTTATCAACCTGGGGAGTGTAATCACTGCCCTTGGAAAAGGCCGGCACTTCAAAATCCACCGGCGTTCCAAATATCTTTTTTGCCGAAACTTTTGTGTCCGGCTTATCTAAAAATTTATATTCCTTCTTGTCGCTGCTTGTCTCTTTTTTCACTTATTTCCCCGCTGAATTATTGATTTTTTATAGTATATACCATCTTTACCATAAAAATGAAGTTCTGAAATATCCTTATAATTCATACTATTACAACGTCACAATTCTTTAATAAAAATATTATATAATCAGGCATCAATTACCAATCAAAGCCTTAGGGCTTTATAATATTTCCGTTACTGGGCTCGTGTTTCACGAACCATCAGGGCAGTAACGGTAAACCTCCAAGACCTGAAATTCATTTTCAGGGCTGTTCGTGGCAGCAAATCCACGGGAAAGGAGGGGACCCATGAAGGCGATTACCTTAATCAAGGTCAAGATCGATGGGCGGTGGTGCTGCCTCCGCCGGGCTTGGACGTTCAGAGGTAAGATCCTGTGGGTCGAGGACTGCTACCCGGCGGCCCTCTACAAGCTGTAAGTGACTATAACTGTTGCCACCCTCCCTGGGGTGGCCTTTTTATTTTAAAAGTCGTGCATTTTGGAGATTTCAAACTGATTCCCGAACGGGTCCTTAAATAATATGCTCAATATCTTTTCATCGAACAATGCATCAATTACAACTTGCGCCCCCAGTTCCTTTGCGCGCTTAATATAATCCATGATTTCGGTATCATAGAATTCAAACACCGGCACGCAGTTTGTACCACTCCAATGTTCATGGCTCCTATCAAGCTGCAGGGTGAAATGCGAATTGCCAAGTTTAAATTTACACTGGGTATTACCAGATTTATATGGTTCCATTCCGAATAGGGATTTATAGAACTCCCTGGATTTTTCCAGGTCCCTCACTTTGAAATATACATCCCTTATCCTAAATACTATAGGCAGCTCAGAAATCTTACCTTTTATTATATCTTCCCTTCTTTCATCGCCGCTGCGTACTTCATCTTCCCTGCGCTCTTTGCCGCTACGACGTTCCGGCAGCATCCAGTTTTTGTTATCACTTTTACGCCTGTCGCGCATAACCCGGCGGTTTTTCTTACCGCGACGGGCATATCCTGAGCGCTTTTCAATATCACTTCCCATTTTTTCCTATTAACTTAATTTAAACAAAAACAGAAGAGTTTTTAAGTGTCTTATAGGCTTGGTTGATCACCTTAAACTTTTCTTCCGCCGTCTTATCACCCCCATTAATATCTGGATGATACCGTTTTACCAAAGCTTTGTATCTGGCCTTAATACGCTCAAGATCAACCGGGTATTCTAGATCAAGAACGGCTAAAGCATCTTTTTCCAGCTTTGGGATTTGGATATTATCATTTCCTGAGTTAATGTGAAAGAACATATCAAAGTCAAAAAGCTCAGGGTTATAAGAAAGTTTATAATCGCGGATTTTCTTGGTTGGGCGGTGGCCGGTCATGGCCTCCTTTTGGAACCTTTCTATTTCTCTTTGTGTCATGCCATCAAAGAAATCCCACGCGTTGTTATATTCACGCACATGATTAAGGCAGAAATAGATAAGGTCTTTTGTACCCTCATCAGAAATGCTCCGGCTTTTTGGCGCCGGATACTGGGCATGCTGCTCACAGCCATGCCAGCCGCACCTGCCATAATTCCTTTGTTCTTCCTGTCTCCTTCTTTTTGTCATAACCTTTTAAAAATACCATAAAAATTCAAGGCTGACAGCCATAATATGCTGGTTTATATAAGAATTTATGCTTGACAAATTTCGCTGTTCATTTTTTTTGCTGGTTTCAATATAAATAATTGTTTGAATACGGCACAGATGCTAAAATATATGGGTATAAATTTATGGGTCTATTCAGTAAAATAGGTAATATCCCTTATATAAAACCACTTGTTGTTCTGGCAGCTTCTTTTATTCAGGGTCATGCGGCGGAAAAAGATGAAGCTCCCAACAAAGAACCTGAAAAACCTTCTTTGGTGAAAGTTCTTGATAATCTTGAGAACGAAGAAGCTGGTGAGGTAGAAAGATCAGATAATTCTGCCGCCGCCAGCGAGAAACCGGAATTCATTTATATAGGCTCATTAGAACAGATGTCTGTCATGGCCAAAACTTATATAGATAATGTTAATTATCCGGCGCCGAACATAAGTTCGGTTAGTCCTGAACTTAATGAAAAACTTAGTGCAGCGGTTGAAGCAACTAACCGGCAACTAGATCTTTTTATCAACGCGCTTGTTCGGGGCGCAGACATAAAAATCTTGCGCGATCAGAAAAAATATCTTGATCAGAGAGTTGATAACGAGCGCGTTCTTACTGCGCATGCCATGCCGCTTATAAGCAAAGATCCATTAAAGAAAAAATTACTTGAAGAGGAAGATCAGTACTTGAATAGGATCGTTAAAGATTCAAATAATCTCATGCGCGAGCTCGAAAAAATTCATAAAACTGATAAGCGCCCATTCTCAATAAATGAAAAACCTGAAGGTATCGCAAAAGGGCTTGCTAATGAAATGGCCGCTGCCGGAAAATCTGCCGGTGGGTTAAAATCTTCTGATACAAATGAAGTTACTGTTCCTGCTTCTATCACAGCGGCCATAAAGAAAGCTGTTGATAACACAAAACAGGTTTAGTTATTTTTCTTGATTATCTCATCAAGCAGGGTGCCGTTGGCTTTTTTCTCTTTAGCTGAAACTTTTGCCATTTTCCTGCCCTTGGAATCCCAACGGTAGGTCGTGACCACAACTTTTGTTCCGGTGGTTACGATATCACCATTTTCAAGCTGCAGCACATCAAACCCCTTTTTCAGGGCTTCAGTGATTATCTCGGAAGATTTCCTGAGATAATCGGGGTTAGACATTACATCATCACTATCTGCGCCTGTTTTTTTTGCCATTGTTGCTGATATCACCTACTGGTTAATTTTCTATTAATTATGAAACCAGTTATGGCAGTTAATGTCAATCAAACAATGGTTAACAAATTTCATGCAAACAAAAACCCCGCCGTTTTATGGCGGGGCTTTTTTAATTGATCTTTTTTATTTTACATTTTTGGGGTTGGAGTCGCTGGTTTTGGTGCCTTAGTTTCATATTTTAAGATAAAGCTGTCCACTTTATTTGCAGTCTTGTCCCGATTGAATTGGGAAGGACTGTAATTTAAAGTGTTTGGTTTGCATATACAATTCACACCACCCACCACCGCAGTAGGATTGCAAACTAAAGATATATCAAGGTTATTCTTAGCCGGGGTATGAGGTACCGGGCAATCATCCTCAACTTTTACCTGGTCTTCAATCATGAATCGTGGTGATAAACCAAATATTAGGTGGGGTTTAGCTGCTGCCACCATTTTCCTTGATTTAGGATCATAATAACGGTTAGCTGGTAAAACATCATAATCATAATTACAATAATGCGCCTTTACACTCGATTTATTAAACTCAGCATCATGCAGGTTGACCCCCGAATTTAAAGGTTTTAGGTCGTAAACACTTTTTTTCAGAAAACTTTTATATAAAGATGAGAAAAAAGGAGTTCCATCAATTGCTGCTTTTTCCTTAAGCCTTATTGTAATGTCAGTATTTTGTGGACAAGTTTGCAGGTTTACAGTTTCATATTTCAGTTTACTGTAATCAAACTTCCTATTCTCATCATTTTGCGTGTCATCAACCAGAACCACATAGAAATTTGATCCGGTTTTGTCGTCTCCTGATTTTATATGAAGGTTTTTTCTTGTTGCATTAGCTTCAGCAGCTCTACAAGCAGCTTCGGCATCAGCAAGTGCTTTTTTAGCTGCTTCAAGTTTTTCTTTTGCTATTTTACAGATTTCAGAATTTATATTACCGTGAGTACACGAAACACTTTCTCTTATTTGAGCCAGGTTTAGTTCCCTCTTTAAATCATCGATCAAATCCCTATGACTTCTTAACGTACTTAACGTATTATTACCTTGCCCATTATTCTTCAGGAACGCATCATAATCAGCTTCAGCAGCACGAATTTGTTTTTCTAACGATTCAATTGCTTTTTTAATAGCATCACGATCATTTCCGGACAATCCTGTATAATCCATCATTTTTTTAGCTTCATAATATCTTTCTTTTAAAATTCTAATACGTTCCTCATGATCTTTTTTGGTGAATTCTAATCCATTATTACTAGTGTTGACAAACTCAACCCCATCAAGGTTGCAGGTATCATCATCTAAAATTTTATCGTTCATGTTATTATCAGCAACATTGCTGTTATCGGCATTATTAGTGTCTGAATCTGCCATGCCGCCGCTACCACTAGCTTCCGCGTCCGGCATGGTTGCCGTATTTTCAGGAATATCAACTCCCTCAGGCAGGTCAACCTGCTGTGAAACAGCTGTGCTTGAATATAATAAAGCTAAAGCTAAAACTGTAAAAAAAGATACTTTCCTGAACATATATTTTCTCCCTAAATGCGCCGTTTTCACTTTTAACTGAGGGGATATTATCTGGGCCTTTCTACCAGTGAATTTTTAGAGAGCTGGTAACCCCGGCAATATCCTTTTCCGTCTTTTTCTACATCATTTTAGCAGGAGTTATTTCATATGTGGGTTTACCATCCGCTCCAACATTTGTACATGAACAACCAGCTACAGGCCTTTGTGGCGTTCCTATATTAACTGTCTGGCATTTTAATTCTATATTTGTTCCTTCCGCAGGGCAGGCATCATCTTTCCCTGTTATTATGTGAAAACCCATGCCATAAATATCTACAGGATCGTTTTTTACATAATTACAATATTTATATTCCCCTTCTTTGTTCAGGATAACATCATTAATAGGATTTAGATTAAATTCATCAGTGGCACCAAGAGGTGTTGAAACTGGTCTGCCAGGCTTTCCTAGGGTTAATATAAGTTTTTCTACACATACCTCACCCCTCTTTAATGCCCTTGGTTTGGCATTCTTTTTTGGCACCAGATAAGATTTTCCAGCAGCATTGTTATTTGATACCTGATAATATGTTTCGTCAGTTCCTGTTACTCCTGACAAGCTGCCGCCAGCGCCGCCAGAAGTGCCTCCGGTGTCAATTGTACGGCCATAATCATGATTAGTTAGGCTATCGGTTTGTCCTGGTATTGAGATTCCGCTTGGCATTGAAACCCCGTCAGGTATAACAACTTCTGAAAAAGCATTACCAACACTTAAAATAGCCAATGCTGAAACCGCTAAATAAGATAATTTTCTTAACATAATCCCCTCTCTGATTTATACTTAAGTGTACATTAATATAGTTAATAATAAGTTAATAAAATTTAGTCTTATCCTATCCTGCATATTATTGATTTATATATATAATCAGCGTTAATTGAGGTTAACACCACCCCCCTAAAATACTATCAATTTTAGATATTTTTTTAAGCAGCGTCAGCTTTGGAAATTTCCGCTGAAACGGTAAAGGCGCCGTCTTCGCTTTTAACTGATGGGATGTTATCTGGGCCTTTCTGCCAGTGTATTTTTAGAGAGCTGGTTACTCCGGCGATATCTTTTTCCATCTTTTTAACATCACCTGCTTCACCCTGAACATATAAATTGGTGATTGGTGTTTTGATGGAAACTTTTTGTTCTGCTTTAATTTTTCTCACCGCTTCTAAAATCGAAACTGCGGCAATACCGGTTTTTTCCGCCTGTTCGTTCACAGGATAGTTTGTGGCGATAGGCCAGTTGCCACGCTTATGAATGGAATTTTTGCTTTCAAAAATATGTGAATATAATTCTTCGGTGATGTGCGGCACAAACGGCGCAAATAATCTTAAAATCCCATCAAGACAATGATAGATTGTATGCGCGGCAGAAAGTTGGCCTTTAGGGTTTTCGCCTTTCTCGTCATAAGCGCGCACTTTCACCATCTCTAAATAATTATCGCAGAAATCTTTCCAGAAAAAATCTTCGGTTGCAACGCGCGCGTCACAATATTCATATTCGCTAAAATCTTTGGTCGCCTTGGTGATTGTTTTTTGTAGCCTCGTTAAAATCCATAAATCGAGCGTTTCATTTATCACGCCGCTCTTCACATCTTCGGCCGCAGTTTTTTGATTTTTAACTTTATCTAAATGAATGGCGGCAAACTTGGAAGCATTCCAAAGTTTGTTCACCAGCTTCTTGCCGATCTTTAATAAATCCTCAGAGAAAGCAGTATCAGCCCCAAGGCGTGAGGTGGATGCCCAGTAACGAACAGCATCAGTCCCCTTCTCTTCTATCAATGCAACTGGTGTCACCACGTTGCCTTTTGATTTACTCATTTTTGTTTTATCAGCCGCCAGGCACCAGCCGGAAATCATCAAATTTTTCCACGGAATTGTTTTTTCATGCAGATATGCTTTCACGATTGTATAGAACGCCCATGTGCGGATTATTTCATGCGCCTGCGGCCGCAGGTCTGCCGGAAATAATTTTTCATGGCGCGCATTATCAATGCAGAAATCTTTATTTATACCTTTGCTGGATAATTGCGGTGACACGGACGAAGTCGCCCATGTATCCATCACGTCTTTATCTGGTTCCACTTCATCTTTTGTATAACCTTTTGGCAAATCAACCAGTGGATTTATCGGTAGAGAATCTTTATCGGCAATTAAAATTTTTCCTTCTTCGCCTTTTCTTTTTGAATACCAGATTGGAAACGGAACACCAAAATAACGCTGCCTTGAAATACACCAATCCCAATTTAAACCATCAATCCATTGTTCTATGCGGATGCGCATGAAATCCGGGTTCCAGTTACATTCATTGGCTTTCTTTTTTAAATTTTCTTTTTTATCCAGAACTTTCACGAACCATTGGTGGGTCGGCAGAATTTCAAGCGGAGCACCACTTCTCTCCGCACATTTCACCGCGTGTTTTATTTTATCCTGCTTCACCAGAAGATTTTGTTTTTTTATTTCTTCTAGAATAATTTCGCGTGCACCCGGATTTTTAGGGTCAGAATTATTTACTTTTTTTCCTGCTAGAATTTCTTTTAGCGGAGAATCTTTTATTGCTTCACTTAATAATTCTGCATCAAGTTTTCCGTATTTATTTAGAATTATTTTTTCTTTCAATTTTTGTTTGCGCCACCAGTTGATATCCATTTCATCACCGAACGTACAGCACATAACCAGGCCGGTGCCTTTATCCATCTTCACTTCATCATCAGGAAGGATTGGAACTTTCACACCGAATAATGGAGTGATTGCGATTTTGCCTTTCAGTTTTTTGTTATAGCGTTCATCATCAGGGTGATAGAAAACTGCAACACACGCGGGGATTAATTCCGGCCTTGTTGTTCCAATTGTTATTTTTTCTTCGCTGCCATCAACGCCAAAATAAATATCATTCCAGAAGCTATCAATTTCCTTATCAACGATTTCAGCTTGTGCAATAGCTGTCTGGTCCACCGGGTCCCAAAGCATTGGCTGCAGCTGGCGGTAAACTTCCTGCTTCTTATACAAATCCAAAAAGCTCATCTGTGAGAGTTTGCGGCTTTCGGCGGAGATAGTTTGATATTCCTGATCCCAATCAACACTCAGTGCTGCGGATTTAAATAATTTGCGGAATTCATCCTCGGCATCCTTCACCACTTTCTCACATTCCTTGATGAACTCTTCACGTGTCATCTGTCCGGCTTTTTTGTTGATGGTTTTTTCCACAAGCCGTTCGGTCGGCAGGCCGTTATCATCAAAACCCATAGGGTAAAAAACGTTTTTGCCGATCATGCGCTGGAAGCGTGCCACGAAATCCGCCTGTGTATATGAAAATATATGCCCCATATGCAGCAAGCCGGAAACAGTCGGCGGTGGCGTATCAATCACATAATTATTTGCGCGTGGCTCGGCCGGGTCCCACGCATAGGTCTTCTGTTGCTGCCAGTGTTCCTGCCAGCGCTTTTCAGTTTCTTTATGATCGTATTGTTCGGGTAGTGGTTTCATTTTTATTCTCAAAGAGGCTAGTAAATTAGCCAATAAAAAACGCGGAGTCCAGTATTTTTCTTGGAACTCCGCGTTATTTGAGAATAGGGATTTACTTCTTTTTCTTCTTTGCTTTAGATTTTTTCTTAGGTGAAGCTGCAGCAGGTGCTTCCATAGAGCAGCTCTGGTATTCCGTAACACTGCTTTCTTTTGATTCGGTTGAATCACAGCTACCCATACTTGTGCTGCACATTCCGCCATCTTTCCTAAGCGGGCAGTATTTTTTCACCAGTATATGGTCGAGCGATATTTTGCCAGGACCATAGAGGAAAATAGTACCAAGCAGGAATGCCCAGTAAACATGCTCATCAAAATGCAGGTAAGTAAATTCTATAACCGCAACCATGGCAAGCATGGCAAGTGCGCCAAGGCGAGTAAACAGGCCAAGCGTCAGAAGTATAGGGGTAGAAAGCTCAACAGCAGTGCCGAAGAATGCGGCCACTTCGGGCGACAGCACCGGAACTTTGTATTCTTCACGGAACAAGGCCACGGTTTTTTCCCAGTCATCAATTTTTGTAAGGCCGGATTTCCAGAAGATATCAGCTATCCACAGGCGCATGCCAAATACAAGCAGGCTCATCAGGCAGGTAGACCAGCATAAGAATTTTGCACAACAGCCTATAAGGCAATCGGTGATTTTACATTCACCTTTTTCTTTATTTGTTTCAGGGCAGCAGAACATTTAAATACCTCTCCTATTTAAAATCTGTAAACACACCACGAATGATATTGTTTTTTATAACTTCCTCAAGGTTAAAATTTTCCTCAGCCCCGATTGCTTCATTAAAAGCATCATAAAGAGTAGAGCCAGTATATAGTTTATCAAGAAACAGATACTGGGCTTTATCCAGTAGATAAATTTCTGGCTTCAGCCGGGGGCGGGTGAAAAGCACGAAATCGCCACGATTATCCAAACTTACTTCATCCCCTTTTCTTTCTATATTGTTATTCCATAGTTTAAAAACCGGGAATTTAGCAGCAAACAGCCTTACATGCGGCGCAAACTCAAATTTTAGATTCATCATGTCTTCAGGTTTTATGCCTGCAAGGGCGGCGCTGTTAAAAATTTTTCCCTGGGCAGCAAGGGAGCTTTCTTGATAGAGCTTTTCAAATATAGAAAGTTCAATAAGCTCTGGGTTCTTATCAAAAAATTCCAGTGTCTCAAGAAACTCAGGGAAATCATGCCCGTAATCATCAAGGTTGCCGGAGCGGGAAGGATTGTTCCTTATGTAATGAAATGCCAGGGAAGAAAATTTTTCTCCAAGAATATTGGCAAGCGCCGCATAAGTTATGGCAAGGGCATTCTTCTGAACCGAGAAAGTGTTGTTACGGTATACATCAATCAGCGCCCGTGGTGCAAAGCCGTTCTCAGCGATTTCTGTTATCAGCAGTTCATCTTTTTCTTCACGGACAGCGGTGATGAAATTTTTTTGCAGGTTAGAAAGCATTGGCCACCTTTTTTTGCTCGCCGTTTAAGATTTTATCAATAACTTGCTGGGCTTTTTGTGCTTCCTCAATCAACACGTTTAGTTCAGGCACATCGGTATCCCATTCGATGATGGTTGGAATGCGGCCGAATTTCTCTATTGCTTCACCGTAAAGTTTCCACACATCGGGAAAAACCCTTTTTCCGTGGTCATCAATCAGTAATTTCTTTCCTTCAATATCAACTTCGGCATAACCGGCAAGGTGGATTTCATGCACATATTTTGCTGAGATATTATCTATATAATAAGAAGCATCCAGGCCATGATTTTTTGCCGTCACATAAATATTATTCACATCAAGCAGGATGCCGCAGCCGGTACGTTGGGCAATTGCCTGTAAAAATTCTGGTTCCGGGATGGTAGAAGATTTGAACTGTATATACGCAGAAGGATTCTCAATCAGAATCTGCCGCCGCAGGAACATCTGTGCCATATCTATATTCCTGCAAATAACATCCAAAGATTCTTCTGTATATGGCATTGGCAACAAATCATTCAAATGCACACCTCCCGCAGCCCCCCATGAAAGATGTTCCGAAACAAATGTTGGGTCAAATCTGTTTATGAATTCTTTTATATTGTTTAAATGCTCTTTACTTAAAAGGTCAGCTGATCCTAATGAAAGTCCAACGCCATGCGCGCTAAGTGGATAATTCTTTCTGATTTCTTCAAGCCGTGCAGCAGCGATGCCGCCTTTGGCAAAGAAATTCTCGGTATGGACTTCAAGCAGTGGTAATTTAGGTTTTAATTCCAGTATATCCTGAAAATGCCGGTGCCTTAGGCCTATACCAACATCTGTGGTATCTTTATCTAGCATATTTAAAATAATAAAGGCTTTCCCGTAAATATCAGGGAAAGCCTTTATTTGCAATATAAAGTCTAATACAAAAAGCTAATTAGCCTTTCTTTTCTTCTTTATCAGCAACTACTTTACCACCCTCTTTTTCGCATTCTGCTTTAGTTTTATGAACCCATTCGTCAGCAACATTATCCGCCTTAGCTTGGCCAGCGCAAGAATGAGAAGAGGTGGCACAATCATTCTTTCCAGCAGCTACTTTACCTGTAGCGCATTTAACTTTTGCATCTTCAGCAACCGCACCTGTTGCAAGTGAAAGGCCTAGAGCCAGAACACTCGCAGCAGCGAGGAACTTTCCAGTATTTTTCATATATACTCCAAAAAATGTTTAAAGAACTCTTCATGTTTGGGAAATCCATTCATGAATTAGACAATGCTTTAGCTAAAATTTTTATAATTGTCATCTGGTTTTATAGAGATTAATAGTTTACTAAAACAGATGGTCTTTAAAAAAGAAACAGGCCCTTTATGGGAACTATCCTCTAAGGGCCTGTAACAATTAAAGAAAGCTAAAAACTATTCAGCTTTTTCTTTTGTTTCTTCAGCTTTCTTTTCGCCGTCTTCAGCTTTTTCAGCTTTCTTTTCGCCTTCTTTTGCTTCTTCAGCTTTCTTTTCACCGTCTTCAGCTTTTTCAGCTTTCTTTTCTGCTTTTTCTGCAGCTACAGCGAAAGATCCTGTTCCAAGAATAAGTGCAAGTGCGCTCATGATTGCAATAAGTTTAGTTTTCATAATAACTCCAAAAGTTGTTTATAAGCTTCCTTAAAACTTTTTTGATTTAGGGAATCAGCGAGCTTCTATACAATTTATTTTTATTTGTCACGCTTATTTCCAAACAACCAGTCTTGTTGTATTTTTGCAACCATAGAATATCGGCTATGAATTAACTCACGTTGCCGTGCTATTTTTCGCGCCATATAGCTGTTGAATTGCCGTCCTAGGTTGTTTAAGAATATAATTATGTAACCTAAGGTTGTATCATTATGCGTCAATTCATTTCGCTCCTTTGTATATTAATAAGCCCTGTTGTGCTGCTGTTTATTTGCGCCCGGTTTATTTTCACGTCATTCAGGTGAATGTGGCGTAAATAAATTTATGCTGGAGTCTTGAGCGATTAGTTATTATATTCTGCCTTTTCCTTAAGATACAACCAAATGGCAGAAGCAAAAAAATTAGAGATTGAGAGAAAGCCGAAGCACTATCCTGATGTGGATGGCAACCCTGATTTTGCGCGTTTGGAGGAAAAAATCCTCCAGTTCTGGCAAACCCACGGCACATTTGAAGAATCGGTAACAAAACGGGATAAATCGCCTGAATTCATTTTTTATGATGGCCCGCCATTTGCAAACGGCCTGCCGCATTATGGCCACCTGCTAACTGGTTATGTGAAAGATTTATTCGCCCGCTACCAGACAATGAAGGGCAAAAAGGTGGAGCGCCGGTTCGGGTGGGATTGCCACGGGCTTCCAGCAGAAATGGGCGTAGAAAAAGAAATCGGAATTGGCGGCAGGAAGGCAATTGAAGAATATGGCATCGCAAAATTCAATGACCATTGCCGCACCTCGGTGATGAAATATACGAAAGAATGGGAATTTTATGTAAACCGCCAGGCGCGCTGGGTGGATTTCGAGAATGATTATAAAACGATGGATTTATCTTACATGGAATCCGTCATGTGGGCATTCAAGCAGCTTCATGAAAAAGGCTATGTCTATGAAGATTTCCGCGTCATGCCTTATTCATGGGCGATGGAAACCCCAGTTTCCAACTTCGAAACCAAAATGGATAACGCCTACCGCGACCGCACAGATAAGGCTGTTTATGTTGCGTTTGAGTTGGATAAAATTCCCGAACAAGTATTGATAAATAAAGACCAAAAAATAGAAAAAGCCTTTCTTGTTGCGTGGACAACTACCCCCTGGACTTTACCCTCAAATTTAGCTCTTGGTGTAGCAAAGCCAGATTCGCATATAAAATATTCTGCTCATATTGTTGAAGGAAAATGTTTCATTTGCTCTGAAGAAAGTGGAAAAAAACTTTTCCCTAATCTTTATAAAGAAGAAAATTCGTATCTTAGAGACAATAGTATTAAAGTTTACAAAAATGTTATTGGTTCTACTAATTCATCAGGCTTTAGCTTGATAGATTCAACATACAAACCGCTGTTCCCATATTTCGAAAAATTAAAAGAGAAAGGTGCGTTTAAAATTTTAAGTGCGGATTTTATTGAGGAAGGCAGTGGCACCGGCGTGGTTCACCTGGCCCCTGGGTTTGGTGAGGATGACCAGCGCGTTTGTAAAGAAAATGGCATTGAACTCGTTTGCCCGGTGGATGAAAAAGGCCGTTATACTTCGGAAATCTATGATCTTGATGATTTAAAACTACAAGGCCTTAATGTTGTGGCTGATAAAAATAAATCGCCTGATGAACCTTATCGCCCAGAACAGCTTGAGAAATATGGTTTAGCAAATCTTCGTATTATTGATTGGCTAAAAAAACATGAAAAGCTTGCTGCTCCTCCTGAAGATATAAAACACAGCTATCCGCATTGCTGGCGCACTGATACTCCGCTTATCTACCGCGCCGTTTCTTCGTGGTATGTTGAAGTCACGAAATTCAAAAACCGCATGGTGGAACTGAACCAGCAGAAAAACAGGATTCCAGAGCACGGGAAAGATGGCCGGTGTGGCAAAAGGCTGGAAGGCGCGCAAGATCGGAGCATTTCACACAACCGTTTCTGTCGCGCACCCATCCCCGTGTGGCGCAGTGATGACCCACAATACCATTGCGAAAAAGTTTTTGGATCACTACAAGAATTACAAAATTTCTTTAACGTAACTCCGCAAGATTTACATCGCCCGAATATAGATAAACTGGTTGCTAAAAATCCTAATGATCCAACCGGAAAATCAATGCTCCGGCGCGTTACGGATGTCCTTGACTGTTGGTTTGAATCTGGCTCCATGCCTTTTGCGCAGGTGCATTACCCGTTTGAAAACAAGGATTGGTTTGAGAATCATTTTCCGGCGGATTTCATCGTTGAATATGAAGCGCAAACGCGTGGCTGGTTTTATACGCTGATGGTGCTTGGTACTGCTCTCTTTGATAAGCCGCCATTTAAAAACGTTATCTGCCACGGCGTAGTGCTTGATGAAAACGGCGAAAAACTTTCCAAAAGCAAAGGCAACTATGTTGATCCGAAAGAGATCTTCAACCAATACGGCGCAGATAGTTTACGCTGGCTCATGCTTTCATCGCCAATCATGAACGGGCAGGAACTTTATATCGATAAGGATGGAAAATTCATCCGTGATGTTGTGCGCCTATATATAAAGCCGATTTGGAACGCTTATAACTTCTTCACGCTATATGCAAATGCTGATGGTATAAAGGCAGAGTTTGATACAAAATCAGAAAACCTGATGGATAAATATATCATGGCGAAGCTCGCTGTCACCATAGATTCCATTGAGGCCGCGCTTGATGCCTTCGATACACCAAATGCCTACCGCGCCATTGAGCAGTTCTTTGAGGCACTGAACAACTGGTATATAAGGCGCAGCAAAAACCGTTTCTGGAAAGAAGAAAAAGATCAGGATAAGCAAACGGCATATAACACTTTATATACATGCCTGGTGTTGATGTGCCGTGCCGCTGCACCCCTTATTCCATTCATAACCGAAGAAATATTTAAGGGTTTAACCGGGCAAGAAAGTGTTCACTTGGCTGATTTTCCTGATACCTCGAGAATGGAGCGGAGTGACCAGATGGTGATTGTCATGGACCGTGTGCGTGATGTCTGCAACGCCGCGCTTGCCATCAGGAATGTCCAGAATATCCGCGTACGCCAGCCGCTCGCATCCATGAGCATTGTTGGCAATAACACAAAAGGGCTTATGCCGTTTGTTGAAATCATCAAGGAAGAAATCAACGTCAAGAAAGTTGAGTTTGAAGATGATGTAGCTGCTTATGCTGATTTTAAACTTCAAATAAATTTCCAGGTGCTTGGCAAGCGTTTGCCTGAAAAAATTAAGCAGATAATTCCTGCTTCAAAGAAGGGTGAGTGGAAAAAACTTGCTAATGGAAATATAGAAATCGTTGGTGAAGAATTGACCGAAGATGAATGTTTTATACTTCTGGAACCAAAGGATAAAAAAGGTGCAGAGCCGCTTTCCACGCAGGATGCGCTGGTGGTTTTAGATTTAAATATAACTCCGGAACTTGAAAAAGAAGGCATAGCACGTGATATCGTGCGCATGATCCAGCAAGCGCGGAAAGATGCCAAATTGAATGTCTCCGACAAAATAAATTTATTCATTGAGGCTACAGGCGATATAGGCGCAGCAGTTGATGAAAATCAAGATTATATAAAAGAGCAAACCCTTACTTCCTCACTCCGCATGGGCAATGCGGATAATTCTGATAAGAAATTTGAGAACGAACTCGACGGCAAAAAGATTGTTATCGGACTTAGCAAGGCATCATAAAAAAATGGCAAAGACAGTAAAAATAGCAGTTATTGGTGCAGGCGCATGGGGTACTGCACTTTCCAAGGTTCTATCAGAAAATGGGCATGATGTAGCCCTGTGGTCTCGCAACACCGAAGTCATAAGCGAAATAAATAATAAAAATAAAAACTCCTCATATCTTCCTGATATTTTCTTGCCTAGGAATATTAATGCCACCCGTGATTTTAAGAATCTTGAAGGATCAGATGCGTTGTTTCTTGTTACTCCTGCCCAGAATATAAGAATGCTCAGCAAGGCGCTGCAGGAAATCAAGCTCGGTAATATTCCCATCGTAATCTGCAGTAAGGGAATAGAACAGGAAACACTTAAGCTTATGAGTGAAATTGTAAGCGAAATGTTGCCGGCAAATAAAATCGCGGTGCTTTCCGGCCCCAATTTCGCTGATGAGATTGCCCGCGGCCTGCCAGCTGCTTCCACTCTTGCATGCAAAGATAAGAAAAGCGGGGAAGATATAGTTGGCATGCTTAACAATAATAATTTCCGCATCTATTTGAGTGATGATGTCATTGGCGCTGAAATCGGCGGCGCGGTCAAGAACGTAATAGCCATTGCCTGCGGGATAGCGGTTGGCCGCAATCTTGGCGAGAATGCCCGGGCCGCACTTATAACCCGTGGCCTGGCGGAAATCGCCCGTCTGGCGAAAGCTAAAGGTGGCAGGCCGGAAACTTTGATGGGTCTTGCAGGTATGGGCGATCTTGTCCTCACCTGCTCAAGCCTAAAATCCCGCAATATGTCGTTGGGTTATGAGCTTGGCCAGGGAAAACCTTTGCAAGCAATACTGAAAAAACGCCAGGGCAAAGTTACTGAAGGCCTCACTACCACCCACTCCGTTCAGGCCCTTGCCGCATCTTTGAAGGTGGAAATGCCAATAACCGAGACAGTTTATAATATCCTCTATAAAGAACAAGATATTGATATTGCTATAAAATCACTTCTTGAAAGGCCAGTAAGGCCAGAATAACGGCCGAATTAACCAAGCATTAATATTTTTTATATATATTAATAAATTATTGGATGTCGTTATGTTAACATCAGAAGGATTCAAGCTGCCTGAAGATGATCCAGCTATATTAGCACTGGTTGCAGATATAAAAAATTTTTCAGGTAAGCTCGCTCCAAAAGGAGATGTAAGAACCCAGCTTTTTGAGCTCGGCGTTCCCGCAGATACATTTGCCATTATAGATGATCCGTTGCTTGATTATTTAAGATCAGCGCAAATCTCTATAGCCTCACTTTCCCACGAAATAAGGCAGACGGTTGCCATAAATTCATTAATTGGAAGCAGCCATGAAATAATTGTAATAAAAAAAAATATAGATGACCTTTATTTTCCCAGAGTTATGCAGATCTCTGTTTTCTTTAATCAAAAGGCGGTTGCCTGCGTAACTGACTTTGTTAAAGATGCTAATGGAAGGTTAATAAATGTATTGGAAAGTAGCCCAGCTCGTTTTGGTATTGATTTTGGCAAATTTGAGAAAGATCTTAAAGCAGAGGCTGATCATGCAATGCAGCTAGCAAAGAATGGTGGCGCACCTTTCGATAAAGATGCTTTTGCCACTGATTTTGTTATAGGCTACTTAAGGGATACTGGCATAGGCGCCGCCTTTAATGCATTGAATGGCACTGTTAATGAGTCGGTAACGATTTGTGGCAATATACTAAAAGCCTTTGTTCCGCTTGTTGAAAAAGCCGCCGGCGTCAATGCAGAAAGACGAATAACCTAATTTTTTGTAGGATAAAAATGGCCAAGGAGCTTGATAGAACAGATAAATTCACTCCACACGATATGCTGGCCGCAAGGCTTCTCGTTCGCAGCGCAGGGGTCTGGGATAAATATAAGCTAGACAGCGATTACTCTATCGCCTCCACAGCAAAAATCGATTTTTCTCCCATAGATGCTGGCTACACTCCTGGTCAAGGCTTCATCCCTGCCCTCCGCCAGCTTTATAGCGATAAGATGGGTGCTCCTGCAAATTGCCAGCCGGAGAGTGCGGGTGTTAATAATGCCGATATATACATATATATACACTATTCAGGCACACCTAATATCGAAGCTGAGGGCGGCGGAGGGTATGAGCGCATTGCCCACCTCACCGTCAGGATGAAAAATGAGGCGCGCAAGAAGATAGCCAGCCACATCATACTTGAAGAAAAAGATATTGATGTTAAAAAACATGGCAAAGGTTATGAATGAAAGAAATAGTTAGTTGGAATAAATAATCTCTATGAGTTTTATTGATTTTTTAGGCATCGGTGCACAAAAAGCGGGAACCACCTGGCTTTATGAAAACCTCAAAGGCCACCCTGAAATATTCTTTCCTCCTGAAAAAGAAGTGCATTTCTGGGATATGTTCTATGAAAGAGGAGTTCCGTGGTACCAATCCCTCTTTGCCGGCAATATGGATAAGGTTTGCGGCGAGATAACCCCGGCATATGCCATCCTGCCTTTGGAAAGGATAAAGGAAATAAAAGTCCTTAATTCAAGGCTTAAGATTATTTTTATCATGCGTAACCCCATAGAAAGGGCGTGGTCGGCGGCACTGATGGAGCTCGAACGGGCAGGAATAAAATATGAAGAGGCTCCGGATGAATGGTTCATCAGGGAATTTACCTCCGAGGCATCTTTAAAACGCGGTGATTATGAAGCTTGCCTGAGAAACTGGCTAAAATATTTTCCGCGCAGGCAGATACTTTTGCTCAAATATGAAGAAATAAAGACCAAACCTCTTGCTTTACTTAAAAAGGTTGCTGATCATCTTGGTGTTGATGAATCTTTCTTTGCCCGCTCTTCAAAAATAAATGATGTTGTGTTTGCAGGAAAAAACTATCCCCTACGCCAAACTCTAAAACCCAAGCTTGAAGAATTATATAATAAAAAGATTGTTGATTTTGAGGGTTTCTTAAAAGAAATAGGGTGATTTTTTTAATCTTTACCTTGAAAAATCTTTGATGGCGGCCATGTTGCCTTTTTGCAACAGAAACTGTTTTCTGTGGCAATTTAGCCACGGTTATATGGATTTTAGGGAATTTATTTTTATTATATGTAGGGAAAGTGCTTGCTTGATTAGTTTTTTTGTTTTAAGCAATCATGATGTTGAAAACTAAACAAGTCAGTGTACTTGTTGAATTTTTGTTTTCACAGTACACTGCACCTTGAAAAAGGTGATTTATTTATAACAACTAATTAATTAGGGGTTTTCTAATGGTAGATTATATTTTAACTAGTTCACAAACCATAACTGGCTTTAACGTCACTTCTGACGTTATTATTGTTCCATCTGCAGGCGGCAGCGCTAGCGTTGTTACTGTAAGCGAAAATGCCGGCGGTACTACTTTTACACTTTCTAACGGTGTAGTAGTTACTGTTGCTGGTGTTACACGCGCTCAGCTTGCTGATACCAACCTTATCTTCTCAGACGGTTCTCGCGCACGTTTCGGCGATGCAACAACTGATAGCGCGCTTGATGGTATCGGTAACACCGTTGCAGGTACACTTCTTAACGATCGTCAGTTTGGTCTTGGTGGGAATGATACTCTCTCTGCTTCAGCAGGTTCAGATTTCATAAACGGTAACCGTGGTAACGATATTTATACTGCTGCTGCTGATTCAGGCGCAGGTGATAGAATCCTCGGCGGTGCTGATAACGACACAATTGATGGCGCTCTGAACTCTGCATCACAACTTATTTACGGTGGCAATACAAATCCTGATGCATTAGACGGCAACGATTCTCTCGTTGGCGGTGCTGGTGCTGACCAGATCTTCGGCGGTCTCGGTGATGATACGCTGGTTGACGGCGCAGGTGCAGATACGCTTGATGGCCAAGGCGGCAATGATAATATTGGTGCTGCAACAGCTCTTAACGCTGACGGCACAGGTGATGCAATCAACGGCGGCGCTGGTAATGATACAATTACCCTAGTTGCTGGCGGCGGCACAGAAACAGTTAACGGCGGTGCTGATAATGACAGCATCACCGGTAACAACGGCGCAAACCTTGTTCTCAACGGTAACGCTGGTAATGATACGATTACAGACGGTGCTGGTTCTCTTGCTACAGTTGGCGGCGGTGCCGGTAATGACAGCATCACTGCAAACGCTGATGCTAACGGCGATCTGTTCAAAGGCGCTCTAGGCGATGATACACTTATCAGCGCTAACGCAGCTGGTACAGATACCTTCTTCGGTGGCGGAGGCAATGATTCCTTCACAGCTACCACAGGTACTGCAACAACACTAACAATGTCTGGTGACGCTGGTAATGATACCATCACACTCGGCACAGGCGCTATCGGTACTGCAAACTTCATCACTGGTGAAGGTACAGATTCTGTGAGCCTGTTCTTTGATGCTGCTGGTACAGACACTGTTAACGTTACAGACTTTACTGCTGGTACAGACCTCATGCTGATTAACGCTAACGTTAACGCTGCTGGCCTTGCTAACACAACCGGCAACTCTTCTACACTTACAATCAGAAACGCTGGTGACCGCGCAGTAGTCTCTACAAGCGGCGCTGGTACAATAAACGTACTGAACGGCGCTACATCATCATTAATCGCTTTCAACCTGGGTACAACCGGTGCTAGCGTTACTGGTGGCACAGGTGCTGACCTCCTGATCTCTGATTCAGCTGGTGATACATTAACACTAGGTACCGGAAATGATTCGTTCATCGGCGGTGCTGGTAATGACCTTATCATCCATGAATCCACAAGCACAGATTCAGGTAGTGCAGGTACTGGTACTGATACAATCAGCATAACAGGCACAACATCTGTAGCTAACTTCGGTGGCGCTATAACTGGTGGTGAAGTTATCCTTCTCTCCGGTGCAGGCGGCAGGACCATAGATTTCTCTGGTTCTTACGCAGTCGGCGATATAGCTGCTTCAAGCACTGTTACAATTGATGGCGCAGCTTCAACTGGCATCGTAACCATAACATCTACTGCTGATATCGGTACTAAAACTGATATCCGCGGTGGTTCAACTGGTGACAGCATCGTTCTTACCAACACAACCACAGCTTCTACAATCAGTGGTAATGATGGTAACGATACACTCACTGGCGGTTCAGCTGCTGACGTACTGAACGGTGGCGCGAATGATGACCGTCTCTCTGGTGCGGCTGGTAATGATACATTAACCGGCGGTACAGGTATTGACAGCTTGAACGGTGGCGCAAACAACGACGTCTTCAGGTATGCTACCGGTGATGCGGTTGCAGCTCCTGCTGTTGGCCAGATCGAAGTTGCTGCTGACTATACAGATGCAACTGACAAGATCATGTTCCAGGGCGTTACATCAAGCTGGACATTCGGCACAAACAACCTGACAACAGCTGACCCAACAATCGCTGCAGTTCTGGCTCTCAACTCAACAGCTAACTCTGTTCTTGCTGTGAACCTGAACAACGCATCTCAGACAGCTTTAACCGGTATCGGTGGCTTTGGTCTGAACGCTGCGAACGGCGATGACATCATCGTTATCAATGATGGCACCAACAAGTTTGCCATATTTGTTGACGGTGCTGCTGCACTTACACTGACAACCTTTGCTGATATGTTCCAAGACTTTGCTTAAGTCTGTACGGGCATAATAGCCAATAAAAAGGGCGCCTTCGGGCGCCTTTTTTATTTCCATCATCTTATATATCTTGCCAATAAACCCAGCTGACCAGCCTTATCAGGGATTCTGCTACCCACTACCTAAAACTCTTTCATCTTTTCCGCTTCTTCCAGTTTTGCAATGGTTGCTGGGGAAACAGTCTTTACCAGGCGCTGTGAAGGAAGAATAATGGTAACTTTTGTGCCTACGCCCTCAATGCTTTCAAGTTTGAGCTTACCGCCATGCATCTCGGTAAACATCTTTGAAAGTGGCAGGCCAAGCCCTGTACCGCCCCTCTCCTTATCACCATGTTTCTCAATCTGCCCAAATACTGATAATGCTTTTGGAATATCATCCTCAGCAATACCAACACCTGTATCTGAGACAGTCATGATAAAATTTCTATTACTATCCAGAAGGCAGTTTATATGTATATTGCCGCCCCTTTCAGTGAATTTGATGGAATTGGAAAGCAGGTTTATAAGTACCTGCTTAATTTTCCTCTCATCAGCGCGCAATTGCGGCATACCTTCCTGAACGGTGCTGTTGATCTTTATTCCTTCAGCTTTTGCCCTCTCATTGAACATGCGGATACTTTCGCTTACAACTTTGGCAACATCTATATTTGATTCCTTAAGTTCGACCTTTCCGGCCTCTCCTTTCGAGAATTCAAGTATATCGTTTATCAGTTCCAGCAGGTGCTTACCGCACATATGCACATCGGTAATGCGCTCTTTCTGCTTAGCGTTTAGGGTACCGAAATAACCGGCACTCATCATTTCCGAAAATCCTATTATGGCATTAAGCGGAGTTCTTAGCTCATGGCTCATATTGGCAAGGAATTCGCTTTTCGCCTGGCTTGCCATGATGGCTGTACGCTCGGAGCGCTGCACCACCCCCATCTGCCTTGCCATTACCAGCACGAAATAGGAAATAACACTGGTAAACAGGATAAGTATCACTAGGTATATAACATCGTTTATCCTGTCAAATTTCCACGCCTTAAAAATATCATCACCGCAAGTTTTTACTGCTATCAGTATTTTAAGGTTAGGTATAGTTTTTAAGGTATAAAGGGCGTAAGGGCCTTTATCATCCTTTTCCTTGGTAAACATCCTCGTTTCATGGAGTTTGTTGATATCGGCGGTATCAAGGATCTTCCTGAAATACTCCTTCTGCGGGGTATCAAACTGGTTTATCAGCTCCTGTATTTCATCATTCCCGCTATAGAGGATAGCCATCTTGCTTTTCTTGTCTTTTTCTACAGAATTGAAGAATCCTGTCAGGTATTTATTGTCAACAAGGGCCACCATGATGCCACCAAAACTGCCGTTGATGTTGTCAATCCTGCGGCTCATCAGCACCAGGCCACGTTCTGATATCCATTTATCCTTTGATACATCAAAAAACATATCTACATCCTTTGAATCCTTAAGGATGTAGAATAATTTCTTATCTTCCAGCGTTTCTTTGCCCTCCAGCCAGGTTTCATAACCCCTTTTACGGTAAATAGTCTTTATGGTTCCGTGCTCATCTGTCATCAACATACCGGAGATCTGGGGGGTTTCATCCACCCACACCATAAAATTATTTAGTATGTCATCATTAAGTTTGTTGCCGAACAGCTGGTTGAAATATTGTCTCTCTACCGCCCTTTTCAGCACCATGTCCACCGCAAGATAGGTCAACTCCACATGGTCAGAGAATATCCTGGAAAGGCGCTCGGCATTTACTCTTCCATCAGCCACAGCCTTTTCGCGTCCGGTTATGCCCCTGTAGACAAGCAGAACTGAATTAAGCACGATAAGCACACAGCTGATTATTATAATCAGCTTTGCAACCTGTTGTTTTGTTTCTGCCTTCGTCACAATATATAACAGCCTATAAAAGACCCACTTGTATAATAATTTTTACTAAGTAGAATCGTTTTTCTTCACGGGGTAGTAATATCCCTTCTCAGGGTTTTTTACCACCTGTTGAATACTTGATTAAACAATATTTTAGTTAACAGAAGGTTAATTATTACAGTTTTATTACAGTTTTTTTTATTTTTATGGTTTCGCACGTAAAAACCTTTACTTTTCAAGGTATTGATGTAACAGAGGTGGATGTCCAGGTCCATATTGGAACAGGGTTACCGGCATTTACCATCGTTGGGCTTGCAGATAAAGCGGTTGCTGAATCAAAAGAACGTGTAAGGGCGGCGCTTAGTTCTTTGGGTATGGCATTACCAGCAAAACGGATAACCATAAACCTTTCCCCGGCTGATCTGGCTAAGGAAGGCAGCCATTTCGATTTACCTATCGCCCTTGGGATTCTCCTTGAAATACAAATGTTTAATGAGTCGGCCATAGAAGATTACTATGTTTTAGGTGAATTATCGCTGGATGGCGGTATATTACCGGTCACAGGAACTATCCCAGCAGCTATGGGCGCTCTTGAGCGCGGTAAGGGTTTAATCTGCCCTGCTGCTAATGGATCAGAGGCACGCTGGGCGGGTGACCTACCTATACTTGCTCCCCCTCACCTGTTATCGCTCTTAAACCACTTCAAGAACACTCAGGTTTTACCTATACCATCGCTTCCAGATAATAAGACTGATGAAAAAAAAGATTATCCTGATATATCCGAAATTATTGGCCAGGAAACTGCTAAAAGAGCACTGGAGATTGCTGCTGCAGGTGGCCATAATTTACTTATGATTGGCCCTCCAGGTTCAGGAAAATCAATGCTAGCGAAGGCATTGAAGGGCATACTCCCCAGGCTTGATTCAAAAGAAATATTGGAAGTAAGCATGATAAACAGCATTACCGGAAATATCATAAACGGTCAGCTTTCTGCAAGCCGCCCATTCCGTGATCCACACCATTCATGCTCCATGGCCGCCATGATTGGCGGTGGAACAAAGGCAAAACCGGGAGAGGTAACTTTAGCCCATAACGGCATTTTATTTCTTGATGAATTGCCAGAATTTCCGCGAACTGTGCTTGATTCACTCCGTCAGCCTCTAGAGAACCATAAGGTAATGGTTGCACGTGTGAACGCACACATAACTTACCCGGCAAACTTCCAGTTTATCGCTGCCATGAATCCGTGCCGCTGTGGCTATCTGAGTGATGCAAGCAAGGCATGCAGCAAAGTTCCTAAGTGCGGCGAAGAATATCAAACACGTCTTTCCGGCCCTTTACTTGACCGTATTGATATGACTATTGAGGTTCCGGCGGTGGAAGTTCAGTCTATTATGAATAATCAAAATAACAAGTCAGAAAAATCAGAAAAAGTGGCAGAAAGAGTCTCTTTTGCCCGTGCCTTACAACAGAAACGTTATAAAAACTCTGCCCGCACAAATTCTGAAGCAGATGGGGATGTTTTGTCAGAGGCCACTGCGCTTGATGCAGAAAGCCGCCAGCTGGTCATAGATGCGGTTGAAAAGATGGGTATTTCAATGCGTGCTTATAATAAGGTTCTTCGCGTTGCCCGCACTATTGCTGATCTTGAGAACTCCGAAAAAATTGCTAAAAATCATATAGCTGAAGCCCTAAGCTATCAAAGGGCTTTTGCTGGGAAATAATTACGTGGGAGCGGTTGCGCGGAGCGACCAGGAAAATAACTTAACTTAGAAATACTATGAACACCATATTTGCACTATCATCAGCTCCCGGAAAGGCTGGCGTTGCGGTTTTCCGAATTTCCGGAAACAAGGCTGTTACCGCCCTTAAGAATCTAGGTATAAAGAAAAGGTTAAAGCCACGGCACGCGACTCTTGTTGAGCTGAAGACAGTGAAGGGCCAGGTTATTGATAAAGGCTTGGCTATTTATTTTCCTGGCCCCAACAGTTTCACCGGGGAAGACGTGGTGGAGCTTCATGTACATGGCAGCCGGGTAGTGGTAAAAATGCTTGCAAGCGAACTTTCATCCATGAACGGGATACGGCAGGCAGAGCCGGGAGAATTTACCCGCCGTGCACTGGAAAACGGCAAAATGGACTTGCTGGAGACTGAAGGTTTGGCTGATCTTATAAATGCTGAAACCGCCATGCAGCATAAACAGGCACTACGCCAGATGGGCGGTGAGCTTTCAAAAACATATGAGGATTGGCGGCAGCAGATAATTAAGTCTCTTGCCCATCTTGAGGCCTATATTGATTTTCCGGATGAAGACCTGCCGGAGGATGTTGAGGCCGGGATCTTAGAAACGGTTGAGGCGCTGAAATCCTCGATAAAAAGCCATCTTAATGATAACCGGCGCGGCGAATTGCTGAGAAGCGGGCTTTACGCCACCATTATAGGCTCTCCTAATGTTGGCAAGTCATCACTTCTCAATTATCTGGCGAAACGTGATGTCGCCATTGTTTCCCATATAGCAGGAACCACCCGCGATGTAATAGAGGTTCACCTTGATATTGCGGGTTACCCAATCACAATAGCCGATACCGCAGGGCTTAGAGAAACCGAAGATATCATAGAATCAGAAGGCGTAAGGAGAGCTAAAGACCGCGCCGGCGCTTCCGATATGAAAATAATAATGTTTGATGGGCTGGAGATAAAAAATCCTGATAAATCGATAATCGATCTTATTGACGAGAATTCCATAATCCTGGTCAATAAAATTGATGTCATCCCCCTCTCCTCTTCAGCTGAAATAAAGGGGAAGCAGGCCATTCCTGTTTCAGTAAAAACCGGCTCTGGGTTGAAGGATTTCTTGCGTGCATTAGAAGAAAAACTGACGGAAAAAATGTCCATTTCATATGAACCGGCATTAACGCGGGAACATCACCGCAAGAATCTTGAAGGTTGTGTAAAGCAGCTGGAAAGCTATGTAGGAAGCCGTAAATCTGGTGCAGCTATTGAACTTTGTGCCGAAGAACTCCGCCTTGCATCAAGCTATATAGGCAGGATAACCGGCAGGATAACCCTAGATGAAGTTTTAGATACGCTATTTAAAAGTTTCTGTATAGGAAAGTAGCCTTATCCATGGCCTGGGCGCTGTACACCGAAATTCTTTTCTTTTACCGCCATAGCCTCCTGAACCTCTTTTGCCATATATACAACAGCCTCTTTACCTTTCAGTGATGGATGCCAGTGGTTAGGGCTGGAATAGACGCAACTGCCGTCTGCCGGGATTGGCACTATACCCTCTGCATCACAAATCGCATTAAGGCCGTTCCTTATAAGGTCGGCCAGTGCTGCTGGCGGCGCACCAGCAATTTTAACAAGCGGGACTGTAAAATTCATAATCTGCCCTATATCTTTATCATACGCAGGTTCTGCATTAACAAACACTGCGGTGTGTATCATCTTTAGTTTTTGTTGGATTCTTGCCAGATCTTCACGGCTGGTTATACCCCGAAAACTAAAATGGCACGCTCTTGTTTCATCATCATAGCGGTATTGATCTGGCCCTTCGCCCGGGGAATCTTTATTCCTTGCCCTGCTCTTTAATACTTCTGCGGTTAATTTTATCCCTATATCAGGAATTTTATCTATTCCAAGTTTCATCCCTTCAATTAATCCATCTAAATGGCATGCGGCCGCCATAACCCCGTAAATAGCATGAGCTTCCTTTTCCGATACCCCGCGTATAGTAAATTGGCCATCAACTTTTACACCAGTGCGCTTGGCATCAAATTCATCATAGGCAGCCTGAAAATAGCTTGCCACACTTCCTTTTGCCATATCTGTTTCCGTTTTTATTAAATATTAATAACTTATGATTAATAAATCGTTAACACTAAAGAGTAAGCTTTTGCTTGGAAAATGCCATGGTTTGTGCTAAATACCTTCCGGTCATGAAAAAGGGTGACAATATTTAAATTGTTCCACGTGGAACATTAGTGGCAAATCCAGGTTATATGCACAGTTTTGACGTTATAGTTATAGGCGGCGGGCATGCCGGCTGCGAAGCGGCTGCGGCTTCTGCGCGTGTTGGAGCTAAAACCCTCCTAATAACCAAGGAATTTTCTAAAATCGGCGAAATGAGCTGCAATCCTGCATTCGGCGGCATAGCAAAAGGCACGCTAGTGCGTGAAATTGATGCGCTTGATGGTGTAATGGCAAGGGCAGTTGATAAGGCTGGAATCCATTATAAAATGCTTAACGCCAGCAAAGGCCCTGCTGTCTGGGGCCCAAGGGCACAGGCAGACCGCAAATTATACCGCAATGCCATGCAGCAGATAATGCGCGAACAGGAAAACCTTACAATCCTTGAAGGCTCAGCCGAAGAATTACTCCTTGATGAAAATAAAGCTATACGCGGCGTTACCATGGCAGATGGCTCGGAGATTTCAGCTCCGAAGGTAGTTCTTACAACAGGAACATTCCTGCGTGGCCTTATCCATATCGGCGAGAAGAAAATAAGCGCTGGGCGCGTAAATGAGCCCCCTTCCCTTGGGCTTTCTGATAGCCTGGAGAAAATTGGCTTTGCACTCGGCAGGCTTAAAACCGGCACTCCTCCCCGTCTTGACGCTAAAACCATAGACTGGGCATCACTGGAATCACAGCCGGGCGATAACCCTCCCCGTCCCTTCTCATACCTTACAAAGAAAGTTGAAGTCCCGCAGATCCATTGTCACATAACACATACTTCAAAAGAAACTCATGAAATAATAAAGGCAAACGTTCACCGTTCGCCTATGTATTCCGGGCAGATAAAGAGCACCGGGCCACGTTATTGCCCATCAATTGAGGATAAGATCGTGCGCTTTGCCGATAAGGAACGTCACCAGATATTCCTGGAGCCGGAAGGTCTGGATGATGATACGATTTACCCAAATGGCATCTCCACATCACTGCCGGAAGAAGTCCAGCTTGATATAATTAAAACCATTCCTGGTTTAGAGAGAGCAGTAATGCTCCGCCCCGGCTATGCGATTGAATATGATTTTGTTGACCCGCGCGAGTTGAAGCCAACTTTGGAAACAAAACGCTGTAAAGGTCTATATCTTGCCGGCCAGATAAACGGCACCACAGGATATGAAGAAGCCGGCGGGCAGGGGATTATAGCCGGTATAAACGCGGCTATTTCTGCTGGAGGTTCAAAGGAAAATTTCACGGTAGATCGTTCGGAAAGCTATATCGGGGTTATGATTGATGATTTAATTACTCTTGGCACCAGCGAACCTTACCGCATGTTTACATCACGGGCGGAATACAGGCTTTCCATGCGCTCAGATAATGCAGATTTCCGTCTTACTGAGAAAGGCATGAAAGCAGGCTGTATTGCAAGCGAGAGAACAAAATTCTTCACTGAAAAATTAAATGTATATAAAAAGACAAAAGAAATACTAAACACAGTAAAGATTTCCCCGAACGAGGCTGCAAAGCACGGCATAAATATAAATCAGGATGGCGTGCTGCGCTCAGGCATGGCTTTACTTTCCTACCCCGGCATACGTTTATCCAGCCTGAAATATCTCTGGCCGGAACTAAGCAGCTGTAAAAGGCCAGATGTGGTTGAGCAGCTGGAGATCGAAGCGCTTTACGCAGGTTATCTTGAACGCCAGCAGATGGATATTTCTCAATTCAAGAAAGAAGAAAATACAATTATTCCAGAGCGTTTCAGTTTTGATGGAATAAGCGGGCTTTCAAATGAACTGAGAGAAAAACTAAAGAAGATAAAACCCGCTACAATCGGTGCTGCCAGCCGTATTCCCGGCATGACCCCAGCTGCAGTAACCATTCTTTTAATCCAGCTTAGAAAATTTGAAAAAGCCGCGGCCTAAGTTTTTGTGTCTAGAAAAATCAGAAACAAGCAGCAAACTATTGATATTATTAGTGAATTTAAAATTGTTCCACGTGGAACAATTGAAAAGCTTGAAGCCTATGTCGCCCTGCTACTCAAGTGGAACAAGAAGATAAACCTGATAGGGAAGGGCACGGAGGAAGAAATCTGGGAAAGACATATTTTAGATTCCGCCCAACTCCTAAAATTCATTCCTGAAGAAAAAAAATCACTTCTTGACGTCGGAAGTGGAGCCGGACTTCCAGGAATGATTCTTGCGATACTCGGTTTTCCAAAAATTACTCTCGTCGAGAGCGACAATCGAAAATGCGCCTTCCTCGAAGAAGCAAAAAGAATCACCTCATCTGACATGGTAACCATACATAACCAGAGGATAGAGCAAGGTAACCTTGGGGGTTTTGACGTCATCACCTGCCGCGCATTCGCTCCTTTAAGCGATATACTTTTAAAAACTGCAAAAATGCAGTCACCAAAATGTTTGAATTTGTATTTAAAAGGTAGTAATGTTCATACCGAATTGGAAGAGGCAAACAAAAAATTTGAGTTTGATGTGAAGCTTCATCCAAGCATAACTGATAGTAAAGGTTATGTAGTTGCAATAGGTAACATGAGGGCAAAAAGGATATGAAACAACAAATCATAGCCATAACTAATCAAAAAGGTGGGGTAGGGAAGACAACTACCTCTATAAATCTTGCAACGGCACTTGCGGCAGTCGATAAAAGGACTCTTCTTATCGATCTTGACCCACAGGGAAATGCCAGTACCGGTCTTGGCATCTATGACCGGCAGGTAACTACATATGAATTAATATTGGGCGAAGCATCGGTAAAAGATGCTAGAGTTAAGACAATTGTCCCAAACCTTCATATAATTCCATCAATTGTTGACCTTTCTGCCGCAGAAATCGAGCTGGTTACAATAAAGGGAAGGGAACATATACTAAAAGCCAAGCTTGCCGATGTTGCTGCTGATTACGATTATATAATCATTGATTGCCCACCGTCTCTTGGTCTTTTAACCCTGAATGCACTTGTTGCTGCAACGGCGGTTTTAATCCCTATGCAATGCGAATTCTTTGCCCTTGAGGGTTTAAGCCATCTATTACAGACTATCGATCTCGTACGCGCCAATCTGAACCCATCATTACAGATAAACGGCGTTGTACTCACCATGTATGACAGACGAAATAAACTTACCGAACAGGTTGAAAATGATGTCCGCCAGTTCATGAAGGACAGCGTTTACCAGACAGTGATACCAAGGAGCGTCCGCATGTCAGAAGCGCCGTCACATGGTAAGCCGGCATTAATTTATGACTTCCGGAGTCCGGGATCTCAGGCTTATATAATGTTAGCCAAAGAATTACTGAAGCGTAGCACAATAAACTTTAATCAGAATGTAGAATTGCAGGAGGCTGTATGACAGATAACGTAAAATCAATCAGGACCGGAAGGGGCACTTTGGGCAGGGGTTTATCCGCACTTATTGCTGATACAACAGGCAATGCAGCTGTAAAAGCAGCGCGTGAAAATACCGCTCCGAACAGCCTTTCCTTAGATGTTTTGCAGCCAGGCAAATTCCAGCCACGCAGTTTCTTTAATGAAGAAGAATTACAGGAACTTTCAGAATCAATCAAAAAGAATGGTGTTGTCCAGCCGGTAA
The DNA here is from genome assembly GCA_964450945.1 of uncultured Rickettsiales bacterium. GTDB lineage: Bacteria > Pseudomonadota > Alphaproteobacteria > Rickettsiales > JABDBP01 > CAYVHI01. The sequence continues at coordinate 122,925 of CAYVHI010000001.1, forward strand.
TCGTCCGCAAGGTTGCAGATAACCGCTTCGAAATCATTGCAGGCGAAAGAAGGTGGCGCGCTGCCCGCATGGCCGGCCATACACATATTCCTGCCATCGTTATGGAGTTATCAGATAAACAGGCTTTGGAAGTTGCCTTGGTAGAAAACATCCAGCGTCAGAATTTAACCCCGCTTGAAGTCGCGGAAGGTTACCAACGCCTGATAGATGAGTTTAAATATACCCAGGAACAGCTTTCAGAAGTTCTGGGGAAGAGCAGGGCGCAGATTGCCAATTTTATCCGCCTGAATTCGCTGCCGGAAGAAGTTAAGGGTTTCATCAATAATGAGAAGATTACTGTTGGCCACGCCAAAGCTTTGCTTGCGGTTAATGATAATGATGATCTTGTTGATATCGCCAATACGATTGTTAAGCGCAATCTAAACGTGAGACAGACGGAAAAATTCGTCCAGAAGTTCAACAACAAGCCAAAAGCCAAAAAAGATAAGGGCAGGGACCCGGATATCGTTGAGCTTGAAAAGGCATTATCCAAGAAGCTTGGCTTGAACCTTAACATCCAGAACAACGGCAATGCTGGTAAGGTTATTATATCTTACAGTTCGCTCAGCCAACTTGATAATATCCTGAGAAGGCTTGAGAATATCTAGTCCTCTATTTTGTTAAGGTTTCTTTAAGCATTTTCCTGCATTATTTCAGGATATGGCACAGGAACTTTCGCAGAAAGAGGCTGAAGATATCTTTAGGCTTATAGCTAAAGATAAGCGTTTTACCCATGCGTATAATGCAAATAATTGCTTCCACCGCAGGGAACTCATTATAGGCATAATGCTGCATGAAATGGGCGTTCCTCCTGGAAACATAGGAAGGCTTACCTTGGTGCCCCAAAAAATTAATGGTAGGGGTGATATTCTTATACAGCTAGAAGAAATGGCTGATTTCCTAAAAAAGAAGCCATATATGAACGAGGGTGAGCTGGCAAATCTTATCCTTTGGCACTGCCATGGTGTGCCAACCTTGAGATATAGACATTCCAGAGAGGGAATAGTCGATGGAATAATGGATCATTCTTATACCCCTTTAAGGCTCTCTTTCAGGAATGAATTTGTCGATTTCTTTATGAAAAGGCTGGTGGAAAAAAAGCCGATTAGTCGCGATGGAAAGGAATATGAATTCGTAAAAATAAATTCACCATTAATACATTTTCACTCTTCTTTAGGCGCTTTTCCGCAGGAAGGTTTTTCGAGAACAGAGACTGGCGATGAGCCTATAGACATAAAAAGCTATCTGACAGAAGGAAGTAGGATATACCCATTCATCCAGATGCAGTTCTCTACAATCAACGGCACCGTATCCCCAAGCGGGGACTGGCCCTCATTAGATAAAAGACAGGCAGATATACAATTAAACGCCTTAAAAGAATATTTTGAGTACAAGACCAGAGAAGCAAGCAGGGATGGGTTATCAGGCGAGGGTTTTGTAGAAAAATTTGCTGAATTTGACAATTGGTCAAAGGGCCCACAAATCTAGGCAACCTTGGTAACTTCCGTAAGGTAATGGCTGGTCAAAAGCTCAGGATTTATATTGGTTTTCTTGCATTCCAGTTCAGCTGACATAATTGCTTTTAAAGCTTTTTGCAGGCGTTTTTCACTTTCCGTACCACGCGCCCAGTATGAGATGTGTTTCTTGAAAACCGGCACCTGCTTGAAGAAAACCGGCGGCTTTAGCATCTCTATCGCTTCCTGCTCCGTCCTGCCCTGTTTAAGCTGGCTGTTAATGAGATAGAAACGCATGAAGTAATTAGAAACATAGCGGAGAATGGTAACCGGCATCATGCCTTCCTGATAGGCTTTCTTAAGTTCCTTCGCCACCACTTTTGCATCCCTTCCTGCCACAGCGCTGCACAGGTTATCCATAGAACTTTCGGTCACCTCAACTATGCAGGCATAGACATCATCACTGGTAACCTGTTTCCTTTCGCCCATATAGAGCTGCAGTTTTGTGAGTTCCTGGTTAAGCACCATGCGGTTACCCATGCAATTTGCCGCTATAAGCTCAGGAATGCCGATTTCATATGTATATCCGGCTTCACGCAGTTTGGTGCGTACGATATTGGTAAGCGCCCCCGAATCTTCCTGATAGCATGGAACAGAAGCAAAACTTGCCTCTTTCTCCGCCAAAGCCCGGAGTGAGGAGCGGGGGGTAAGTTCACCGGCAAAAACTATTATGAACGGGTCATCCTTGCCTTTATGCCCTCCAAGGATAGGTTTTAATATTGCTGATAGAGAATCAGCAGCATCACGGATTTTTATCAGTTTTCTGCCCGTATTAAAGAAACTAACACTTGCCATTTCATTTGCCAATGTGCCGGGATCATCTTTTAATTTTTCTGAAGTTATCTCGGTTATGAGGAATGGGTCTGGGTTTTTTCCCAGCACCTGTTCGGTTATTATTTCGGCCCTTTCCGAAACAAGCCCGGAGTCAGGCCCGTAGAGCAGAACCCCGGGGCAGTTTTCCGGCAGATTCTTTACAAAACTATCAATTCTTGCTGGTTGAATTTTCATTTCTTTCCACCATCTCTCATTACCGCAAAAGGCGGCTCAAATGATAAGGTTTGTCCGACCGGAGGCAGCGCTCCTTTTATACCCACCACCTGGGAGGCAACATAGGTTCCTAATCTAACAGAAGTTATAATGTCATTATATCCTGCCAACTGCGCAATTAGTGTAGTTGCCGCCAAACTATCACCCGCACCTACTGTATCTACCACACTGTCTGTTGCATGTATTCTGAGCATTTCTGTCTTTCTCATAGAGCCTGAAACGTAAGAAATATTAATAGGCTGCTCATCATTTGTCAGAATGATGGTGGCATCCTTATTTCTGGCCTGTCCCAGAAGCCTGGAGATGGCTCCGGCCGCATCAGAATCTCCCCTTAACTGATTCTCATCTTTTGCATTGGCAAATATAATATCTGCATGGGAAAGCATTCTATTCTGCCATTTAATGGCTTCTGCCCTCGCCACACCATCATCACTGATCCCTTCTGGGAAATCAGGGCTTGGCATCTTCCAATTTATAAATCTAAGATTTGTTGAGATAACAACCTTAGCTGCTGGCTTTTTTGCTTTTGCCTCTTCAAGGAGCATTAAGAATTTTTCCTTATCTTTCACACAAGCTAAAGGAATGCCGGAAACCACAATAAAATCACATCTGGAAACAATTTCTTTTATTTTTTGCCTATCAAATCCACCCATTACCTCCCGAAAAGCAGATTCAGCCCTATCAAGCTTTACCTTATCTGGGTGCGGCCCACCTTCTGGTAGCAGGAGGTTTATTATACTCCCTAAGGTTTTTCCGTTTATCCGTGCTGACATGGGGTGTAATTTACAGCCCCTTCTTTGAAGATCAGAAAGTACCGCAATGCTGGCTTGGTCGCCTTCTCCGCCAACGCCTGTAAAAACCTCAATATCAACTTCCTTCCCCATGGCATTGGCTGCCATGCCCGCATATGCAGCCATATTAGGCGCGATATCCCCAGCAAATTGACCTTTAGATTCAATATCTACTATTTTGCCATCGGCAAGTTTTATACCAACACTTTCATTTAGCGGTTCGCCAATAAATAACATATTTATTGGAGGTGTAGGGGCTGCCATTTTAATTAATACCCTGTGGAGTATTTACATTCAGCTCAACAAGGCCGGGGTGTGCGGCCTTATTATTCAGGAAATATGCTGCCACTTTCAGCTTAATATCTTTTGCCATTTCTTTCAGTGTTCTTGCTGCTGTATCTTCCTCTGCGGTATATACGGAGAATTCAGCGTCAGACGCATCAAAGCTTCCTATCATCTTGCTGTTGCCGCTATATATAAGCTTGCCGGTTGCTGTTTCTTTCAAGAAGAAATCTGCACTAAACACCAGGTTATAACGGGTAATCCTGCTATCTCTTTCGATAACCAATGGCGTAAGTTCCCTGTTCAACCTTATTTCAAGACGGAAGAGTTTCTCAGCTGATTGATTGATGGGGTTAAAATAATCCCGCAAGTATCCTTTTAATATCTGTCCTGACCTTTCAGGTATCCCCGCTATATCAACAGATGCAAGCACTGGTGATATCCTTGCATCATCAGGGGTTTCGCGGTAAAGCGGGCGGAACCCGCAGGAAACAACGATAAATGAAATAATTATAATTGATAATTTCCTTAGCACGTAACTACGCTCACCATTTTTTTAGGAACTACTATCACTTTTTTAATCTCCTTGCCAGCTATAGCTCCTTTTAAGAGGGCAAATGCCGCCTCTTTTATCTGTTCCTCATTATGGTTGGCTGGAATTTCAATAGTTCCGCGCATTTTACCGTTATGCTGCACTGCCATTGTAATGGTATCATCAACAAGTAATTTAGGGTCAGCAACCGGCCAATCCGTTTCTGCCAGTATGGTTTTATTGCCCAAGAGCTCCCACATCTCTTCTGCCAGGTGTGGCAGCATTGGATAGATAAGGCGTATAGCCACTTCTACACCTTCTTTGTAAGTAGGACCTGATGATTTTTCCAGTTCATTGGTAAGCTCGCGGATCCTTGCCACTGCCTTATTGAGGTGAAAATTTTCTATATCATCGGTTACATTCTTTATGGTTTTGTGGATATTTTTCTTGAGCTTTTCGTTTACTTCGCCATTCTTTTTTTCTGCCACTTCACTTGCCATTTTCCACAGGCGGCCTAGATATTTTGAGGCGGCTTCAATGCCGGAATCCGTCCATTCCAGGTCACGCTCCGGCGGCGAATCAGAAAGCATGAACAACCGCGCCGTATCAGCGCCATATTTCTCAATTATCTCTTCCGGGCTAACTACGTTCTTTTTTGATTTACTCATCTTTTCAACCCGGCCTATAGAAACTTCCTCACCGCCTTTGACTAGATATGCCTTGCCATCTTTCTTTGCAACCTCTTCCGGGTAAAGCCATTTGCCTTCTTTATCTTTATATGTCTCACGGCACACCATTCCTTGCGCAAATAATCCTTTGAATGGTTCTTTTATGTTTGAATAACCACAGCGCTCTAAAGCACGCATGAAGAAACGTGAATATAGCAGGTGAAGAACTGCGTGTTCCACGCCGCCCAGGTAATAATCCACCGGCAGCCAGTATTCGGCCTTATCCTTCTCAAAACCTTTGTTGCTTTGTGGTGAACAGAAGCGGGCGAAATACCATGATGATTCCATGAATGTATCAAACGTATCTGTCTCGCGGGTGGCAGGTTTACCGCAAGTTGGGCAGTTCACATTCTTCCATGTCGGGTGGTGATCTAGGGGATTGCCAGGCTTATCGAATGTAACATCCTCAGGAAGTTTCACCGGCAGGTCTTTCTCCGGCACGCCTACCACGCCACAAGCTCCACAATGGATAATTGGGATAGGGCAGCCCCAGTAACGTTGCCTTGAAACACCCCAATCACGCAGACGATAATTCACCTTCCTCTGCCCAATCTTTAACTCTTCCAGCTTATTTATAGCTTTTTCTTTTGCCTCAGTGACCGGAAGATCATTCAGGAAATCTGAATTTATGGCTTTGCCATCTTCTGTATATGGCTCTTTTTCTACCTTGAAGTCTGGGTTGCCATCAGGAGATACAACTGTTTTTATTGGCAGGTTATATTTTTTAGCGAATTCAAAATCGCGCCCATCATGCGCCGGGCAGCCAAATATTGCGCCAGTTCCATATTCCATAAGCACGAAATTGGCTATATAAAGTGGCAACTGAATATCTTTAACAAAAGGATGCTGGATTTTTAAGCCCGTATCAAAACCTTTCTTCTCAGCTTTCTCTATAGCCTCTTCACTGACACCCATCTTGTTGCATTCTTCTATGAAAGAAACAATTTTAGGGTTATTTTTTGCCAGTTCTGCTGCCAATGGGTGGTTTGCCGAGATTGCGCAGAAAGCCGCACCGAAAATCGTATCAGGACGGGTGGTATAGACGGTTAGCCTGTCTTTCCTGCCGATAAGTTCAAAATCTATAAGTGCGCCGTAAGATTTGCCTATCCAGCGTTCCTGCATCAATTTTATCTTATCCACCCATCCCGGCAGTTCTTTTAGGGCTTCCAGTAATGGTTCGGCAAATTCCGTAATCTTTAAGAACCACTGGGTAAGCTTCTTGCGCTCGACAATAGCGCCAGACCGCCAGCCCCTACCTTCAATCACCTGTTCGTTGGCAAGCACAGTGTTATCCACCGGGTCCCAATTCACCATTGATTCCTTACGATAGGCGAGCCCTGCCTTCACCATATCAAGGAACATCTTCTGTTCATGCTTGTAATATTCAGGGTCGCAGGTGGCAAGTTCACGCGTCCAGTCATATGAAAGCCCAACCATGTTCAGCTGGCGTTTCATGTTTTCTATATTCTGATATGTCCACTTTGCCGGGTGAACTTTGTTTTCGATTGCTGCATTCTCTGCCGGCAGGCCGAAAGCATCCCAACCCATAGGGTGCATCACATTGAAGCCTTTCGCCATTTTATAACGCGTTAGAACATCGCCTAGGGTATAAAGCCTTAGGTGCCCCATATGCAGACGGCCGGAAGGGTAGGGGAACTGCTCCAGCACATAGCATTTTGGTTTTTGTGAGTTCTCGGTAGTTTGGAAGATTTTCTTATCATTCCAAATCTTCTGCCACTTCTTCTCACATTCCAATGGGTTATAGTTTCGCATATGCGCAGGGGCTTTTATGGTTAGTAGTTATTTTTATTTCTTAACGGTCTGCGCAACCCGCATTTCACGGGCACGCATCAGGATCTTATCTTCCAGGTCACGGGCGATATTCTCGTCAACTGCCACATCCCGCCAGCCAGCTTTATCCAGTTTCTGCTTATAAACCGTTACCTTTAATGCATCTACACGCAGTTTCTTATCAAGGATAAGTGTGTTAATCTTAAAACGCTCACCCCTTGCTTCAGGATTTTCATACCAGTCGGTGAGTATTACACCGCCAAATGGGTCTGCTGAGGCAAGCGGGACAAATGAAAGAGTTTCAAGAGTTGCCCGCCATAAAAAGCTGTTTACGGCAAGGCCAGAATTTGCTGCCCCAGAATCATCATCTTCGCCAAAAAGTTTTAAGCCACCATCACCGGTGATTTTACCATAACGTAAACGCCTTGCAATGTCTGGATCTTTTGGAAACTCAGCCTCGCCTTTACCGAGAGCTCCACAACCAGATAGTAATATAATAGTAAACAATATAGCTAAAATTCGGTTCAACATAATTTGATTTCCTGAATATGAAAACCCTTCTAATCCAGATTTCTCTGTAACTCAATAAAAAAACTATAATTCAATGGAAAGACAAAGAATGGAAGGGCAAAAAAAAGGGCGATGCAATCGCACCGCCCTTATTTTTCTTATACTCTTTTAACTATTAGAAGTTAAGTTGAGTACCGAACAGAACAACTGTACCTTCGTTGTCAACTGTTGTGCCACCTTGATCCAGTTCAAAGAAGTTAGCTTCAATGTATGGAACTAAGCCTGGAGCCAGTTTATAGTCAGCACCAACAGACAGGTTGTTGCTGTCATTGTTGTTCCGCTCAGCATCAAGATATGTTACGCTGATACCATATGGACCAGTTGCATAAGCTGCACCGAGTGTCCAAAATTGGCTATCACCTTGATTAGCTGCAACAGGCAAAGTAGATTCTTGCCAATCGCCATAAGAACCGCCGAAGCTGAAGCCCATATAGTTAAGAGCTAGACCAGCAGCATAAGCATTTAGGTCTTCTGTAGCAGCAGTTTCTGAGCTACCCCATTCACCAGTGATAGACCCTTGAACGCCAACGTTTTGATATTTACCGGTATAATTAATACCAGCGTTGAATACGCCTTCTTGGTCGCCGTTGTTTTCACCAGTGAAACCAGTAGCAGAACCAACATCACCTTGATCAGGTGCGAAGCTTACGCCGAATTGAAATCCAGAGAAACGTGGAGAATAGTAAGTGATTTTGTTAGCATCCTCAGTTACGCCTTTTGCATGTGCAGTTGGCAGATCAGTACGAAGAATAAATGCCTGGCCACCGCCAACACCACCGGTGTTAACAAAAAGATACCAATCACCATCTACGCCACCTGTTGCGCGAGCAAAGTTGCCTGGGCTAACTTGCAGAGCTTCAGCAGCATCTGTGTTGCTACCAAGTTCAACACGACCCATACCGCTTTCAATGAAGAGATATGTTTTGTCAGCGTTGAAACCTTCACCGTTATCAGCGGCAGTTACATCTGCTTCTAATTCAACAACAGCACCATAGCCAAGACCGTTATCAGCTTTGCCGTTAACGTTCACATGGACTTCGGTATCACTGCGTGTTTTGAAATCACGGCTGTTAGCGCCGGTTTCGAAGGCAGCTTCTTGATCTACCCAGCCTGCTTGGAAGTCTTGAAAACCACCAACAGAAACATTTGGCCCTGCAGCAAGAGCGGAACCCGCAACGAGACCCGCACTGATCAGAGCACTAGTACCTAGTAAAAATTTTTTCATATTTAACCCTATTCTAGAAACTAAATGGTTGTAAAAAGTCAAAAAGCAAGTCTTTATGACCTGCATTAATGGGTGTATAGAAACACTATAAGAGCTAGCCATGCAACTTTATTGATTATTAAAAAGACTAAAAGGTAGGGCTTTTTGACCTTCCTGTTGCCAAGCTGCAACAGTTTGTGGCCAGAAAACCATAGTTTATTAGGTGGAGCTATATTAACATCGGATGCCATAATCCATAATAACTTAGAAATAAACTTATATGCAAATCGGTAAAGTTGTCGAGAACCTGAAAAACATCAAAGAAAGGCTTAAAGACATCCCTCAGAAATTTCAGCTTGAGGATGAATCATATACTGTGCCTAAGATTATTGCCGTCAGCAAAACCCACGGAAAGGATAAGATTGTTGACCTTATTAACGCCGGACACAGAATTTTTGGAGAGAACCGGGTTCAGGAGGCCGCCAGTAAATGGCCTGAACTGAAAAAAACATATAGCGATATTAAACTACATCTTATAGGGCCACTACAGAGCAATAAAGCAAAAGAGGCTGTAACCATTTTTGACTGCATACAGACAATCGACCGGGAAAAGATAGCAAAGGCGATAGCAGAGGAAATGAAAAAACAACAAAAGAAGCTAGATCTATTCATACAGATAAACATTGGCGAAGAAGAACAAAAAGCCGGCATCCAACCAAAAGAAGCTGATAAATTCATAAAATACTGCCGGGATGATCTGGAGCTTAATATAAAGGGACTTATGTGCATACCACCACTTAACGAGGAACCAGCAATGCATTTTGCATTGCTGAAGAAAATTGCCGAAAGGAATAATATAAAGGAATTAAGCATGGGTATGAGTGGTGATTTTGAAACAGCAGCAGCACTTGGCGCTACTTATATAAGGGTTGGTACTGCCATTTTCGGGGAAAGGTATGCTCAGGCCTAAAACAAATGAACTGGAAAGATTCTATAACAGCCGCCTTGGCAAGATGGCTGGCATATCCATAAGGTCTGCCATCAGAAAGGCCTGGCCGGAGATGTTCGAACATAAAAGCCGGCGTGATGAAAATATCCTAGGATGCGGGTATGCTTTGCCTTATCTTAAGATGTTCCTGCTGCGCAGCCAAAGGGTTATGGCGGCAATGCCGGGAAATTACGGCGCTGTATTCTGGCCGGAAAATAATGGTAAAAACAGGGGTAGGAACCTTGCCTTTTCATATGAGGATACGGAAATGCCACTGCCTGATGCTTCCATTTCCCGCGCCATTATCATCCACTCGCTCGAGTTTTCAGATAATCTTACCCAAACGATGCGTGAATTGTGGCGGGTACTTACCCCCGAAGGAAGGGTTATATTGATAGTACCAAACAGGAAAGGCCTGTGGGCAAGGGCTGATTCAACACCTTTCGGGCATGGAATCCCCTTTTCTGGCTGGCAGATGGAAATGCTGCTAAACGAGACCATGTTCGATATAATCTCTAAAAAAAGCGCCCTGTTCATGCTGCCAATAACTATGCCATGGTTGGAAAAAATAGCAAAATTGATGGAATGGGTAGGAAAAAGTATATTACCAAGATGTGGTGGCGTTCTGGTTATTGAGGCGCAGAAAAGGATTTATGCAACCGTGGAAGAAGGAGTGGAAAACCCTAAGAAGGTTTATTCTTATAAACGGGTTGTAGGATATTAAATTATTTACCTGGTTTACCGGTAGTGCCCTTTATTTCTTTTCCCATTTTTTGCAATGGTTCAAGCGCATCCTTAAAATCACCGGCAAACTTAAGTGCCTTTTCATGAACGGGTGTACTACCATTATCAATCTCAACCCTTATGTCTTTTGCCATCAGCGCCATAACTTCCTTTGATTTGCCCATATAACCAAAGGCTAGTTTCCTTGCTTCTGATACAATCTCCCCTGTTATGGGTTCTTTTGTCGTGGTACCTACGTGCTCAGAACAGAATTTATGTATACGGCAGGCTTTTTCGAGCTCAGCAAACATTTCCCTGAAACCTTCCGCGTTCATCAGGTTACGGAAATCGCCAGGGTTTTTTATTACTATAGGCTTACGCGCACCAACTATCCCATCATAAACATAGATGAATGCATCGATATCCGTAAGACTCTTTGCTTCCAGCAGATCATCCGGGGTACAATCGGGATATGCAGCTTTAACCAGCTCTTCTGCTGGAACAAAATCAGAGCCACCATCTTTTTTGCTGCCTAGGTTTGGTATTAGTTTGCTGGTTGCAAGCACATCACGTAAAACTCCGAATGCAGTCAGTTCATCTTGTGAAATAGGGGCAAGCGGCTCCTTTCCGGCAAAAAACTCTGCTTTCTTTTGTTGCGCAAAGTGAATCATATCAAGAATATTGTTAGGATTTGGTTTTTTGTCTTTAGCCATAAAATCACCTTAAAAACATTTTTATCCATTAGATTATATGGAATAAAGATTAATTTCTTCTTAACGGGAATTTCTGTTGTTTTTCAGCGTGTTACTTCTGGCCGAGGAGAAAAATTCCATGCTGGCCGAAGATATTGGCCGGAAGGATAAAGTTGCTGTAGAACGGCCGTGGCTGACCATCTGCCGTAAGGAAAAGTTTCTTTTCCACTTTTATCCCCATATCATCACAAAGCAGAATAAAGTCCTTTATAGTGCAGAAATGGATGTTTGGCGTTTCATACCATTCATATGAAAGTGTTTTTGTTACCGGCATGCGGCCATTGAATAAAAGATAGATACGGTTCTGCCAGTAACCGAAATTCGGGAATGATACTAGGGCATATTTTGCTATACGGAGCATTTCCTGCAAAATCTCCCTTGGATTCTTGGTAGCTTGTATGGTCTGGCCAAGGATTGCGTAATCAAAACTTTTATCTGGATAATATTTAAGGTCGGTATCAGCATCGCCCTGAACAACCGAAAGCCCGCGACTAAGAGCAATACTAGCCTTCTGCTGGTTTAACTCAAGGCCTCGGCCATCAACTTTTTTCTCCTGCACCAGATATTCAAGCAGCTCTCCTTCCCCGCAGCCTATATCAAGCACCTTGGAGCCAGAGTTTACTAAATCCGCCAGTATTTTAAGTTCCGCCCTCATTAGCCCCTACCGCCCCCAAGTCCATTACTGAGAAAACTCCTCATTGCTGAAGCGGCAGATGCTCTTGATGTATTCATAGCAATACATAAAGGGGTATCGCCCTTATAGTTTCTTGTAGTAAGAAGCTCTTCTATATGTGCTTCAGCTTTTGAATTAAAAACCAATTCAAATTCCCTAATTAAAAAATCAAAAACATCCCTCTTTGATTTACCTGCCGTGTGGAATAAATTCCAGTTTCCTTTTGCATGGTGTTGAAGCAATTCCATATACAAATCAGGCTTAACACTTCCCCTTACAAATGAAAAAACCTCCCTCATTATCCTTGAACGTCTGGTTGCGGATGATTCCTGCAGCAGGGTAAAATCATCATCTGTTATGGCTAATGCCAGTTCCTCCAGCGCATCCTTTCCTGATGCACTGCTACCCTCAACAAGTTTTTTAAAAAGAAATAAGGTTCTTTCTTCTCTTACCTCCGGCGATAATTCCTCTTTTGGCGGATGACCGCTTATCGTTTTTGAATAAGTAAGGTGAACAACATCATGAAGGTGGGTTATCCCATGCGTGCTAACCTGAACGAAAGGATCCTGACCATGGTGTTTGGTATTAAAACGCCAGATTAGCTTATCAAGATATGCAATGCGTTCCCGCCAGACTTTTTCAGAAATTGCGGCGGCACACTCAATGATCGCGCCATGCAAGTCATACCCTGAGGTGGTTCTCTCAACAAGAAATATTGGTTTCTTTCCTGTGAATAATCTTATCGCCATTATATCTTCCTTTTTGCCCTAAGCCCTTCCAGAAAACCTTTTATGGTAGCCTGAAATTCGGGCTCATCAAGCAGGAAAGCATCATGCCCCTTATCTGTATCAATTTCAACAAAGCTTACGTTTGCCGCAACTGCGTTCAGAGCATGGACAATCATTTTGCTCTCAATGGTAGGGAACAGCCAGTCGCTGGTAAACGAAACCAAACAGAAAGAAGCTTTTGTTGATTTGAATGCATTAGCGAGAACGCCTTTATGATCTTCTGCCAGGTCAAAATAATCCATCGCACGAGTTATATAGAGATATGAGTTTGCATCAAACCTGTCCACGAAGGTTATGCCCTGGTGGCGGAGATAGCTCTCAATCCTGAAATCTGCATCAAAGCCATAGCTCTTTCCATTCTTACCCTGAAGTTTCCTGCCGAATTTATCCTGCAGCTTTGCTTCAGAAAGATAGGTTACATGTGCGGTCATCCTTGCTACGGCAAGGCCTTTTGATGGATATTTCTTTTCATTAAGGTAATTACCGTCTGCCCAGTCAGGGTCTGCCATTATCGCTTGCCTGCCTACTTCATGAAAAGCTATGTTCTGCGCGGTATGGCGAGCTGCTGCCGCTATCGGGATTGCCCCGAATATCCTGTCAGGATACTTGGATGCCCACTGAAGCACCTGCATCCCGCCCATTGAAGCACCTATCACGCAGAATAGTTCCTTTATGCCAAGATAATCTATAAGCAATCTCTGCGCTTCCACCATATCGGCAATGGTGATGACCGGAAAATCAAGATTATAAGGCTTTCCCGTTTTAGGGTTTGTCTCCTTTGGACCAAACGAACCCATGCAGCCACCAAGAACATTAGGGCATATGATAAAATGTTTATCAGTATCTATAGCTTTCCCAGACCCAACAACATCTGCCCACCAGCCAGGCTTGCCGGTTACCGGGTGTTTATCGATTATATATTGATCTGCCGTTAAGCCGTGGCAAATGAGAATGGCGTTAGATTTATCCTTATTTAGGTTACCATGGGTTTGGAACGCTACCGGAAAATCAGAAATCAGGGCGCCAGATTCAAGCCGCAAAGGTTTGTCGCTGGCAAGATTAACTATCCGGCCAATCTCAGCCTCTTTATATGAAGCACCAAACTGAGATTTAATATTCCTTTCCATAATGAATAAGGTTATTTTTTCTTCTTTTTTGCCTTTGTTTTTTTCTTGGCCAGAAGAAGAAGGGCCGTCTCCATAGTAACAGATTCCGGAGCCTCATCCTTTGGCAAAGTGGCGTTTATCTTACCATGTTTTACATAAGGACCATAGCGTCCTTTATAAACAGCCACTTCTTTTTCATCATCCGGGTGTTTGCCAAGAACCTTTATGGGAGCTGCTTTTGCTGATTTTTCTGCAACCTGTGCCAGCAAATCCACTGCCCGGTTTATACCAACAGTCAGCACATCATCATCCTTGCCCAAGGATTTATATTTGCCATCATGCTGAAGATATGGGCCAAACCTGCCAATGCCGGCCTTTATGACTTTTCCGGTATCCGGGTGTTTGCCGACAGTGCGCGGCAGCGTAAGAAGCGCCAGCGCTTTTTCCAGATCAACGGTTGTATAATCCATGGTCTTTGGTATGCCAACCCGCTTTGGCTTATTCTTCTTATCACCTTCGCCCACCTGTATATAAAAACCATATGGGCCTTTGCGGAGAGTTATTTCCTGATCATCCTTGCCCATGCCAAGAACTTTGGTTTCAAATTCACCTTCACCTACTGTTTCCTCCGCCTCTTCAACAGATATGCGGTCAAGCGCGCGGGTATAACTGCATTCAGGATAGTTGGAGCAACCAATGAAAGCACCGAATTTACCAAGCCTTATGCCTATACGACCAGTTTCGCAGGAAGGGCATTTTCTTGCATCTTCGCCGGGTTTCTCAGGAAAGAAATGGGGCCCGAGTATACTATCAATTGCATTTAACACTTCTGCATAATCAAGCTTTCCTGCTGTTTCAACATTATCAGAAAAATCCTGCCAGAAAGAGCGCAGCAATGTTTTCCAGTCAAGTTTTCCATCAGAGACAAGATCAAGCTCATCTTCCAGTTTTGCAGTAAAATCATATTGCACATATTTCTTAAAGAAACTTCTTAGGAACGCGGTAACCAGCCTGCCACGATCTTCCGGCTCGAAGCGTTTCTTTTCTAGTTTTACATATTCCCTGTCCTGCAACACAGCTATTATGCTGGCATAGGTTGAAGGGCGGCCAATACCAAGTTCTTCCAGCTTCTTTACTAACGATGCCTCAGTATAACGTGGCGGAGGTTCGGTGAAGTGCTGAGCAGGATTAACTTTCAGGAATTTCAGTGATTCGCCTTCCTCAAGCGGAGGTATTGATCTATCTTCATCCTCATCTTCTTTCTCATCCTCATCGCGCTCACGATATACCGCATAGAAGCCTGGAAATTTAAGCGTTGAGCCAACAGCGCGGAAATCAGCATTATCATCTGTTGTCTTGATATCAACTATCACCTGGTCAAGCACTGCGCTTTCCATCTGGCTTGCCACCATACGCTTCCAGATCAGGTCATATAGATCCAGCATATCGCCATCCAGATATTTTTTTAATGAATCAGGATCGCGGGTTATATCTGTTGGGCGGATTGCTTCGTGGGCTTCCTGTGCGTTTTTCAGTTTGCTTTCATATTTACGCACATACCCCGGAACATAATTCTGTCCGAATTTTTTGGCGATAACCGAACGCGCAGCAGATATTGCCTCATCCGCCACCTGCACACCATCAGTACGCATATAGGTTATAAGGCCGGCTGTATCGCTTCCTATATCCACACCTTCATAAAGTTTTTGCGCAAGCTGCATGGTGCGTTTTGCGGTAAATCCTAATTTACGCGAAGCTTCTTGTTGCAGAGTGGAAGTAGTGAATGGAGGATATGGGTTCCTGCGCTGCTGCTTCTTTTCTATGGATTTAACTGTATAACTTTTTGTCTTTAAGCTTTCCGCAACGCGTGTTACCTGCGGTTCATTGCTGAGTGAAAACTTATCAAGCTTATCGCCGTTTATATGGGTAAGGGTGGCAGAAAAACTATCGCCGCTTGATTTGGCTAGATCAACCTTTATATCCCAGTATTCCTGCGAAACGAATTTCTCAATTTCATCTTCACGTTCGCATATAAGGCGTAGCGCCACAGATTGAACGCGGCCAGCTGAGCGGCTGCCGGGAAGCTTACGCCATAAGATAGGTGAAAGGTTAAAGCCTACAAGATAATCCAGAATGCGCCTTGCCTGCTGGGCATTCACCAGGTCCATGTCAATATCGCGCGGGTGGGAGATTGCATCCTGCACCGCTTTTTTGGTTATTTCATTGAATACCACGCGTTTTACTGGGATATCCTTCAGTGCCTTCTTTTCTTTAAGAACCTCCACAACGTGCCATGAGATAGCTTCGCCTTCACGGTCAGGGTCGGTAGCAAGGATAAGCGAATCAGCTTTCTTTACCGCATCAGCTATCTCTTTTACATTCTTGGCAGCATCCTTATCTACTTCATAAATAACGGCAAAATCCTTTTCAGGCAGCACGGAGCCATCCTTGGAAGGAAGATCCCTGATATGGCCATAGGAAGCCAGTACCTTGTAATCTGAGCCAAGATATTTATTGATGGTTTTCGCTTTTGCTGGTGATTCTACAACCAGAATATGCATGATTTACTGCCTTTTAAAGAACGGCAAGGTATAAACCTATGTTGGCAATTTTGCAAGTTTATTAACCGGAAACGGCGGATTTCTCTTCTTTTTCAAAGAGAAGTGATAGGCGGCCACCTGGGTGGCGTTCAATTTTACCTGCCAGTTCCAGCTCCAGGACTGTAGCAAGAACAACTTTTACAGCAAGTTCGCTTTCACGCGCCAAATCATCAACAAGTATCGGGCTCTTAGAAAGTTTCATCATTATTATTTCTTTCGCTTTCTCAATATCTTCCTCGGGCGGCAGGTTGCTGACGGGAGAAAAATAATCAACATTCTCTTCTGCCATAAACATCCCATTCTTCTGAGAAGAAAACTTGAGGCTCTCAACGACATCTTCAACTGATTCTGTAAGTGTAGCTCCATTCTTAAGCAGGCGGTTATTTCCTTGTGAACGAGGATCGAGAGGAAAGCCAGGAACCGCAAAAACTTCCCTGCCATATTCAGTGGCAAGCCTTGCTGTGATTAGAGAACCTGATTTAAGCGCGGCCTCTGTTACCACCACACCCTCTGAGATCCCCGCAATAATACGGTTGCGCTGAGGAAAATTCTGCGCACGCGGAATCGTTCCCACCGGAAGTTCACTTATTATTGCACCCCTTGTCGCAATCTCTTCATAGAGTTTTTTATTTTCCGGAGGATAGATATTATCAATACCTCCAGCTATGACCGCCACAGTCCCAGTTTCAAGCGATGCACGGTGCGCCGCCGTGTCAATGCCCCTGGCAAGGCCGGAAACAACCACATAACCAGCTCTTCCCAAATCCTTTGCCAGTTTAGCGGTAAACATTGAGCTGTTGGCAGAAGCATTCCTGGTGCCAACCACACCGATAGATTTCTTCTGTAATAAATCTAAATTCCCGAGTACGGTTATAACCGGAGGCGGGTCATCGATGGTACGCAGCAATGAAGGATACCAAGGCTCACAGAAAGCAACTATCTTTGCGTCCAGCTTCTCACATGATTCGATTTCTTTTTCCGCTTCCTGCCTAGTGCATAGTTTTATAGGATTTTTTCTGCCGCCCTTTGCTGCAATGGCAGGAATAGCCGCCACCGCTTTTGCCGGCGAACCATAAAATTTCAGCAAGTCAAAAAACGTTCGCGGACCAATATTCTCGCTGCGTATAAGTTGCAGCCATTCCAGTTTTTCTTTTTCATTTAATTCCCTACTTTCCACTCTTTAATTTTCCTTCCTGTCCTTTCATAAGACGAATTATATTTTCATGGTGGCGGGCTATAACAAGCGTAGAAAGAATAAGTACTGTAAGGCCAAACTGTTGGCCAACAATATAATAACTGAGAGCCGGAGCTATAGCCATAGCAACAAGGGCCGCGAGAGAAGATATCCTGAAAAGTTTAAAAACTGATAACCATATGCCACAAACTATTATTCCAATTGGCCACTGAAGAGCGGTAATTACTGCAAGCGTTGTTGCAACACCCTTGCCGCCCCTAAACTTATACCAGACGGGAAATATATGACCAAAAACCGCGGCAACCCCTGCAGCAAGCGCTGTTGCCGGAGGATACATCTGCTGGGCGATGATTACGGGTATAACGCCTTTTAGCGCATCCAGAACAAGCGTTATGGCGCCAAGTTTTTTGCCGCCGATGCGGGTAACATTGGTAGCGCCTATGTTTCCTGAGCCCTGAGTACGCAAATCGCCAATGCCTGCCAGATCAGCAACCACAACACCGAACGGCACCGAGCCCAGAAAATAGGCTGAAAGAATTAACAAATGGTCCGAAAGCTCAAGATACATGAGGAAAATCTACCCCAGCAGAGCTGTTGAAACAATGTTTTTTTAATTATTGATTATTTTGCTTAAATAACCTGGTCTTAAGCATCTAGCAGCTTCAGATTTCCAGCTGAAGTCTTGCCTTTATTTTCTACCAGTTCATAGCTGACACGCTGGCCTTCATTCAAAGTCCTGATACCAAGGGGTTCAAGAGCGCTGATATGAACAAACACATCCTTATCACCACCATCAGGTTGAATAAACCCATAACCTTTTGTTGGGTTGAACCATTTTACTGCACCTGTCGCCATATATCACTCCATTACTTAAAATTTATAGCGTTCATTAAACATTCCGCCAAATTTTAAGATAAGGCCGGAAAGCTAGTCAATTAAACGATAAAATACTTATTTTACCCCGCAAGTCAACCAAATATGCTATTTTAAATTAGTTGGAGCATGGAGAGAGCCTGTAAATCCTCTAAAAATAAGGCTGAGCTACCTCCCCTGTTAACAAAGATTACGGCATTACCCCGATAACAATGGATGAAAAGAAGATAGGCGAATTTTCTTCACAGTTAAGGGGCTGAGCTTATTTCTTTATGGTGCTCGCGGCCGGAATCGAACCGGCACGACTATTTCTAATCGAGGGATTTTAAGTCCCTTGCGTCTACCAGTTCCGCCACGCGAGCAATAATCAACCGGTGAGGGCTTTTTCAATACCGCCTATCGCAGCCAAAATCAATGATAGTTTTAATCAGTCACCCGGTAATTCGGGGTTTCCTGAGTGATTGAGATGGTGTGAACATGGCTTTCTTTAAGCCCAGCGTTGGTAATACGCACGAATTCCGCATTTTGTTGCAGTGATTTTATATCTTTACTTCCCGTATAACCCATTGAAGCTTTAAGGCCACCAATCAACTGATGGATAACACCTGCAACCGGCCCCTTGAATGGCACACGGCCTTCAACACCTTCCGGAACCAGTTTTAATTTATCGCGTATCTCCTGCTGGAAATAACGGTCAGCTGAACCTCTGGCCATCGCGCCAAGCGAGCCCATGCCGCGATATGATTTATATGATCTGCCCTGATATAAAATAACTTCACCCGGGCTTTCTTCCGTGCCGGCAAACAGGCCGCCGAGCATGGCACAATCTGCACCCGCAGCAATGGCTTTTGCAAGATCACCAGAATATTTTATGCCGCCATCGGCAATCACTTTTATGTTTTTCTTTTTGCAAGTATCTACAACATCCATGATAGCGGTGAGCTGTGGAACGCCAACACCAGCAACAATCCTGGTAGTGCATATAGAGCCGGGGCCAATGCCAACTTTCACCGCATCAACACCTGCGTCGATCAGCGCTTTCGCACCATCAGCCGTTGCCACATTACCGCCAATAACTGAAATCTTATGATTTTTCTTTATCCAGGAAACCATTTCAAGGACGCCCTTGGAATGTCCGTGCGCGGTATCAACAACTATCAGATCAACACCTGCATCTATCAATGCAAGAACCCTGTCTCTTCCTTCTTTGCCGACACCAACGGCAGCAGCAACACGAAGGCGGCCTTTCTCGTCTTTTGTGGCGTGCGGATATGCGAGAGATTTCTCAATATCTTTTACAGTTATAAGACCTTTGCAGTGAAACCTGCCATCAACGACTAGAAGTTTTTCTATGCGGTGCTTATGGAGTAATTTCTTTGCCTGATCCTTGCTTACATTTTCTTTTACAGTGACTAAATCTTTCGTCATCAGTTCACGTACCGGCTGTTTTAAATTCTCTGCAAAACGCACATCCCTATGGGTCAGGATGCCAACCAGCTTGCCGTTCTTCTCTACAACCGGAATGCCGGAAATCTTTTCCCGGCTCATCAGCGAGAGTGCCTCTGCAAGTTTCTGGTCTGGACGAATGGTTACAGGATTAACAACCATGCCTGATTCAAATTTTTTCACTTTACGGACTTCTTCAGCCTGCTGTTTAGGAGTGAAGTTCTTGTGGATGCAGCCAATACCGCCGGCCTGCGCTATCGCTATGGCAAGCGCTGATTCTGTAACAGTATCCATTGCCGCTGAAATAAGCGGTATGCCAAGTTTAATTTTGGGAGTTATGTAAGTGGAAGTATCAACATCAGTGGGCACAACAGATGAGGCCTTAGGGGCCAGTAGAACATCATCAAATGTAAGTGCTTCGCGAAATTTCATAGGTTTTACCGAAATTTCGGAGGCAGTATAGCGAGATTCCGCCGGAGTTCAAGGAATTCCTTGAGTTATGTAGCACATAAGGCAAGCCGTCGCCTTATAACATATTGATATAACAGCGTTTCTTTATGTTAAACTTTTATGAAATCTGCTCGCCATATATTGTACGTAGCAGTAAAACATGGTATATTCATAAACATTCAAATACGCGTTCCTAAGAAGGTTAAGGAATTGCCTTAACGGCAATACTTCTAGGATACACGTAGATAAAATGCCTGATCTCCCTGGGGAAAAGGTGTTCCAAGTAAGAGAAACTGCTCCCCGGTGAGTGTAGCCTTACTACCCAACTAAAAATCCCAAAACATAACCAATAAATCTTTTTCTTGAGCAAAAAGACATCCTTAGGATGAGCCCACGGAGGCTGACATGCTGTTTGTTACAGCATAATCCTCTGGAAGTCTTAATGCAGGCGGCCGGTGCCATAAATACCGGTAGGAGGAAAGATGACCAAAGAGGAGTTCGAGGAGAAGCTTAGGCTTCTCAGGCTTCTTCGAGCTCATCATGAGCTCGAGCTGGAGGATCTTAGCGATAAGATCACTCCGATGGATATGGTGATCGCGAGGGTGTTCTTTTGCATCACCCTCAGTAATGATCTTGGCTTTTCAGACGAGGAAGCCAGCAAGATCATCAGGTCCATTATCCGGGCAGGAAAGTTCGAAGAGGCGCTCGCCCTCAGGAATTCGAAAGAATGCCTGATGGCCCTCATCGAGAGCCTCAACCCCCCGGCCCCTAACTAAGGGCCGGCGTCAACCTTCGGGGTGTTTCTTCCTGCCTCACGGCAGGCGGGAACACCCCACCCGCCCAAAACTCCTAGAAGAAGAAAGGAAGGTAACGTGGACGCAAGCGTAAGGGAACAGGTCGAGAGCCTGTTACGCAAGGGGGTTGCAGGGATGAAACTCCCCACCAAGCAAAACGAGGAAGATTTCATCCGCGAAGCGATCAAGTTGGCCCTCTTCCTGGTTACCCTTCTTGCAAAGAGCAAGAAGGAACGCCCTCTTGACTGGGTTGTGGCCGTCGCCGCTGCCTTGACTTACGGCGGCTTTCACTTCGAGGCCTACAAGCTTCACAGCTGGAGGGGCCTCACTCGCCTCCTCCGCCGCTACTCTCTAGGGAAGAAGGTGTTGAGTTGGTTGGAAGGGAAGTAGGAGGAGTAACTCTCTTTCTCCGCTTCCAAGCCGGCCCCTAACTAAGGGCCGGCGTCAACCTTCGGGGTGTTTCTTCCTGCCTCACGGCAGGCGGGAACACCCCACCAGCCTAAAACTTTAACTTAAGAAAGGGAAAAAGATGAACGACTGGCAGAAGTTCACGGCCGCCCTCATCAAGAGCCTTCCTGAGGACCCTGACGGTGAAACCCGGGAGGTGCTGATTCGAGAGATCGTGGATGCCTATCTCTTGGTGATCTTGTTAAACCTTGATAAATGGTGGCAGAAAAAAGAAAACTTCCCCAGCATCGAAGCGCTAGTTGCGCTGACCGTCCTGCTGGTTTCGCAAGAGAAAGTTCTTGAAGCTGCAGAGACGATGAACAAAAATGAGTTGTTCAGTCTGCTCCGGTCACTCCCTAACGGGAATGATGTGATTACGCTGCTCGAAAACTATTAAGGGATTTTTTATAGGGGGATGATTCTTGAGCTGCTAAATGCAGACCTGAATCATCCCCCTTTTTATTTTTAAAGATTAGCCGTTTGAAGCTTTCTTGTTGCCGTTAAGTTCAGCGCGTAAATTCTTCGCCGCCTGAACCATTGCAACGAGCGCCGGTTCAGTTTCTTTCCAGCCACGGGTTTTCAAACCGCAATCAGGGTTAACCCAGATTTGTGCAGGATTTAAAACCTTTAAGGCTTTACGCAGCAACTGCTCCATCTCTTCAACTGACGGAATGCGAGGGGTATGAATATCATACACGCCCGGCCCAATTTCTTGCGGATATTTGAAGTTCACGAATGCATCCAAGAGTTCCATCTGCGAACGTGAAGTTTCAATAGAGATAACATCCGCATCCATATCAGCGATTGATTTGATGATATCGTTGAATTCTGAATAGCACATGTGTGTGTGGATCTGTGTTTCATCGCGCACGCCTGCAGCAGAAATGCGGAATGAATCAACAGCCCATTTCAGATATTTTTCCCAGTCATTACGGTGAAGCGGCAGACCTTCGCGGATTGCCGGTTCATCAATCTGGATGGCTTTAATACCGGCCTTTTCCAAATCAACAACTTCATCGCGAATCGCAAGCGCAATTTGTTTGCAGGTTGTTTCACGAGGTTGGTCATCACGAACAAAACTCCACTGAAGAATAGTAACCGGACCAGTTAACATTCCCTTCATAATTTTCTTTGTTAGCTCTTGTGCAAATTTTGACCAGCCAACTGTCATAGGTTTTTCACGAGAAACATCACCGAAAATAATCGGAGGTTTCACGCAACGAGAGCCATAAGATTGTACCCAGCCATTTTCGGTGAAGGCAAAACCTTTCAGCTGCTCGCCGAAATATTCCACCATGTCGTTACGTTCGAATTCGCCGTGCACCAGCATATCGATGCCGACCTTTTCCTGGAAACGAACCGTCTTCTCAGTTTCACTCTTTAAGAATTCTGTATATTCCTTATCAGAAATTTTTCCCTTCTTGTATTCTGCGCGTTTAGCACGAACTTCCTGAGTCTGAGGGAAAGAGCCGATTGTGGTAGTAGGAAGAAGAGGAAGGCCAAGCGCCTTATCCTGAATCTCTTTGCGTTTTGCAAACGGGCTCTTTCTTGAAAGAAGATCAGCAGAAATTGCTGCTGTGCGCTGCTTAACCGCAGGGTTATGAATGCGCGCAGAAGATTTGCGTGCCTCGATTGCTTTTTTATTTGCATCCAGTTCAGCTTTTACTGAATCACGGCCGCTGTTTATTGCCTTAGCAAGCGTTGCAACCTCAGCAAGTTTCTGCTTAGCAAACGCAAGCCAGCTCTTGATTTCCGCATCAAGCTTCTTTTCGCCGTCAAGATCAAAAGGTGTGTGCAGGAGTGAGCATGAAGGAGCAACAATCACTCTATCTTTGCCGAGTTTTGTTACCGCTTTCTCAAGCGTAGCAAGAATGCTGTTAAGATCAGCTTTCCATATATTCCGGCCATCAATCACGCCGAGTGAGATTGTTAAATTTGCAGGTGCTGTGGCAAGAACTTTATCAAGCTGGGCTGGGCCACGAGTTAAATCTATATGAAGCGCCGCAACAGGCAGCTTCAGCGCAATATCAAGATTGCCCCTCGCATCTTCAAAATATGTCGCGAGGAAAATTTTGGCTTTTCCTGCTGCTTTTGCAAGCTTCTCATATGTAGCCTGATAAGCTTTTGCTGCTTCAGGGGGAAGATCAAGAACAAGGCATGGCTCATCAATCTGGATCCACTCAGCGCCAGCCTCAGCCAGCTTACCAACAATTTCTTCGTAAACAGGAAGAAGTTTTGGCAGAAGGTCTAACGCCCTGCCATCTTTCATCTTGCCGAGCAGAAGGAAAGAGATTGGGCCAAGAATTACCGGCTTGGTTTTAAAGCCGGCATCTTTTGCTTCGTTAAAATTATTCAATACGCCCTTGCAATTAAACTTGAAGTTTGTGTTTTTGTTAAACTCAGGAACGCTATAGTGATAGTTGGTATCAAACCACTTGGTCATTTCAAGCGCAGTAACGTTTATGCCCTTAGCTTTATCCTGAGCGCCACGCGCCATTGCAAAATACAGGCCAAGACCTTCCGGTTGCGCAGCATATCTTTCAGGAATGGCGCCAACCATGTTGATGGTATCAAGAACGTGATCATAAAATGAGAAGTCATTTGATGAAATAAGATCAATGCCCGCATCTTTCTGTGCCTTCCAGTTGTTGGCGCGAATTTTCTTCGCAGCCTCCTGTAAAGCCTGCTCATTAATCTCACCCTTCCAGAAGCTTTCCACCGCCTTCTTAAGTTCGCGGTTAGGACCCATGCGGCTCATGCCAAGATTTGCTGAAAATGCCATTACCTATTCTCCATTACTTATATGTTGCAGGCGTCAGTATACTATGTTAGTCAAGGGGGGTATTTTTAATGGCTAAAACCAATAAAAGCAACAGGAAATATGACAAAAACAGCTAAAAAAGAACAGGATCACCCTTCTTTGGAACAGCAAATCATCATTAACGCCCAGTATGTTAAGGATATTTCTTTTGAAAATCCTAAGGCCCCGCAGAGCCTTGCGCCCTCAAACGAAAGGCCAAAAATTGACCTAAACATAGACATTAACGTACAAAGAATCAGCGAAAACAGCTTTGAAGTGGCGCTTCGCACCACCGCTAAAGCCGCTAATGAGAAAGATACGCTTTTCATAGCTGAACTTGTTTATGCCGGCCTGTTCACCCTCTCCAACATTGAAGAAAAAGATAAGGAACCAGCACTCCTGATATACTGCCCAAACATGCTCTATCCCTTTGCAAGGCGCATAATGGCAGACCTTACCCGCGATGGCGGTTTTCCACCCCTTATGCTTGATCCCATTGATTTTGCTAGACTTTATATAGAACGTAAGAAGAAGCAGAATTAAAGGTTTATTAACTATATCCATTTATAATAAAGCTGAAGAAACGGCGATCTTTAAATGAATATAGAAGAAGCAACAAGGCAATTAAATGCCATCGGTTTTGATACAATAGGCCCGGTTGCCAACTGGCAATACGATGAAGGGAGAAAATTATTTGTCCTCAACTTGCCACCTGGCACTGATAACGACAAGGCAAACCTGCTGTATGAAATACTCTCGGACAGGGTGGAAGCAAAAAGACGCGGCGCTCCTTTTGCAGAAGATGTAAGATATAAACTCTCTGTCGGCGGAAAAGCACGGATATTAAGTTTAAGCATAGCTGCCACAGACTTGGAGCTTGCCGCACCAGCGGTGACACAGATTGGCTCCGCAGTTCCAGAGGCACTTCCCGAAGATGAACCAATGACAGCCCTGCCCGTAAATGAAGATCAAGTAAAGCTTGTGGCAGAAACCTTTCCTTCACCTTTCAGGCCTATGGTAAGTGATGGAAAGTGGAAATATTTTGACCATCCAGACGATGGTCCTCGCATACGCCTTTTGATAAAGTTGCCATCATCCGACCTTCTGCCGGCGCCAACAAAACAATCTGAGACCGCCGAAGATATTATAAGAGCAAAACAGAATTTAGACCTTTTTCCCATGAGCCTTGATAAAGATCTTAATATGGCGGCAGGGAATGAATATATGAACGGAAGAGGCGTGGCAGCCTTTATGCTTAGAGTGGGCAGGGCAGGCGCACAAAACTCTTTCTATCTCGAAATTGTTGGCCTTAATCCTTCTGGGTTAAACGGCCAGAAAGCCCAAGAGGTGCGTAAAACTATGGCGGAATGGTCTGGCCTTGTTAATGAAGCTATCGATACGCTAAGCAAAACACTCAGCCAGTCTAAAGGCCGGTTGAAAAAAGGCATCATCAGGCAAGATTCTGGTCCTTCACTAACTTAATTTGAGAAAACGATTATGCCCAATAATTCGCCAGAAACAGTCATTGAGAATCTTGACATCCTTACCGAAGCGATGGGCCTTGAAGTTTCCAAGCAACTAGCCTGGCGTCAGGAACAGGTGCGTGGGCGCGATGCTTTCGTGCTGACGGGCATAGACCAGAATGCCGGCTCTGAACTGGCAAGAAAGATCAAGAATGTTGCCGAATTCATAAAGGGCGAAACAAGAACGCCCGTAACTAAAACTACATGGCACGTGGATGGTAAAAGCATAGATGGCGTTACAATTTTTCCTGAAGATATAGATGCCAATGTGTTGGCACAGGTTGCAGACCCCGTCATCCGCGCAAAAGAAGCTGCGGCAAACAAGGCCCTTAAACCTAAAGATGTTGAAACAAAATTCCCAGAGCAAGATGCCCTTGCCTTCCTTAACTCATTAGGGTTTGATAAATTTAACCCGGCAGTCTCCGACGGAAAGTGGAAAATGGAAGGAAGTGGAGTGCCAGTCCTGCAGTTCTGGTGCCCCGCCGGAGTTGGGGCACCAAAAATAACCGACATAGCAGAAAGCCTGGAGGTTGCTGCCGGAAAGATGGACAAAGCACCCGTTGCCTCCTTCAAATTAGGGAAGGGGGAAGGGGCGCGCCCGGGCTTTGCTTCTTATGCGCTCTTTATTGATAATATAGCGACAAATCCTGCTGATCTAGAAAGATATAGAGACACCATAATGGTAACAGCAGGAGAGTGGGTGGGCGAGATTAACCTTGCCATGCAGAACTCCAAAGGGCCAACGCTTAGAACTGTTGAGACCTCTGATATTGCGGTTCTTAATAAAGTAATGGACTTCTCAGGGCTTGATAAAAGACTGGTTGGCAAGCCAGGATGGGAATTCCTAAAAGAACCAAACGGAGACACCTCCGCAAGGCTTACGGTGAGGGTTCCTGCCGAATGGCTTTCTTCAGAAAGAAAGGACCGCCTGAGCATGAGTAAAGAGGCTGCACCACTGGAAAAGGCAGCTACAGCACCTGGCGACACAAGGAGCGCGATACTTGTTGTCTCCCTGCATGGACGCACCGTTGGCGGACTTAAGAATTTGCAGATTATAGTTACCGCAATAAACCCGGAAGCGCTTGGGCAAAGAGCCGAAGCTCTAAAAGAGCCCGTTGCAAACCTGACGGCAAACCTTAACGAAAGAGTGGCTCAAGAACTTAAGGACAGAGAGCCAAAATTATTCGGATCAATGCCAAGAACGCTTTAGGAAGCAGTTTCCCAAAGAGGGTTTTTTATCTTCTTTAAAAATTCTTCGTGAGCTTTTGATTCTTCTTCGGTTGGCTTGGTAGCCGGACGCGATTTTATTACTGTATTAGAAGAAACATCATTTTGTTGTGCGGCATTAACAAGCTCCATAGCCGCCTGACGGCCACCCATAAGCTCCGCATATACTTCGGCAAGCAGTTGTGCATCAAGAAGAGCGCCGTGCTTCTCACGCGCCGAAAGATCTACATTAAACCTGCGGCACAGCGCATCAAGGCTTGCCTGGCCACCAGGAAACTTGCGCCTTGCAATGAAAAGTGTATCAACTGCCCTGTCTATGGATATAAGATCGCGACGGGCGATGGAAAGTTCGTGATTGATGAATTTTATATCGAATGCCGCGTTATGAATTACCAGCGGCGAATTAGAAATGAAAGAAAGAAAATCTCCCACTATATGGGAAAAAAGCGGCTTATCAGAAAGAAATGCCCTGGACAGGCCATGTATGCGGAACGCTTCATCAGGAACATCCCTTTCAGGATTTAAATATGTGTGATACTCGCGCCCTGTAGGAATGCGGTTAAAAACTTCCACGCACCCGATTTCAATTATACGGTGACCGCCTGCCGGGTCTATGCCCGTTGTTTCGGTATCAAGAATTATTTCTCTCATCTACTTTCCCTTATATTTAGAGTACCCTCATCAATCTTGCTCTGGCGCCTTGCTGCGGCCGGGCAGAGAGAATATCCTTATAAATCTTCTTAACCATTCTTACAGCAGAACCTTTATCAAGACCAGTATTAATTACAAAGTCGGCAAGCTCTGCTTTCTGGCCCGCAGAAAGCTGGCGCGACAGTATCGCCTTGAATTTTTTCTCATCCACCCCACGCTTCTTAATAACGCGGTTCCTCTGGATAAATTCCGGCGCCAGAGCAACAACAACAAAATCGCAGTAGCGGTTAAATCCGGTTTCAAACAAAAGCGGGATATCAAGCACAACCATCTTGCGGCGGCGCTTAAAACTTTCCTTTATGAATTTAAGTTCTTCAAGGCGGACTTTGCGATGTAATATATCTTCAAGCTTTGCGAGCGCCTTCGGATCCTTATAAACAATCTCGGCCAGGCGCTTCCTATCAATCTTATCATCATCTCTTGCTTCAGGAAAAAGCTTTGAAACAGTTGCAACGGCCGAGCCTTTTGATTGCAACATCCTGTGAACCGCCTTATCAGCATCAAATACCGCAGCGCCAAGACGGCGGAATTGTCTTGCGACAAAACTCTTTCCCATGCCTATTGATCCTGTAAGCCCTACTATGATCATCTTTCCCCCAGAGCTTTTAAAAGTTCTTCCTTCAGTTCAGGACTTATGGTTCCCGGATTCTTCCCAAACCATTCCGTGAATGCTGGTATTGCCTGGCCAATAAGCATATCAAGCCCCCCGAGCGTCCGGTAGCCACGTTTCTTTGCCACCTTTATAAGTGGTGTTTCAAGAGGATTGTAGACAATATCATATATAAGCGCATTCTTCGGCAACCCGGCAAAATCAATCTCAAGCGGCGGCTGACCCTTCATGCCGAGTGAGGTTGTGTTTACAACAATATTTGCGCCACTCATCAGTTCTGGCATATTTTCCCACTCGGCCACTTCTATATTTTTCATGCCGAATATCTTTCCAAAATCATCCTTTAATCTTTCTGCTCTTTCTTTGTTGCGGTTGATAAGAACAATCTTTTTCTTTTCTTCAAGGTTAACAACCACAGAGCGCGCAGCACCCCCCGCGCCTATAACAACCGCCTTACCGCCCTCTGCATATTCTTCATAGCCGTTGCTCTGCAAGCTGAACCAGAAACCGAACTTATCTGTATTCTCGCCAAGAATTTTTCCATCCTTCTTGAAAATTACCGTGTTAACCGCACCTATGGCTTCCGCCTGCTCGGTAACCTCATCCATATAATCAATTACTTTTTCCTTGTGGGGAACCGTAACATTAACGCCCGCAAAACCCTCTTTCTTTAGCCATTTTATTTTTTTTCCGAGCTCTTCCGGCTTTACCAGAATGCGCTCATAACTACCTTTTATATTAAACTTCTTCAGCCAGAAATTATGTATTATCGGCGACAGCGAATGTTCTATGGGATAACCAATCACGCCAGCCTTTATCATTCCCTTTCTTCCTTTTTCCTGCGCTGCTGATGAAGCTGGATGATGTTGGCGGCAACCTCCTCAACCGATTTTCTTGTTACATCTATAACCGGCCATCGCTGCTTGGAAAATAGTTTCTTCGCTTCTACCAGCTCTTCTTTTATCGAATCCATATCAACATAGCTGGTATCCCTATCTTCTTTCATTGAAAGAAGGCGGCTCTTCCTTATTTCAATAAGCCGTTCTGGCGCGATAACAAGTCCGACAATTAATGGCTTAGTTAGCGAAAAAAGTGTTTCTGGCAGAGCGACGCCTTTTACCATCGGAACGTTTGCCGCCTTATAGCCGCGGTGGGAAAGATACATGCTGGTTGGAGATTTTGAGGTACGGGAAACGCCAACCAGGATTATATCCGCCTCTTCCAAATCCCAGGTTGCCTGGCCATCATCATGCGAGATGGAAAAGTTAATCGCCTCAACGCGCGAGAAGTATTCTTCATCCAATTCATACTGGCTGCCGGCACGCATTTTTATACCCATACCGAGCAGCGATGACATCTCACTTATAACGCGATTAAGTGGAGCTACATATGGAACATTTATTTTCTTACAGCCTTCAGCAAGATAATCCTGCAACAGCGGGTCTATAATGGTATACATAACTATCCCCGGGTTCTCCTTTATCTCTTCAAGAACCTTGTCTATCTGCCCTTTTGTACGGGTTAGAGACCATATATTCTCTTCTGCATCTATCCCCTCAAAAAGCGACATCACGGCACGGGCTATACTACTTACCGTTTCCCCGGTTGAATCAGATATAAGATGCAGATTTATTTTTTTCATACATGATTTATAGGGAATTCTTGTGGATAAGTGAATAGGTTTTCCACAGCCGGATATTTATCCCCGACAACTAAAAAATTAAAAGCCCAGTTATAGACATGTTGATATATTTTTTTACTACATGTTAAATAGGTTGATACTTTCATGAACATAAATCTATCAACATTAACAACATTATAATTTTTTTATTAAAAACTAGTATATTAGAAATTTACATATATAAGTTATCAACATATTTATATTAAGATAAAAACTCATTAAAAAATTTTTAATATTGTTAATTTAATGTGGATATTATTTAATCCACACAAAAAATATTACCTACTAACTACTAAAACTCTTTTTAAATTTAAAATATATATTAAGTGATAAAGCCTTTCTTAAAAACCCTATCTGGAGAAAAAACAGAAAAACCTCCTGTCTGGATAATGAGACAGGCAGGAAGATATTTGCCTGAATATAATGAAACTAGAAAAAAAGCAGGTGGATTTTTAAATCTTTGCTATACACCGGAACTTGCAGCAGAAGTAACACTACAACCAATAAGAAGATTTGGTATGGATGCGGCAATAATTTTTTCAGACATACTAGTGATACCTCATGCGCTTGGAATAAATGTTGAATACCACGAAGGAAAAGGACCATTACTTACAACCACAAGAAATTTATCTGAAATAAATAAACTAAACACAAAAAATATTTCTGAAAAATTATCTCCGGTCGGTGAAGCTATAAAAATAGTTGCTAGGGAACTGCCAAAACAAACAGCGCTGATAGGATTTGCCGGAGCCCCATGGACTGTTGCTACATACATGATCGAAGGCGGATCATCTAAGAATTTTGAAGAGGCAAAAAAACTTGCTTACACAGAACCAAAAACATTTAAGAGGATGCTTGGAATTATTATTGATGCAACTTCAGAATATCTTTCCATGCAGATAAATTCTGGTGCGGAAGTAATACAGATTTTTGATTCATGGGCGGGAGTCCTGACGGAAGATGAATTTAAAAAATGGGTTATAAAACCAACATCAGAGATTGTTAAAACAATAAAAGAAAAACACCCGCAGGTAAAAATAATAGGGTTCCCGAAAGGAGCAGGATTATTATATAAACAATATATAAAAAACACGAGGATAGATGCGGTGGGCATGGATATTAACCTGCCACTGAAATGGGCAAAACAGAACTTACAGAAAAAAATTCCTGTGCAAGGAAATCTTGACCCGGTATTGCTTGCGTCTGACAAAGAGGCAGCCTGCCGCCAGGCAGAAAGAATAATAAATAATTTTTCTGGTGGGCCACACATCTTTAATTTGGGTCACGGCATATTACCGCACACGCCTGTAGATAACGTGAAGGCTTTAATTGATACGGTAAGAAAATTTAACGCACGCGCCTAGGTGGCGGGGGCGGACCACGGTGCGGCTCAAGCTCTTCCTGCTTCTCAAGCGTTATAAGCATGCTGGCAAAAGCTTTTATAAGAAGATCAAGATTTTTTCTTTCTTCTCTGAATTTATCAGATGGTGCCATTGCGCGCAGGCACATCACCAATACCGGAAAAGGATCATCTTCTTGCCTGAGGTTTGGCTTTAGCGAACTAGCTGGCCTTCCGGTTAATTCGAGAAGATCAGACGAATTCATTAAATTAAAAGAACTGACAGCGCGGCAGATTCTGTCCATTGCTTTTTCCAGATCCTCTGTTTCAGGCAAAGACAGGGAGATGGTTGCCATGCTGGTGCTGCCAAATAACCGGGCTTTTGCATAAGCGACAGCGATATCCTCCGCAACCAGCCTTCCCTGCTCATTTATGGGTGTAAAAAATTTATTCCTGATAAAATGGCATATATTGGCAAGGTTTCCTTCGTCCGCAAGGTTAGAGGAATTCCTTTCAGGAGCTTTATCACGAAAAAACTTTCTTATTTGTTCAAACCTGTCGCCGTCCATAAAATGCTTTCCATTTACCTCACTATACCTTAAAAGCATTAAAAAATGGTAAAGAAAGTAGCGGTAATTTTATTTAATCTCGGCGGGCCTGACGGGCCAGAAGCGGTGAAGCCATTTCTTTTCAATTTATTTTATGACTCCGCAATAATAAAGCTTCCCAACCCTTTCCGCTTTCTTATAGCAAAACTCATCTCATCAAGAAGAGAACAGACAGCAAAAGATATTTATGAAAAAATCGGCGGCAGATCGCCAATTCTCGAGCTTACAAGAAAACAGGCTGAAGCATTAGAAAAAGAACTGGGAGATGGATATAAAACTTTTGTATCTATGCGCTACTCAAGGCCGTTTGCAAAAGATGTGGCAGAAGAAGTGAAGAAATATAATCCTGATGAAACAATATTGCTGCCGCTATATCCGCAATACTCTTCAACCACCACAGCTTCTTCAGTGAGGGACTGGAAAAAAACGGGAAGGTCTGGAAAAGTAATCTGCTGCTATCCGACTGAAGAAAACTTCATAGAGGCGCATACCGAACTTATAAAGCCTGAGTACGAAGAGGCAAAAAAATATGGCGTCCCCAGAATACTTTTTTCTGCCCACGGGCTGCCGGAAAAAATAATAAATGAAGGTGACCCATATAAAGAGCAGGTGGAAATGACAGTGGGAAAGATTGTTAAGAAGCTGGACATAAAAGACCTTGATTATGTTACCTGCTACCAAAGCCGGGTTGGTCCGCTTAAGTGGATAGAGCCATATACTGACAGGGAAATACTCCGCGCAGCGGAAGATAAGAAGCCGATAGTTATTGTGCCGGTTGCATTTGTCTCTGAGCATTCGGAAACTTTGGTCGAGCTTGATATTGAATATAAAAAGCTTGCGGAAGAAAAGGGCATGAGAAATTATTTTCGCATACCCGCACTTGGCGTGAATGAGAAGTTTATTGAGGCGCTAAAAAAACTTGTTGTTGCAGCGGAAACAAATAGTGCTAAAGTCTGTTCCGGAGAGGGAAAAAGAACCTGTAACAAAGATAAAAAACTTTGTCCCTGTGTAAGTTAATATGGCGGAATATTATCTCATATTTAAAGCGCTGCACATAATATCGGTTATTTCATGGATGGCCGGAATGTTCTACCTTCCGAGGCTTTTTGTCTACCACTGCCAGGCAAAGCCGGGTTCGGAAATGTCGGAAAAATTCAAGATCATGGAAAAAAGACTGCTCCGCATAATTATAAATCCTGCCATGTTTGCATCTTTGTTCACCGGCATAATGCTTATGTATATAGCTGAGCCATATAGGCAAGGATGGTTCCATGCCAAAGGATTTTTGCTAGTACTCATGTTTTTATCGCATGGCATAATGGCGCGCTGCCGACGCAAATTCGAAAAAGATGAAAATAAAATGTCTGAAAAGTTCTACCGGATACTGAATGAAGTTCCAACGGTGCTTATGGTGATAATAGTGTTTCTTGCGGTAATGAAGCCATTTTAGGAGATAGTTTATGAGAAAAATATTTTACCTTCTTCTGACAATAGCTCTTAGCCTGGAGATTGCCGCCTGCTTTCCGGTTCTTGTGGCTGGCGCTGGAGCGGGAGGATATTATGTTGGTAAAGATGACAGAAGTGTTGGTGTGATAGCTGACGATGCCGCCATTACTGCAAAAATAAAATCAATCTATGTTTTGGATGACCATATAAAGGCTCTTGATATTAATGTTGATACTTATGAAGGGGTGGTAACCCTCTATGGTAGCGTGCCAAGAAGTTCTGTAGAAGATAGGGCAGTGGATATCGCTAAAAACGCAAGTGGCGTGAAACGCGTGGTATCAAAAATAACAGTTGTTGATTAATTTAAAATAACGCCAACCTAAAAACTAATCATCTTTCTGAGTAGAGGCGCCGCCTATATCTTGCCGCCCAACCGGAGGAAGTTTTCTCTCAGGTGGTAAGGCAATTCTTATGTTAAGATCGTCTCCTAGTCCTTGGAGTAATTGTGCCGGAGTTTTGCCGGTTTCTACTATAAATCTTTTTGCGAGTGCGGAAAGAAATGCTTCTGGAGTTACTCCGAGCTGGCACGCTACATATTGGGTAACCGCACCCACAACATCCCCGAGTTCAAAACCATTATTTAACATTTCAAGCAGAATCTGATGATTTTGTAGTCCGGCGGCATGGCCAAGAGCTACAATTGCATCCATCTCTCTTGCCCGATGGCCAGCCAGAAGTTCGCGGCCAGGAGTTGCTAGCCTCTGAAGATCTGCTTGGTCTGGCAATAAAGTTTCATCGAAGCCTGGTCCGGCGGCGGTGAGCAGCCTTTCAGGTTCTGCTGAAATGAAATACTGGACTTCTTTTGCGTACTCTTCCAGCCTTCCCCTTACCGTTGATCTTCTGTAAAGGATATCATTATGATCTATATGCCTTCCCCTTAAATCTTCAGCTAACTCTTGAGGAAGCTGTTCTCTTACTCTTTTTGATATTCTAAGGTTCTGGCCGGCACTCAATAGATCAGAGATTTCCGTTCCTTCTTTAAGGGCGCCAAGGTCGTTACAGGCGCAACATAAAGAAAGAATGGACGGTAATAAGAATTGGGCGTTCCCTGTAACTATAGTAAAATCGGCGCCCTGATAGCCATAGGGCGGCTGGCCTTGATGCGAGCTTGTTCCACCCGAATGAAGCTCGGTTGTTACGATTTCTCCTGAGAATGGAGGCCCGAATTTTTCATTGAATTGTCTTTTTGACCCAGGAAATTCTTCATTGGTTTCTTTAAGATAAAAAGGGTATTGCTCGGCCACCATTTTTGTTACCATTCTTATCAAACGCTCAACCCGTCTGCGGCCTTCTACTTCAACTATATTATCTTTATATTCAGGATGATTGGGAATTAATGATTTAAGGGAAAATGTAATCGCAAATTCTTTATCGGGCACTTCCCCTGGCTTATCAACAGAAGTAATTTCCGGCCTACCTATGACGCTATTTGCAAAAGCCAAGCGTTCTTGATGAGTTCCGGAGTTATCGCCGAAAGAAGCGTACATTCTAGCAGCCAAATCAGCCATAATTCTTGCTGCTTCTTCAGCGGCCTCTAGTTGTTTATCTAGCATAATCAGTCTCTTTCCATATTTCTAGAAGTATAAGGTATATGCTTGATATTAAATTGTCAAATAAAAGAACTAAAGTAACAAATAAACAAAACTGTTTGACAATACTTAAGGCCTTTGCTACCAAGGGGCTACACACCTCCCGGGCTTAAAGCCCTTTTCCCATAAAACTCTGGATCTTTCTATGATCAAAAACACCGACGAAGCAAAAGCAAAAGAAAAAGACCTCGATCAAGAAGAGGAAACAAACTCTTCCCGCAAACCAGGCGAAGTATTAAAGCTTAAAGATTTAAAACGCAAAAAACCGGATGAGCTTATTGAGCTCGCCGAAGAAGCTGGTGTAGAGAATGCCGGCAATCTGTTAAAACAGGATCTGATTTTCGGAATCTTAAAAAAGTTTGCCGAGAATGGCTGGGTGATAATAGGTGAGGGTGTGCTTGAAGTGTTGCAGGATGGTTTCGGGTTCCTGCGTTCATCAGAAGCAAACTATCTTGCCGGACCGGATGACATATATGTTTCGCCAAGCCAGATAAAAAGATTCGGCCTAAGGACCGGTGATACGGTTGAAGGTGAAGTGAGATCGCCTAAGCATGGTGAGCGCTATTTCGCTCTGCTTAAAATTACTGTGGTGAATCATGAGGCGCCGGAAAAATCCCGTCAGAAAATCCACTTCGACAACCTTACCCCGCTTTACCCGGATAAAAAATTAAAACTAGAATTCAAAGATGCGGCGAAAAAAGATTTGAGCCCAAGGATAATTGACCTTATCGCCCCTCTTGGCAAGGGACAGCGTGCGCTGATCGTTGCCCCGCCACGCACCGGTAAAACAATGCTGATGCAAAATATCGCTCACGCGATAACTGAGAACCACCCGGAAGTTTCTTTAATAGTTCTGTTGATAGATGAAAGGCCGGAAGAGGTGACAGATATGTCGCGCTCGGTAAAAGGTGAAGTGGTAAGCTCAACATTCGATGAACCGGCAACCCGCCACGTTCAGCTTGCCGAGATGGTGATTGAGAAAGCCAAGCGCCTGGTTGAACATAAACGCGATGTGGTGATCCTTCTTGATTCCATCACCCGGTTGGCCCGTGCTTATAACACCGTGGTTCCTTCTTCAGGAAAGGTTCTTACCGGCGGTGTTGACTCCAACGCCCTGCAAAGACCAAAAAGATTTTTCGGTGCGGCAAGAAATATTGAAGGCGGTGGATCGCTCACCATTATCGCAACTGCGCTGATTGATACCGGCAGCCGCATGGACGAAGTTATCTTCGAAGAATTCAAAGGTACAGGCAACAGTGAAATCATTCTTGACAGGAAGCTTGCCGATAAACGTGTATTCCCGGCGATTGATATAACGAAATCCGGCACACGGAAAGAAGAGCTTCTGGTGGATAAAAACACCCTATCTAAGATGTGGGTCTTACGCCGCATAATGAACCCTATGGGTGTTATCGATGCCATGGAATTCTTAATAGATAAGCTGAAAACATCGAAGACCAACAGCGATTTCTTCGATACGATGAACAGCTAGGTCGCTTTCATTCTAATTATCGTTTCGTTGCATTGCGGCTAAAACGTGCTCATGTATGAATTTATACACTCCGCGCGTTTTACTTTATGCTCCTTACGAATAATTAAAAGCAAAGCAACCTAGGTTATTTTGTTGTAAGACTGTCATTTTTATTTAATAATTCCGTGGTATAGTCCTTTATTGTTTTGGGAGCTATATATAAATGTCATTCTTAAAGAAATCAGGTGGCGGGCAGCAGGTGGATACACTTATCGCGCCTGCATGGTTTATTGAAGCCGTAAGAAAAGGC
This sequence comes from uncultured Rickettsiales bacterium, assembly GCA_964450945.1. Taxonomy (GTDB): domain Bacteria; phylum Pseudomonadota; class Alphaproteobacteria; order Rickettsiales; family JABDBP01; genus CAYVHI01. The sequence goes on from CAYVHI010000001.1 coordinate 159,633, forward strand.
GCCAGCGAAAAAGAATTAAAAAGCATGACAAGGGATTTCTGCCGGAAAGCTCTCAGCAAGGCTTATGAAGGTTCATGGCAGGCATCAAGCGGTGCGCCGGAAATCACTGAACCAGATGATAATTTTGTTGAACTTATGTATACGCTCTATAGGGGGAATAATAGCTGATGACAGTTCTTTTCCAGCCAGATCAGACAAGGTTTCCGATAATAGAAGTAGATTGGAAGCAGGTTATGTTTGGATACATGGGGCCGGAAGGAGCAAATGCGATAATTGCGGCATCAACTTCTGCGCATAAGCACGGAGTCAAACAAAATGAAATAATAAGGCTGATAGCTGACACCTATGAAAATTTGGGAAAATTGTTTCCTGAGAAAGCAGAGGTTGTATTCAGAATAGCGGGAGAAGAAAGAAAGATTTACGAAATTGTTGAAGGGGAGGCGGAGATTAAGGATAAGGAAAGAATATCCGAGGAAGTTGATAGGAGGCGGACGCCAGCACTTGTTGCTGATTTGGAAGTACTTGAAAGTATAGATTTGAGAATCTGTCACCAGTTTCATTGCGCACAGCAAGAATTAATTTCTGTTTCTAAAGAAGTATCTCCAAGAAGCTTTTTTGCCAAGATGTTTTCGGGGTATGCAGTAATTTCTCCAGAAAAGTCACGAGCCTTGCTTGGCAGCATGGTGGGTATGGCATCAAGAGCTTTTAATGGAGAGCTTGATAGATACGGAGCTGAAATGCCAAGGCTGGTGCCGGTAAATTACAGCGAGAAAATTGAGGCAGCAAGAGCAAGAAAAGAATCTCCGGCATCAAAATACTATCATTAAAAAATAATCCTTTATACTTTCCCTTTACCTGAATAAGATGTTCTCACCAAATAAGAGGAAAGAATCATGCCAAAAAGAAATAAGGTTGCATTAATAGGTGCCGGACAGATCGGCGGAACGCTAGCGCTTTTATCAGGATTAAAAGAGCTGGGAGATATAGTTTTATTTGACGTTATGGAGGGTGTGCCGCAGGGTAAGGCC
>CAYVHI010000002.1:0-72230 GCA_964450945.1 uncultured Rickettsiales bacterium
AATATTTTTTGTCGTTCTCTAAAACATATTCACGGGAAATTTCAGAAGGATTGGGGTTGTTGTTATCATCAACTAGGGGGCGTACACCTGAATAAGACCACTTTATATCAGGAGCAGAAATGTTTTTCTTGAAATATTTATTCACGGCACTGCAAAGATAATTTATTTCGGCATCCGAAATTTTTGCATTGGAAGGATCGCCAGAGAATTCTTCTTCTGTGGTTCCGATCAGCGTAAATTTTTCTTCAAAAGGCAGCGCAAAAATAACCCGGCCATCACTATGCTGGAAAATATAGGCATAAGCATGATCAAATAGTTTTGGAACTACAATATGGCTGCCCTTTATAAGCCTAAGCTTCTTTGAGCCTGACATGTTCAATACATGCTGTTCGGTGATGTTTACCCAAGGGCCGGTTGCATTAACAAGGAATTTGGACTTTACCTGTGTTGTCTTTCCATTATCCTGACCGCGCAACATGATTTCCCATTCATTGGTATCCTTATTACGCTTTACTGACATGCAGGCGGTGCGTGGCATTACCTTGGCACCACGTTGTTTTGCATCCATACAATTTAGTATAACCAGCCGGGAATCCTGAACCCAACAGTCAGAGTAAATAAAAGATTTCTTGCGCAAACTCTCTACAAGATAATCACCGAATTTATGTTTCTTTAAATTAAGAGACCTTGATGTCGGCAGCTTTCCGCTACCCATCATATCATAAAGAAAAAGGCCAAGACTTGCCTGCCAGAATGGGCGTTTTGAATCATCATAAGGCAGAATAAACCGCATCGGCCAGATTATATGAGGAGCAGAGCGCAATAAAATATCGCGCTCTACCAAAGATTCCCTAACTAACCTGAATTGTTTCTGTTCAAGGTATCGCAGACCACCATGAATAAGCTTTGTGCTCTGCGATGAAGTGCCGCTACCTAGATCTCCCTTATCAACAAGCAGAACCTTAAGGCCACGGCCAGCAGCATCCCTGGCGATTCCCGACCCGTTAATGCCGCCGCCTATGATGGCTATATCAAAGATTTCATCCGACAATATGCTATCCTTCTGATATTTTTATTTATAAATCAGAATAGCACTTTTGTCATTTATAAATACTGGAATAAGAAAAATATTTTACTTGTTAAGCACATCTTTTCTAACTGATTCGGCGATTGCTGCAACCTCACTTATTTCAGAGTCCTTAACGCCAAGTTCCTTTAATGTACTGCCAAGAAGTTCAACCACTGCATCGAAATGCTTATCGTTTAACCCTTTTTCAACCAGGCGCTTATGAGCATTCCGCATCCCAACGCCGGAATAATTATTGGGGCCACCAAATGCAACTGTGAGGAAATTTTTCTGATGCCGTGCCTGCTTTTGCATATCAACGCCCTCAAAAAAATGTTTTATGCGTGGATCCGCTAAAACTTTCTTGTAAAAAATATCAACAGCTGCACTTACAGCTTTTTCACCGCCAAGACGTTCATATAAAGTTGCCATGATAGTTTCTCCTGTTCATGTTGCCATATTATAAGTAGCAAATTATATATACAATGCAACCTATAATTGTAGTAAGGTTTGGGTTATTTTTTGTTTTTCTTTGCCGGTTCGGCAATTGTTGGGCGGCGCCAGATTACTACAGCAACACCTGCAAGTGTAAGGATACCTCCTATAACAGTTGGCCAGGTTAATTTCTCACTCAGGAAAATTATGGCTGAAATGATGCCCATCACCGGCACCATGAGAGTATAAGGGGCTATCTGGCTTATTTCATATTTACGCAGAATCATATACCAGAGTGATTGCGACAGGATGGTTGATATTGAAACCAGATAGATCATGCCGATGAAGACATTAAATGGAATATCCGGCATATGATTAAGAGGCAGAGATTCAAATGTAAGGCTGATAATAAATAATATTGGTGTTGAAATTATTGATATCCAACCCATCAATGTGAAATATTCGATTGCAGGTATAAGTTTAACTAAGGTGTTGTAAACAGCCCAGCCAAGCGCCCCCCCCAGTGCCGCAAGGAATGCCCAGTAGTTGCCGAGCACATTCGGCGCACCAACGATAATCAGAGTGCCTATTATTGAAAGCGATATACCTGTTATGCTTCGCCAGTGAATTATTTCCCTTAAGAATATAACGCTCAATATCAGCGCAAGTGGTACACGCATCTGTCCGGCAATTACCGATACGGAAGCATCAAGCCCCATGCGGAGAGAAAGGTAAATCAAACCTGCATGCAGGATAGAGAATGTAAGTGCTACGGCGATTAGTTTTTTAATCGGTATGGAAGGCTTTTTAAGGAATGGGATGAGCAATACACCAGCAATACCAAAGCGCAGGGTAAGGAGAAAGAATGGAGGAAAATGCGCAAGCACTATTTTTGCTACGACAAAATCCAATCCCCATATCATCACAACCAAAAGAGCCTGCAGACGGTGATGAAGAGACATAAATTCTATGAATGTTCGGTTTTCTTAAATGTAGTTAAATTTTCGGTAATTGTAGTACAGATGTTTTTAAAAGTCTTTGAAATTATGTGATCAGGTGCTGCAATGCTGATTGGTTTGCCGCTATCAGATGTTTCGGTAACCCGGCTATCAAGCGGAATCTGGCCAAGTAGCGGGGCCCCAATGGCATCCGCAAGGTTTTTTGCGCCACCGCTACCGAATATATAATGTTTCTTGCCACTATCCGGGTCTTCGAAGAAGCTCATGTTCTCAATAACTCCCAAAATAGGAATGTTAACTTTGCCAAGCATGTTTATAAATTTCTTTACGTCTAAGATGGCTATATCCTGAGATGTTGTAACCGCCACGGCACCCCTTACATTGAAATTCTGGGCGATGCTTAAGTGGATATCCCCGGTTCCCGGCGGTAGATCTATTACCAGAAAATCCAACTCTCCCCAGGTTGCTCCACGCAGCAATTGATAAAGTGCCTTTGAAATCATTGGCCCACGCCATACTACGGGGGCATTCTCATCAAGCAGGAAGCCCATGGACATGCACTTCACGCCATGGTTCTCCGGTGGAACTATCTGGTTATTCTTTACTTGAGGATCATGTTTACTGATATTCATCATACGTGCAACAGATGGGCCATAAATATCAGCATCAACCAACCCAGTCCGGTACCCAAGCAGAGCAAAGGTAGTGGCAAGGTTTGCTGCTATGGTTGATTTTCCAACTCCACCCTTCCCTGAGCCTACGATAATAACATTCTTTATACCCGCAATAGGTGAGGGTGAGGGTGGCGATGGAACGTTTTTCTTGTCCACATCCGCAGATTTTTTTGTTTCGGCCGTTAAAACAACGGTTACCTTCTTCACACCATCTATCTTTGTTAATGCCTGTTCACATTGTTTGCGGATATTTTCGGCTTTTTCCTTTTCCATATCCCGCATTTCCAAAGCAAAACCAACGCTCCCATCCTTTATTATAATGGATGAGACCATGCCTGCATCTACAATACTCTGATTTTTTTCCGGCAAGTATATGGATGCAAGTACTTGAATAACAAATTCTTTTGTAATTTTTGACATATTCAAAAAAAGTCTATATAGCTTATAGTCCTTTTTTTATCGTACAAAATGATTAACTGCAAGGAAATCTAAGGAATTAAAATGGCTTGGGGTGATAAAAACAATCAAGGCCCATGGGGTAAATCTCCGCCTCCGGAAGATGGTGGCGGCAGAAGGCCTAGTAATGATGATAGGGCTGACCTTGAGGAACAGATAAAAAAACTAAAAGATGGGTTCTATAAGTATTTTCGTAGTGGCAGCGGCGGTCCAGTTAATAATTTCAAGGCACTGACCATAGCTGCCATAGTATTTTTTGTACTATGGCTGGCCAATGGTTTCTATAAAGTGGATCCGGATGAGCAAGCTGTTATTCTGCGTTTCGGTAAATTTAATCGTATGGCTGATTCCGGCTTAAACTACCACCTGCCTTCCCCGATAGAATCAGTAATCATTGAAAAGGTTACACGCGTGAACCGGATTGAGGTTGGCTTCCGTTCAAATGTTTTCACCCGCGGAAGAAGTTCTGAATCAGGACAGAATATACTGGAAGAAAGCCTCATGCTTACCGGCGATGAAAATATAGTGGATATAAACTTTGAAGTGCAATGGCGTGTATCTGACATCAAGGATTATGTGTTTAATATCAGGGATCAGGAATTGACCATTAAAGCGGTTGCAGAAAGCTCAATGCGTGAAATCATTGGTAAAACCCCAATTGCTTCCGCACTGGCTGAAGGTCGCTTGCAGATTGAACTTGAAACGCAGAAGCTTCTACAAAACATTCTTGATTCATATAAATCTGGTGTCCAAATTGTAACGCTTAAGATGTTGAAAGTTGATCCGCCGGGGGCAGTTATTGATGCTTTCCGAGACGTACAGACTGCAAGGGCTGATAAGGAACGCCTGGAGAATGAGGCGGAATCATACCATAACGACATTGTTCCAAGAGCAAGAGGGGAAGCCGAAAGAATAGTCCAGGAAGCTGAAGGTTATAAAAAGGAAGTTGTAGCAAGGGCGCAAGGTGAAGCAAGCCGGTTTATTGCTGTTTATGAAAAATATATAAATGCGCGTGATGTTACCAAAAGGCGTATGTACCTTGAAACAATGGAAGACATACTACGCGGTACAAATAAGATAATAATGGATAATGGCGGGACAAAGGGAAGCGGTGTTGTTCCATATCTTCCGCTTAACGAACTTAATAAAAAATCTCCAGTGGTGACACAATAATATGGAAAACAAACCTCAATATATAATATCCATCGTCATTCTGGTGCTTTTACTGCTAAACTCTTTCTTCGTTCTTGAACAAAGGCAGCAGGCGCTGGTAGTACAGTTTGGTGAAGTAAAAAAGGTTATCAAAACCCCGGGATTAAAATTCAAGATGCCGATAATTCAGGATGTAGTTATTTTTGATAACCGCATCCTTGACCTGAACGCTGACCCAAGGGAATTGATTGCAGCAGACCAGAAACGTTTGATAGTTGATGCTTTTGCAAAATATCAGATTGTTGATCCCTTAAAATTCTACCAGACGGTTAGGGATGAAATAGGTGTAAGGAACCGACTCAACTCAATCCTTGATTCATCGCTGCGCCAGGTTCTTGGCAGTGTTCCGCTCAACACCCTACTTACCAGTGAGCGCGTTAGGATAATGAGAAATATTACAAACATTGTTGACATGCAAACATCATCTTTTGGCATAAAGGTCGTTGATGTAAGGATAATGCGTGCTGACTTGCCGAAGGAAAACAGTGAAGCTATTTACCGCCGTATGCAGACAGAGCGTGAAAAAGAAGCAAAGCAGTTGCGTGCACAGGGTGAAGAACGTGCACAGGGTATTCGCTCAAGAGCAGAAAAGGATAGAGTGATTATTATAGCTGAAGCTCGCAAAAAATCTCAGATAATGCGAGGTGAAGGAGATGGAGAGGCAGCAAAAATATTCGCTGATGCTTTCAACCGAGACCCAGAATTCTCAAATTTCTACAGGTCAATGCAAGCTTACCGTGAAACCTTAAAAAAGGACGATACCACAATCCTCCTGTCTCCAGACAAAGGGTTCCTAAAATACTTTGAATAGGTATATGGAAAGATAGTTTTATGAAAAAGATATTTTCTTTATTGATAATTTTAGTTTTGCAGATGAATCAGGCGAGAGCGCAAGCCCCGGAAGGTTTTGGTGAACTTGCAGAAAAGCTTACTCCTGCAGTCGTAAACATTTATACCAGCCAGGTGATAAAAGAGAAATCTATTGATATTCCAGGCGTTGCGCCATTTGATAGCCTCCCGCCAGGACACCCATTGGAAGAATTCAATGAGCTTTTTAATGAATTATATAAACGCCGCGGTGGTGAAAACGGTTACATGGAACGCGATGTAGTCTCACTTGGTTCAGGTTTTGTAATATCAGAAGATGGCACTATAGTTACTAACTACCATGTAGTGGCGGATGCATCAGAAATCAATGTTGCATTCCCTGATGATACAAAATTCAAGGCTGAAGTTATAGGCAAAGACCAGAAAACTGATCTTGCAGTATTAAAGATAAAGACTGATAAGAAACTTAATTATGTAACATTCGGTGATTCAGATAATGCAAAAGTAGGCGACTGGGTTATTGCGGTTGGCAATCCGTTTGGCCTTGGCGGCACAGTTACTGCTGGCATAATTTCTGCGCGCGCGCGCGATATAAACGCTGGTCCGTTCGATGATTTCATACAGACAGATGCAGCAATTAATCGCGGTAATTCCGGTGGCCCAATGTTTAATATGAAAGGTGAAGTAATAGGGATAAACACGGCAATATTTTCGCCTTCTGGTGGCAGTGTAGGGATTGGATTTGCAGTACCTTCTAACCTTGCAGAGCCAATAATTAATCAGTTAATTAAAGATGGAAAGATTGAACGTGGCTGGCTGGGTGTGAAGATACAGACAGTAAGTGATGAAATTGCTGAAAGCCTTGGCCTTGATAAAGCTAAAGGTGCTTTAGTTGTAGAGGTTACAAAGGATAGCCCAGCCGATGAAGCTGGCATTTTACCAGGCGATATAATTATTGAATATGATGGTAAGGAAGTTAATACAATGAAGAAGCTTCCACGCTTTGTTGCAGAAACAAAGATAGGAAATAAAGTGAAAGTTGTAGTATGGAGAGACGGCAAGAGAGTTGAGGTTATTTCAAAGATAGAGGAATTAAAAGAAGAGAAAGTAAAAAAGACAGAAAGGAAACCTTTAGAAGAAAAAGAAGAAGCACCTGATTCAGAAGATATACTTGGCCTGAAGGTAACAGCGCTAACTTCATCACTGCGTGATCGTTATAAGGTTCCTTCTGATATAGATGGATTGCTTGTTGTTGAAGTAAGTAAATCAAGTGGAAAGGTAGCAAGGGTAATTCGTGCTGGTGATATAATATTGCAAGCCAACCAGAAGAAGGTGACAACACCGAGAGAGCTTGAAATGTCTGTAAAAGAAATCAAGGCACAAAACAGGAAAGCTTTGCTTCTCCAGCTTTACCGCAATGGCGATAGTATTTTCTTTGCAATACCGGTAGAGGATTAGAGGCTTTCTAGTTTTGTATAGAAGATTTTAAATATCTGTTGCTAAATATTCGACATAAAAATCTTCCATCTCTAGCTTCAAATTCAAATACTGCTGCAATTGCAAGCAACTATCTGAACATTCATCAACACCTACTGGGCTTTCATCAGCTATACGCTGTTCATCACTCACCTCTTCCTTTACTTCTGCAATCAGGTGATCAATAACTTTATTGCAGTTTTTGGCATTAGATGACGGGTAAAGGAAAAGGCAACTTACCAATTCCCTAGCATTTTCCTCTAGCAATTGATTGTTTTTGATTAAATTATGATACTTCAGATTAATTTTATTAAGCATTGTTGTGCTTATAGATGTGTTACGAAACATAAAAACTCCTTAAAATGAATCTTTCATGATGAAGCTTGGGCCAACTTTGAAAGCATATGAATATTGATAGTTTTGTTGATATTTATTGTTAGCAGAGGGGCGCTGCATGGTAACCAAATCTTCTACTTCCATTAATCTTTGCCCTCTAGAATGGTTTGCATGAACGTGAACGTGGGTTGTCGTATTTTTAGAATTTTTACCTATATCATGATTAAGCAATTCTTCACTTAGATCTTCTGTTTGACCAATATATAATGCAATCCAAAAGCCATTTTCTAATGTAGTTAGTATGTAATTTCCTGGCGCTTTTATTAATTTCCCCCCCATCTTATATGAAAAATATGAATATTCTTTTCCAGATTGGCCAGGCCATTTAAAAATATTGTTTAACATGACTTATTCTCCTTTACAATTTTGTTGAAAGGGAGCCATTACTATAAGAAGCAGATGTGGATTAGGTGATCCGTATGACTTTCCTTTATTGATTGCGGATCAGATTTCAAAGAACTTAAGAATTATTATAATAGGCAGTTCTTTTACTTCATACATTATGCTTCAACTATATACCTTTAAAACATTAATACTCTATAATTCGTAAAATTTAATACTTAGGAATTACAGAGCATTGTGTATTTGCAGAAGGAAACCTGTGTTAATTCAGCAACTGTTATGCTTAGTTGTATTCTAGATAAGCGAGATGACCGAAAGCTGGCAGCCATATTGTTTTATATTGCTAAGGCTGTTCCTGCGGTAGCTGAAGAAATTGTTTTTTTCTTTAAGGGTATCTCTTCTGGTAAGGCTGATTGCACCAATTCCTATTTTATTCAGCTTATGTTCTATGTAGCCTGGAAGATCAAAAAGATAATGACCTGCACGTTTTGATTTTTTAAAAAATTCCTTATTGTTAACTGATTCTTTTATAAAGTTATCATAAAATTCTGGGCCAACTTCATAAGAACTTTCCCCTATGCATGGGCCTACAGATGCAACTATGCTATCAAGTGAAGCGCCAAGCCTTTGCATTGCCGCAGTTGTTTTTTCCAGTATGCCATATCTTGCTCCTCTCCAGCCTGAATGACAGGCTCCAATGATTTTTTTGTTCTTATCGGCAAACAAAACCGGCGCACAGTCGGCAGTAAGAATTCCAAGGGTAATGTTTTCTCTGTCTGTAACCAACCCATCTGCTTCCGGCGATAATCCAGGTTCATATGGGTCAATAATTGAAAGAGCTATATCACTGTGGATTTGTTTTAGCGTGCATAAAGAATCTGGCTTTAGCCCAAGTTTTTTCATTGCAGCTTCGCGGTTTTTCTTTACTACCTCATCTTCATCACCGCCACGGAAATTGCAGTTAAGGGAAGCAAAAACATCCTTGCTTACACCACCATTTTTAGTAAAGAAGGCATGTTTTACGTGAGTTAATTTTTCCAGTGATGGATCGCTTATAAACATTACACTTCCTTCTTTCTTATATGTGTATTAATGGCAACTTCATCAAGAATTATCTGTTCTTGACGGTTTTCTTCTTTTTCCTGTTCTTTTTCTTTTATATCACTGATTATTTCATAGCGTTTCACTTCACCGAACAGGTTAAAGATTTCATCTGAAATCGCTTCTATCTTTTGATCCTGTTGTTTTATTACTGAAATAATCTTTTCTTCCTTTTTGGTCGCACGCTGGAAGTATGGAGCATATGAAAAAGATGCTTCAAAGGAACTGCCGGCAAGGTTCTTTTCTTCGTTCATCTCGGCGCGCTGTTTGAGAAGAATTTCTTCAACTTCATCGCGGAATTCTTGTTCTTTTACCAGCTCAATCCTTTTTTCATCCAATATGCGGCGATATAGTTTTATAAGTGTTTTTATGGATTTCACCCTTTAAAACTCCATACCTAAAATTTCAGCAAGTTTTTTATATCCGCTTTGTAAATCTGCAACTTCCTTTATATCCTGGCTCATAAAATTTTCTAAGGCCGGATAATATTTTATCGCTTCATCTACTTCCGGATCAGAGCCTTTCTTATATGCACCGAGCCTTATCAGCTCCGCCATGTTATCATATGTTGAAAGTAGACTCTTTGCCTTTGCCACAATTTTATTTTCTTCGGGCTTGTTACAGTTTGGCATTGTCCTTGAAATACTTTTTAGGATATTCACTGCAGGGAAACGGCCGCGTTCTGCAATCACCCTATCCAGCACGATATGTCCATCAAGAATACCGCGTGTCGCATCTGCAATCGGTTCGTTATGATCATCACCTTCGACGAGCACGCTGAATAAACCTGTTATAGATCCTTCGCCTGTTCCAGGGCCTGCGCGCTCCAATAATTTTGGCAACTCTGCAAAAACTGTCGGCGTATAACCTTTGCTTGCCGGAGGCTCGCCAATGGAAAGACCAATCTCACGCTGGGCCGTTGCAAAACGTGTGATACTATCTATCAGGCATAAAACACTTTTTCCCTGATCACGAAAATATTCTGCCGTAGTAAGGGTAAGATATGCTGCCTGTTTACGCATCAATGCTGATTCATCTGAAGTGGCAACTATAACGATTGATTGTTTTAAACCTTCTTCGCCCAGGTAATCACGGATGAATTCATTAACCTCTCTTCCGCGTTCCCCGATCAGGCCGATTATCTTTACATCCGCTTTTGAATATCTTGCCATCATGGAAATAAGAACTGATTTGCCAACACCGGAACCGGAAAAAATTCCCATACGCTGTCCATAACAGCAGGTGAGAAAAGTGTTGATGGCGCGTACACCCAAATCCATTTTTCCCCCGACAGCCCTTCTTGAACTGGCAATAGGTGGTTTGTTTTTTAAGCTATATGGTTTATTGCCTTTCGGAATTATACCCTTTTCATCTATTGGGTCGCCGAAAGCGTTAATGATTCTTCCTACCCATTCGTTATGTGGGTAAACAACCGGCTCAGTATTACCAACTAATACTTGGCAGCCGACACCAATACCCTCTAGTTCCTGGAATGGCATAAGCATGGTATGGTCTTCCCTGAACCCTACAACTTCACATGAAATTTCCTTCTGGTTTCTTGCTATTATTTTACAGCGCGAACCAACACTCACTACATGGTTAATCCCTGAACATTCTATAAGCAGTCCTTTGATGGAAGAGACCCTGCCGAATACCTTAACATCACTTATCCTATTGATTTCACTAATTAAACTGTCGACATGGCTGTTCATTAGATCTGGTTATCCATACAATTTTGTTAAAATGTCAGCTATTATAATATGTTAGAATAGGAAATTTTAGTTGAAATTGGTACAAAATTATATATTAATTAATAAATAGTTAAAAAAAAGTTAAATTTCTAGCCAATAAAATTAATTAATTAACTTTTCAAATAAATCATTCTTTTAAGGGGGAGGATTTTTTATGAGAGTACTACTGGTAGAGGATGATCCTTCCACGGCAAGATCAATTGAATTAGCCTTAGCTTCTTACGGTATCGTTTGTGACACCGCCTCTTTAGGTGAAGAAGGTTTAGAAATCGGAAAAATTTACGATTACGATATTATTATATTAGACCTAATGCTTCCTGATCTCGATGGTTATGAAGTTCTCCGTCGCTTCCGTTCAGAAAAAATTAAAACTCCAATATTAATACTTTCCGGCCTTGCTGGTTCTGACCAAAAAATCAGGGGACTTGGCATCGGGGCAGATGATTATGTAACAAAACCTTTCAACAGGGGTGAACTTGTAGCACGTATACAGGCAATAGTCAGACGTTCCAAAGGACATTCAGAATCAGTTATCAGGGTTGGTAAAGTATCGCTTAACCTTGATGAAAGAGTTGTTGAAGTTGAAAGCAAACCTATTCACCTTACCAGCAAGGAATATAGCATCCTTGAATTGCTGGCGCTCCGAAAAGGCACAACTATAACAAAAGAAATGTTCTTAAATCACCTTTATGGCGGTATTGATGAACCTGAACTGAAAATTATTGATGTGTTCGTATGTAAGCTCCGTAAGAAACTTGCGGATGCAGCTGGTGGTGACAACTATATTGAAACATTATGGGGTAGGGGATATATGCTGCGTGACCCAAGCGAGGCGAAAACTTCCGCTAACGCAGAAAAACCTGAGCAGCAAGATGAAGCAGAGGAACCTGTGGCTGCTGCCACAAATTCCCGCCAGAAACTGCGCACGGCTGAACAAGCATAAAAATTTATGTACATATTAATTAGGACGGAGTAAAAATCCGTCCTATATTTTTTGTTAAAAAGATTTTTTATGAGAACAATATACATACTCCGTCACGCCAAAGCAGGCAAAGCCAATAAAAGCATCCTTGACGACCATGAACGACCACTTACCAAAAAGGGTGTTGATGCCTGTAAGCTGCTTGCAAAATATGTAAATGAAAACGAAATTTTTCCTGATATGGTTATTTGCTCAACCTCTAAACGTACCAAGAGAACTGCTGAACTGGTCTTAAAATCGATTGCTGATAAAGTTCCTGTCCATATGACCTCAAAACTTTATCTGGCAAGTGTTACAGAAATCATTTCGCTTATAAGGAAGCAGGATGACAGCATTAAGAAAATAATGATTGTAGGGCATAATCCAGGATTGCAGGAACTTTGCCTTCTGCTTGTTAAAGAGGGAGCAAGAGATAATATAAAAAAGATGAAAGAACATTTTCCCCCAGGCGCGATGGCTATCTTTGAAATTGATATTAAGAAATGGGATGAAGTTAAGCAGAGATCTTCAGCCCTTAAAGATTTAGTGCTGCCAAAAAATCTTGGCTAGCCGACGATTCTTTTTACCAGTGGTATGGTAACATTTCTTTGTTCGCTAAGGGAAAGCTCATCAGTTTTATTAACAAACTCCTTTATGGCAACAAATGAGCGCTCCAAGCGCTTTACCACATAAGCTATCACCTCGGCATCAACTGATAATTGTTTATCGCGGAACTGCTTTATGAGCAGGGCATTGATAAGCTCATCATCCGGTGGAGAAATTCTTACTGTGATAGCCGATTTCAGTCTTGATGCAAGATCGGGGATACTGAAGGTATTTTTTGAAACATCATTCTCTCCGGTAAGAAGGATAAAATTTCCGGATTCCTTTGCGCTATTGAATAAATGCAGGATTGTCTCTTCCTTGAATACTTCATAGTCGTCGATGATAAGATTTTTCTGCTGATAGGTTTTCCAGTCTTTTTCTGGCTCGGTGAAGATGGCTTTACTTTTTTCCTGCCATATTTTTGCTAGGTGGGTTTTGCCGCAAGCTGTTGGACCTGTTATTATTAAAATGTGTGAAGGCCAACCCGGCCATTTTTCTATAAGATGGAAAACTTCCTTATTTGCATCTGAAACAAAAAAATCTTCCCGCGAGGATGCAGAGGAAGAAGTAAATCCTAGAGGAAACTGAGCTGCCATTGGTAGACACTATTGTTATATTATTTAATTTTTATAATAAGCGCTGGTCTTATAGCGTGAAATAGAAAAACGTATAAGAACACCGATTATCGCTGTTACAGGGACGGCGATAAATACACCTACGACACCAAGAAGTGCAGCACCAGCAAGCATGCCGAAGATAAGCCATAACGGGTGCAAGCCAACCTTATCACCAACCAGTTTTGGCGTAATAAAATTACTTTCTATAACCTGGCCAAGCATCATGACTGCGGCGACAAGACTTATATCAACCCAGTTACTATACTGGAAGGAAGCAACAGCGATAGCCGTTGCAAATCCGGCAAAGAAACCTGCATATGGAATGAAAGTAAGGATACCGGTCATAAGCCCGATCACCAAACCAAACTTAAGGCCAACAGACATAAGTCCAATGGCATAAAATATACCCATGATTACGCACACGTTGGTTTGCCCACGCACAAAACCTGCTATAGCCCTATCTATAAGTTTTATCTGCTCTCGTATTGTTTTTCTGGTTTTTCTTGGCAGCAAGCCATCAATTTTTGCAGTTATCCTGTCCCAGTCACGCAGAAGATAGAAAGTTACCACTGGTGTTATAAAGATAAGAGAAAGAATGTTCACAACAGCAACGCCAGATTGCCATACATTTGCAACAATAGAAGAACCAAACTGCAATATATATGAAGATGTTTTTTCGACTAGGCCATTACCCTGTTTGATTTGTTCATCACCTATGAGATTTATTACATCATCAATATAAGGAGCAAACTTGGTTTTGAAGTAAGTATATATCTCAGGAACATGGCTTACAAAAGACATGACCTGCTCATACAGTAGCGGTGACATCAACACTATTGCTGTAGCCAACATAACAAAAAATATTACGGTTATTATAACTGTTGCCAGGGTTCTGGAAGCTCCCCATTTTTCAAGTTTATCAGCGGCAGGATCAAGAAAATAAGCCACCAGCATGCCGATTACAAAAGGAAGCAGGATAGAGCGTATCAGGTAAAGGAATACGCAAAATAATATAGCTATAAGTATCCAAAATAATATTTTCTGTTTCATTGGTTAAGCTTCGTTATGATCCACATATTTGTATCCATTGAAAGATCAAGATTCTGTTCGGCGAATAATAAAGGCAAATCTTCTTCTTTTCCATTATATTCTATATAAACAACCACTCTCCTGTTATTAAACTCTTTTACCTCAAGATTTTTTATAAAGGGAGAATTTTTTATTGCAGCCTTTATGCTAGCCCATTCGGAAGCATTGGTTATGGGAATAACAGCAGTAAAATTATTTAAATTTATATTTTCAATGCTTTGTACGGAATTATTATTTTTCCAGTCATATTCAAGCTTGGAAATGGCAGTCCTTACAGCTTTTTCAAAGAAATCATATTCTGATTTTGTTTCATCACGAGTAACCGGGATAGATTGAGGGGAAATCGCCGGATTATTTATGGGGGTTAGAATGATTTCCAGATCTGGCATTGTGCCGGTATTATTAATAAGATATCTGGCTTCTGCAAGCAACACATGGTTGACGCCGTATTTATGGGCAAGCTCTATATAGGCTTCGCTGTCTTTCCTTACAATGTTTTCAGTAGAAACTATATTTATATCGTCTAAGTCCCCAACCGGCAGTATAAAAGGAACGACCCTGCTTTGCATGCCGGTATTTTCCCAGGCCATTCGCCATAAGTTATCATCAGACCATAAAAGAACATGCTCATCTCTATAGAAAACGGGGATTATAAGTCTTGGCGGGGAAATATTTATTGCTTCCGTAAAGGCAATGTTTTCACGCATTAACAAGCTGCGCACCACTTCAGGGTTGAAGCTTACCTGCAATGTAGCACTATACGTTTTTTTCTTTATTATTTTCTCATCCTGAACTTCATAGCTTTTTACCGTTTTTATGACTTCCTCCTGGTTTATATGTGATAAATCGGGAGGGGTAGTGGATAAACTTAATATCCCCGCAAGAATACTGAAAGCCTCTACCTGGCCTGATTCAATGGCTTTTTTCTTGGCTGTTGCAGCACTTTCGGCAGTTTCGGTTATTTTTATGTTATCTATGGTAAAAAGGTCTGGAGCGGCATAAGCGCTGGATATGCTAACAAAACATAGACAAAACAGTGTTATTTGTATAAATCTTGAGGCCATCGCAGGCGATTATATATTAGTTTGATGAATAACAAAGTAAAAAACAGTGTTACATATAAAGACTCTGGTGTTGATATTGATGCCGGAGATGAGCTTGTTGAAACTATAAAACCCCTTGCAAAATCCACCCGCCGCAAAGGTGCAGATGTTGACCTTGGAGGTTTTGGCGGCCTGTTCGATTTAAAACCCCTGAAATATAAAGATCCGGTTCTGGTATCCGGCACTGATGGGGTTGGCACAAAATTAAAAATAGCCCACGCAATAGACAAGCACGATACAATAGGCATAGACCTGGTTGCCATGTGCGTTAACGATATTGTTGTTCAGGGGGCTGAACCACTTTTCTTCCTAGATTATTATGCCACCTCAAAACTGGAAGTTAGTGTTGCAAAAGAAGTTATAAAAGGCATAGCGGATGGGTGCAAACAGGCTGGATGCGCGCTTATTGGTGGTGAAACCGCTGAAATGCCAGGGCTATACCAGAAGGGTGATTATGATCTTGCCGGGTTTGCCGTTGGCATAGTGGAAAGGAAAAACATATTGCCAAAGAAAAACCTGAAAGAGGGGGATATTATTATCGGCCTTGCTTCAAGTGGGGTACACTCTAACGGGTTTTCTCTTGTGCGATATCTAATAGAGAAAAATAATATTAGCTATAATGAAAAAGTTAAGCTTTCAGGAAACAAGACTGTTGGTGAGTTGCTGCTTGAGCCAACAAAAATATATGTAAGAACCTGTCTTGAAATAATAGAAAGAACCGGCGTGAAGGCATTTGCCCATATTACCGGCGGAGGGCTTACTGAAAATATCCCAAGAGTCTTGCCAGAAGGTTTTGCTGCTGAGATAAATTGTAAAAGTTGGAAATTGCCACCGCTCTTCTCTTGGCTTCTTAACCTTGGCGGAATGGGTGAGAGAGAACTGCTCCGCACTTTTAACTGTGGTATCGGAATGATTATGGTCATAGATAAGAAAGAACAGAAAAAAGTAGAAGAGATACTTAACCGTCGGAAAGAAAAATATTCAGTTATAGGAAAAATTATTAAGAATAAAACGGCTGAAGTTATTTATAAAAATGTGGGAAGCATAAGTGGCTGATAAGTTAAATATAGGTGTATTAATTTCCGGCAGGGGCTCAAACCTCAAAGCACTTATTAACGCCTGTAAAGAAAAAAACTTCCCGGCACAGATAGTCCTGATTATTTCCAATAAGAAAAATGCTCCTGGCCTTAAATTTGCTGAAGAAGAAAAAATTCCTTTCACAGTTATTGAAAATAAAAAATTTGCAGACAGGGAATCATTTGACCGGGCTATGACAGAAAGCCTTGTAAATAGCCGGGTTGAACTTGTTTGCCTTGCTGGCTTCATGCGCCTTCTGACAAAAGAATTCACAGAAAAATGGCACGATAAACTTATAAACATCCACCCATCACTACTTCCTTCATTCAAAGGAATGGATGTGCATAAGGATGTCCTAAAATCAGGGGTGAAACTGGCTGGGTGCACCGTACATTATGTTAGGCCGGAGATGGATTCAGGGCCAATCATAGCGCAGGCGGCAGTGCCGGTTTTCTCTGATGATACTGAAGAGCTGCTTTCTGCCCGCGTGCTTGCTGCCGAGCATAAAATATACCCGCTGGCAGTAAAACTGATTGCTGAAAGGAAAGTTAAGATAGTTGGTGAAAGAGTTATTGTTGAAGAAAGGAATAAGGATAATCTTTCTTTGATTAATCCTTCCTAGCCGACAATTTCATTATCGTTGAAGAAAAACTTAACTTCTATCTTTGCGTTTTCAGCGCTATCTGAACCGTGTACGCAGTTTTCGCCGATACTTTGAGCAAAATCACGCCTGATGGTTCCAGGGGCTGCTTCCTTTGGGTTAGTTGCACCCATTATCTCACGGTTCTTAGCAACGGCATTTTCACCCTCTAATACTTGAACAACAACCGGGCCAGACATCATGAACTCAACAAGCTCCCCATAAAATGGGCGGGCTTTATGAACGGCATAGAAATCTTCTGCCTGTTTTTTGGAAAGTTTTATTCTTTTCTGGGCAACGATGCGTAAACCCTTTTCCTCGAAATAGGAATTGATCTTGCCAGTGATATTACGTTTTGTAGCATCTGGTTTGATAATTGAAAGTGTACGTTCTTTAGCCATAAAATTCCTTTTTGCTTAAAAGTGAGGGGAATAAAGCATCTTGCTGGTAAGAAATCAAGAAAAAACAAGCGTGACCATCAGAAATATATTTTAATTCATATAGTTAATGATATTTTAGGTGCATGATTTTTGATGTTTTAACAGTATTTATAAAAGGTTTCATCATAGGAATATCTATTGCTGCACCAGTAGGGCCGATAGGGATATTATGTATAAGGAAAACCCTAAGCCATGGCAAACTTTCAGGATTTGCGACAGGTGTGGGCGCAGCATTTGCTGATAGTTTTTATGCCATTATTGCTGCCTTCAGTGTTGCAATGGTTATGAATTTTTTGACTGTCCATACAATTACAATAAGGGTTGTTGCGGGAATATTGCTGGTTTTTATAGGTGTGAGGATTATCTATAATTCAAGAAAGTTCCATTCATCTCTTGGTGCGATAAAAGGAACAAGGAAAGATCTTCTTAAAGACTTCATATCGACTTTTTTTCTCACGCTCACCAACCCGGGAACCATATTCTCATTCATAGCTATATTTGCCGGAATTGGTTTTATGGAATATAGCGGGATATTTTTACCGGTGATTATGGTCCTAGGGGTATTCCTCGGCTCCCTGGCATGGTGGGGATTTCTTTCCTACATTGTAAGCCTTACTAAACATAAGATAACACCCCGAACGCTGCGCAATATAAATTTATCTTCCGGAGCCCTTATAATTGCTTTCGGTATTGCGGTATTTATTTCACTTATCTATTTGATTTAGGCGGCTTCCTGTTTTTCCCATTTTCCTTCGGCATCCTGCTTCAGGTATGAAAGGGAAAAACCTTTCGCCTTATAATCTTTCCATCGTTCTTTGGCATTCGCCAGTTCTTCAGGATTATTGCCATCAAAAATATCAAGAAGCCGGTTAAAACTTTCGAGGCTAGGTGTAAGCCCGGAAATTGCTACGGCTATTTCAGATTTATTCGGATTTTCATTTTCTGAAGTTATAAAAACCGGCTGGTCTTCAACAAAACCATCCTGCTTGGTGCCATGAGGAAGAAAGCGGTTTGTGCTGTATGTCCACAGCAGTTTGTTTATCTCTTCCGCTCTGTTTTCACTATTCGTAAAAACTACCGCACGCTTGCCTGACTGATAAACCTTCTCAAGAAGTTTTGGTAAAGCCCTTTCAAGGGTTGTTGTGGTGAGATGATAAAAATTAATTTCTTTCATGATGCCTGCCTTAAATGAACATCCCGTTGTGGGAATGGAATCTCAATGCCGTTTTTAACAAATACATCCCATACCGCAAGCATAATCTCACTTTTTATCCTTAGCCTTTCTCTAACATCATCAATCCAGATTATTACCAGAAGATTTATTGAGCTATCGCCAAACTCTTTAAGATAGCATGAAGGGGCGCTCGGAGATTTTGAAACCTCAGGGTGTTTTTTTGCTACGCCAAGCACAAGTGATATTGCTTTCTTAAGGTCTGTTTTATATGAAACTCCAATCGTAAAATCAATCCGACCCTGGCTGTTGCTATATGTCCAGTTGGTAAGCTTGCCGGTTATAAGATCTTCATTCGGGATGAAAGTTTCCTTTAAATCAAAGCCTTCAACCAGCATATTCCTTATCCCTAAGGATTTTACGGTGCCAACTATTGATGTTCCTTCCAGCTCAACTATATCGCCAACGCGTACTGCCTTTCCCATAAGAATAACTATGCCACTAATAAAATTGGAAGTGATTTTCTGCAACCCGAAACCTATACCCACACCAAGCGCACCTCCAAGCACTGCAAATGCAGTAAGGTCAATGCCAATTATGTTAAGTATTATAAGGAATGCAGTGAAGTAGATGAATAATTCAAGACCTTTTATAAGCAGTTCACGGGTGTTGTAATCAAGCTTTGACCTTCTTATCTGCTTTTTTAAACTTCTTAATATTATTGATGATACCCAGCCAATGATAACAAGGGAGATAAGGAACTTCATTATTATCAGGGCAGATATGTGGAGTTCGCCAACATTAAAGGCAAGTGATTTTAGGAATTTAAGGCCGGATTCAATCAGGTCTAGAAAATCACCAAAAAAATGTTTTGCCTTAGATGCCTTTTCTATTTCGCTTTGCATGCCACCTGCTTAGCAAGCGTAGGAAAGAAATGCAATAAAAAAGGCCTCAGGTTTCCCTAAGGCCTTTTCTTCTTCTCTGTGGGCAACAAAGAATTCTTAGTTATTAGAAGCTTTCTTGCTAGATGCTTGTTGAGCAGTTTTGCTAACTTCATTCAGAGCATCTGTAAGACGCTTTGTGATTATTTCAGCAGCTTCCGCATTTGATTTAGAAAGTACTTCGAAAACTTCACGGGCATTTGCCATTGCAGATTCGAATTGTGTTTTCACGAAATCAGCTTGCTTTTGAGCGCCAGCTTCCGGGCTTTGTGAAGAATAAACTTCACGGAAAAGCTGGATAGCTTCTTCACTGCTGTTTTTTGCAATTTCAGCGCCACGGCGAGCAACCGCTTGAACACCACCAGCAAAAGCTTGGTTAGCAGCAGTTAATGCTTCGATGTTTCTGCGGCTGAGTGAAAATAATTGATTAAAATCATAATTAGGAGCCTTAAAGTCAGCGAAGACCTTAAATGCATCCGCTATACGTTGTGATTGAGCCATAAAATCCTCCAAAAAAAATAAATAAAATCTCTATCAACGCGGCTTATAATATAGATTTCTTAAGGAATGTCAAATATTTTTGTGCGATGCAACAAAAAGGGACGGTCTAAATATAATATACTTATAATACAGTTAGTTAGCTAACTCTTTAGATCTCTTTGCGGCCTGGGCGGTTGCTTCTTCTATGACTTCTTTTAGGCCTTTACCGCGTGCCATGAGGATTCTTAAAGCTGCCTCGGTAGTGCCGCCTGGGCTTGTAACTTCCTGGCATATTTCCATAGGTGCTTTATCCGAAACGACTAAAAGTTCGGCACTGCCAAGCAGGGTCATCTTGGCCAGATCTTCCGCATCTTCATCACTAAGGCCAAGATTTGTACCAGCACTGATAAGCGCCTCCAGAAAAAGGCTTACATAAGCTGGGCCGCTTCCGGAAATTGCGGTGACTGCATCCATCAATGACTCATCTGATATGCCTATCACTTCACCAACAGCCTGCAGCAAAGTTTCTGTCATATCTGCCTGGGTTTCGGATACTTTTTTGTTAAATACGGCTGCTGATATTCCCCTGCCAATAGTTGCAGGAAGATTTGGCATGACACGGGCAATGGCCGCATTGCTACCCAGATGTTTTTCCAGGAATGAAAGAGTTTTTCCCGCAGCGATGGAAATAAACAACACCCTTCCTACATAACCGGAGTAATCAGGAAGGATCTCAGCCATGACCTGTGGCTTTATCGCAAACACAATAGCCTCCGGCTTGAAATGGCTGTCTATATTCTTGGCGCCGGCAAAGGCAACAATCTTATATTCTTTAGCAATCCTATCTCTTGATGCAGCATCTGGCTCCACAACACGGATATATTCCGGCTTTATACCGGAATTAAGCCAGCCGGAAAGAAGTGCATAACCCATCTTGCCGCAGCCGACCAATAAGACTTTTATTGGTGCACTATTTTCTTGTTTTTCTGCCATTCTTTTCCAATTTTGCTATACGTTTTGCAAGTTCTTCATTTTCCTTGCGCGCCTTCGCGGCCATTGCCTTTACCACTTCAAATTCCTCGCGCGTTACCAGATCCATGCGGGAGATAACAGTTTCGAATTGCTGTTTTAAGCGTTCCTCCCAATCTTTCTTAAGACCTATAAAAGAACCCGCGGCGTTTCCCGCCAGCTTGACAAAATCATCCAGTAATTTGTTATCAGCAAAGAAATCAGCTGGTTTCTTGCTTTTAAATTTATCAGATTGCATATTTAAAACCTTTACCTTATTTTATTGATACATATAGACATTATTTTTAAGGTCGTAAACAAATGATTGTTGTAACTGGTGGGGCAGGATTCATAGGCTCCAATCTTATAGCGGCGCTTTTAGGGCGCAAATATCACGAGATCGTGGTTGTTGATGAATTCGGCAGCGAAAATAAATGGAAGAACCTTGCCAAACACGAAGTGGCTGAAGTGGTGGTGCCGGGAGATCTTTTTAACTGGCTTAACAAAAACAAATCATCTGTCGAGATCATATTTCATATAGGTGCCATTGCATCCACCACCGAAGTTGATGTTGACCTTATAATACGCAATAACTTCGTTCTCTCCGCCAACCTGTGGGATTGGTGCAGTGAAAATCAGGTGCGGTTTGTCTATGCCTCATCATATGCCACCTTTGGTGATGGCGCTCAAGGATTTGAAGACGATAATACACTTGAATATCTTTCTAAGTTACGCCCCCTAAACCCTTATGGCTGGGGAAAAAACCTTTTCGATATGCGGGTTGCCCGTGCCGTTGCGCAGAAAAAGAAACTGCCGCCGCAATGGGCCGGCATGAAATATTTTAACGTATACGGACCAAATGAATATCATAAGGGAACTCAGAAAAGCGTACTATGCCAGATGTATCCACACGCGGCAAAGAGCCTTCCGGTGCGTTTATTCAAATCAGAAAACCCGAAATATAAAGATGGCGAGCAACTGCGCGATTTCGTTTATGTGAAAGATTGCAACAAGGTGGCCCTCTGGCTTTATGATAACCCAAAAATAAATGGACTGTTTAACGTAGGCAGCGGAAAAGCCAGAACCTATATTGATCTTGCGGACGCCATGTTCAAGGGCCTCGGCAAAAAAACAAGGCTTGAATACGTTGATATGCCTGCAGGCGTAAAAGATAAATTCCAGTATTTCACCGAAGCATCGCTTACAAAACTCAGGGCTGCAGGATATACTGAAGCATTTACATCACTTGAAGATGGTGTTGCGGATTACGTAAAGAATTATTTAAGCGCAGCAGACCAATTTATATAAATGTTTACACTTATATTTCCAAATATAGACCCAGTACTGGTAGAGTTTGGGCCATTGCCGATCAGGTGGTATTCCCTTGCCTACATTTTTGGAATACTGCTAGGCTGGTTATATCTTGCTAGGCTAAATAAAAAAGAAACCCCCCATCTATTAACTAAAAAAGCTATGGATGACATAATCCTTTGGGCGGTGCTTGGGATTATACTGGGTGGCAGGCTTGGATATATATTGTTTTATAACACATTTTATTATCTGCAGAATCCTCTTGAGGTTGCCATGGTATGGCATGGCGGGATGTCATTCCACGGCGGCCTTGCCGGAATGATAATCTCAATGATTTTATTCTGCCGGAAATTCAAGATTAAATTTTTTGCACTTTCTGACCTGGTTGCGTGCGTAACGCCCATAGGGTTGTTTTTGGGAAGGCTTGCCAATTTTATCAATGGTGAATTATTCGGCAGAGTAACAAATGCATATATAGGAATGGTGTTTCCAGAAGGCGGTGATTCCCCGCGCCACCCGAGCCAGCTCTATGAAGCATTCCTGGAAGGTATAGTACTATTCTTTGTATTATTTTATCTTGTATATTTTACCAATGCCCGCCAGAAAACCGGAACCCTTTCCGGAGTTTTTCTTGTTTTATACGGAGTATTCAGGATTTTTGTTGAATTCTTCCGGGAGCCTGACCAGCAGCTTGGGTTCCTTGCCATAGGTGTTACCATGGGGCAGATACTTTCTATACCCATGATTATTTGTGGCGCATATTTCATCTACAGAGCAAGAAGAAAGGCGGATGCTTCTTGAAACAATCATAAAGAAGAAAATAACCAGGGATGGTTACCTGACAGTTGCGGATTATATGGCGCTTGCCCTAGGCCATCCTGAGCATGGCTATTACATGAAAAAGGATCCTTTTGGCGTAAAGGGTGATTTCATAACCGCGCCGGAAATAAGCCAGATGTTTGGAGAAATGATCGGCGTATGGGCAGTTCAGGCATGGGAAAGAATAGGTTATCCAGCAAAGTTTGCTTTGGTTGAACTGGGGCCGGGAAGAGGAACCTTAATGTCTGACCTTCTTCGTGCCACTGCAAAAGTAAAATCTCCAAACGGTAAAAGTTTTCATGAATCAATAAATATACATCTTGTTGAGACAAGCCCTTCCCTGAAAGCCATTCAGAAAGAAAAATTATCATCCTATGAAATCACCTGGCATGATGATTTAAAAGATATTCCTGATATCCCGGCAATCTTTATGGCTAATGAATTCTTTGATGCATTGCCCATACACCAGTTTGTTAAAACACTGGAAGCCTGGCGGGAAAGAGTGGCAACAATTAAGGATGAAAAATTAATCTTCAAGGAATTAGAGGAAGAGGGTATGCATGATGATTTAGTGCCGCGCCACCTGAATGACAAAGTTGTTGGCAGCATATATGAATGCTCCCCCGCTTCAGTTATGGTGATGACGGAAATAGCAAGGCGCATAGAAAAATATAATGGGGCCGCACTTGTAATTGATTATGGATACATCCACAGCGGTTTCAGAGATACCCTCCAGGCAGTAAAAAACCATAATTATTCTTCTGTACTTGAAGAGCCAGGAAACGCAGATATCACAGCACATGTTGACTTCAGTATGCTAGAGAAGACAGCTGAGAATATGGGTGTAAAGCAATGTGAAATAACTACGCAGAAAGAATTTCTTGAAATGATGGGAATAGGATTAAGAGCAAAATTATTAATTCAAAGCTCGCCCACAAAGAAAAATGAAATCGAAAGTGCCCTAGAAAGATTGACAGGTCACAACCAGATGGGAACTTTATTCAAGGTCATGGCACTTTACAGTGCCTAGGATTAACAAAGTTTATCCTGTTGATAGAATAAAACCATGTGTTAATATTTATAGTCGAGAGGGTTTGTTATGAAAAAACTTTTGTTGGTTCCAATGTTTCTAACTTTATTCAGTCTTGCAATCGTAGTTGCAGGTGAAATAAAAAAGGAGGAAGCGCCAGTTGATCCTCAGAACCAAGCACAGGATGCAGCAACCTCTGGGCAGCCAGCAGAAAAGGCGGGTGAAGAAAAACAAGATGATGATTTAAGCGGTGGAGTTGCCCTCCCTGATGGTATAAAAATTCCAGATGGCGTTTCTTTAACTGATGAAAGTGAAGAAGAATCGGGTAAAGAGGAGCAGAAAAATCAAGGCTCTGAATCAGTAGAAAAAACAAAGATAATAAATTAATTATATAGGCTATTGACTTTAAACCAGCCCATGGTAGATTCTGATATCAATTAATAATGATTCTCATTTACAACTAAAGGATATTTTATGAAAAGATTGTTTTTATTTTCTGCAATAGCTGTTCTAGCTTCTGTAACCCCAGCAATGGCAGATGATGCCAAAGTTTTTGAAATAGTAATCAAAGACCATAAATTTGAGCCTGCAAGGATTGAAGTTCCAGCAGATGAAAAATTCAAATTACTGGTAAAAAATAAAGATACTACAGCTGAAGAATTTGAAAGCCATGACTTTAAAAGGGAAAAGGTTATATCCGGCGGGGAAGAAAGAACAATCTCTGTTGGCCCACTGAAACCAGGCGAATATAAATTCTATGGTGAATTCAACCCGAAGACAGCGCAAGGTGTTCTGGTAGCAAAATAAAATGCTCTCTTCAGCTATTATTGTATTCCGCGAAGTATTGGAAATTGCACTCATATTGACTGTCATAATGGTTGCAACAAGGCAGTTACGTGAGCGCAATTTACTTGTCTTGCTTGGTCTTGCTGCTGGCACCATAGGTTCTATTATAATAGCTTTTTTTACTG
This sequence comes from uncultured Rickettsiales bacterium, assembly GCA_964450945.1. GTDB lineage: Bacteria > Pseudomonadota > Alphaproteobacteria > Rickettsiales > JABDBP01 > CAYVHI01. Next base: position 24,961 of record CAYVHI010000002.1, read on the forward strand.
ATACGATTTCAGAATCCTTTGAAGGTTCCGGACAGGAGATATTCAATGCGGGCATACTTTTCTTTGCCGTACTGGTACTTGGCTGGACAGTTGTGTGGATGAAGAAGCACGGCAGGGAAATCATGCAGCATGCCAAGCATGTTGGTGAGAAGGTGATGCAGGGCATTATGCCACTTTACAGTGTTTCTGTTGTTATTGCTCTTTCAACACTTCGCGAAGGTGCAGAAATAGTTTTGTTCTCTTATGGCCTGCTTGCATCTGGAAAAGAAACGCTTCTTTCAGTTACTATGGGTGGCTTGATAGGTTTTGCCGGTGGCACTGTTATAGGAACATTGTTCTATTTTGGCATGCTGAGGATTTCACCAAAACATTTATTCGGGGTTACCAGCTGGCTGCTTACCTTCCTTGCGGCAGGAATGGCGGCTCAGGGGGCTGGCTATCTAATTGCAGCAGATGTTATCCCGGCGCTTATTGACCCTGTATGGGATACTTCCTGGATCCTGCCAGAAGAAAATATTGTTGGAAAGATTCTGCATTCTTTGATTGGTTATACCGATAGGCCTTCTGGCTCACAGCTTATATTTTATGTGGTTACTTTCATTGTCATAGGAACTTTCCTGGTTTATCTTGAAAAAAAATCGGCCAGGAAGAAACGCTAATACTTCATAATTTTTAGGATATTTAAACTGAAGGCTTTTATTGCCGGGATTAGTGCTGTCATAAGGCCAATCACAAAAGTTATTAAAACTATATAAAATTCAGCCCAAACAAAAACAAATCCTGAAAATGACAGGTTATAATTATATTCAGTCCATATTCCTATAATATGTACGGCGACATGCGCCAGTATAAGGCCGGCAGCACAGCCTAAAAAACAAATAATACCGGATTCAATAAAAGGCAACGCAGCAACTTTCAACCTTGAACTGCCAAGCGCGAGCATAAGCGCCAGATCGTATCTGCGCTCCTTCAGTAAAAAGCAGAAGGATAAAAAAATGTTAGCAAAAGCAAGCCCAATAAAAAGAAAGGAAACTCCAATTATGGCATATTTCCACTTTCCAATAATATTCAACAGGTGTTTAGCCTCATTATCGGGATAGACAATTTGAAAATTTGGATTTTTATTAAACTGTGGCTCTATTATTGATGATGCTTTGGGAACTAGATATATCAGCATTGCTGCCGTAATTTTCCCATACATTTCTTTATGGATGTTATGAACGGAATCAATGGTTACCAGAATAACATCATCAATGGCTGTATTTTTCTTGTTCATTATGCCAATAACGCGGTATGGGAATTCTGCATGCTCTTCCTTGCTTTTACTTAACCCATGTGAACTTATAAAACTATCGCCTACCTTGAGGCCAGTTCTCTTTGCCACATTAAATCCTATCAGTGCGGTGTTTAACTTATCAGGGAAATGAGCGGTCTCAACACTGTAAGACCCAAAACGTATCAGGTAATTTATATTTGTCCCTACTATCCTGAACCCTTCATAGTTATCGCCAAGGATAATAGGGATTACATCAGACAATAGCCCTTTTGAATTCTGATCAATAATGGCTGCCAGTTCATTTATATCAAAATTTCCTGACGGGATTACTGTATTCAGAACTGTTGATGAAAATATTTGAGCCGGATCGCCTTTTGCACCAATTATCAAATCAACACCAGCAATACTCCTTTTCATTCTTTCTTCAAACTGGGAAGAAACAATAAGTATTGAAACGGCTGTAGCGATACCAATAGCCATTAGTATAACGCTAATCGCCGTACGATAAGAAGTGTGTAATAAATATTTTGTGCTGAGTTTTAATATGTTCATGTTTTCTTATTTAAACTCAATGCATTATCGAAGAATTTTTTTATTTTTTTATCTTTGCTTGCGATAACCAGGGAAGCGCCATCCTCTTTCACCATCTCAATTAATAGTTCAAGAATTTTTTTGCTGCTTTCTTCATCAAGGCCAAATGCCGGCTCATCTGCGAGCACAATTTTGGGATTATTTATCAGGGCGCGCGCAAGAGCAACGCTTTGTACTTCTAAAAGGTTTAGTTTATTCGGCATAAAATCTTTTTTATGCTTCAATCCTATTCTTTCCAATTTTCTTAATGCTGCTACTCTGCTTACCGGTAACCCAGCCAGGTACTGAGCAAGAGTTATATTTTCAATTACTGAAAGTGAGGGTGCCAGATGGGTTCTCTGAAATATAATACCAATATTCCTGCTACGGAACTCACTTTTCTCTTTTTCAGATAATGCGTGTAAATCCAGTTCGTCTATGACTATGCTTCCTTTTTCCGGTTTCAGCAAGCCGGAAATTAGGCTTAGCAGCGTTGTTTTGCCGCTATCCGCATTTCCGGTGATTATAAGATGCTTACCTTTTTTTAAATTAAGGATGGGAATATTTATTATATTTTTCCCGTCAATACTGTAGTTGAGTTCTTTTATCTTTAGCATTTTAAAGGCTTATACATTCTTGACAATACATCATCAACAAAATTTAAAGGTTGCCCAAAATAATTTTTTGGTGTTTTACTCTCTGCGTAATATGATTATAGTATCTAGTTTATGATAGTAATTTACTCACTTGTTGATGGTCAGCTGGAAGTAACACGCAACTTCCAGGGGGAAGCCATACCCCAGGATTGTGTATGGATAGATCTTGTTGACCCAAGCACCGAAGAAGAATTGTTTGTTGAAAAACAACTCAATGTAAATGCTCCTACCAGGCAGGAAATGAAGAAAATCGAAGTTATGAGCAAATCATATCAGGAAGGCGATGCCACCTATATGACAGCGAGCATACTGAAATTTTTTGAAAAACAGCACGCGGAGACCGATGCCATAACTTTCATACTAACCAAAGGGCATCTGGTAACGCTACGTTATTCTAACCCGAAATCTTTTGCGCTGTTTGCCGATTTTGCCAAAGCACACCCATATGTTTGCATATCAAGCGATACGGTTTTTGAAGGCTTGCTTGAATCAGTCATTAATCGCCTTGCTGACATTCTTGAACATCTGGGCGAAGAAGTTAACAAAATATCTGCCAATATATTCGGCTATAAAGAAAGCCCGGAAGAAGCGAAAATGGATTTCTCTTCAGGCGAACTGAATAAATTCCTGCAGGAAATTGGACGGGCAGGTGACCTCGCTTCTAAAATACGTGAGAGCTTGTTGAGCGTTGACCGCGTGCTAATATTCCATAACCATATTTGTGAGGGCAGGGTGGCAAAGGAAAACGTGGTAAAAATTAAAACCATGCGTACGGATATCCATGCCCTTAGCGAGCAGGCATCTTTCCTTTCCAGTGAAGTTACTTTCCTGCTGGATGCAACGCTTGGTATGATCAATATCCAGCAGAACAATATTATTAAAATATTCTCAATAGCGGCGGTGATGTTGATGCCTCCGACGTTGGTTGCAAGCATTTACGGCATGAACTTCCATAAAATGCCGGAGCTTGATTTTGCCTATGGCTACCCACTTGCTATATTATTGATGCTGATTTCTGCTTTTATTCCTTATCGCTTATTTAAAAAGAAAGGTTGGTTATAACCTGCAAAACTTGACAGGTAACCTAGTTTTCCTATAAAAACCGCGCATGGAAAGCAATATTGTAATAGCCACTTTCTATCACTTTTTCCCATTCCCGGATTTCAAAGAGAAACAGCCGGAATGGCTTTCTTTCTGTAAGAAACATTCGCTTAAGGGAACAATCCTTATCGCCAGTGAGGGCATTAACTCCACTATTTCGGGAACCCGTGAGAATATTGATAAATTAATGGGTTACTTGAAAAGTGACCACCGGATTTCAGGGCTTGAATGGAAAGAATCTTATGCTCCGTATCAACCATTTGAACGTATGAAAGTTAGGCTTAAGGAAGAGATAGTACGTATGGGTGTCAAGGACCTGGAAAGGGAACATTATGTTGGAACATACATAGAGCCTAAAGACTGGGATTCCTTTATTTCAAGGCCGGATGTGATAACCATAGATACCCGCAATGATTATGAAACCAAGATTGGTAAGTTCAAGGGCTCAATAGATCCAAATACCAAGACTTTCAGGCAATTTCCCCACTGGGTGAAAGGCAATATGATTGAAGTGGATAAAGCCACGCCAATAGCCATGTATTGCACTGGCGGCATTAGATGTGAGAAATCAACGGCATATATGCGCCAATTAGGCTTCAAGAATGTTTATCACCTTAAAGGTGGTATCCTCAAATATTTTGAAGATACTGAAAATAAAGGGAAAATGTGGGATGGTGAGTGTTTTGTGTTTGATGACCGTGTAGCAGTAAATGACCGCCTGGAGCCTACACCACACACCATTTTATGCGATTCCTGCGGCAAACCAATGTCTACAGACGATCTGCGTTTTGCACCAGAAGGTTCCATTACCTGCCCTTTGTGTGCAACAAAAGATTAATATTATTTTTTGCATAACTGATATAAAATAAGACGTTATATTAGAAGAAGAGGGGTTTTAATGCTTTTTTCGAACATATTCCGTTTCTTTAAAGAGGCAAGCAAACATGCGCCAAAAGTGCAGTCAAATTATAGGAAGATGCAGCCTTTTGATATCAGTAAAGATAAAGGTGAACATGGAATATGGTGTGGTGCTGTTTTTTCCCTAGATAAAGCTTTATTTGAAATTGAAGCCTGGTTTTCCGAAGCCAGCTCTTTCTTAAAAAAAATATTTAATTTTGAAGCAATAAAAGGTTCTGGAGTTGGCCCGCAGATATCTAACCCGGCACAGGGTGGCCCTAACCACTCTGAACTGGTAAGGCATACACTTGCATCACAAAGAGCTGCTGAACAGGCACAAAGAAACAGATAATGCTTTTCTCGCAATTAGAAAAACTTACAGCAAAAAAATTAGTATTCGTTAACCTTATCTATGCGCCAAACGATAAGGGAGAGGATGCCTATTGCTTCTTTTCAGTTACCGGTGATGGTATGTTAAAACTTCACCAAGATCTTAGAAGGAAGCAATATATTGACCCGAAGGATTATGGCTACATCATAAAGGAAGGTCTTGGCTACCCGCCGCCTGAGGTGATAAAGGAAATGGAAGAAAAATATAATTACAAACACTCAGAGCATGCGCCGCTCAATACGGAAGAGGAGTCGGCTGCTTAGCCTCTACCTCTATAACCTTTCACATCAACTTTCGGAACCCACACATCTTTCGGTGGGTTTTTTGTTTGGTAGAATACATCAATTGGAATTCCGCCGCGTGGATACCAGAACCCGGCAATGCGCAGCCACACCGGTTTAATTTCCTTCTCTATTCTCTTGGCTATGTAGATGGTGCAGTCTTCATGGAATGCGCCGTGGTTCCTAAATGAATGCATGAAAAGTTTTAATGATTTGCTTTCGAGTAAAAAATCTTTTGGTATGTAATCAATCACCAGATGGGCAAAATCCGGCTGGCCGGTGAGTGGGCAGAGTGAAGTGAATTCCGGGCAGGTGAAACGTACGGCATAAGCTGTTCCCTTATGCGGATTAGGAACTTTTTCAATTTTTGCCTTTTCAGGCGTTGCCGGAATCGGGCTATTCTTACCGAGCTGTTTCAAATGTTCATATTTTGCCATAGGGCAGCATTTATAACAGGAAAAAGGCCGATATAAAGTGTTTTATTGCACTTTTTGCCGCAAAACCTTATATTTTCACCCCATGACAGTTATAACAAGATTCGCACCATCACCAACCGGTTTCCTGCATATAGGCGGCGCACGCACCGCTTTGTTCAACTGGCTATTTGCAAAGAACCAGGGCGGAAAATTCATGCTGCGCATCGAAGATACCGACCGTGAAAGATCAACTCAGGAAGCGGTAGATGCGATTATTGATGGTATGGAATGGCTGGGCCTTGAATGGGATGAAGCTCCTGTTTTCCAGTTTGACCGCAGCCCACGCCACGCCGAAGTTGCAATGCAAATGCTGAAAGAAGGAAAAGCATATAACTGCTATGCAACGCAAAGTGAGCTGGAAGAATTCAGAACAAAAAACCCTGGCGCAAAATTCAGGAGCCCATGGCGTGATGGCGGCACACCACCAGCGGGAATTCCTCCGGTTATAAGATTAAAAGCACCACGTGATGGTAAAACAACCGTGCATGATAAAGTGGAAGGTGAGGTGACGATAGAAAATACCGAGCTGGATGATATGGTGCTGCTGCGTTCTGATGGAACGCCAACATATATGCTTGCCGTTGTGGTGGATGATCATGATATGAACATCACCCATGTTATACGCGGGCAAGACCACCTTACAAACACATTCCGCCAGCTACAGATTTATAATGCGCTTGGCTGGAAAGCGCCGGAGTTTGCACATATACCATTAATACATGGCGCAGATGGAGCGAAACTTTCCAAACGCCACGGGGCTTTAGGTGTGGATGCATACCGCGAGATGGGTTACCTGCCGGAAGCGCTAAGGAATTATTTACTCCGCCTCGGTTGGAGCCACGGTGATGATGAAATAATTTTCACCGAACAGGCAATAAAATGGTTCAACCTTGAATCAATCGGCAAATCGCCTTCCAAATTTGATTTTACAAAACTTGAAAGCGTTAACGCGCATTATATTAAAGAGATGAATAATAAGGAATTAATAAAAACTTTAATACCATTTCTAAATAAAGAGTTTGGTAGAAAAATTAGTGATGACGAAAAAGTTAGAATAGAAAATCATGGATTGCTTGGAGCAAAAAATAGATCTAAAACATTGGTGGAATTAGCTAAGAGTATTAAAATTAACTTAGACGCTCCAAGTCCAACCTTTAAAAAGCTTGATCCTCAGGAAGTAATATCAGTCAGCGGGGCTGCCATAAGTGCAGTAAGAAGTTGGAGTCCTGAAGTATGGCATAGTCATACTACTTTGGACCAAAACTTTAAAAAATTTGTTGAAAGCAACAAATTTGAATTTAAAAAAGTGGGGCCTATTTTAAGAGAAGGATTAACGGGTTCTCAAAGTTCTTTACCCATTCCTGAGATAATGGGATTAAAGGGAAAGGAAACTGTAGAAAATAATCTAAATACCTTCATAAATCTAGCAAAAGACCATAAAAAATGATATTTTTATAAGCATATGGCCGTTTTACCGTTAGTTATATACCCAGATCCAAGATTGAAAATAAAATCCAAACCTGTTGATAAGGTGGATGAACCATTACGCACGTTCATGGATAATATGCTTGAGACAATGTATGAGGAAGGCGGCATCGGCCTTGCTGCAGTGCAGGTTGGTGTGCATAAGCGTATACTTGTCATGGATATAAAGCGTGGCTCCAAGCGTTATGAGAACGAAGATAAATCAAAATCCGAGCCATTGTTTCTTATAAACCCTGAAATCACCTGGAAGTCTGAAGAACTTAATTGTTATGATGAAGGTTGCCTATCTTTACCTGAACAATTTTCTGAAGTTTTTAGGCCAAAGCAGGTGAAGGTAAAGTATCTTGATTATTGGGGGCAGCCGCAGGAACTTCTGGCTGATGGCCTGCTAGCAACCTGTGTGCAGCATGAGATTGACCACCTGGACGGAATTGTGTTCATAGACCACATCTCGCCAGTGAAACGCGATATAATTGCAAGAAAACTAAAGAAAAAACAACGCCAAGAAGTTAAGGCCTAAAGCGCTGGTTTTGGTGGAGTACCATCTCCCTCTGAACGTTCAGTATGGGTTTCAGGTTGTTCTTGTTTTGCAAATTTTAATGCTGCTGGTGTTCTTGAAGCATCTTCGCCGCCTCTCTTTTTAAAGCCATTTTCTAAAGCAACTCCTAAAACAGCAAGTTTTACTGGTTTGCTGAAAATAAAATCAATCCCATATTCTGGTGGAGCTACAAAATCAGGCAAGAACCTTCCGCTTATAACTATAATGGGGCCCTTAAAACCTTTAGCTCTTGCATCTTTTGCAAAATTAAGACCATCATCAGAATCATTGGTAACCATATTATTGTCTGATAAAATACCATCTGCCTTATCAATTTTATTGATAGCATCAGCAGGTGAATCTGACTGAATGGCATTATAACCCAAATGCTCAATAAGCATTACCATACTTTCTCTTACAGTCTTATCATCATCAACAACAAGTATCGTTTTTGTTTCTTCTGCCATATTTAACTCTATTTAATTGAGAATTATCAGATTGCCTATTATATACGATAATAATTAAAGAATTATTACAAATATGAAAATTATTTTTATGGGAACGCCTGACTTTGCCGTTCCTACATTAAAGCAACTTATAAATTCAAGCCATGAACTGGTGGCGGTATATTCACAGCCGCCACGGCCTGCCGGCAGGGGAAAGAAAGAACAGAAATCCCCCATACATGAACTGGCAGAACAATATAATATTCAAGTAAAAACACCTGCTTCACTAAAAAAGCCGGAAGCCCAGAAGGAATTTACAGACATGAAAGCCGATGTGGCGGTGGTTGCTGCATATGGCCTGTTGCTGCCAGAGGCGATTCTTAAGGGAACAAAATTTGGCTGCATAAATGTTCACCCATCGCTTCTGCCGCGCTGGCGGGGGGCAGCACCAATCCAGCGCGCCATAATGGCGGGAGATAAGGAAACCGGTGTTTGCATAATGCAGATGGATAAAGGCCTTGATACAGGTGATGTGATGGTGATGGAGCGTTATTCCATTCCTGCCAGAACCACGGCAGGCATGCTGCATGATATGCTAGCAAAAATAGGCGCAAAGCTTGTATTGCAGACACTTGATAAACTCAGCCGTGGCAAGCTTGAATCTGAAAAACAATCTACAGAAGGAATTACTTACGCAAACAAGATAACCAAGGAAGATGAAAAGATAGACTGGCAGAAAACAGCGGCAGAAATAGCAAACCAGATACATGGTCTATCCCCTAGGCCGGGTGCATTTTTTGAATATAAAGGAGAAAAAATAAAAATATTTTCTGCAGAAACCCAGGTTGTTGAACATAGTAAGCCGCCGGGAACAATACTTGATAATAACCTTGTTATTGCCTGCGGAAAAAATGTATTAAAACCACTAAAATTACAGCGTCCGGGTAAAAACCCTCTTGATATAAAAGATTTTCTGCGTGGGTTTTCCATCCCGGCAGGAGAAGTTCTAAAATAATGCCGCGCTATAAACTGACAGTTGAATATGATGGAACAGGGCTTGCTGGCTGGCAGCGCCAGAAGCATATGCCCTCAGTTCAGCAGCACCTGGAAGAAGCGATAAAGAAATTCTCAGGCGAAAAAATCAATCTTTTCGTTGCCGGCAGGACAGATGCTGGGGTGCATGCGCTGGCGCAGGTTTGCCATTTCGATATGAAGAGGAAAATGAAGGGTGATGATGTAAGGAAAGCCATAAACCATTTCTTAAAAGGTTTGAAGATTGTGGTTATTAAGGCAGAGGAAGTTGATAAAAGTTTTAACGCAAGGATGGGTGCAAAAAAACGCCATTATCTATACAGGATATTAAACAGAAAATCCCCCGCCGCCGTTGATAGTGAAAGAGTTTGGCATATAAGGAAAAAACTCGATATCAAAGCCATGAATAAGGCCGCCCAAGTACTGATTGGAAAACATGATTTTACCAGTTTCCGCGATGCCGAATGCCAGGCAAAGTCACCAATTAAAACTTTGGATAAGATTGTTGTAAAAAAGAAAGGGCAGGAGGTGCATATCACAGTTTCAGCACAATCTTTCCTGCACCATATGGTAAGGAACATTACAGGCACACTGGTGGATATAGGCAAAGGTAAAACAGAACCTGAGGATATGAAAAAGATCCTTAAGGCAAAAGACAGGAAAGCCGCGGGGCCCACAGCACCGGCTTATGGCCTATATTTCGTAAAAGTAGATTATTAGCGGGGATTTTTATATGAAGGCAGGGTTTTATGGGTGCCATCACAGAAAGGCTGGTTTTTGGTTGCTTTACAGCCGCACAGGGCATATTCCTTTTCCTGCTCAACCTTAAACCAAACTGGGGTTATACCAGTGCCGCCATGTGAGCCATCACAAAAAGGCTGATTATTGCTTTTCCCGCACGCGCACCAGGCATAATTCTTCTCAGGCTCCAGTTTTACCATGAAATAAGGCTTTTTTGGCGCTTCTGTCATTTGCTTATCTCCCGATTTTCCATTATAAGGCTATTCTTATGTTTACAGGTATTATCACAAGTATAGGTGAAGTAAAGGACATAAAGGTAAACAAGATAAGCCGTGACTTTACCATCACCACAAATTTTGACATGAAAAAAGTGCCTATTGGCGCCTCTATTTCATGCTCCGGTGTTTGCCTTACGGTTGCTTCAAAAGGCAGGGACTGGTTCAAGGCCAATGCATCAAAGGAAACGCTTGATAGAACCACCGCAGGTTTCTGGAAAAAAGGCAAAAAACTCAACCTAGAAGGTTCTCTTAAGATGGGCGATGAGCTGGGTGGCCATATAGTTTTCGGCCATGTGGACGGGATTGCCGAAGTGGTTTCCAAGCAGAAAGTGGGTGATTCTTATAAATTATCAGTATTTTTCCCGCCAAAATATAAGAAATTCATAGTTGAGAAGGGGTCTGTTTCGCTGGACGGCGTATCCTTGACGGTAAACGCCCTAAAGGGTAATGTGCTGGAAATAAATCTGGTGCCGCATACCTGGCAGAACACAACGTTTTCATCTGTCAGGGTGGGAGATATGCTGAATCTGGAAATTGATATGCTGGCACGTTATGTTGCAAAAAATCTTGAAGCTATTTGAACATTCTACTATGCTGGCTGTAAATAGCAATTTACTGCGCTTCCGGGGTTCACGTACCTTGCATGTACGCTCCACTCCGGTTCTCGTAAATTTACAATTTCCAGCTCAGCCTAGCGAATGTTGAAACAACTTAAAAAAAATAATTTTATGGGTTACGCAGAATTCCTTTCGCCAATTGAAGATATCATTGCTGATGCAAAAGCCGGCAAGATGTTCATTCTTGTCGATGATGAGGATCGGGAAAATGAAGGCGATATAATTATTCCTGCTGAGAAGATAAGTGTTGATGCCGTGAATTTCATGGTGAAGCATGCCAGAGGATTGGTGTGCCTTGCCATAACAAAACAAAGATCAAACGAGCTGGCCTTAAAGCTTATGCCTAGAAGCAATGTCTCACGCCATTCAACAGCATTCACTGTTTCCATTGAGGCAAAGGAAGGTGTTACAACCGGTATCTCTTCCGCTGACAGGACACAGACAATTAAAGTCGCGATAGACCCTAAAAAAGGCGCAAGCGATATATGCACACCAGGCCACGTGTTTCCACTGGTTGCCCGTGATGGCGGTGTTCTGGTGCGTGCAGGCCATACAGAGGCAGCGGTTGATATAGCAAGACTTGCCGGCCTTAACCCATCTGGCGTTATATGTGAGATAATGAATGATGATGGCACAATGGCACGCATGCCTGAACTTACCCAATTTGCTAAACAGCATGATTTAAAGATTGCAACCATTGCTGACCTTATCGCTTACCGCAGGAAGAACGATAAACTGGTGCGCCGTGAACTGGAGACAAAATTCAAGACTGAATTCGGCGGTGAGTTCAATATGTATGTTTACCTGAACACAGTTGAATATGCGGAGCACATTGTGCTGGTGAAAGGCAAACTGAATACAAAAGAACCTGTTTGGGTGCGTATGCACTCACTTGATCTGCTTACCGACCTGCTTGGTGATACCACCACCGGAAAGGCAGGTGAACTGCATAAGGCCATGAAGATGATAGATAAGAACGGCAGCGGTGTAATCGTCCTTATCAGGGAGCCAAGAAAATCTGCTCTTTCTGATGTTGTGAAGAAGCGTTACCTGGAGCAGGAAAAAGAGCAGAAAGGCCAGAAAAACCTGAGGGATTATGGTATAGGCGCACAAATTCTTCTCGACCTTGGCGTTAAAGAGATGATACTTCTTACTAATTCATCTAAACATTCAATTATCGGCCTTGAAGGTTATGGACTGACAATTGTTGGCGAAAAAGCGATAAAGTAATTTATGAAGATACTTATTATAGATGCGCGCTACTATGAAAAAATTGCGGAGGAAATGCTGCAAGGTGCAGTAGAAGTGTTAGAGAAAGCAAAAGTAAAATATGATGTTGTTACGGTGCCGGGAGCATTTGAAGTTCCAGCTGCCATATCTTTTGCGCTCAAAAAAAATAAGTATGATGGCTATATTGCACTCGGTTGTGTTATACGCGGTGAAACCTCGCACTATGATTATGTTTGTCAGGAAAGCGCAAGAGGGATAAATGATCTTGCCATGAAAAAACATGCAGCGATTGGATATGGAATATTAACGGTTGAGAATGAAGCGCAAGCATGGGATAGAGCCAAGCGTAGAAAACAGAACAAGGGCGGATTTGCTGCAAAAGCCTGCCTTGATATGATAAACCTTAAAAAGAAACTAAAGGCATGAAGAATAATACGCGCACAAACGCCAGAACTCTTGCCATCCAGGCTTTATATGACCAGGAAATAAATGGCTCTGCAACCACCCCTGAAGAGCTGGTTACTGATATATTAAAATTTTCGGGTAACAACAATGCCGACAAAAAATTCTTAAAAACCCTGATAGAGGGCGCACTGGAAAACTCAAAAAGCTTTGATGAAATAATCAGCAAATATCTTTCAGGTGGGTGGAACATTGAGAAACTTAACCCACTAATGCGTGTTATACTGCGTGTTGCAACATATGAGCTACAGGCGCTTGCCAATGTTCCGCCAAAAGTTGTTATAAAGGAATATATGGAACTGACTAAAAAATTTGTTGGTGAAAAGGAAGTGAGATTCACCAACGGCGTTCTAGATAAAATTGCAAAAGAGCTCCGGCCGCAAGCATTTGCAAATGGATGAATTCTCTTTCATAGAAAGACACTTGGCGCCGCTTGCTGCAAAGGAAAAAGGCGCACTTGACCTAAAAGATGATGCAGCAGTAATTGCCCCAAAAAAAGGAAATGAGTTTGTAATAACCAAAGATGCAATCACTGAAGGTGTTCATTTTTTTTCCGGCGATACACCAGAAAACATTGCAAGAAAACTATTGGGAGTCAATCTTTCTGACATGGCAGCAATGGGCGCAAAGCCACGTTGTTACCTGATTGCAGGCGTGCTTACAAAAGCAATAAAAGAACTATGGCTTAAGCGCTTCAACCAGACTTTGGCAGAAATACAGAAGCAATATGGCATCACCATGATTGGTGGTGACACCAGCGTTCAAGAAAAGATACTTACATTCTCACTGACTATGATCGGTGAAGTTAGAAAGGGAAAATTCTTAAGAAGGAAAGGTGCAAAACCAGGCGATATAATTTTCGTTTCCGGAACAATAGGTGATTCAGCTCTAGGGCTTCAGATACTAAAAAATAAAATAAATAAAGTTTCAGCAGAGAATAAAAAATTCCTTGTTTCAAGATATCATGTTCCAAGCCCACGGGTAAAACTAGGGCAAGAATTGATTGGAGTTGCAAACGCTGCCATCGATATTTCTGATGGGCTGATTGCAGACCTTGGGCATATATGTGAATGCTCAGGTGTTAGTGCTGATGTTTTTCTCTCCCAGATACCGCTTTCAAAAGCAGGAAAAGATCTGATAAAGAAAAACCCATCATTCTATAAATATGTACTTTCAGGCGGAGATGATTATGAACTTTGTTTCACTGCGCCGGAGAGGTCAATTTCTAAAATTCTTCGTCTTGCAAAGAAGCTAAGAACCCCCATAACTCCTATAGGTGTTGTAAAAAAAACAACCGCCGGTGATAGGGTAAGAATATTAGATAATTACCGCAAAGTTATACCGCAACAAGCTGCCGGATATAACCACTTCCATAAATAAAATTAATATATAACAATATCTTAAGCTGGAAGTTTCCTAAATTGATAAAATTTTAGGAAAATTGTTTCCTGTTAATAAAATCTTAATATTTGGGGGTTATATATATGATATAATTAAGTAAGTGGAATTAAGGAAAATTATGGAAAAAAAGCTTATAAAAATATTGACTTTGGCGTTTGCCTTTATGCTGGTTGGATGTAGCAATGACCCAAGATCTGCTTTTATTCCGTTTTCAGCTATTGGCCAGACATTTAGTCCAAAGCCGATGTACATGAGAGGGTTACCAGAAGGGGATGATAGTTACTCAGTAGGTTTCAGAGATGGGTGCGATACTTATCTTGGCATACAGGGGGTTGGTTTGATGCAGTTCAAAACATTTAAACAGGATACATTGCGTACGATAAATGATCAGTATTATGCACAAGGTTATGAAGACGGAAGGAACCATTGCACATATATAATGCACCCTGCGGTAAACTAGGTATTTATGGATAAAACTATGAAAAAAGTAATTACCATATTAAGTATAATTATCATGTCGCTCGGTTTTTCTGCGTGCAGCAGGGATAAGCTTGACCTCGCGCACGGAGCCAATTTTAATGTTGATCCCCCACCTGGCCCGCCTGAGTATCAGAAAGGATGGAAAGATGGCTGTGAAACAGGCAGGGCAGCATATGCAAACCATTTTTATAAAATGTTCCTTGATTTCAGGCAGGATGAAGAATTAGCCCAGAACCCTATATATTATCAGGTATGGAAAGATGCTTACCTATATTGCTGGTTCCAAACGGAAACTGGATATAACCATGGTTGGGGCAACTTTAGGTAAATTATGCTGAAAACTCTTTTTATTGGTAAATACTTTGTCGTTAACATTCTCGAATCCTCATGTACGTTATTGTACACTGCGGTTCTGCGAGTTTTAACTCCTAGTATTTTCCTAATAAGAAGAGTTTTCAGCTATAATTTACTACTTACAATGATTGCTGTTTTGCTCCTTTCCGCCTGCACCAGAGCGGGTGCGCCGTGGCAGGCATGGATGTATGAAGGGCCGCCAAAACAGGAAGGAGTTGAGTATCCGCCGCTTTATGTAGAGGGCTGGAAACATGGTTGTGAGACGGGTGTTGCCTCTACAACCAACCACTATTACAAATTTTTTTATGACTGGCGGCAAGATGCGCAGCTGGCACAAAATAAAGTTTACTACCAAGGTTGGCGGGATGCTTTCGACTATTGCAACCGCTATATGTTCCAATATTTGGCAAAACCTTTCTTTTAAGAGGATATATGAAAAACATAATTATAATATTTAGTTTGTTCATACTAGTAGCCTGTAACACTACAAAAGGTGGCACAGAAAGAACATTTGCCTTCCAGCCGATAACGTTGCCAAAATTACCGCAAGGCTCGCCTGAATATACACAAGGGTGGAGAGATGGTTGTGAAACCGGTATGTCCGTTTATGGTGACCCGACCTATAAAACAATTTATAAATGGAAGCGTGACGAGGATCTTGCTGCATCAAACGTTACTTACTATAAAGCCTGGAAAGATTCATACAATGCTTGCCGCCACTACCTGCAAAGCTGGTCTTTAAATACCCAGCCAAGCAGCCCGTTCACGCCAATGGATAATCCATCTACTGATCCGCTTTTTGAATCAAAGGATATGAAAAGTGATTTCCTTGGAATACCAAACGGCGAGAATGCTTTTTCCGGCAGCGGTGACATTTTTTCACCAGAAGGAAACATAATGGGGTTCTAGATGAAAAGAATATTCATCAGTATAGCAATTGTTCTTCTCCTTGCTTCATGCAAGCAATCAGGATTTCCGCCTATGTTCAGCCATGGACCGAAGGAAGGGGATGGCCCGCCGGAAATGGTACAGGGCTGGCAGGATGGCTGCCAGAGCGGTACACAGGCTTACGGCTGGGATATATATAAAACATTCTATCCTTTCAAGCAGGATGCAAGGCTTGTAAGCAACAGGCTTTATATGACCTACTGGCGTGATGCTTATAATTATTGCCGCCATTACTTAAACGAATATGGCCGTTACGGTGTGCTTGGCCTTGAGCTTTTTGCGCAACCGACCGGTGATGGTAACATCCGTGATGAAAGAACTGCTACTGTGGGTAAGGGTGATAATGGTATTATGCCAGGCTTCATGGGTTGGTAGTATAAACGATTATAATTAATTAGTTATTACGTCGTCGTACTTCGAACTCAAACTCAGTCATATATGTTTTAGATATACTCCTTCGTTTTCGTCTTGTACTCCTAGTAATAATTTAACTATAATCAGTTATGTTAGAAATTATTGAATTTCTCTTGGCAATAGGAATCGGTTTGGGCAGTGGTAGTTACGCCACTATGCCTTATTACCGGCTTCCCAATAATGAGCCATGCGGTGGCAAATGGACAGGGAAACGTTCCCATTGCACATCCTGTGGGCATAAGCTGCGTACACGCGATCTTTTGCCTGTTTTTAACTGGCTGCTTACTCATGGGAAATGCCAATTCTGTGGTAAAAAAATAAGTCCGGTTTACTTTTTTATAGAACTTTCCTGCACCATATTATCAGTGCTGATTTACCTAAAATTTGGCTTCAGCGACAAGTATATGCTTTTTATGATACTGGCGGTTTGTCTGGTTATTCTTTCAGCCACTGACTATAGCTATAAAACCCTACCAGATGCTGTATTCATAGTTATTGTTATGGTGGGCATGACTTACCGCGCCATAGAGGATTCTGAATTGTTCGGGATGACTTATGGCTTTACCCTGGCACTCCTTACCTGCCTTTTCTACCGGCAGATTTATGAAAAAATAACCGGCAAAAAGATAAAGAATTATGGCTACCTTAAACTTATCACGGTTTCAGGAATATGGCTTACCCCTGGAAATTTTGTGGCATTTATAATTGTTGCTGCTTTATTCATGGGGATGCTAAGGCTTGTTTATGGTAAGAAAAGAGCCCGTTTTGCAATGCCAATAGCTGCTTCCCTGCTGCTATTTATATTTTATCCAAATCTGCATCTTGCCGTTATTTCAGCAATACCCTCATAAATATAAAGAAAACCTCTTGCCTATAGCCTTATTTTAGGCAATAAAGTAGACCCTTACCTTTAAGGATTCTTATGGGGAGTTAGCTCAGCGGTTAGAGCAGGGCGCTCATAACGCCTTGGCCGGGGGTTCAAATCCCTCACTCCCCACCACTTTCAGCATCACTTTAATATTGAATATAAGCCATTTTTCTGACAAAAATTAACGATTTTCTAACGATTTTATGTCAAAATTATGAAGATATAAAATATTAAAAAAGTGACTTTATAAAAATGCCCAATCTTTCCGATAGAAATCTTGAAATAGCTTCTGAAAGTTCTGTTTTTTCGAGCGGGCAGAATGATGATCCTAAGGATTCTGGTAGCCAAAAATATTATGCTGCTGCTGAAGTTAAAGGAAACGTAGTGCCGTTAGTGGATGTAGATACTAGGGAAGTTGTCTATGTAAAAAGAGTAGATAGTAAAGAATTTGCGGCAACAAGTAAGGCTGCAAATTTACCTAAGGGAGATTATAAGCACGTTGTTTTACCTGAGATAAACGGAACACTTGAAGATTTGAAGCCTGATTTAAAAGACAGAGTAGAAAGCAAGCTAAAGCCTCATGAAGCAGGAGATCAGGGGGCAACAATTGTGGTTCCATCAGTTCCACAGAAAGGTGTTTATCTTGGTTTTAGTACAACTACGGGGATGTTCATGGAAGCGCTTGATGGGAAAAAAATTAGTGAGCAGGAACTAAGAGGAGTTGCTGATGATTTATATAGAATGAATGAGGCTGGGGTTTCTCATCGTGATTTGGTTAATAACTCTAGTTTTTCCAGGGATGATAGCGGGCAATTGCGCATGCATGTTATAGATTTCGAGCCAGACACTTACGCGGCTGGAATGGAACAACATATAACTGATAAAGCCCACCCAGATGTGGAGGAGTTTAGTTCTGTAGTTGGTGGTCTGGTAGATGCAGGGGTAACCGATCTAAAACCGGAAGTAGCAGAATCTATGACAAAATTCTCAGTTCCAGATATGATTTCGCCTGAACTAAAAGCGGAAATAACAAAAAAAGCTGAAGAAAGGTCAGAAACACCAGCTACTCCGGCCGATAATATGTCTCCTGAGGCATTGAAAGATTTAAGGGAAGCTGCGGCAGGTATGGCTTCAGCACAAGTAACAAGAGTTGATGAAGGTCAGCCGCCAGGCGGAAATAAAAACACCCCTCAGGTGGAAAAGGGGAATAAAGAACGTGGCCATGATTAAATATCTTTAAAGTTAGAAGTTTATGATAATATATAAAGATGACCACCCTATTACCAACCCCTAAAATTATATCAGAAATATTCCATAAGCTTGGCGGTGATGTTGCTGTGCTATCTGGCGGCGGGCAGCTTGGGGTACACTCTCCAATCAACGGAAAACTTATTGCATCTTTAAGGTTTGATACACAGATAACATTTCAGCAGAAGATAAATGAGGCAATAAGAGCCCAGAAAGAATGGAGCAAACTATCATTATCAGAACGCCAGGATTTTCTTATTCACCTGGCGAAAACTACAGAAGATTATAAGAAAGATCTGGCTCCATTTATAACTTATGAGGCGGGAAAAGTTTTAAAGGAATCAGAAGGTGAAGTGAGTAATATAAAAGGAACGATCGATACCACCATAAAAAATGTTACGGCAAGGAATAAGGAGGATAGCACAAGGGAGAAATGGAAACCCTTAGGAGTTATTGGACTAATAACCTCATATAATTTTCCTCTCGCTGTTGCCGGCTGGACTATTGCACCAGCACTGCTTTCCGGTAACACGGTTTTATGGAAACCTTCAGAAAAAACACCCATTACTGCACTTGCATTTGAACTGATATTCAGGAAGGCAGTTAATAGTTATACCAAAGCAAAAGTACCTGAAGCACTTCTTACAGTGGTTCTCGGAAAAAGTGATATAGGGGAGCAAATGGTGGCAAACGAACACGTAAGCATGATAAGTGCTACCGGCAGTGTAGGGATGGGCAAAGGCATAAAGGCAGTTACTGCAAAAAAGAGTAAGGCATCTTATAAGCCGATCCTTGAACTTGGTGGGAATAATGCAGTCATCATCTCAAAAAACAATGATGATGCAGGCCTTGAATTTGCTGCCTCTTCAATCCTTAAATCTGTATTTGCCACCGGTGGACAACGCTGCACAAATACCCGTAGAGTTATTGTACACCACGATGTATTTGGAAAATTTTCTGCCATTATGAAAGATAAATTTCATTCGTTCATACAATCTGCAGCAATATGCAACCCGGTAGAGAGTAAAGATGATGTATATATGTATGCGCCACTTATTGATAAACGCGCATATGAGGAATTTGTTTTTGCAAAAGTAGAAGCTGAAAAGGAAGGAGGAACAATCCATTTCGGCAAACGTATGCTGGAAAAAGAATTTCCTGATGCATATTATGTGGCACCCGCACTTGCCCTGATGGCAAAACACTCTGATATTATGAAAAAAGAAACTTTTGCACCCATTCTTTTTGTCGCACCATATGATGGCAATATTGAAGAAGCTGTAAAATTAGTAAACTTGCCTGAAAATGGTGGGCTGGTGAACGGAATTTATACAAAAGATGAAAGTGAGATAGCTGCATTTGTAGAAAATAATCTTGCAGGCCACACGGTAATAAATTCGCCGAAAGGCACGGGAACACCGGCGCACGGGCAGGGATTCGGCGGCAATCGTGATTCAGGAGAGGGGGTGATTCTATCACCGGACCCACTGCTTTATTTTACTGAAGAAGGGCAGAAGAAAATAAATATATTAAAAACAGGAACAGAGCCGGCAGCCCAGCCAGATGGTGTTACTGCTTACAGAATGTGTCATAAAGATGGTTCTGTAAGCCGTATTATAATCCACCCTAAATCTTAATTTTCAGGTTATCTTTCCTGCACGGAAAGCAGAATTTATTATTTAATTCCTTATAGTGCACTGGTAAAAGAACCACGGATTTATCGCGATAAAGTTCTGCCGGTTTTGCAAAAAATATTCCGGTAAAATTGCTTTTTGCCAGAAGCTTTGTTCCTGAAGGAATGCCGATTGCAATCTCTTGCCCTTCAGATATTTCTTCGATTTCTTCAAATTGGTATACGGCGTACAAAGGATTTTCGCCTTTTAATTCTGATTTTTGTTTTACCTGATACCTGTCATCTTTTTCTATAACAACTTTATCTGCCGGGGTTTTATTTATTATTGGTTTTATTGTATAAAATAAATCTTCCTCTGGAGAGGATTTTCCAAGTCTGATTTCAAGATCAGAAAATTTTAATTTATCCTTAACATGATAAAGATCAAATACCCCTGTTTCATTTTGTTCGGGTTTTATGGAGGAAATCCCGAGGTTGAAGAAAAGAGATAAAGTGAAGGAAGAAGCCACCTTGAATGAGTTTATATCTTCGTGCCTTCCGGCTTCAATACCAGTGTTGCTCTCAATGTTTTTCTGGCTGCTGAAAAGCAGTTTCAGAGGTTTTGTTGAAGTGTGGCTGGCAATACTATCAAGCAGACCTTTAAGTACGGTACGGATTGGTGAGTATAATAAATCTCTTTCGTTGCTGTATGTTGTTATGCAGGTGAGGTTCCCCCTGGCGGAGTGAATATCAAGAATTCCTGAAATATTTTTTGATAAATAATATAAATCCTGAGCTCTTTTTGTATGATGGTCGCTGGCTGGATCAAGCTCAAGGAAGTTTGCCGGCACACGATTAAGATCTTTCTGCATGTTTCCTTTTTCATCAACCCCGGTGCGGAAATCATCCCGCACTTCCTGCTGTGCAGAAGGATTCTTCTCCCAGGCTGAGAAATATTGGCCAGCGGCAAAAGGATTTCCTATGGCAAGATATACAGAACGTTTCAGAAAACCCGCTTCGCCAAGCGCAAGAGTAAATAGAACTGCGGCAAGCCCTGCTGGCTCATTTCCATGCACTTGTGTAAGCAGCAGGAAAGGCAGTTTATCTGAAGATTTTACTTCGGACAAATAGGCTGCAGGAATTGTTTTTCCTTCAACTTTTATAGTTTGCCGGGTTAGCCAGTCATGCGTGATTTTAAGTTCTTTTAGGGACAACCTGCGGCTGAAAAATACATCGATAAATGTATGAGCGTCTGTTATGGAGGAAAAATCCACATTCCATATTTTTTTAAGCAGGTTTCTTGCTCCTTCACTCATTCTTCCACTCTCCCAACGCTTAAATGCCGCATTTCCGGTGTAAGTAAGGGAGCCTCAGTTTTTGAAAGAGGCGTGGTTATAGTGCGAACATCAAAATGCCCATCAAGCGAAAATGCAGAAAGCAGAACCATTTCCTGATTATCTTTTTTTATTATAACTCCTCTCAGCGCCCCTTGGGATTTTGCCTTTTCCGTAACACGCAGATTGTTTGCTATTTTAAGGGTTTTTTCATCTTCAAGACTATATACATTCTTATCAATCAATTTGAACGGTGTTTTAGCTAGCAGCTCCTTTGTTTCCTTGTTATGAGGAATCAGCATAGTGCTCATTTTATGGAACTGCTTCATCCCCGCTTCCATAGCGGCCTTATGGAAATTTCCTATATTTTTTGATACCGCTTCACTAACAAGAAGATCAATATTTCTCTCTTTTGCCAGTTTGAAACTTTCTCGGTACATATATGGCAGGAAACTTTCTCCTGTCCTATCTTTTCCCCGGATATCCTTATGAAAACATAAAGAGCCGAATTCGGCGCATTTCATTTTCTTAATAGGAAGGTGTGAGAGCATTACATGAAGAGGAATGGGGATTGTATCCTCAGTCTTCAAATGTTTTAGTTTGTTTTTAGAGCTAGGGTCCTGCACCAGCATGCGCCGCCCGCCGAGCAGTATATTGTTAGGGCCATAAATAAGGATATATTCTGTTTGCGGGTGAAGATCATATTTCTCAGGCTCATACCCGGAATAGAAATTTTTACCCTCTCCGGTAAAGATATCATACCGGATTTTCCAAAATAATTGCAGTTGTATATTATTAGGGTCACTTTTTAGATGAACTAATCTCAGTTCATCATTATGATATTTTCTTTGAGAGGGGTATTTCATGAAATATTATTATGAAATGAAAGCATGCAGAAATCAAATTATAAAGAGATAGTATTTATAGGCCTGCCCGGGCCATCGCATAATTATGGCGGTCTTGCGCCAGGTGACCTTGCTTCCGAAAAGCATGCCGGAAATATTTCGCAACCCACCGAAGCAGCCCTTCAGGTAATTAAACTGGCGGAAGTACTCCATGAAAAGGGGGTGACAGTTGCGATACTTCCACCCCACCCGAGGCCATACCTCCAGGTTGCTGAGAAAATTGGCTATCAGGGAAGCCATAAAGATATTATAAAACTTCTTGCTGCTGAAAATCCAAAACTGCTTAGCATGCTTTATTCCAGCGCCAGCATGTGGGCTGCCAATTCTGCCACTGTAACACCTGCAGCCGACGCAAAAGATAAAAAACTCCACATAATGCCGGCAAACCTTATATCAAACCTGCACCGCTCAATAGAAGCGGAACATAGCTATAAAATTTTTTCTCAGATACTTGCTGATAAAAATACTGTCGTACATGAGCCGCTTCCAAATCATGTGGTGTTTGGTGATGAAGGAGCGGCCAACCATATGCGTATGGCTGCCGCGCACGGGGAAAAGGGCCTTAATATATTTGTATTTGGAAAGGAGGCGACAGTTCCTGGTTCACCAGCGCCAAAACTATACCCAGCGCGGCAAACAAAGGAAGCAAGTGAAGCTATAGCCAGACTGCACAATATACCAGAAAGCCAGACAGTTTTTATAAAACAGAACCCGGAAGTAATTGACCAGGGAGTGTTCCATAATGATGTAATTGCTCTCAGCCACCTTAATCTTTTGCTTTATCATGAACATGCATTCTCTGATAAAGACAGTGTTATTTATGAAATCACATCGAAGTTTAAAAGCACAACAGGCAATATTCCGGTGTTTATAGAAGTGATGGAAGGAGAGCTTTCTGTAGGTGATGCTGTACATAGCTATTTCTTCAACAGCCAGATTATTTCAGATAAAGACGGCAATATGATTTTTATCGCGCCTCAGGAAGTAAAGGAAAATAATAAGGCAAAGAAACTTATAGATAAAATTATTGCCGATAAAACAAACCCTATATCTTCAGCAATCTATGTGGATTTAAAGCAGAGTATGCAAAATGGCGGTGGACCTGCCTGCCTGCGCTTACGGGCGGTGCTTTCTGATGAACAGATAAAACATATGGAAGAGAAAACGAACATCATTTTTAATTATGTTCTCGCTGAAAAATTAAGGAAGTCGATAAAAAAATATTACCCTGAAATGCTGGAGCCAAAACAGCTTGCCAGCCCGGATCTTTACAGAGATGCCATGAAGGCATTAGAAGATATAGAAAAAATCCTTAACTTGCAGGTTTCAAAGTAGCAAAAACCTGATTAAGTATTTTTATTCCCTTGTTGATAAGTGGCTTTGTTGTATTGAGTGGTGGAAGAATACGTATAACATTGCCACCAGCCCTTTGAGTTGAAAGGCCATTCTCCTTAAGCAGGTTGGAAATTTCTTCAGGATTGAAATTACTTTTAAGTTTGAGACCAAGGAAAAACCCTCTGCCACGAACTTCTTCTACTATATGTTTGTTTTTCTTCGCAACTTTTTCCAACTTCTCAAAAAGGATCTTTTCATTTTCCATTGAAGATCTCTGAAACTCAGAATCCTGGATTATTTTAAGCGTCTCAATAACCGCGACCATGGCAGGCGGCATGCCGGAGAATGTAGCTCCATCATTATATAGCTGGGCCTCATTTGCTGTAGTTACTGAGCGGATCTTTTCACTGAATAAGGTTGCGCCAACCGGTTCAACCCCGCCGCCAAGTGCCTTAGCGAGCGATAACATATCCGGCTTTATGCCATATAACTGGTGTGCAAAAAGCCTGCCTCCGCCAGCGCGCATCATGCCGGACTGCACCTCATCACAGCCAAGGACTATACCGTGCTTATCAGCAATCTTCCTAAGTGCTGGCAGGAATTCAGGAGATGGTACAGAAATACCGCTTTCACCCTGTATAGGTTCAACTATAATTCCGGCTACACTGCTGTTTGCAGCATTCTCCACAGCTTCAATATTATTAAAAGGAAGGCGGATGAACAGTGGCTCCAGCACAGATTTCCATGCCTGTATGCTTTCATATTTTCCGGTTGCCGCACACTCCATGACCGACCTGCCGTGGAACGCGCCTTCAAATACTATAATCTTGCTGCGCTGCTGACCCAGCATTTCATGATATGCTGTAAAACCTTTGAGCATTATTTCGTTAGCCTTCATACCATCAAGAGAAAAAATCACGCCGCCTTTGGGATCGAATGTATCAAGGAGCAGGCGCCCTGCTTGAAGATGTTCAGCGGTTTCATAAGTAAGAGAAGAGTGGGATTTTCTTTTCTTTTCGCTTATAACAGGTTTCACGATTGCAGGGAAGCAGCTGCCGAACGGTTCACAAGCAATGCCGGTGGACCAGTTTAGAATCTTTAACTCTTTCCCCTGTTTATTTTTGGCATATAGGTAGAACCCCTTACCGCTAATTAATTCAAATTGTGGGTTTGCCAAAGGCATTAATGGACGGTCTTTCGCATTTTTATTGGGTGTAGCAGCCATGAGGTTCCTTATATTGTTAGGTATTAAGACACGACATTATACTAATAAATTATAAATCTTGCATAAATTTTTCAATCAGCATAACCTCTAACTCCTAACATATAAGGAGATATATTATGAAAATTTTAAATACCATGGCTTTTGCTTTGGCTGCAGCACTTTTATTTGTTCCAATTTCTGCAGAAGCAAAAGGAGATAAGGAAGAATTTACAAAGGAAATGAAGGAAGAAAGAGAGAAAGCCTTTGATCTTAGAATAGAACATCACAAGGCAATGGCTTCCCAATTGCAGAAAACAAAGAAAGTATGTATGGGTGATGATAAGGAAGCATGTAAGAAAGCACATGAAGAAGGAAAAGCCATAAGAGATGATTTCAGGAAAAAGATGAAAGAGTTAAAAGCAAAAAGAAAAGGTATGAGAGAAGAAATGCGTGAAGAGATGAAAGAAAGGAAAAAAGAGAGAAATAAAGAATCTGATGAAGATTAGGCTTTATTAATTCTCATGCATAAAAAACCCCAGTTTTTACTGGGGTTTTTTATTGCCTTAGATTTCAAATAATGCTTCCACTTCTACGGCGACACCTCGCGGCAACTGAGCTACCCCAACAGCAGCACGGGCATGCTTGCCTTTATCGCCAAAAATTTGAACGATCAAATCGGAGGCGCCATTTGCAACGAGAGGAGCATCGGTAAATTCTGGTGTTGCATTAACAAATACGCCAAGACGAACACAGCGTTTTATTTTATCTAAGTTACCACCGCAGGCAACCCTTGCATGAGCCAACACATTAAGTGCGCAAACCTTTGCTGCTTCCTGACCTTGTTTTACATCAAAATCTTTACCCAATTTTCCTATAAATTTAACCTCCCCATTCCAAGCGGTTATTTGCCCAGAAACTACAAGCTGATTACCTGTTATTACATAAGGAACATAATTGGCGGCAGGTGTTGCTGCTTCCGGCAGCGTTATATTTAACTCTTTCAAACGGGCATCTATTGAGGATGCCTGGTCGTTTGCAAATGACTTTTTCAGCATAAAATTACCCTTTTATTTGTTATTACTCTTAAAGAGATTATTACTAACCGCATATGGGCATAATGGGAAGTAAAAAATATATCCACCTAATATACTGATATATAAGTGTATTTTATGTTCACAAAAAGTTCACTGTAATGTAACAAAACTGTAACTTTAGTGTGTTACAAATGCCATATGGGTTAAAAGAATTTATATTTTATTGTTTGAAGAATGACATTAAATCTTGTTGTAAATCAAATAATAAAGTATAGATGTTGTGTGTGGAGCACAAAAAATAACCAATATATTGTAACTTGTTTTAATATTTAGGAGTAAATGTTATGTTAAGCAATAAACTAGAAACTAATCTTTCCTTACTTTGGAAAGGTACGACAATAGCGCTCATAGCTGCTGTTTTTGTATTAATACCAGAAATGGCTTACGCAATAGCTGATTTTGATACTAAACTTTGCGACGTACAAAACGCAATTCTTGGTACACCAGCTAAAGTTATAGCTACCCTTGCCATCATATTCTTAGGCATCGGTGCATTCTTTGGTAAATTAAACTGGGGTACTGCATTACTTTTTGCAGCAGGTATTATAGCCGTATTTGCTTCTGTAAAAGTAGTAGAATTCCTTGATAGCAGCGGTGTTGCTAGTACATGTTAGAGTAAAACTATTTAACATGATGAAAAAAGGAATGCTATTAAAAAATAGTAATGATGACAAAAACTAATGATGCGAAAAGGGATGGAGTCAGGGTTGATATAAATATTTCTGATTTCATCCCTTTTGCATGTCATTATAACCCTCACACAATACTCACAAAGAACGGCGAATTACTACAGACTATAAAAATAGTTGGATTCGCTGCCGAAAATATAAGCAATAAAAAAGAAGATAATAAAAAACGGACCTTAAGAGGCTCGGTAAGGAAAGCTATTCAGACAGGCATTGATAATGATGAATATGCTATATGGTTTCATACCGTAAGAAGGAAAAAGAAACTTTCTGCCGAAGGCGAATACAGCGACCAGTTCTCAAAATATACCAATAGTGCCTGGCGCAAAAGGCATGACTGGGATCATAAATATGTTAACGAGCTTTATATAACTATAATAAGGGAAGGAGAGTCATTTTCTTTCGAAAGTTATGCCGACTATATAAAAACTTCATCTTATAAGGTGCAAAAAAAGGCAAAGAACCTCTTTCTTGAAAAGATATACGATGAACTTGATGAGGTTGTAAAAAAAGTAGTTCAGTCACTTTCAGATTTTGGTGCAAAACGTCTTTCCATGTTTGAATATAAAGGAGTTTTTTATTCAGAAAACTTAAGGTTTCTAAGTAAAATCATCAACTTTGCTGAATATAATTTTCCGGTTAAGGAGCAGGATTTATCTCACTATCTTCCTATAAACAAAGTTTCTTTTGGTTTTAATGCCCTGGAAGTAAAAGGTGCCAATGAAAAACATTTTGCTGGTATATTATCAGTAAAGGAATACCACGAAGTATCGGCAAATGCCATAGACACATTCTTGCAGTTGCCGTTTGAATTTATCCTGACAGAAACAGTGGATTTCATTAACAGGGAAAAGGCCTTAAAAGGATTTGAGTATCAAAAGTATATTTTAAATCTAAGCCAGGATAAGCATTTTTCTGAAATATCTGGGATAACTGAAATAATAAATAGCGATAAAGGAAGAGTTACGGATTTTGGTGAGCACCAGATAAGTATAATGGTTATTGAAGACCATTTGAAATTACTGGAATCAGAAATCAATAAAATGCAGGAAGTTTTAGCCACGTTAGGTATACTTTCGGTAAGGGAAGATATTATGATGGAAGATTGTTTCTGGGCACAGCTTCCGGGCAACTTCTCATTCATAAGGAGGCTGACACCTATAAATACCAACAGGATGGGTGGCTTTGCCTCACTTTATAATTTTCCTGCCGGTAAACTTACCAACAACCACTGGGGTCCGGCAGTCACAATTTTTTATACCGCAGCCGGAACGCCTTATTTCTTCAATTTCCATGTAGATGATAATGGGCATACGGCGATAATCGGACCATTCGGCGCCGGAAAAACGGTGCTAATGAATTTCATGCTCTCAGAAGCAAGAAAATATAATAGCAAGCTTTTCTTTTTTGACCAGATGCGTGCTTCGGAAATTTTTATCCGCGCTATTGGCGGCAAATATGTTTCTTTTGAAGAAACTAAAAATAAGTATTTGCCAATTCCAAAAATGAATCCTCTGTTGCTTGCTGAGAATGAGGAAAATATAAAATTCCTGAAAGCCTGGCTGCAATATCTTGTTTCCAGCTCTGATAACGGGAATGAAGATGAAACAATAAAAGAAAGGCTGGTGGAAATTGTTAAAATAATATTTGCTCTACCCGCACAGGAGAGGAAACTTTCACAAGTCAGGGACCTTTTTGAAAAGATGGATATGGCAAAACAGGCGGCGGCTCTTGAGGTCTGGTATGGTTCCGGCAGATATTCATACCTGTTTGATAATGATGATGACGACTTGAATATTGCCCATATCCAGGGTTTTGATATGACGTTTTTGGTAAAGGAAGGAAAGCCTCTTGGCCCTGTGCTATCTTATTTATTCCATAGAATAAGGGAAAAGCTGGATGGTGAACCAACAATAATAGTACTGGATGAAGCATGGTCACTTATTGATAATGCAATCTTTGCCCCGCACATTTCCGAGTGGCTTGATTTTTTCCGGGAAAGAAATGCTATGGTTATTTTTGCAACAGAAAGCGTTGAAGATGCAAGTAAAAGCAAAATCACAACTTCAATAACCAGCAAGCTGGCAACAAGGATATTCCTACCCAATCAGTATGCCACTGGCGCTTATAAAAAGGTTTTCGGCCTTAACCATGTAGAATTTGATCTCCTTAACATGATGAGTAAGAAGCGCCGCAGCTTCCTCTTAAAGCATGGTGAGGATGCCGTGGTTGCCGAACTTGATCTTAGCGGACTTGATGAAATAATATCTATATTGTCTGGTACGCCGGAAAACATTAAGATAATGGAAGGGATTATGAATGAAGTTGGTGAAACCGTTGATAAATGGTTACCTGCCTTTATATTCAAGAAAAAAGCAAAAAAATGAAAAACCGCAGCGTAAAATTACTTATTCTTTTTCTGGCACTTGCCTGCCCTGCGATAGTTTATGCTGCCTGCACGTTCCCTATTTCACTTAATGACTGTGCTTTTAGTTTTGTTGACCCGGCAACAGGGGAAACAAAATACCAGATCTTGTTTTCAATACTCTGCCGTGTTCAGTATGCCCTTGGTGGCGCTGTTTTCCAGATGTATCAGGCGATAGAAACCAGGGTTGCCACGCCGGTCAAGGTTTTCGGTACGCTATATATCATATTTTTTTCCGGTGCTTATTTAATGGGACTTATTAAGCAGGAAGCAAAGCTGAGCCAATTCGTAATACACATTGTGAAGCTGACCCTGGTTATGATGTTTGCCACCAACCACTGCTTCTTCTTTGATTATATTTACACATTGTTCATGGGCGGCATGAATGCTATAGCCCTTATGGCCTTCAGCGGGCTTCCAGGTACACCGCCTGTACTGGGTGCCGGTTCAAGCCCTGCGGAAATAATCGCCAGGAGCCAGATAATAGGAAATATTGACGTTGCCTTTAATAGCATTATCAGCATACAGAGCATATTCGCCATTATCGTGCTGATTATTTTCTTCCTTTTAAGCCCCGGCGGCATAATAATTTCTGTCCTACTTTCAGCCGGCACCATTTATATATTCTATGCCTTTGTGAAGCTGTTCATAACTTTTGCCATCGCCATCATCAGCCTTACATTTGCGATGATTTTCACCCCGGTTTTCATGATATTTGTTCTATTCGAGCAGACGAGGGATCTTTTCTACAACTGGCTTTCCCTGCTTTTCACTTATGCCATGCAGCCGATAATCATCCTTTTCTACCTTGTTCTCATGGGCCAGATAATGGATATAAGTTTCATACTTAAGGGGCTTACCTGCCCAAGCGCCGCAGACGCTGCTGCTACGGATGCCTGCCTGGCAGCCTTCAGGGCGGATGCCTGTGTTGGCACGCCGGTAGTTCCTGACCCTAACGCCATAATAGTGCCTTACTGCTGGAAAGTGCTTCCGACATTCATTACATTCTTCCAATGGTCATTCTTTCAAATCAAGCCGGGGATGACCTTTGATACACCGGTTACTTTCGTTATACCAGGCAACCCGCCACAGAATGTGAACATGCCGGCTTTCGCCGCTATTACCGCGCTTTGTTTCTGCTGGCTGGTGGCCGCATTCACCGCCATAGAATTCTGCAAGATAGTGCCTGAACTGGCGCAGCGCCTTGGTACTACGCAGGCCCTTCTGAAACCACCAGGTATTGGCAATATCAGTCCAGGTGTTAATCCAAAAACTGGTGAGTTTGATAGACTTTCTATCGAAGGTGGTAACGTTATTGTTCCGGGATTTACTGCTGGGTATGCCTCAACAACAAGCGTCAATCAGTGGCGGGATGCACTTTTAAGTAAATTGGGTGGCGCGTGGCCAAAAATTATAAAAGCAACGGATAGTGGTGCGGCCCGCAAAGGAGTAAGCGACATGATGGACAAGCTGAAGAAATAAAAACCCTTCCCACCTGTTTTAATCATTATATTTCAATATATTACCCGTATATAATTCATTCCTGAAAAATGCTATAATTGATATGGTTTTCCATGGTTTGTGTATTTAATAAGGCGTAAGCCTTTTTGAAATATAGTTCCTGGTAAGCGTGGCCTATTTTAAAGTGCAGACGTTCTGCACTTGGCCACTTAAATCTCCATCCGCTTTCGCCCTTCCTAAGGTTACTACGCGTAACATACCTTGGGAAAAAAAGCAGATGGTATAAATGTGCGGCCTGGAGCGGTTCCAGGCTATCCGCGTCCCGATTCCTCGAGAGGACTTAAAGATGTCTCTCTTTGGTGACGATGAGGCACGAGAAAGAGATCAGCAAAAAGCTGATGCTGAACGAGAGCGGCAAAGGAAGAAAGGTGAAGATGAGGAAGCTGCTTGGAACGACCGCGAGAAGCGGGCATCGTCAGGCGGTGGCAGTAGCGACGGTGGTGAGAGGCCAACGCGAGGTGATGGTAACGGCGGTGGTTGCGTTACTACTGTTCTTGCAATCATTCTGGCGCTGTTCCTCATCGGTCTGGTGACTCAGAGGATGCAGCAGCCGCCCGACAACCCCAACGCCGTGTACAAAACGGCGGAGGAGGTGAAGGCAGGGTACCTGCTCTTCACCGGCGGGACGGTTATCCCGCTGAAGGACACGAAAAAACTCCGCGAAGATGGTCTGAACATCATCTTTGAGGTGACCACGGAACACGGAAAGTTCCGGGTAGTGTTCGAGAACAAGTACCGGAATGGCTTCCGGGTGGACAGGATGAGATTTGAACCACCTGACGGTACCTACGACAACACCAACACTTGGTGGGTCGAGAACGACCCGAGGATCCCGAGGAAGTGAAACTCCTCTGGGGCACATGACAAAAAACAACACCCTCTTTTCGCGTAAGAGAGGGTGTTGTGCTTTCTAGCTTTTTTTAATCTGCTTCCTACTTCGTCGTACTTTAGGTTTCGGTGTGCTCATGTATCTTTAATACACTCCGCGCACCTTGCCTAGTACTCCTCGTATTAAGCAGATTAAAAAAAGCTATATCCTGCTTTTATATCCGGGTCGCTCTGCGCTAAAGCGCAACCGCTCCCACGTAATAGTTTATTATTTTCCGGGTCGCTCTGAACTTCGTTCAACCGCTCCCGCGTAACTCACTCCACTGAAAAATAGGCGAGATCCAAAAACGTGAAACGGTTACGCAGGAAAAGCGAATGCATTATCGCCTGGTGATACCACTCTGGCTCCCAGCCTATATGGGCAGCATCAGTCGAGCAGCCTGCCGCCTCAAGATAGCTTTTAAGTTTTTGTTTAGGAATGCCGACAGCAGAAATTTTCCCAACAATATCTTTCCAGTCCTTCGCCAGCATATCATTAAGTTCATCAATCTTTTGCGGCGATGGCCATTTTTTCTTTGCCTCCGCTATTGAACCCTTGCCCACCTGCTCACCGAAATATTGCAGCAGCTTTTCTTCATCAAGCGGTATATGGGTTAGTTTCAGCGAAGGGGCTGAAAGCATATCCTCCTGCACGGCGGCCATCGCAAGTGTGGTTATGCCTATCTGCTCGCCGTGGAATGAAGTGCTGGGAAAAAGCATCTCCATGAAATGGGCAATCAGGTGTTCGCCCTGGCTTGCCGGATAACTGCCACCGGAAATGAACATGCCAATTCCCGAAAGCACAAGACAGAGGCAGAGAAGTTGCATCACCTCCGCATCACCACCCATTAAACCTTTTGCATTTTCCATTAGTGGATTTTCATATTTCTCAAGAAGGACAAACGGCGCAGTCTTATATGGCGTGCCAAGAAGCAGATGGGAAAGCAGCCAGTCACTCTGCGCAGTCGGGCGGCAGAGCATATCACCAAGCCCGCTTCTTATAAGGCGTGCCGGTGCCTTCATCATGACATCGATATCCATGAAGACCGCGAGAGGCGGATTTGCAGTAAGCGAAGATTTAAAATTATCAACAATGATTGAAGCGCTAGCCGAACAATATCCATTCATGGAAGGCGCGGTGGCAAAAACCACATAAGGCTTTCTTGCCTTATAAGACGCATATTTGCATAGATCATTGATTGTGCCGCTGCCGACCGCAACTATGCCATCATAATCCTTCGACTTCTGCTCTATGGCGCCGGCAGTTGCCTCATCACAAACAGGATTTCCATCCGACATGAAAGCGGTTACCTGGTATTTTCTTTCCAATACCTTGAAAAGCTTTTCACCCGCCGCCGCAAAAGTATTTTTATCGCAGACAATGAGCAGGCTCTTGCCAATCGCCAGTTTGGCAAGATACTCATCTGCGTTTTCTATTACGCCCCTGTCAATGACAATGGAACGTATCGGCAACCTGACGGGAGAACCCGTATCAGGATCATTCCAGGTGTCAGAAAGCAACTGTCCTAAAATAGAAGAATTCTTCATCACTACTTTCGCCAACTTATGATTGACTATAAAATGCTAATATCTTTTAATAAAAACATGCATACACCAGTTCTAAGATTTGTCATAGCAGCTTTATTGTTAAGTTTAATTTTTCTTGCCGGCGGAACTTCAGCCACAGAAACAAAAAGTTTTGACAAATGGCTTGAGCAGTTTCGCGCTGATGCCGAAAAAGAAGGGATATCAAAACAAACCCTGGATGCCGCCTTGAAAGGCCTTAAACCATTGCCTGCAGTTGTAAAACTGGATAGGAAACAGCCGGAAACCATAAAAACATTTGTGCAGTACCATAAAGGCGTGGTTACTGATGAAAAAGTCCAGAAGGGCAGGGCGAACATTAAAAGAAATGCTGAAATCCTTGCAGAGATTACAGAGAAATATAATGTGCCGGTACGTTTTATCGTGGCTCTGTGGGGTGTTGAAACACATTATGGAAAAATAACAGGGAGTTTTTCTGTTGTTAATGCTCTGGCAACCCTTGCTTATGATGGAAGGCGCAGTGATTTTTTCCGCAAGGAACTGATAAATGCACTTAAGATCATTGATAAAAAACATGTGACTGTACAACAGATGAAAGGATCATGGGCTGGTGCTATGGGGCAAACCCAATTCATGCCTTCAAGTTACCTTACTTACGCGGTTGATTATAACAATGATGGCAAAACAGATATTTGGAATTCACCGCCGGATATTTTTGCATCAATAGCCAATTACCTTAATAAATCAGGCTGGAAGGTTGATGAAGGCTGGGGTATGAAGGTGAAAATCCCTGAATATCTTGACCAGAGCTTGGTTGATATAAAAATTCAGAAAAGCTTAAAGGAATGGCGGCAAATCGGCGTAAAATATGCGGATGGCAAGGAGCTGCCAGGTAATAATATAAAGTTTTCACTTATCAATTTGGAAGCTGATAAAAAAATTAAAGGCGGAAATCAATATTATTTGATTTCAGATAATTTCAGAACCTTGCTAAAATGGAACCGTTCATTATACTTTGCAACAGTTGTTGGGTTGTTATCTGATAAATTAATGAATGTACCATGAATCATATTTCAACAGGGCCTAGATTATTTTTACTATGCGTTGTTTCTCTCATGCTTTCGGGATGCGGCTATTTTGTGAGCTTTTCTCCCGGCAGGATGATTGGGCCTGAAGATAATGAAAAATACTATAAAGTTGGAAAGTCATATAAAATAGAAGATAAGTGGTATCATCCAAAAGAAGATTTCCATTATAATGAAGTAGGAATTGCTTCGTGGTATGGCCCGGATTTTCACGGCGGCGATACCGCAAACGGCGAAGTATTTAATAAATATGCACTGACTGCTGCGCACAAAACACTTCCCATGCCAAGCATGGTAAAGGTTACTAATCTTGAGAATGGCAACTGGGTTAAAGTTAGAGTTAATGATCGCGGCCCATTTGTCGGTAACAGGATAATAGATGTTTCTAAAGCGGCAGCAGAAAAACTAGGTTTTGTTGATAAGGGAACTGCAAAAGTAAGGGTGCAGCTACTGAAGGAAGAAACCGAAAAACTTTTTCCTGCCACTAGCTCTATAAGAACAAAGATAGCAACATCCCAGCCATTACCAAAGCAAACAACGTCGCCGCAAAAAAAATATCTGAAGACAGGCAAAACTATAGAGGCACACCGGCCTCATGAAGGAGAAAAAATATATATACAGGTTGGTGCCTATACTGCTCACAGTAAGGCGCAAAACTATGCAAGGAAACTTGGCGAGCTTGGTAAAACAGATGTGGCGCAGGCTTATATTAACGGAGCAAATTATTATAGGGTAAGGCTTGGCCCAATACAAAGCAGTAAAACAGCAGATAAACTTTTATACAAGGTGGCAAATCATGGTTTTCCGGAAGCATATATCGTTCTTGATTAGAAAAAATCACTCTCATTGGCTATTGATGCGTCGCACCCGTCCTCAAGTCCTCACGTACATTTTAAAGTACGCTGCGGCTTTGCGGTCGGTTGCTCCTATCACTAGCCTAATGATAATGATTTTTGTTTTTCCAAATATTGTTTTTGCCCAGACCTTTGAAACCAAGGCTGGCTACGCCATACTTATCGATGATAAAACTGGAGCGGTACTTTTTGAAAAAGACGCTGATGTAAGCATGGCGCCTTCTTCGATGAGCAAACTGATGACCATATATATACTTTTTGACCGGCTGAAATCAGGGGAAGTAAAGCTTACAGATAAATTCAATGTAAGTGAAAAGGCCTGGCGTACCGGTGGTTCAAAAATGTTTGTAAAGGTAGATTCGGAGATATTAGTTGAAGATTTAATACGGGGAATAATAATTCAATCTGGTAATGACGCATGTGTTGTTGTGGCAGAAGGTTTGGCTGGAGCTGAAGAAGTTTTTGCCCAAAAGATGAATATGATGGCAGAAAAGCTTGGGCTAAAAAACAGCCATTTCAAAAATTCTACTGGCCTTCCGGAAGATGGACATGAAATGTCGGTGCGAGACTTGGCGATACTGGCAAAGCACCTTATCGATGACTTCCCTGAATATTATCATTATTTTGCAGAAAAAGAATTTGTATATAACAAGATAAACCAGCCTAACAGGAATCTTCTCCTTTACAGGAATATTAATGCAGATGGCCTGAAGACGGGGCATGCGGAAAAGGCTGGTTACGGGATTGTTGCTTCCGCCGCGCGCGATGGTAGAAGGCTTATTGCGGTAGTTAACGGCCTTAAAGGTGAAAAAGAACGTGCCGATGAAGCTCAGAAACTTCTTGAATACGGTTTTGGTGCATTTGAAGTGGTAACGCTTTTTAAGGCGGGTGAAGCTGTAGAAGAAGCAGAAGTATGGTTCGGAAAAAAGAATGCAGTGCCGCTTGTAACGAAAGAGGATATAACATTTACCCTTCCGCGCTATAGTAAGGGCGACCTTGGTGTTTCAGTTTTATATAATAGCCCAATAGCGGCACCAATTGGAACAGAGACATCAATAGCTGAACTCTTAATAAAGAGAAAAGATGCTGAAGATGTTAAAATACCATTATTCGCCGGTGAGAAGATTGAAAAGATATCATTCTTCAAACACCTGATAAGATCACTAAAATACCATATAAAAAACTAATGGCTGGAAAATTCATATCACTTGAAGGTGGGGAGGGAACTGGTAAATCAACCCAGCTGAAACTTCTTGCAAAAAGCATTGAAAGGGTTGGTATGAGGGTTATAGAAACGCGTGAGCCTGGAGGAACGGAACAGGCAGAAAGAATACGCTCCATATTAGTTACAGGAAATTCAAGTAAGCTTAATCCCTTTACCGAACTTCTTCTCCATAATGCTGCCCGCAAAGAACATGTTGAAAATGTAATCAAGCCCGGGCTTGCTGAAGGAAAGATAGTTATTTCTGATCGCTTTGCCGATTCTACCGTTGCATACCAGGCATACGGCCATGAGCTTGGCACTGCCATTGTGAAATCCATAACCCAGCTTACCATAGGAAATTTTACTCCAGACCTCACAATAATACTGGATATTAAGCCGGAAGAGGGTTTGAAGAGGGCCGGCAGCCGGGCTGGCAGCGAAACCCGGTATGAACAGATGGAAAAAGCATTCCATGAACGGGTCAGAGAGGGATTTTTAGCTATTGCAAAGCAAGAGCCAGAGCGGTGTGTGGTTATATCATCCGATAAGTCTGTTGAAGCGGTGCATAAAAGCATTATTTCTGTTGTAAATTCTCATCTTTCCCTTAATTTAAAGATTAGCGATTTCTGATTTGGTTATTACGTCGTCGTATTTCGGACTCGCTGTGCTCATGTATGTCAGGATACACTGCGCCCAGCTCACCTCATACTCCCTAGTACTAACCCAAACATAAATCGCAGTATAACATTGGGTATAAAATGTCCGAATCTGAAATCATAACGCCGCGCTCAAGCCAGTTTTTTATTGGTAACACTGGGGCGGAAGAAACAATAACTGAAGCCTTAACTTCAGGAAAGCTGCATCATGCCTGGCTGATAAACGGGCCAAAAGGAGTTGGCAAGGCAACACTTGCTTACCGAATAGCGCGCTTCATACTTTCTGGAGGTGTAGAAAAAGATGCAGGAGGTGGCACAAACCTTTTTGGTGAACCAGAACCCGTAAGCCTTTCCATTGATGAGAATTCAGAAACGTTCCAGCAGATAGTTCAGGGTAGCCATCCAGACCTGCTTGTGCTTGAGACAAACGAAGAAGAAACGGAGATTAAAGTTGATGATGTAAGGAAGATAAATTCATTCATGCGTATGACTTCCGCAAACTCTGGCTGGAAAGTGGTTATCGTTGATGAGGTGGATGATATGAACAGGAATGACGCTAACGCCATACTCAAGATTCTTGAAGAGCCGCCGGCAAAATCAATCCTGCTTATGATCTCTCATTCGCCAGGAAAATTGCTGCCAACCATACGCTCCCGCTGCACCCACCTGAAGCTAAAACCACTTAGTGACGAAGATGTCATGAAGGTGCTTGAAAAAACATTTAAGAATATAGATAGAGAAGAAGCGGAATTTGCTGTGAAAGTTGCGGATGGTTCGCCAGGAACCGCAGCCGATTTATATATTAACCAGAGCATGGAAGTTTATAAGGATCTGGTGAATATCCTGAAATCTCTGCCAGCTATTAATTCGGCCGCAGCCCTGAAGTTCAGTGAATGGGTGGCAGCAAAAAATGCCGAAGCAGAATGGCGCACAGGCAATTATCTCCTGCAGCTTTTACTTTCAAGGGTAATAAAATCCCTTTCCTCAAATGAAAATCTTGAAGAGTTAGTTGAGGAAGAAAATAATGTGCTGAAGAGTTTAATGAACAGCAGCCCTATCTCACTGATTGGATTATATAATAATATCTGCGCCCTTGCCGGAGATGCAGAAAATTTAAACTTAGACCGTAAGATGGCAATGCTTAATATCATTAACGAAATAAGGGCCGCGGCATGAAGAAATTCTATATCACAACCCCTATTTATTATGTGAATGATTCGCCGCATATAGGGCATGCCTACACATCACTAGCCTGCGATGTTATGGCGCGTTTCATGCGGCTTGATGGCTATGATGTGAAGTTTTTAACCGGTACAGATGAACACGGGCAGAAAGTTGCAAAAGCTGCAGAGCAGGCTGGTATTGACCCAAAAAAATTCGTGGATGATGTTTCCGGCAGGTTCAAGGAACTTTGCAAAACCATGAATTACAGCAATGATGATTTCATTCGTACTACAGAGGAGCGCCACAAAAAATCAGCCCAGGAATTATGGATGCGGATTTACCACAAAGGTTTTATTGGCATAAGCAAATATGCTGGGTGGTATTCAGTGCGCGATGAGGCCTATTATACCGAAGATGAGTTAGTCTTGGTGGACGGTAAGAAAAAAGCGCCAACAGGAGCGGAAGTAGAGTGGATGGAGGAAGAAAGCTATTTTTTCGAGCTATCAAAGTTTCAGGATAAACTGCTTAAGTATTATGAAGAGAATCCTGATTTTATCGCGCCGGATACGCGCAGGAATGAAGTGATAAGTTTTGTGAAACAGGGTTTACAGGATTTATCAATCTCCCGCACCCGCTTCAACTGGGGTATCCCAGTCCCTAATGATGATAAGCATGTCATGTATGTGTGGATAGATGCGCTAGCCAATTACCTGAGCGCCATAGGTTTTCCTGATGAAAATAATCCACAATGGAAATTATGGCCGGCGGATTTGCATATGGTGGGAAAAGATATCCTGCGCTTTCACGCGGTATATTGGCCGGCGATGCTGATGGCGGCAGAACTGCCGCTGCCGAAAAAGATTTTTGCCCATGGCTGGTGGACAGTGGAAGGCCAGAAGATGAGCAAATCCCTAGGCAATGTTATCGCCCCTGCTGATCTGGTGAAAGAATATGGCCTTGATCAATCCCGCTATTTCCTGCTCCGCGAATTTCCCTTCGGGCAGGATGGAAATTTCGCAAGAGAAAGAATAATAACCGTAATTAATTCTGAGCTTGCAAATAATATAGGGAATCTTTGCCAGCGCACGCTTTCTATGATTCATAAAAATTGTGATGGGGTTGTTCCTGAATATAATAAAGAATTTTCTGACAAAGATTCAGTTTATATTACTGGAATTAATTTTGAGAAAATTAGAGATGAAATAAAAAACCAAAATTTTCAGCAATTAATATTAGATATTGTAAAGTATTCAACACAAGCTAATGAATATATTGATAAGAGAGCGCCTTGGAAGTTAAGTAAGGAAGGCAAGAAAGAGGAATTAGGAACAGTAT
Organism: uncultured Rickettsiales bacterium; assembly: GCA_964450945.1. Taxonomy (GTDB): domain Bacteria; phylum Pseudomonadota; class Alphaproteobacteria; order Rickettsiales; family JABDBP01; genus CAYVHI01. The sequence goes on from CAYVHI010000002.1 coordinate 63,977, forward strand.
TATACGAGATTGCAGATTCAATAAGAAAAATAGCAATTCTTTTGCAGCCGTTTATGCCTGCATCTGCTGAAAAAATTCTAAATCAGCTTAGTGTGCCAAAGAATGAAAGAGAATTTAAATGTCTAACAAAGGAATTTTCCTTAAAGCCGGGAACAAAATTAGGGGCGCTGGCTCCTGTGTTCCCGCGGTTTGTGGATGAAAAGAAGGCGGCGTCATGAAATACATAAGCACACGCGGGCGCGCGGAAAAAATGAATTTTGAAGAAGTGTTGCTGCAGGGGCTAGCAAGCGACGGCGGGCTTTATGTACCGGAAACTATTCCGCAATTTACCCCGGCTGAGATTGCCAGCATGAAGGGCCTTACATACCCGGAACTCGCTAAAATAATCATGCAGCCGTATCTGGGTGAAACATTCCCTGATAAGGTTTGGAGTAAGATTGTGGATGATGCTTATTCAACATTCACCCACAAAGCCACTGCGCCACTGAAACAGATAGGTGATAATGAATGGATTTTAGAATTATTCCACGGGCCAACCCTGGCATTCAAGGATTTTGCCCTCCAGCTTCTGGGACGTATGCTTGATGAAATATTAAAGAAGCGCAAAGAAAAAGTTGTTATACTGGGGGCGACCTCCGGTGATACCGGCTCTGCCGCAATCGAAGGCTGCAAGCACACCAAAAACGCGGATATCTTCATCCTTCATCCGGACGGCAGGACTTCCGATATACAAAGAATGCAGATGACAACAGTTGATGCGAAGAACGTGCATAACGTTGCCATCAAGGGAACTTTTGATGATTGCCAGAATATTGTGAAAGAAATTTTTTCCAACCGGAAATTCCTTAACCGCCAGCTGGTTGCCGTTAATTCCATAAACTGGGCGCGTATTATGGCGCAGATTGTTTATTATTTCTATGCCGCGCTACAGCTTGGCGCTCCGGCAAAGCAGGTTTCATTCTCAGTTCCTACCGGTAATTTCGGAGATATATTTGCGGGCTATATGGCTTACCGCATGGGGTTACCTGTGAAGAAATTAATTATAGCAACTAACGAAAATGATATCCTGAACAGATTCGTTCAGAAGAATGATTATTCAAAAAAGAAAGTGGTGCATACACTTAGCCCAAGCATGGATATACAGATTTCCAGCAACTTCGAGCGTATGCTGTTTTATGCAAATGATGAAAAAGGATTCGTAGTCTCAAAACTTATGGATGATTTCCGCGATAAAGGAAAACTTTCTGTCACTGATGCGGCAATGAGCAATATCAAGAAGCTGTTTGCAAGCCATAGTACAAGTGATAAGGAAACCTGCGAGACCATGTATCAGGTTTTTCAGCAAACCGGGGAAACGCTTGACCCGCACACCGCAACCGGAGTGAGCGCCGCACGCGCATTGAAAAAGGATATTGATGCGCCAATGATAGTACTTGCTACCGCGCACCCTGCAAAATTCCCTGAGGGAGTAGTTAAAGCAAGGCTTGACCCAGCAGAGCAGCCAGAACAATTGAAATCCTTAAAAGGCAAAAAGGAAAGTTTCGAAGTGCTGCCTAAGAATACGCAGGAAGTTAAAGACTTTATCCTAAGAAACGTTTAGGCGTGGCCGACATCGTGTGAAAGCTTATATAGATCAACCCCGGCTGATTTTGCCGCCATCTGCCATTTTGAAGCGTTATCAGTTCCAAAAACCAATTCTTTCTTTGCAGGAACAGAAATCCAACTGTTAGCTTCAATTTCTGTCTCCAGCTGCCCAGGTGCCCAACCAGCATAACCAAGGATGAAAAGTTTATTTTCTGGCCCGCTGCCTGAGGCAATATCTTTTAATATATCAACATTGGAAGAAACCGCTAAGCCGTTCTTAACGTGTAGTGGATGATGTTTTCTGTAATCTGCGCCGTGAAGAATGAAGCCACGGGCAGAATCCACCGGCCCGCCGAAATGGATGGGCATATAAATCTGCTGGCCTTCCGGTTTTATTTTGAAATATTTCCATATAGCGGCATTATCAACTTCTTCAAGTGTCTGGTTAATGATTAGACCCATGGCACCGTTTGCATTATGGACGCACATGTAAATAACTGAGCGGGCAAAGCAGGAATAACGAATCTGCGGTGTGGCAACAAGCAGTTGCCCTTCAAGGTAGCCTTCTTTCGATTTATCAGAAGATTCCATATCAATCTGTTGTTATTTTTTTTATTATATCATAGATATAGGTAACACTAAGAACAATTTCAAGACCATGGCTGTATATACACACATACCGGAACCGGAACTTAGGGATTTGCTCAAAAAATACGACATAGGTGAATATGTCGCGTGCAAGGCCATTGAAGAAGGCGTGGAGAATTCAAACTATATTCTTGATACCGGCCGAGGGCATTACATATTAACTGTCTATGAAAAAAGAGTGAAGGCAAATGATTTGCCTTTTTTCCTTGGGCTTATGGAACATCTTTCTGGTAACCGCATTCCTTGCCCGCTGCCTATTCATGATAAAGAGGGGGCAGTATTACAGGAAACTCAAGGAAAGCCGCTTTCAATAGTAACCCTACTTCCCGGCAAAGGGTTGAAGCAGATAAAAACCCAGCACTGTGCAGAGCTTGGCAGCATGCTGGCGAAGATGCACCTTGCCAGCAAAGAGTTTAGATTGAAACGTGAAAATGCACTTTCACTGAAAGGCTGGAAGGAACTATATGATAAATCTGAAAGCAAAGCCGAAAGTGTTGATGGGCTTGATATAATGCTGGTGAGGTCAGCACTTAATCATGTGAGCTCTGAATGGCCTAAAGGTTTGCCTGCCGGCGTAATACACGCAGATCTTTTTCCAGATAATGCACTCTTCATGGAAGATAAACTTACGGGTGTCATAGATTTCTATTTCGCCTGCAACGATCTGTTTGCTTATGATATAGCCATATGCATCAATGCCTGGTGTTTTGAGCAGGGCGCGGAATTCAATATAACAAAAACAATAGCTTTGCTTGCCGGGTATAACCAGGTGAGGGCAATTAGCGAAAAAGAGCTGCAAGCATTACCAATACTTTGCACCGGTGCTGCCCTCCGTTTCCTGATGAGCAGGCTTTATGACTGGCTGCATCCGGTTCCAGGCGCCATAGTAAAGCCTAAAGATCCAATGGAATATTATAAGAAACTCAAATTCCACCGTCAGGTGAAGAACCACAGCGAATATGGACTCTGATAAGAAAATCCGCATGAGCCTTACGGCCTTCATGATCCATTTTATTTTTAAACAGAAATGGGCATTCCTTGTGCTGCTGCCGGCGCCACTTGCGCTGGTGATAGAGGCAAACGTGCTGCCATATGCCGTTAAACTAATGATTGATAATATAATCAGCTATACAGGCGACAGGCAGGAAGTTTTTGCAGTTCTAAAATACCCCATAACGCTTTTTCTGGGTGGCTGGGTAATCATGGTGACTGTATTCAGGATCCAGGAATGGGTTTATAATACTGCCATCCCTAAGTTTCAGGCCAATGTAAGAACTTATATGTTTGATTACATAAAAGGCCATTCACACAGGTATTTCGCTAATAACTTCGCTGGCAGCCTGGCAAACCGCGTTTCAGATATGACACGGGGAACCTCAGATCTGCTTGAATACATACGCTGGCGGGTTATTGGTCCTTCTGCCATATTAATTGTAACCATTATAATGACATGGCGGGTGAGCTGGGTGTTCTCACTTATAATCTTTCTATGGTTTATAGTGAATATGGTTATGGGATGGCTCTACTCCATACGCATAAACTGCTTCTCTGAAATCCATTCGGAAGACCGCACCACACTTAGCGGAAAGATAGTGGATGTGTTCACCAACATAACCAACATGAAACTGTTTGCGCGTGACAGATATGAAGAGGATTACATCGGTAAATTCCAGGAAGTAGAAAGAAAAAGCAACGTAAAGACACAAGTGGAAATCTGGAAGACAAGGCTGCTCATGGAGCCAACAACCTTAACCATGTTTATTGTTCTTATGTGGTTTTTAATTAAAGGCTGGCAGGAAGGATATGTAACACCGGGTGACTTCGTTTTTATTGTTTATGCGGCTCTAAGCGTTCTCTGGAATGTTTGGCTGCTGCTTACTGAACTGCCAATGTTTTTCAGCAATATGGGGGTATGCAACCAGGCTCTCTCAGTAATAAAACCCGAACATGAGATAAAAGATAAGGAAGGTGCAAAGGAGCTTAAGGTAACAAAAGGTGAGATAGTTTTTGATGGCGTTAATTTCCATTACCATCAGGGCAGGAATATATTTAAGGATAAGAATATTGAAATAAAAGCCGGCCAAAAGGTAGGATTGGTAGGGTTTTCCGGCAGCGGTAAAAGCACCTTCGTGAATTTGATATTAAGGTTCTATGATATTGACAGCGGCAGGATTTTAATAGACGGGCAGAATATTGCCGAGGTAACACAGCACTCACTACGTAATAATATTTCAATGATCCCACAGGATACCTCACTTTTCCACAGGACGTTGATGGAAAACATTAGATATGGCCGGCCAGATGCAACTGATGATGAAGTGATAGCGGCATCAAAGAAAGCGCACTGCCATGAGTTCATAAAGGAAATAAAAGAAGGCTATGATGCGCTGGTTGGAGAGAGGGGGGTTAAACTTTCCGGTGGGCAGAGGCAAAGGATCGCCATTGCTCGTGCCATACTTAAAAATGCACCGATACTTATTCTTGATGAAGCAACTTCTTCTCTTGATTCAGTAACAGAAAAATATATTCAGGAAAGTTTAACTGAACTGATGAAAGGTAAAACCACAATCGTTGTTGCCCACCGGCTTTCAACCTTATCAGGCATGGATAGGATAATAGTGTTCAATGAAGGTCAAATTATCGAGGATGGCACCCATGGTGAACTGCTAAAATCAAAAGGCCATTACGCAAAGCTATGGGATATGCAGGCTGGTGGCTTCTTACCGGAACTTTGATTTAGCTTTACATATAGCTTTGTTTTACTGTGCTTCCGGTAAAGTGCGCTTCACTCCGGTTCTCGCAAAACTTTACTATCTGTTAAAGCTAAATCAAAGTTATATTAAAGCTTTCCGATTACATCATGCATGGAATAAAGGCCTTTCTTTTTGCCTTTAGCCCACAGGGCAGCTTTTACCGCGCCACGCGCAAACACCGAACGGTCAGATGCTTTATGGGTAAGCTCAACACGCTCGCCTTCGGTTGCAAATATAACCGTGTGGTCACCAATCACATCACCACCGCGCAGCGTTGCAAAACCTATTTCGCCTTTCTTGCGGGGGCCGGTAACACCATCACGCACGCGGCATTCAACGCTTGAAAGTTTCTTTTTCCTGCCGGCTGCTGCAGAATTACCAAGCATAAGGGCGGTGCCGGAAGGGGCATCCACCTTCTTATTGTGGTGCATTTCAACAATCTCTATGTCATAGCTTTCATCAAGAATTCCTGCCACCTTCTCTACAAGTTCCGCCAGCAGGTTGACCCCAAAACTCATATTGGAAGCCATTACAATAGTGGCGGATTTAGCAAATTTCTCTATTTGCTTCTTTTGCTCATCGCTGAGGCCTGTAGTTCCGATGATATGGATTTTCTTATTTTTTGCCGCCAGTTCTGCAACTTTCAAAGTTGATTCAGGGGAGGTGAAATCAATGATAGCATCTGAAGCCAGCACGAGCTTTTCCAGATCATCCCCGATCTTTAAATTAAGTTTGCCAATACCAGCTACTTCCCCAATATCATGGCCAACGAACTCACTTCCTTTTCGCTCAATACCGCCAGAAACCTTGCAGCCTGATTCCACCACCGCTTTCGTGAGGTTTCTTCCCATTCTGCCTGCTGCGCCGATAATCCCGATTTTCATTGCTTTAACCTACTAAATTTTGGATATTATAAATGTAAACATATGGAAAAAGCTAATAAAAAAATTAAACCGCAAGGCTGGATGGTGACGCCTGAGGCAAAAAAACTTATGGCAGCCCTTAAAGGGAATGCCAGGTTTGTAGGTGGCTGCGTGCGTGATGCTCTGCTGGGGAAAAAAATAAAGGATATAGATATTGCCACACCCTATACGCCAGAACAGACAACAAAACTGCTTGAGAAAGCCAAGATCAGGGCAATCCCCACCGGTATAAAACATGGCACAGTAACGGCTTTGATTAATAAAAAAACTTACGAGATAACCACGCTCAGGAAGGATATGTATTGTGATGGCAGGCATGCCCAGGTGGAATTCACTGATGATTGGGAAGAAGATGCCGCCCGCCGCGACTTCACCATGAACGCTCTTTACCTTGATGCTGAAGGCAATATTTATGATTATTTTGGTGGCATTGAGGATTTGAAGAAGGGGATTGTAAGATTTATAGGTAACCCAAAAGAAAGAGTAAGAGAAGATTATTTAAGGATTTTGCGTTTCTTCAGGTTTTCCGCCCAATATTCAAAACAAAAATCCCTGCACAAGGAAAGCCTTGATGCCTGCGCTTACTTGAAAGATGGAATAGAAAAACTCTCCGGTGAACGCATACAAACAGAAATGTTTAAATTGCTCTCTTCACCTGACCCGGATTTTGTGTTATCTGTTATGTATAAACGTGGGATATGGAATATGGTTGCCCCAGGCAAAATCCAACATCCCGAAACACTTAAAAAGGTTGAATATGTTGGTACGCATCGCATTCCTGATCCTTGCTTCCGCCTCGCTTACTTCCTGTCTTTCTCTATTCTAGAAGAAAGCGAATTTAAAGCATTTGCTGAACGCTGGAAACTTTCCACTGCGGATAAGAACCGCCTGAAAGCCGCCCTTTTTCCAAAAATAAAAATCAATTCTTCAATGACCCAGGATGGAATTAAAAAAATCCTGCGGAAAACCGATCCACAATATTTTATTGATTCTGTACGACTTTCCTATGCAGCAGAGCTGGTGAAGAAAAAGAAAACTGAAAGTGTGCTGAAGAAAAAATATGAAGCCATGGTAAAACTGGCAAATGACTGGAAGAAACCGCAGTTTCCAGTACGCGGTGATGATTTGATAAAACTAGGCATAAAGCCGGGTAAAGACCTTGGAAAGCTGCTTTCATGGGGAGAGAAATGGTGGGAAGAAAAACACTATAAGCCTGCCAAGAAAGAAATCCTAAGACAGATAGAACGTTATAAAACAGCCATATAAATTATAGCCATTTTACTTCCGGGGGGAGTGACATGAGGATAGCCTCAACATTTCCCCCGGTCATCAGACCGAATTTGGTTCCCCTGTCATAAAGTAAGTTAAACTCTACATAGCGACCGCGTTTTTTAAGCTGATGATCACGTTGCTCAGCCGTCCACTTTTCTTTCGCGTGGCGGCGTACAAGTTTAGGGTAAATATCAAGGAAAGTCTTCCCTACATCCTGAGTGAAGGCAAAATCATTTTCAAAATTTCCGGTATTTAGATAATCATAGAAAATGCCGCCAATACCACGTGGTTCATTCCTGTGTTTTAGGAAAAAATATTTATCACACTCTTCCTTAAATTTTGGGTAGTAGCCCTCGTCATGCTTGTCACAGGCGGATTTGAACGCCTGATGAAAATCTTTCGTATCCTGTTCATTAGGATACATTGGTGTTAAATCTGCCCCGCCACCGAACCATTCTTTTGAAGTAACTATAAAACGGGTATTCATATGAACAGCAGGAACAAGTGGAGAACACATGTGGGCAACCAGAGAAATGCCGCTTGCCCAGAATTTTCCATCATTTGCCGCGCCGGGAATTTCTTTTCTAAATTGCTCGGAAAACTCACCGTGGACTGTAGAAATATTAACCCCAACCTTTTCAAAGATATTGCCGTGCATGATTGACATTTCACCACCACCACCACCTTCACGTTGCCAGGCTTTACGTTTGAATTTTCCCGGCTTATCAGAAAATTCTTTTTCAATATTTTCAAATTCCGTGCATATTTGATCGCGCAGAATCTTGAACCATGTGGAAGTTTCTGCTTTCTTATCTTCTACACCAGCTATTTTTTTTACAGCTGCGCTTTTCATAATTTACTCTGTTTCGGATTCTTCAGTAGTTAGAGAACCATCAGGATTCTTCATTATTTTTTCTACTTTCAACTTTGCCTCGGCAAGTTTCTTTTCACAATGCTGCTTTAAAAGCGAGCCACGCTTGTATTGTTCTATAGATGTATCTAGATCAAGGTTGCCGCCTTCCAGTTTCCTCACTATACCTTCCAGTTCTTTCAGGGCATCTTCAAAACCAAGTT
>CAYVHI010000002.1:72240-122183 GCA_964450945.1 uncultured Rickettsiales bacterium
AAGTTTTTCAAACTCTTTTGATGTTTTGCTCATACAAGTACTCCATGGCATTGTTTATATTTTTTTCCTGAACCGCAAGGGCACGGGTCATTACGGCCTACCTTTCCCCAGGTTGCTGGATTGGCAGGGTCAATATTTGCAGCAGATGCACGAGATTTTACAGTGCCTTGAGGTGACTGCTCTAACCCACCTGTTAAAGCAGGATCCTGCCTTGTTTCATGCATTCTTCTTTGTCTTGGCTCAAATGTCAGCGCTGCATCTGAAGAATTTTCAGCAACGATTTCCAGATGGGCAAGACGCATTATTGCCATTTCCCTTATGTTCTGCAACATTTCCTGGAACATCATGAATGCCTCACGCTTGTATTCATTTAACGGGTCTTTCTGACCGTATGCCCTAAGGTTAATACCGTGACGTAAATGGTCAAGTGAAAGAAGATGATCTTTCCATAATTGATCTAGGGTTATAAGGAGTATGCGCTTTTCGGCAAGGCGCATAATCTCTGTCCCGTAACTTTTTTCCTTATTTTCAAATAATTTATTCACTTCAGCAGATGTTTTCTCAAAGATTTCCCTATCGGCAACACCTTCCTGCTTTGCCCACTCTATTATTGGAAGATGTAAACCAAATATACGGTGGATTTCTTTCTGCAGCGTTTCGGTTTCCCACTGCTCCGCATATGATTTTTCTGGGATATACTGGGAAACCATTTCATTAGTTATCTCTTCTTTTATTTCTTTTATGGTTCCAGAAATATCTTTTGCCTGCATGAGATCTTTGCGCTGTTCGTAGATAACTTTACGCTGATCATTCATCACATCATCGAATTTTAGGAGATTCTTACGTATTTCATAGTTATGACCTTCAACTCGCTGCTGTGCCTTTTCTAAAGCCTTGCTCATCCATGGATGGAAAATCGCTTCACCCTCTTTTAGACCAAGCGTGCGGAGTACAGTATCCATTTTCTCGGAGCCGAATATACGCATCAAATCATCTTGTAATGATAGGAAGAATTTCGAACTTCCCGGATCACCCTGACGGCCTGAACGGCCACGCAGCTGGTTATCTATACGCCTACTCTCATGGCGCTCCGTTCCAACCACATAGAGACCGCCTGCTTCGATAACCGCTTGCTTATCCTTTTTTACCTGTTCTATTATTTTTTGTTTCTGTTCTTCCGTGGCCTTATTTCCATAAGTATCAAGGATAAGCATTTCCGGGTTGCCGCCGAGCATTATATCGGTACCACGGCCAGCCATATTGGTAGCAATAGTAACGCCGCCAGGACGGCCAGCTTGCGCGATGATATGGGCTTCGCGTTCGTGGTAGCGGGCATTCAATACCTGGTGCGGGATTTTTTTCTTCTTCAGGAATTCAGATAGAAGTTCGGATTTTTCTATGCTTACAGTGCCTATAAGCATAGGTTGCCTACGCTTATGGCATTCTTCTATAAGTGATATTATAGCGTTGTATTTTTCATCAACAGTGCGATAGATTTCATCATCATAATCCTTACGCGCTACATTAACATTGGTTGGAATCTCGACAACTTCAAGCTTGTAGATATCAGCAAATTCTGCCGCTTCCGTCATTGCCGTACCTGTCATCCCGGCAAGCTTAGGATACATACGGAAATAGTTCTGGAATGTTATTGACGCAAGAGTCTGGTTCTCATTCTGGATAGGAACATTTTCTTTTGCTTCAATGGCTTGATGCACTCCTTCAGAATATCTCCTACCCTCCATCATACGGCCGGTGAATTCATCAATAATTATAACCTTATTATCCTTAACGATGTAATCATCATCCTTTGCAAAAAGCTTATGGGCGCGGAGAGCCTGGTTTACGTGATGCACAAGAGAAATATTCTCCATTTCATAAAGAGCAGAACCCTCTTTCATGAGCCCAGCCTCTACAAGCAGGGTTTCTACATGCTTGTTGCCATCTTCCGTTAAGGTAACGGTATTTGCCTTTTCATCAATTTCATAATCTTTATCAATTAGTTTTGGTATCAGCCTGTTAACTTTTACATAAAGCTCTGAATTATCCTCAGTTGGGCCGGAAATGATAAGGGGAGTGCGCGCTTCATCAATCAAAATGGAATCCACTTCATCCACAATAGCAAAATTGAATGGGCGCTGAACCATCTGGTCGAGAGTGAATTTCATGTTATCGCGTAGATAATCAAACCCGAATTCATTGTTGGTACCATATGTTATATCTGCACCGTAGGCTGCCTGGCGTTCATCATCATCAAGACCGTGCACAATACAGCCAACCGAAAGACCAAGAAACTTATAGATTTTACCCATCCATTCGGAGTCGCGCTTGGCGAGATAATCGTTCACAGTAACGATATGTACGCCTTTACCTTCAAGCGCATTTAGATATGCAGCAAGGGTTGCAACAAGGGTTTTACCTTCACCGGTTTTCATTTCGGCGATCTTGCCGCCATGCAGGACTATGCCACCGATAAGCTGCACATCAAAATGGCGCATGCCGAGAGTTCTTTTCGCTGCCTCACGCACTGTGGCAAAAGCTTCCGGCAGGATATCGTTAAGGTTTTTGCCTTCAGCCAGCTCTTTTCGTAGTTTTGATGTCTGATTTTTAAGCTCATTATCGGAAAGGGCAATAATTTTGGATTCCAGCTCATTTATTTGCTCAATAAGCGGCTGAACCCCCTTTATAATACGATCATTAACCGTACCAAATATTTTCTTTGCTATAACGTTAAACATAACTGAGGGTGGATATAAGGCTAAAATTGCCTTATTTCAAGAGATTATAAATAATAAATTTACATTTATTAAATGGTGGGTCCGGGATGAGTTGAACATCCGACCTCACGCTTATCAGGCGTGCGCTCTAACCACCTGAGCTACGAACCCACAAAACACTAAGAAAACCAGAAGCATGCTTATAGAAAGGGTGGGTTAAAAAGTCAAATATATTCGAAATATAGGTAAAATTATATTGCTGGATCGTGGGTTGGCTCAGAAGGCTTCTCATTCATTGAAAGTTCGCGGGCGAAGGCATAATCACCAGAGCGGAAAAATTGTATAAGCCTTTGAACCTCATATTCAGGAGTTCCGAGGTGGGTAAGCAGTGCCGCACCTATCTGTAGGCTGGTTTCATAAATTTCCGGTATTACTAGTGTTGCACCCGCTTTTTCAAGCTCCTTGAGATTATCAATATCTTTTGCCCTGACGATTACCGGTAATTCAGGGAGTTCTCTTCTTATTGTCTCCAGAGTCTTTATTGTAGCTATCTTGTTGTTGGTTGTGATTATCACTGCCCTTGCGCGGTTGATCCCTACCGAATGAAGAACATCTAGCCTAGATGCATCACCATAATATACTGGTAGGTCGCTCAAGTGGCCGCTATAAACGTTCTTGGGGTTGGAATCCAGCGCAATATAGGGAATCTTTTCAGTTGAAAGCAATTTTGCCACGGTTTTTCCCATCCTGCCAAAGCCTGCTATTATTATGTGGTTTTCTAGATCAATAGTTTCCTGCACGGCATCTTTCACGCTTACTATCCTCTGGCTATCAAGGCTGTTTTCTATTTTATCGCCAATGGTTGCAAGCAAAGGAGTAAGCGCCATGGTAACCGTTACAACAATAAGGAGTATTTGAGAAATATCTTTGCTCATTACGCCAAAACCGGAAGCGATATTGAATAATACGAAAGCAAATTCACCGCCTTGCGCCAGCATTAATCCTGCGTGTATGGCATTACCGAGCTTGAATTTGAAAAGTCGGCATATACCATGGTCTTTATTACCACCAGAACCACCGAAGCAATTATAACCATAGGAAGATATTTTATGAGTGTGTAGATATCTATGGACATTCCCACAGTCATGAAAAACAAGCCAAGCAGGAGGCCTTTGAACGGCATTATATCTGCCTCCACCTGGTGGCGAAATTCGGTTTCAGCAACCATTAGCCCCGCCATGAATGCGCCAAGAGCAAGAGAAAGCCCGGCATGAGATGTTCCCCAAGCTGCTATAAGCACTATAAAGATCGTTGTTGCAGAAAATAACTCGCGGCTTTTTAGTGAGCCGATTACCCGGAATAATGGCCGGAGCAGGAATTTACCCGCAAAGAACATTATAACCAGCGCTATTGCAGCTTTAACAACAGCATCAAGGATTGCGGCTCCAATGGTGGAAGTCTGATCCGCCAATAATGGTACCAATACTAAGAGAGGAACTACCGCAAGATCCTGAAGGATAAGTACGGCAAGAGATAATCGCCCCACCTGGGTAGATTGTTCATTCCGGTCATTTAGAAGTTCTAGTACAACAGCAGTAGATGAAAGCGCCAGTGCACCTCCGATGATAATAGCCGCTGCCGCAGAGACCTTGAATATATAAAATGCGACAAGCCCAATAAGCAAACCCGTTATTATCAATTGCAACGTCCCGAACCCGAAAACATGTTTTCGCATTGATTTTAATCGGTCAAAGGTAAGTTCAAGGCCGATATAGAATAGCAGGAACACCACCCCGAACTCTGCCAGGTAGCTGGTGGTTTTTATATCGGAGATTATTGAAAATCCATATGGCCCAATGCCAATGCCAGCTGCAAAATACCCAAGAACCGGGTCCAAGTTCAGCTTCTTAAACAGGGTTACAACCACGACAGCCGCAGCCAGCAGGTATATAACCTCCCTCAAACTTTCACTATGTACTTCCATTTTTATAGTTATACTCTAAAATCCGAAAATCTTACAGTAAAAAGGAGATTAATATGGGCGCTTTTAGCATATGGCATCTGATTATAATATTGGTAATCGTTCTGGTTCTGTTTGGAGCAGGAAAATTACCACGCGTTATGGCGGATGTGGGCAAGGGAATCAAAAGCCTTAAAGATGGAATCAAAGGTGAAGAAGAAAAAAAAACAGAAGATAAGAAGGAATAATGTTTGATCTTTCATGGACAGAACTTGCAGTTATCATAGTGATAGCCGTGCTTGTGATAAAGCCGGAAGACCTGCCTGAAATTTTAAAAGGCGCCAGCAATATAATAAAAAAAATAAAAAATGCCGGCGTAGAAGTTAGAAACTTTTTTGATGAATCATTAAAAGAGGCAGGCTTAAAGGAAGAAGAGAATAATATAAGAGGGCACATAAAGGACCTGGAAGGTAATTTAAGGGAAACTTACGATATTACAGATATCAAGCCGCTCTTAAAAGAAACGGCCGGCAAAAATGAGCAAAGCTGAAAACATCAACGATAAAAAACTTACACTGGCAGAGCACTTAAGAGAACTTAAGAAAAGAATGCTCTATGCAATTCTTGCGCTGCTTGCCGGGTTTGTTTTCTGTTATATAAATGCGGGCAGCATATATCAGTTCCTTGTAGAGCCACTTGCAAACCTCTATGAAGGGGAGGTAGGTAGGAAGCTTATTTACACCGGGCTTACCGAGGCTTTTTTTACTTATGTGAAGCTTGCATTCTGGGGGGGGTTCATAATCGCATTTCCAATAATTGCCCACCAGCTTTATAGGTTTTTAGCACCCGGATTATATAAGAGAGAGAAAAAAGTCATACTGCCATTCCTTATTGCCGCCCCTTCACTGTTTATAATGGGCGCTGCATTTGCATATTATTTTGTTTTCCCGGTGGCGTGGAAATTTTTCTTAAGCTTTGAAACAACAACCGCAGGAAATGTTCCTATAGTTCTAGAGGCAAGGATGAGTGAATATCTTGGGCTTGTGATGCACCTTATCATTGCATTTGGCGCAGCATTCCAGCTTCCGGTTATACTTACACTGCTTGATTATGCCGGGTTTGTTTCAGCCGAAACCTTACGCAAAAAAAGGCGGTATGCGATTCTGATAGTGTTCATAATAGCAGGTATAATCACCCCGCCGGATGCCATAAGCCAAATTGGGCTGGCAATACCAATGTTGTTATTATATGAAATAGCCATATTGGTTTGTAAGAAAATAGAAACGAAAAAAGTAGAAGCCTATGCATGATATAAAATTCATACGCGAGAACCCGGAAAAATTTGATGAAGGCATGAAAAAGCGTGGCTTGCCGCCACAATCTGCTATCATCTTAAAACTAGATGAGGAGCGTAGGAAAAAAATCACCGAACTTCAGGAATTGCAGAAAAAAAGAAATGAACTGGCAAAGGCCGTAGGTATTGCAAAATCAAAAGGTGAGAATGCTGATGCCGTTCTTGCTGAATCAAAAAAAGTAAGTGAGCAGGTTGCAAAACTGGAAGCCGAAACTGGTGATCTAAGTGAGGCTAACCAGCTTATGGCAACACTTCCCAACATCCCTTTTGATGAAGTGCCGGTTGGTCCTGAGGAAACAGCAAATAAAATTCTTCGTAAATGGGGCGAGCCGAAAAAGATCGATAAGGCAAAACAGCATTTTGAAATAGGTGAATTACTAAAGCAGATGGATTTTGAGCAGGCTGCAAAAATATCTGGCTCACGTTTTGTAGCACTTAAGAATGACCTTGCAAGAATGGAAAGGGCGCTGGCAAATTTTATGCTTGATATGCATACAAAAGAATTCGGTTATACTGAAGTTTCCCCCCCATTCCTTGTAAAAGACCCGGCAATGTTCGGCAGTGGCCAGTTACCAAAGTTTGCAGAAGATTCTTTTGCTACAACCAACGGATATCGCCTGATACCGACTTCAGAAGTTTCATTGGTGAATCTGGTTAATGATAAAATTCTTTCTGAAGAAGAATTACCATTGCGCTTCACAGCTTTTACGCCATGCTTCCGCTCTGAGGCGGGTGCTGCAGGGAAAGATACCAGAGGAATGATTCGTATGCACCAGTTCAGCAAAGTTGAACTGATAAGCATAACAAAGACTGAAGATTCTCGCGATGAACATGAAAGGATGGTTGGTATTGCCGAAGAAGTTTTAAAAAGACTCGAACTTCCTTATCAGGTTGTGCTGCTTTCAACGGAGGCAGGTTTTACCAACCACAAAACCTATGATCTTGAAGTGTGGCTGCCGGGGCAGAATGCCTACCGTGAAATCTCCAGCGTTTCTAATTGTGGTGATTTTCAGGCGCGCCGTATGAAAGCCCGTTATAAATCCGGCAAGGAAAATAAATTCGTGCATACGCTAAATGGTTCTGCACTTGCAGTTGGCAGAACGCTGATAGCAATCTTAGAAAACTATCAGAATGCTGATGGCAGCGTGAACATTCCTAAAGCTTTACAGAAATACATGGATGGCAAAGAAAAAATCGAAAAGTAAAGGCACAGCCCTTATTACCGGTGGTGCAGTGCGCGTTGGCAAAGAAATAGCTTTGCACTTGGCAAAACAAGGCTATGACATTGCCCTGCATTACCATACTTCAAAAACGGATGCGAAGCAGGTGGAAAAAGAGATCCGGCGCCTTGGGAGAGAATGTAACATTTTCGAATATAATCTGGGCAATATCAATGAAGTTCATACGCTTGCTCGGGAAGTAAACAAAACCTGCAATAACTGGAATGTGCTGGTTAATAATGCCTCTGTGTTTGAAAGGTTCTCTTTCCTAGAAACAGATGAAGATATATTCAACCGCCACTTCAACATTAATTTCAAAGCTCCATTTTTTCTGGCCCGTGAATTTTCGCGCGCTATGTACAACAAGAAAAACCAAAATGCAAATATTATTAATATAACAGATACGCATATAACCCATACACACTCACCTTTCTTTGCTTATCTGCTGAGCAAGAAGGCATTGTTTGAATTCACCCAGCTTGCAGCTGCTGAGCTTGGGCCCAGCATAAGGGTGAATGCCATTGCGCCTGGAATCATGGTTCCATCTGATGTGTGGGGTGAAGGGTATATACAGGAAAAGAAGAAAAAACTGCCGCTAAAGAAAAATGCAGCAGTTGGGGATTTGAATAGAACTATATCTTACATACTTGATAATGAATATATTACCGGTGAATGTTTCTTTGTTGATGGTGGGGAAAGGCTTATATGAGTAAATATAAAACCAAAACAACGCTTATTATAAAAGAGCTGAAAGTTAATACATATATCGGCTTCTATCCGGAAGAACGGAAAAAGAAACAGCCAGTCATCATAACTGTTTCTTTTGAAGTCAATGAGCCGAAGGCTGTAAAACATGATGATGTGAAATATACAGTAAATTATGCAGAGATTTCCAAAGAGATTTATGATCGTGTAGCTAAGGGAAAATTCAATCTCCTGGAAAAACTTGGTGACGTTATCGCCGCAATAATCATGAAGCGTAAACAGATAAAAACAGCAACCATAGAAATCTCAAAGCCGGAAGCACCGCTCCCTAACACAAAAGGTTCTGCAGTAAGGATTATGGTTAGCCGCTAGATTTTTTTTGGGTTCAGCGCATCACGCACGGCTTCACCGACAAACACAAGCAGGGAAAGCATTCCAGCCAGTATAAGGAAGCCAGTTATGCCAAGCCATGGAGCCTGAAGGTTTGATTTTCCCTGTGCCAGTAATTCGCCAAGTGAAGGAGAGCCGGGCGGAAGGCCGAGCCCCAAGAAATCAAGAGATGTAAGAGTTGTTATCGAAGCGTTAAGTATGAAAGGCATGAAAGTTACACTTGATACCATGCAATTAGGAAGTATGTGTCGGAAAATAATTACCGATTCCTTCACTCCAAGCGCACGGGCGGCTTTAACGTATTCAAGATTGCGGCCCTTCAAGAACTCCGCCCGCACAACGCCCACCAGCGACATCCATGAGAAAAGCAACATTATGAAGAGTAGCCACCAGAAATTGGGTTCAATAAAACTTGCCATTATTATCAAAAGGTAAAGCACCGGCAGGCCAGACCATATCTCTATCACCCGCTGGAAGGTAAGATCAACCCAGCCGCCAAAATATCCCTGTATAGCGCCTGCAATGATCCCAATTACCGAACTTAATATTGTAAGCACCAAGCCGAATAAAACTGAAATGCGGAAGCCATATATAAGCCTGGCCAGAACATCCCTTCCATGATCATCAGTTCCTAGCAGATTCATGGAATCTGGAGAAGTGGGTGCAGGAGAAGAAAGATTATAGTTTATTGTAGAATAATTATATTTTATCAGTGGCCATAACATCCAGCCATCCTTATCTATAGTTCTCTTAATGAAAGGATCGCGGTAATCTGCCTCAGTCTCAAAGTTGCCGCCGAAAGTCTGTTCTTTATATTCCTTAAAAACCGGAAAATATAAATCATCCTTAAATGAAATTATTATAGGCTTATCATTGGCAATTATTTCAGCAAAAAGCGAAAGAATAAAAAGAACCATGAATATAATGAATGACAAGTATCCACGCTTGTTAGATGTAAAATTTTTCAGCCTCCGCTGATTCAAACGGGATATATGCATCACACATCCCTCCTGGCAAAATCAATTCTTGGATCAACCAGAACATAAATAATATCACCTATCAGGTTGAATATAAGGCCAAGCAGCGTGAAGAAGAATAATGTGCCAAATACCACAGGATAATCGCGGTTTATAGCTGCTTCAAAACCCATGAGCCCCAACCCATCAAGAGAAAAGATTACTTCGATCAATAAAGCGCCGGTGAAAAGAATTTTAAGCAGGGCATCAGGAAACCCAGCGATAACTATAAGCATGGCATTACGGAACACATGGCCATATAAAACCTGTTGTTCGCTGCAGCCTTTTGCGCGCGCAGTAAGCACATACTGTTTGCCGATCTCTTCCATGAAGGAATTCTTGCACAGCATTGTAAGGCTTGCAAAACCGCTAATCACCATCGCAGTTATAGGCAGCATCATGTGCCAGATGTAATCGAGGATTTTCATTGGCCAGCTTAATGATTCCCAATCATCAGATACCAAACCTTTTAGTGGAAAAATGCTTATGAAACTGCCGCCGGAAAATAAAACAATAAGCAGTATGGCAAACAGGAAACTTGGTATTGCATAGCCTATTACTATTACTGTGCTGCTCCATATATCAAATGGCGTGCCATCACGCACTGCCTTCTTTATTCCGAGCGGGATTGAAATTAAATATACAAGCAGGGTTGTCCAGAGACCAAGAGAAATAGATACCGGCATTTTCTGGATGACCAGATCAGTTACCCTGGCATTACGGAAAAAGCTCTCGCCGAAATCAAATGTAATGTAGCTCTTCATCATATCAAAAAATCTTGTGCTTGCGGGTTTATCGAAGCCGTACATCTTTTCTATCTCTTTGATTATTTCGGGATCAAGGCCTTGTGCACCACGATATTTGCTTGGTGATGATGAGGAGGAGGGTTGTTGAGGCTGGGCCAGATTATTTATGGTTTCTTTTCCGCCAGCGCTGCTGAAGCGCTCCGTTGCCTCAGTATTTTGTCCGGTAAGTTTTGAGATTGTCTGCTCTACTGGCCCACCTGGCGCCGCCTGAATTATAATAAAATTGATTATCATTATACCGAGTAATGTCGGGATAATAAGTAACAGGCGTTTTATAATATAATTCAGCATATCATTTTATTTTTTTTTCAGTTTAGCCTCTTTTTCTCTATCAATCCACCACGTATCAAATCCCAGATCATATTTTGGCGCAATCTCCGGGCGGCCAAATTTATTCCAGTATATTACCCTGAATGTCTGCAGATGCCAGTTTGGAATGACATAATAATTCCATAATAGAACTCTGTCCAATGCACGGGTTGCCGCAATCATCTCTGCCTTGCTTTCTGCCGTCACTATTTTTTCCACCAGTGCATCAACAACACCATTCTTTATACCAATAATGTTTTTGCTGCCCTTAACATCAGCCTTAGAGGAATGCCAATAATCAATCTGTTCATTGCCAGGCGACATGGACTGGCCAAAAACATTAAGCACAATATCAAAATCAAAATCTTCAATACGCTTCTGATACTGGGCACTATCTACAGTGCGGATGTTTGCCTCTATACCAAGCTTTTTCATGTTGGTTATCATTGGTGCCACTGCACGCTCGAAAGAAGAAGAGTGAAGAAGAACTTCGATTTTCATTACTTCTCCGCTATCCTTATTAGTAAGATTCTTGTTTTTTACAAACCAACCGGCCTCTTCCAGGAGTTGTTTTGCCTGCTCAAGATTCTCACGTGGGTATCCTGAGCCATCTGTTACAGGAACATAAAACTCTTCAGTGAAAAGTTTCTCAGGCAGATCTTTCCTGAATTGCTTAAGCAGCTCTAGCTCTCTTCCTGAAGGAAGCCCGTTGCTGGCAAACTCAGAATTAGAGAAATAGCTTTTAGTGCGGGTATAAGCATCATAAAAAAGGTATTTATTTTCCCATTCGAAATCAAAAGTGTAATTTAATGCCTCACGCACCCTAGCATCAGAAAATTTAGATTTGCGAATATTAAAGGCAAAGCCTTGCATCCCGGTTGGTATTTCATGTCGTATATTTTCTTTTTTCATCATACCATTTTTAACCGCAGGAATATTGTATGAAGTTGCCCAGATTTTAGCAATATTCTCCTGCCTTATATCGTATTCACCGGATTTTAAGGCTTCTATGGCGACGGTATCATCCCTGTAATAATCTATAATTATCCTGTCAAAGTTATATCTTCCCCCATTTACCGGCAAATCCTTGCCCCAATAATCAGGATTCTTGGCATAAATTATACGTTTTCCAGGTTCAACTTTTTCTATTCTATAAGGGCCGCTTGCAAGTGGCGGTTCAAGTGAAGGTTTTTCAAATTCATGGGCGGAATAATAAGTTTTGGAAATTATAGGCATCTGGCCAAGAATTAGGGGAAGTTCGCGGTTCTTGCCAGTTAAAAAGATAAACCGAACTTCATTCTTTCCGGCTTTTTCTGCCTTATCTACATCCCGGTAATATGCCTTGTAGAAAGGATGGCCTTTGCTTTTTAAGGTCTCAAATGAAAAGATTATATCGTCTACGGAAATAGGCGTGCCATCATGCCATTTGGCTTTCTCATCAACTGTAAAAGTTACGGATTTCCTATCTGAAGCCACATCAACATACTTTGCCACCAGGCCATATTTTGCAAATGGTTCATCAGCAGATGCTGCAAGAAGTGTATCCTGTGTTAAGGCAAGCCCTGAAGCGGCAACGCCCCTTAGTATTAAAGGATTAAGGTTATCAAATGTGCCGATATCAGCCTGTTTTACTTCACCACCCTTAGGCGCATTTGGGTTAACATATTCAAAGTGTTTGAAATTCTCAGGATATTTCAAATCACCGAATATTGATATCCCATGAGATGGGTATGCCTCTGCCTGCGTTGAAAATACAACAAAGAAAATAAGAAGAAAAATTTTTAATTTATGCATCTTGGTTAAGGCAGAGGCTTTACAATAAGAAATTTACCATCAAACCCGGTAACTTCAACTTCTGCGCCCCTTTTAAGGGAATCAATGCGAGAACCCATTGCAAGTATGGCAGAGTATTTTTTTCCATCCATCTCAACCAACCCTATATTATTTTTTTTAAGCCCATCTCTTCCGACAAGTGCCTTTTTAATTTCAGCAGAAGGGGGGTAAGTTTCCTGAGAAGATTTCCATGCTCTAAGCAACATTATAGTTCCAAGAAGGAAAAGAGAACCTGATATTGCCATTATCCCTGTTAGCATGAACCTACTTTAATGTTTTAATGTACGCCACTATGTTTGCAGTTTCTTCAGGTGAGGCACCAGCAAAACCCATTTTTGTTCCTGGGATATGCTTTCTGGGATTATTTATAAACTTGAATAATTCTGAATCATTCCACGATTTATCAGGAAACCCGGCTAGGGCAGGCGAATATGAATAACCTTCATGTGCTGCTTTTCCTTTTAATACCACACCCCATAATCCCGGACCAACTTTGTTAGGCCCACCTTTTTCCATAGAATGGCAAGCGCCACATTTTTTTGAAGATGCCTGACCGGCAGTAGCATCAGCACTTGCAAGCAAGGCCCCAATATCTATGGGTTTTTCCGGCTCTTTGGAAGCCGGGGATGATGTATCTACAACAGCAACTTCAAACCCACGTTTCTCAGGAGTTTCCGGTTCATAAAATGCATCAGCAATAGTTCCGGCAATCATTGCAATAAGGCCAGCCAGCAATATAGCGCCAGCAATTTTATTTAATTCAAATCCGTTCATAAAACCTATATTTCAAATTGATATTATTAACAGCATATTTATACTTAAAAGATTATTACTGGAAGCAGAAGAAATTTTCAATGAAATTAAATCCCATAATTATTATTCCTGCCCGTATGGCTTCCACACGCCTTCCCGGTAAGCCGCTGGCTGATATTGCGGGCAAGCCAATGATTGTTCATGTTATGGATAGGGCCATCAAGGCCGATATTGGGCCAGTTTATATTGCAGCAGCAGAGAAAGAGATAGCAGATGTAGTGGAAAAAGTGGGTGGTAAAGCGGTTCTAACCGATCCAAGCCACCCTTCAGGGACTGACAGGATATTTGAGGCATTAAAGAAAATAGACCGGAATAACAAATATAATATTGTAATAAATGTGCAGGGGGATCTTCCAACGTTAGATCCGCAGGTTATAAGAGATATACTTAAACCGCATGAGAATGATGAAGTTGATATATCTACCCTAATCGCAGAAATAAAAGATGAGGAAGAAAGAAATAATCCTAATGTTGTAAAAGCGGTTGTGTCATTTCAGGAAAATAAAAGAATGGGACGTGCGCTTAATTTTACCAGGTCTGCACCCAAAGAAACGGCATTCCATCACATAGGGATTTACTCATATAAGATAAAAGCACTTGAACGATTTACCACGCTCGCACCCAGCCCGATGGAGAAAAAAGAAAAACTTGAACAGCTAAGGGCATTAGAAAATGGTATGCGGATAGATGCGGTTCTGGTAAATACTATACCACTGGGTGTTGATAGTCCTGAGGATTTAAAAAAAGCCAGAGAGATTTTAAAGAGGCATAAATGAGTGAAGAGTTTGATATTGTAGGGATTGGTAATGCAATAGTTGATATCCTTGCCTATGCAGATGAGAGTTTTCTTGCGCGGAATGGGCTTGCCAAAGGTGCAATGACACTTATTGATGAGAAGAAGGTAAAGCAGCTTTATAAGGAGATGGGCGCGGCAACTGAATGTTCCGGAGGCTCTGCTGCTAATACAATTGCCGGTATTGCTTCTATGGGTGGCAAAGCTGCATTCATTGGTAAAGTGGCCGATGACCAGTTTGGTGATACATTCCGTTATGATATGAAAGCGCAGAAAGTCCATTTCACAACAGAGCCACTAAAGAAAAAAATAGCAACAGCCAGTTGTCTTGTTTTTGTTACTGGTGATCATAAAGGTCCGGCAAAGCCAACTACAAAGATTGAGCGCACAATGGGAACTTATCTCGGTGCAACAAGGGAAATCAGTAAGGAAGATATTGATGAGAAACTTATTAAGAATTCTAAAGTAACCTATCTGGAAGGTTATCTGTGGGATCAGCAGAATGCAAAGGATGCCATAAGCAAAGCCATTAGGATTGCCCATGATAACAACCGCAAGGTTGCATTCACCCTTTCCGATGTATTTTGTGTTGAACGTCACCGGGATGAGTTCTTTGATCTTATAGAAAATTCAATAGATATACTTTTTGCTAATGAACATGAGATTATGGCGTTATATAAGGAAGAGAATCTGAAAAAGATTTATGCAAAAATCCAGGGAAAGTGCGAAATTGTTGCAGTGACAAGGAGCGAGAAAGGCTCGGTAATTATTACTAAGGATGAAGTTCACAACATAGAGCCAGAGCCAACAACCATATATGATGTGACCGGTGCCGGAGATCTTTATGCCAGCGGTTTACTTTATGGTTATGTTAAGGGATACCCCATACCGAAATGTGGAAAGCTGGCCTCTCTTGCTGCTGCAGAAGTATTAAAATATCTTGGCGCCAGGCCGCTGACAAAACTTTCTGAACTCATAAAGTTATTATAATGATAAAAAGTTTCTTTGCTTCCTTAGCAACATATAAAAGCCATGATGTCTTAATAATTCTTTTTCTGGGATTCTTCAGTGGCCTTCCTCTCGCCTTGACTGCATCAACCCTTACTGTATGGCTAACAGAGAGTGGGATAAGCAAGGCATCGATAGGTTTGTTTGCCATTATAGGCATGCCATATACCCTTAAATTCTTATGGTCGCCTCTTATAGATCAGGCGAAGTTGCCGGTGCTTACCGATATTTTCGGCAGAAGGAGAAGCTGGATTATCCTGACCCAAATTTTTCTCATTATAACTTTAGTTGGTTTGGGTTTCAGCCATCCTGGATATAACCCATGGAACACTGCTTTATGGGCACTTCTTGTTGCTATAGGCTCTGCCAGCCAGGACATTGTGATAGATGCCTACCGGGTAGAAAAACTTTCGAAGGAAGAGCTTGGGCCTGGGGCAGGTGCCATACAATTCGGCTACAGGATTGGAATGTTAGCTTCAGGTGCGGGTGCATTATTTCTGGCAGAGTTTGTTGGCTGGGAATCAACCTATCTGTTTATGGCTACACTTATGGTATTGGGTATTTTTACCGTTCTGTTTGCAAAAGAACCTAAGGCCAATTCCGAGTTAAAGAATAAGAAAATTAAAAGTATAGATAGCGTTTTTAAAGAGGCCGTAATTGCACCATTCTCTGATTTCATGAAGCATGAGGGCTGGCTGGTCATACTGTTATTTGTTATGGTGTTTAAACTGGCAGACGCACTTGCCGGAATGATGACTAACCCCTTCCTAATAGATGTGGGATTCAGTAAAAGTGAGATAGCAACTATTGTTAAGACCTATGGGCTTTTTGCAACCTTGCTTGGGGTTTTTATAGGTGGCGCAATGGTTCGGCATTATGGAATGATGAAGAGTCTTTTCATCGGCGGTGTATTGCAGATAGTTTCAGTTCTGGTTTTTTCAGTTCAGGCAATTGTAGGCCACGACCTTTGGGTTCTTGCCGTTACCATAAGTTTTGAAAATCTGGCGAGTGGTATGGGTTCTGCTGCTTTTGTGGCTTATCTAAGCAGTTTGTGCAGCATTAAGTATACGGCAACCCAGTATGCATTGCTAAGTTCAATTGCAGTGATAGGACGTATATGGCTTTCTTCTCTTTCCGGATTCATTGTTGAATTTTCCGGCTGGTTCTATTTCTTCATAATAAGCGGAATTGCAGGGATCCCAGGGCTTATTATGATAGGAATAATAGTTGGTTACTCTAACAAGAAGACTAAAAAGAAAAAAAGCTAACTATCTAGCTTTTGCAGGGAATATCCAGCAGAGCGAACCGTTCTGATAATATTTTCGAGAGCTTGGTTCACTTCAGCAAGCGCCTTCCTGAGACGCCTTATATGTACGTCAACAGTTCGCACTTCCACATAAATATCATGCCCCCACACCGCATCAAGCAACTGCTCACGCGAGAAAACATGTTCAGGATGTTCCATGAAATGGCGAAGGATCCTGAATTCCGTTGGGCCAAGATTTACTTCCTTGCCCTTATAACTTACACGCTGGGTTGATTGATCAAGCTGCAAGCCTTCAAACTCAAGGACATTCTGGCTGAGCGCCGGACGTATACGGCGAAGCACTGCTTTAATACGAGCAACAAGCTGGGAAGGAGAAAAAGGTTTTACGATATAATCATCCGAACCGCTATCAAGGCCGGTGAGCATATCTGTTTCCTCACCTTTTGCAGTCAACATAATGATTGGTATATTTCTTGTATCCGAACTTTTTCTTAAAGCCTTACATACCTCTATTCCTGAAAGAGAAGGCAACATCCAATCAAGGAGAATGAGATCAGGCCTTGTCTCATTAACGGCGATAAGTGCTTCTTCACCATCATTGGCAACCTTATATTTAAAACCTTCTTTCTGAAGATTGTAAGTTATCATAGAGGCAATGGCTTCTTCATCTTCCACCACCAGGATTAAAGGACTAATTTCCGTACTTTTTGCCATAGGGCGCTATCCTTATATTATTTAATTAATTACGTTGTTAACAAAAAAGCTTTTTCCACTAGGAGTAAAGCGCAAAGCATAGTTTATACTATGGTTAAGCTTTGCGACAAAGTGGCAAAGCTTTTTTGCACAACCCGAAGGGAAAGATGCTTTTTTATGAAGAAAAGTAAAAAATTCTCCACCGATGGTTCCGCATCGCTGTCTAATTTTGTTACTTTTCTTCATAAAAAATCCTTCTTTCGTAATTTTATTAAATAATATAAGGATAGCGCTTATTATCCAAACCTTCCGCTAATATAATCCCTAGTCTTTTCAAACTTAGGGTTACTAAAAATCTGTGTTGTATCACCATATTCTATCAATTTTCCCAGATGGAAGAAACATGTTTTATCAGATACGCGAGTTGCCTGTTGCATAGAGTGAGTTACTATAACTATAGTATATTTTTCCTTCAACTGGGTTATAAGTTCTTCAACTACTGCGGTAGCTATAGGATCAAGCGCTGAACAAGGCTCATCCATAAGCACCACCTCAGGTTTTACAGCTATTGCACGGGCTATACATAAGCGTTGCTGCTGACCGCCGGAAAGTGAAGTTCCGGTATCATTAAGGCGATCTTTTACTTCATTCCATAAACCGGCGTTACGTAAAGCATTTTCAATTATTTCATCAAGCTCTGCCTTGTTTTTTGCCATGCCGTGTATGCGCGGGCCGTAGGCAACATTATCATAAATAGATTTAGGGAATGGGTTTGGTTTCTGAAACACCATGCCAATTTTTGCCCTGAGATGCACAACATCCACAGATGAATCATAAATATCATGACCATCAAGGGTGACGGTGCCTTTTATAACGCACCCATCAATAGTATCATTCATGCGGTTGAGGCAACGGAGGAAAGTGGATTTTCCACATCCTGAAGGACCAATAAGCGCGGTTACCTTGTTTTTTTCTATATCAAAGTTTATATCATAGAGGGCCTGTTTTTCTGAATAAAACAGGTTAAGATTTTTTGCTGACATTCTGATTTGCGCCATAATTACCACTTCACTTCGAATTTTTTACGTAAATAAACAGCTAGCGCATTAGCTGTGATAAGAAACAAAAGTAGTACTATTATAGCGCCGGAAGTTTTTTCGGCAAATGCAATTTCAGGGCTATCCGACCATAAGAATACCTGAACAGGTAAAGCTGAGGCAGGATCTAGGAAATTATGAGGGATATCGGCAACAAAGGCTACCATGCCAATCATGAGAAGAGGGGCTGTTTCACCCAGAGCTCGTGCAATACTAAGGATGGTTCCCGTCATTATGCCTGGCATTGAAAGTGGCAATATGTGGTGCATTATCACCTGTACTTTTGAGGCTCCCAATGCGGTTGCTGCCTCCTTAATTGATGGTGGAATTGATTTTATTGAGTTGCGGGTGGTTATTACAATTACCGGAAGTATAAGCAAAGCCAAGGTAAGGCCGCCAACTAAAGAAGAAGAACGCGGCAGACCAATGACATTTATATAAATGGAAAGCCCAAGCAGGCCAAATACAATCGATGGCACCGCCGCCAGATTGTTTATATTAACCTCTATAATATCGGTAATCAGGTTTTTTGGGGCGAATTCTTCCAAATACACCGCTGTTAATACACCAAGCGGGAAAGCCAGAATAAGGCAACACATTATGCTAAGGAAAGAACCTATGATACTACCAAGAACACCTGCCTGCTCGGGCTCCCTTGAATCTCCATTAACAAAGAAATATTTGTTAAACCTGAATTTAATGGATTCTTCCTTCTTCAACTGATCCATCCATATTAACTGTTTATCCTTTATTTTTCGCATTTCTTCCGGCAATGAAGAAGGCACCTTATTTTTCATATGCATATCAAAATCAGCAGAAGCGGTGAGCCAGATTTCCTTGCTTCTGCCAATGAGAGAAAGATCCTTAAGCAGAGCATCTCTCACCTCAATTTCTGCCTGCCTGCTGAAGAGTGAATATAGTAACGCCATGTCATTCTCATCAGCTATCTCAGGGAATTTGTCTTTAAGTGATTTTTGGATAATTGTAGAAAAATCAATATACAAAATATCATCAGGGTTTTTCTTGCGTTCTGGATCAACAAGATTTTCCTCAAAGGTTATATTGAGGCGGATCTTTGTCTGGTAGAAGGCACTCATACCCTTATCAAATATCGAAAAAATAAGGATTGAAAGAAACATAAATGCAAAGATTACAGCAGATAGGCCATAAATACGGAACATGGCTTCTTTCTTTTTTCTTTTTTTAAGAAGTTTCTCGTAAGGGCTTCCTGGCACAAGCTCAAAAGGGTTATTCATATTTCTCCCGGTATTTTTTGACTATAAGCAAGGCAATTACATTCAGTATCAATGTTATGAAGAACAGCGTGAGTCCAAGAGCAAAAGATGCAAGGGTTTTTGCGCTGTCAAATTCTTGGTCGCCGACCAGAAGAGTTACTATCTGAGCGGTTACTGTAGTAACAGATTCAAACGGATTTATAGTAAGGTTGGCAGCAAGGCCTGCAGCCATAACTACAATCATTGTCTCGCCAATGCCACGCGATATGGCAAGGAGAACGGCACCCATAATACCAGGGAGCGCCGCCGGAATGACAACTTTTGTAATGGTTTCAGATTTTGTGGCACCTAAGGCATATGAAACATCACGAAGCGATCTTGGCACAGCATTCATAACATCATCTGAAAGAGATAGGATAAAAGGAATAATCATTATTCCCATTATTACACCAGCGGCAATGGCACTTTCAGAAGCAGTTGATATCCCAATTAAACCAGAAATACTTCGGAGAGCTGGGCTGAAAGTAACTACGGCGAAATATCCATAAACAACGGTTGGGATACCAGCCAAAATTTCAAGCGCTGGTTTTATGGTGTTTCTGAATTTTGTTGAAGCATATTCTGAAATGAATATTGCAGAAAAAAGCCCGACAGGCACAGCAATACACATGGCAATAAAGGTAATGAGCAAGGTTCCCGTAAATACAGGGATTGCACCAAACGATCCGGAACTACCTGCCTGATCAGCCCTGAGAGCAGTTTGCGGGCTCCATTTTGTTCCAAAAAGGAAATCCGTAAAAGGAACCAGTTTGAAAAATCTGATTGATTCAAACAATACTGAAAAAACTATTGATATGGTAACCACAATGGAAATCACCGTGCATGATATGAGAAGAAAATATGCTATTTTCTCAAGGTGCTGTCTTGCCTTAAATTTTGGCGAGATTAGATATACAGAAACACCACTCCCAAACAGAAAGATAATAATAATGACCGCTGATTTTATATATAAAGAAGGAATAAAACCCGTAAGCAGAATTATTACATAAGCGGCAAGCGCTGGTATGACCCCCCAGATTACCGCAAACCAGGAATAATATGATTGAAGAGTCTCTGGTTTTGCATTTAGGGAAAGGTTTTTTACCCTATTACCAGCAAAGCGGTAGGTTAGGGTGCTTAATATGCAAATAATAAGAAAAATTATAAAAAAATTCATATAACTAAAATCAAAAACCTGCCCAAGAATAGGTGTCATAGACAAAAAAGCAAGTCTATATAGTAGGTTGTTGTTTTTTAAGGTAATTACTGTATTGGCAGAAGCACGGTGAACTTACTTCCTTTACCTAAAGTACTTTCAACATCCATGCCGCCATGGTGGCGTGTTAAAATATGTTTTACTATAGCAAGACCAAGACCAGTTCCTCCGATTTTTCTGGAGCGCGCTTTATCCACTCTATAGAAACGTTCGGTTAAACGCGGAAGGTGTTCGGGAGAGATACCTTCGCTATGGTCTGATACTGAAATAGTGATTATCTTTTTAAAATTATCCTGAAGCATTTTTCTAATTCTTTCATCAGTATTCTTAACATCAACCTCAACCTTAACCTCGCTGTTATCATAACCATATTTTATTGAATTGCCGATAAGGTTTTCAAACACCTGAGCTAGCTGGCTTGAATCCCCGATTATAATCGGCGGCTCAGCTTTAAAATCAAAATTAATGGAAATATTTTTTTCCTTTGCCATCCACTTCGCCTGACTCTTAACATTGTTTAGCACTTCTTTTAGGTTAACCTTTTCACTTGGAGGATTATTAAGGCTTCTTTCAAGCTCAGAAAGAGATAAAAGGTCTTTTACAAGTTTTGTCATACGGTTGGCCTGATCAGACATTATCTGCAGGAAATTATTAAGGGCTTCTGGATCTTCCTTTGCTCCACCCTGGAGTGTTTCAATGAAACCAACCAGGCTGGTAAGGGGTGTACGGATTTCATGACTGGCATTGGCAACGAAATCGGCAAACATTTTTTCAGTGCGCTTAAGTTCTGATATATCATGCATATCAACCACCATAGCGATTCCTGTGGTGGAATAGAGAGGAACTTTTTCTACGCTTATTATGAAATCCCGATTTATATATTGCTTCAATGAATATTCTATAGTCCTTCCAACCCCGTCTTCCTTGACTCCATCTATAATTTTCTCAATTTCAGGATCTTCAAGAACAAAACTCAGCTTCTGAATATGATCATCCCCGAATAAATTTTTTCCTGCCTTGTTTGTACGCATTATATTGCCGTTATCATCAAGCATCAGCAGTACATCCGGCAAGCTATCAACAAGGACCTTACTTTCAGCAATCATTGATTCCAACTGGTTTTTACGGTTTTCCCAAATCCAGTGCAGGCGCTCCACTGCCTCCGATAATTCTTCGACGTTATTTAGGAAGGTAAGATCCGGGGCTTCCGCCTGTTTATCAAAAGCAAGCTGCTCGACATAATTTGTTAGTGCAGAAAGATTCCTTATATAAGGAGTGATGAAAACGATTGATATTATGAATATGGTAAGTGCTGCATATAGGGAATCCAATACAGAAAATTTTCCGAAAAGGGTAAAAATGGTAAGAACCATGAAAGGTGCCAGCGTTACAAGGAATGTTGATTTTAAGAGCTTCCTTACTGAAATTTTTCTCATATCCTTGTGGATATAACGAATCATCTCACTGGTTGATTTGACAATATGCATTTTATCTCTTTAGCCCTGAAGACAGCATTTTTACATAACCAGTTGCTGTATCAGCAACATTCTTTCTTTTTCCGTTCTTAGCAATAATTTTTACCAGTGCTGAACCAACGACAACTGCATCTGCAATGCCTGCTGCCTCCTTTACCTGTGAAGTTGATGAAATGCCAAAGCCAACGGCTACCGGTATCTTTGCAAGGTTCTTAAGTTGTTTCACGGAGGATTTTATGTTTGAGAAATTTGCTGATTTTGTTCCGGTTATACCTGTTATTGATACATAATAGATAAACCCGGAAGCATGAGACGCTATTTTTTTCATCCGTTCTTTACTGGTTGTTGGAGCCACAAGTTTTATCAGGGAAAGCCCGGTAGATTTAAAATCTTTATAAACTTCATTTTCCTCTTCGATCGGAAGATCGACAAGCAAAACTCCATCCACCCCTGATTCTATTGCCTCGCAGGAAAATATTTTTACGCCTTTTTGCAATATAGGATTAAAATAACCCATTAAGATTATGGGTGTGAACTTATCTGTTTTCCTGAATTCCCTAACCATCTTAAGTATTTTATCAAGAGTTGTTCCTGATTTTAAGGAACGCTGCCCCGCCGCCTGAATGGTTGGACCATCTGCCATGGGGTCAGAAAAAGGAATGCCTACTTCAATTATATCGGCGCCTGCTGATGGAAGTTTTTTTATTATTGAAAGAGAAGTTTCATAGTCTGGGTCTCCACCCATGATAAAAGGTATGAAGGCTTTTTGTTTTTTACGGCTTAGTTGAGAGAAGCAGGCGGAAATCCTATTCATATTTTCACTCCCAATTTCTCTGCAACATTAAAAATATCCTTATCACCACGGCCACACATGTTCATTATTATTATTTTATTTTTTGCCATATCAGGTGCGGTTTTTATTACATAAGCAAGCGCGTGGCTTGGCTCAAGCGCGGGAATTATTCCTTCCAAACGCGAACAAATCTGGAATGCTTCCAGGGCATCCCTATCGGTTGCTGATTCATATTTCACACGGCCGATATCATGCAGGTAACTATGTTCAGGGCCTATGCCTGGATAATCAAGCCCGGCGGAAATAGAATATGTTTCCTGTATCTGCCCATCTTCATTTTGGAGTATATAAGTTTTATTTCCATGTAGAACAC
This sequence comes from uncultured Rickettsiales bacterium, assembly GCA_964450945.1. GTDB lineage: Bacteria > Pseudomonadota > Alphaproteobacteria > Rickettsiales > JABDBP01 > CAYVHI01. The sequence goes on from CAYVHI010000002.1 coordinate 95,353, forward strand.
CTACTTTTCCTTTGGCAATAGATGCGGCGTGATGTTTTGTATTAAGACCTTTACCAGCAGCCTCAACCGCCACCATGCTTACCTTTTTATCTTCAAGGAAAGGATAAAATAACCCAAGCGCGTTGGAGCCGCCGCCAATACTTGCGACTAGTAAATCCGGTAACCTGCCTTCCGCTTTTTTAATCTGCTGTTTTGCTTCCTTACCAATTACTGACTGGAAATCACGCACCATCATTGGGTATGGGTGCGGGCCAGCAGCTGTTCCTATCAGGTAGAATGTGGAATCAACATTTGCTACCCAGTCACGCAGGGCCTCATTCATGGCATCTTTAAGTGTTGCCGACCCTTGAGTTACGGGGATAACTTCCGCACCAAGCAATTTCATGCGGAACAGGTTTGGCTTTTGCCGCTCTATATCTTTTGCACCCATGTAAATAACGCAAGGCAGATCAAATAATGCACAGACGGTGGCAGTTGCAACGCCGTGCTGCCCAGCACCAGTCTCAGCTATAATCCTTTTTTTACCCATGCGTTTTGCCAGCAATATCTGGCCAAGGCAGTTATTTATTTTGTGTGCACCAGTGTGGTTAAGCTCGTCTCTTTTAAAATAAACTTTTGCTCCACCAAGCAAATCAGTGAGCCTTTCGGCAAAATAAAGCGGGCTCGGGCGGCCAACATAATGCTCGAGATAATAATTAAACTCCTTCCAGAAGCCCTTATCCTTCCTTGCTTTCTCATATGCCTTCTCAAGATCAAGGATAAGCGGCATCAAGGTTTCCGCCACATATCTGCCGCCGAAGATGCCGAAATGCCCGTTCTTATCAGGATTATATTTTGAAGATGCTTTCATTATTTTATTGCTTTAACTTTATTCAAAAACTGTTTTACCAACTCGGGGTCTTTTTTTCCAGGTTCGTTTTCAAGGCTGGAAGATACATCCACCATTTTGGCGTTTGTTATTCTAACAGCTTCCGCAACATTTTCCACATTTAGACCACCAGATAGGAACCATGGCTTATCAAAAACCCTGCCGCCAAGCAGTGACCAGTCAAACCGCAGGCCGTTTCCGCCCGGCAGCAGACCTTCCGTTGGAGCCTTGCTATCAAACATAAGCATATCAGAAACTGGGACAAAACTTCTTGCCATAGCGACATCATCACCGGAACGGATTTTTACAGCCTTGATAACCGGTATCTTATATTTTGATCTTATTTCCTTTACGCGTTCTATTGTTTCATTGCCATGCAGCTGAAGGTAATCAGGCGTAAATTCGGCAAGTATTGTATCTATATCCTTATCTGAAGGATCAACAAGCACAGCCACTTTCTTTATGGAGGAGGGGACATCCTTGGAAAGTTCAGCCGCCTTTTTTGGTGTTACGTTTCTTGGGCTTTTACCAAAAAAAACAAACCCCATAAAAATTGCGCCATGCCGAAGGGCTGCGGTTACTGCCTCACTTGTAGTCAGCCCACAGATTTTCACTTGAACGGACATATTATATAAGATTGATTTCGGTTTTGCTTTTTAAGGTATCAAGTTCTTTTTCAAGCTTCACAGCCTGCTTCCTGGCGGATTTATTTGCACGCCTTAGCTTAAGATTATTCATCAGCGAACTGGTTCCTCCCAGTATAATGCCTGCGAGGAAGGAGATGAACATAACCAGGAATAATGGCAGCTCGATTGTAAAAGAAAGAGGAAAGAAACTTATAAGCACATGGCTGCGGTTGGAAAGAGAAAAGGTTACGGCCACTACGCTTAAAAGCGTGATGATGATGAACTTCGCAAATTTCACAGAACCTTACCTTATAGTGAATTTTTAAGCGCCTTGCTTATTGAGTCTTTCACGAAGCTCTTTACCGGCGCGAAAATAAACTGCCTGCCTTTCATCAAGCTGAACCACTTCATTAGTTTTAGGATTACGTGCCATACGGGCTTTCCTTTTTCTTACGGAAAACGAACCAAACCCACGCAACTCAATCCTGTCACCGCGGGAAAGCGCAACGGATATCTCATCAAAAATCGTATCCACCAGCGTAGTTACATCCTTCAGGAACAGGTTTTTTGTATTTTTCTTGGTAAGCAGCTTTATTAATTCGGATTTAGTCATTCTATCCCCCTTTAGGCATTGTTATTATATTATTTAATACCATTCTGCCATATTGCAAGCAAGCCTTGAAGAAAAAAAGTTTTAGGCAAGATATCAACTTTTCCTACCATGCCATAAATAAAATCTTCAATTTTATCTTTCTCACGGTACAGCTTTACATCCCTAATTTCCAGATTTTTCTTAATTTTTTTATTTTCTTCCAGCCATTTTACCGCTTCCTTTTCTCCTCCCAGCTGGTCAACCAGTTTTTTATCAAGTGCCTGCAAACCAGTAAACACTCCTCCGTCAGACAGTTCTGCCATTTCAGAATCAGAGAATTTACGGGATTTCTTTACCAGGGATGCAAAGAAAGCTTGCGAGCTATCAAGTACTGATTGCATTGCTGTTACCATCTCCGGTGTCATTTTTTCGAGCAGAGAAGGACCACCTTTAAGATTGCCAGATTTTAATATTTTAACCTTTACGCCTATTTTTTCAGCAAGTTCTGTCACTTCAGCTGTTTGCAGCAGCACACCAATTGAGCCTGTCAAAGTGCCTTTATGGGCGAAAATACGGTCTGTTGCGCAGGCAATCATATAAGCAGCGGAAGTGGCAAGGGTTCCCATAACCGCAACAACAGGTTTCTTTTCAGCAATGTTACGGATTTCATTATAAAGAGTTTCTCCGCCTACTAAGGTGCCGCCAGGACTATCTATGGAAAGTATTACAGCCTTTACGCTATTATCTTCGGCAAGGTCTTCAAGGATTTTCGTTCTCTCCCTATCTTCTTCGATAATCCCAGTTACAGTTACTCTCGCGATGTATGACCCAAAGCCACCTGTACCAGATTTGTTGCCTGCAATAACCAGAAGCAAAAAAGTTCCTATAACAACTGCAATAAGCTGCCAGAGGCGAACTTTCTTTTTCAGCCTCATGCGCTCGATTATCGATTCATAGTTTATTGCCATAAGATATTAAATATCCTGATTTTCTTTTCCTATGCAACTAAAAAAGAAAGGGGTGGTTTTTGCCACCCCTTAATAAAAAGAATAAAGTGTTATTAGAAATTATTCTTCGGTTTCTTTTGCTTTGGAAGATTTTGTGGCTTTTTTAGATTTTGCCGGCTTTGCTTCCGCGCCTTCTTTAGTTTTAGATTTGCTGAGCGCAACACCAAGAATATCACCTAGGCTTGCACCGCTATCTGTAGAGCCATATTCAGCTATAACCTTCTTCTGCTCTTCAACTTCAAGAGCTTTTATAGAAGCGCTGATTTTACGGCCGGATTTATCAATGGTGGTTATCTTTGCATCCACCCTGTCACCAACTGCAAAACGCTCAGGGCGCTGCTCTACACGGTCACGCGATAATTCATTTTTCTTGATAAAACAGTTAATACCATCAGAAAGCTGAACTTCAATTCCATCTTCCTTGACGGCTGTAACTGTGAATGTAGCAGTCTGGCCTTTCTTCAATGCGCCAAGAGCTTGCTCAAACGGATCATTTTCAAGTTGTTTAATACCAAGGCCGATACGTTCTTTTTCAGGATCAATGGTAAGAACTTTTACCTTTATCTTATCACCCTTCTTGAATTTCTTAATGGCATCTTCCTGCTTTTCACTCCAGCTTATGTCTGAAGCATGAACAAGACCATCAATACCATTTTCAAAACCAACAAACAGACCAAAATCTGTCACATTCTTGATTTCACATTCAATGACTTCGCCAACAGGATGTTTAGAGGCAAATAATTCCCAAGGATTATCAGCACACTGCTTCATGCCGAGGGAAAGACGATGCTTTTCTTCATCAATATCAAGTATTGCAACCTGCACTTCCTGTCCAACAGAAACTGTCTTTCCAGGATGGATATTTTTCTTGGTCCAGCTCATTTCTGAAACGTGCACCAGACCTTCAATTCCAGGAGCGATTTCTACAAATACGCCATAATCAGCAATATTTGTGATGTTTCCTTTAATCTTGGAACCAGAAGGGAATTTGGCATTTGCACCAATCCAAGGACTCTCTTCAAGTTGCTTCATACCAAGTGATATACGCTGGGTTTCTTTATTATTTTTTATAACTTTAACCTTAATACGCTGGCCGATGCTTAAAACTTCAGAAGGATGATTAATACGCCTCCATGAAATATCGGTAACGTGGAGAAGGCCGTCTAAGTCGCCAAGATCAATGAATGCACCGTAATCAGTAATGTTTTTAACGGTTCCTTCAAGTGTCATACCTTCATCGATCTGAGAGAGTTTCTCGTTACGTGCTTCCTGACGTGATTCTTCAAGAATTGCGCGGCGTGAAACTACTATGTTACCACGTTTCCTATCCATCTTCAGGATTTGGAATGGTTGAGAAATTCCCATCAGCGGGCTTATATCTTTTACCGGGCGAACATCCACCTGGCTGCCAGGAAGGAATGCTATTGCGCCACTAAGATCAACAGTGAAGCCACCTTTCACGCGGCCAAATATAACGCCTTCCACATGCTGATTTTTCTTATGGGCATCTTCAAAACGCACCCAAGACTCTTCACGCAAGGCTTTTTCACGGCTTAATATTGCTTCACCGTAGCGGCTTTCAATACGCTCTAAATATACTTCAACTATATCGCCGACTTTTAATTCATTACCTACACCGGCTGCCCCAAACTCACGAAGAGGGATCTTGCCTTCTGTTTTTAATCCTATATCAACAATCGCAACATCTTTTTCTATGGAGATAACTTGTCCTTTTACGACGTTGCCTTCTTTGAACTGCGCTTTTTGAAGTGATTCTTCAAGGAGTTCTGCAAAATTTTCTGTTGTACTAAATTCTTCTATTTTCATAGCTGCACTGCTTCTAGCCATACTTGCTTCCTAAAAATCTCCGAACAAAACTTCTAAAGAGGCCAAGCCGGAGGTTTGAGTTTAAAAAATGGATAAATATTATTTATCCGGTTTATGTCTTAAAACCTTGATATCAAAATAGAAAACACTAATTTAGGATAATGTTTCCCTGTCCTGAAGTATGATTGAAATTACTTTTTCAAACACCGCATTTTCATTCATATCGGTTGTATCAACATGAATGGAATCTTTTGCTGCTACAAGAGGAGAAATGGCGCGTTTGCTATCCCTTTCATCTCTTTCTTTCAAGTCTTTTAAGACGGCCGTATATATAACCTTGTTTCCTTTCTTTTGCAACTCTTTATATCGGCGCCTTGCCCTTGCTTCTAAACTTGCGGTTATAAACAGCTTGAAATCAGCATTTGGGCATACAACAGTACCTATATCCCGGCCATCCAGAACAGCACCTTTCCTGCTTTTTGCCACTTTCCGCTGAAAATCAAGAAGCGCTGCCCTTATTTCCGGCACCGCAGAACTAATGGAAGCAGCCCTGCCAACTTCCTCACTACCTAGCTCTTGTTCAGATAAATCATTGATTTTTATAGACTTTGCTATTTTTATTGCCTTGCTCAGGTTAGTTGGATTTTTTAATGATTCAGGATCTATCCCCGCATTAATCAGCCTATAACCTACGGCGCGGTATATTTTTCCGGTATCCAGATAAATAAGATCAAAGTAATTGGCGATTTTACGGGCAAGAGTCCCCTTACCGGATGCCGCCGGGCCATCTACAGCGATGACCAGTTTTTTATTTTTTAGCGATTTTTCTGTGCTGGCCATGCTCTATTATATTGCCGCCGATCTTGTTCATGAGTTCGGTAAAATCAGGGAAGCTTGTACTTATCATTGAAGAATCATCAACCGTAATCTGTTTTTCAGCAACCATGCCTAGTATAAGGAAGGACATTGCAATCCTGTGATCCATGTAAGTACTTATAAAACTTCCACCGGCTGGAGGTTTCCCTGTGCCATAGACTATAAGGGAATCGCCAGAAACTTCAGTTTTCACGCCGGATGCTTTTAAACCTTCAGCCATTGCGGAGAGCCTGTCGCTCTCTTTTACTTTAAGTTCGGCAAGGCCCTTCATTACAGTCTTGCCTTTGGCGCATGATGCGGCAATAGCAAGGATTGGATATTCATCTATCATGGAAGGCGCTCTTGAAGCGGGCACTTCAGTGCCTTCAAGCGAAGAAGTCTTAATTCTTAAATCGGCAATTTTTTCTCCGGCAAGCTCCCTTTCGTTCATATAAGTTATATCCGCGCCCATCTCTTCAAGTGTCTTATATAAACCTGTGCGTAGCGGATTAATGCAGACATTCTTTATCGTTACATCAGAATCAGGAACCAATAAAGCGGCAACAACCGCAAATGCTGCAGATGAAGGATCGCCAGGAACTACAATTCTTTTGCCGGTAAGTTCCGGTTGCCCGGTGACTGAAATTATAGTTTTGGATTTTTCCTTCTCGGAGATTATATGGATGCCGAAATATTGCATCATAAGCTCGGTATGATCACGCGTTGGTTCTTTTTCTATTACGGTAGTCCTGCCAGGGATATTAAGCGCAGCAAGCAATATTGCGGATTTTACCTGTGCAGAGGCAACGTTCATTTCATAAGTAAATGGTATGGGGCTTGCGGCACCTATAACAGCAAGCGGCAGCAACCCCCCTTTACGGGATAAAATCTGTGCGCCGGATTTTTGCAACGGTTCTGATACGCGTTTCATCGGGCGTTTCCTTAAGCTTTCATCCCCGTTGAAGAAGCTTAGGAATGGATGGGTTGAGACAAGCCCCATCATCAGCCTTGTGCCGGTTCCAGAATTGCCCATATATAAAATATCATCCGGCTCAGTAAGCCCACCGGTTCCCACGCCTTCAACAAGCCAGGATCCCTGCCTGGTCTTTTCAATTTCCACACCCATTAATTTCAAAGCTTCTGAAGTATGTATTACATCATCGCTTTCAAGAAGGCCTGTAATTTCTGAACGGCCAAGAGCCTGTGAAGAAATTATCAGCGCGCGATGGGAAATAGATTTATCACCCGGGACATTGATTTCACCATTCAATTTTATAGCTTTTTTTGATGTAAGTGGAGATGGCATTAAATAAACCTACACTATTATATGAAAGGTTTCCACCTCATGCCGCCCAAAATATATTCTATATCCCCTTTTTCATTACCAAGGGGAACCAGAACCTGTCTGTATTTAATCTTTAACTTCTTTGAATCCACGTATTCTGCATCATCACTTACCGGTTTTTTAGATTTTAACAGTTCCTCGAATTTTTTTTGCACGCGTTTGGTATAAGGCGAAACTATGGTTTTACTTACTTCGTCACTTGTTATATCACCACCATATGCGGCAATAAGATCCTTACCCAGGTAAGTATATTTGTACGGTGGCTTTGAGTTTTTGCCAAACACCTGTACGAGAAAACAATTATCCCATATATCTGAAAGCTCTTCAAAATCGATATCACTCTCTTTCGGATACGGCTTGTTGCCACGGGTTTTCAGCCAGTAGCGGAGTAATTTTTCTGTTATCCTGCGGTTTGAATCCATATATTTTTTAAAAAGTAAGAAGGGGGTTATACACTTATTGATTATTTTGTGCAAGCGCAGCCCCAACAAGATAAAGTGAACCACATATAAGAATTATAGCATTACCTGTTGTTTTTTCAGCCATTTTCTTCACGGCCTCCTCTATATTCCCGGCTGACTCTGAGTTTATGCCGAATTCATTTGATATTCTGGTTATATCTTCAGCTGCGTAGCTTTTTGGCTCATCTGGGATGGATACACCGCATAAGCAGGCTAAGTTTTTTATTTCTGAAATTACCCGCATATACTCCGCTATATCCTTTTTCCTAAGCATTCCGAACACCATATATACCGGTTTACCGTTAGACTTTACCCAATTGCTAAGCTGTTCCGCCCCGCCAATGTTGTGGGCACCATCAAGCCATAGTTCTACATTCTCCGGCAAGCCTTTAACCAATTTGCCTTTATCAATTTTTTGCAATCTTCCTGGCCAGTTGGCATTTACTACTCCCTTCTTAAGATGATTCTTACTGATGTTGAATTCCTGCAGATTTTCAGCAGCAGCAATCGCAGTTCCTGCATTTATAAGCTGGTGATTACCCGGCAGATTCGGTGGCGGAAAATCAATACTCAAATTTCCTGAGGCATAGGTAAATCCTTTCTCTGTTTTTAAAATCTGCCACTCCTCATTCTGCCTTATAAGTTTTGATTTTTTTCGTTTAGCTTCTTGCTCAATTATTTCCATGACCTCTTTTGGCTGGGAACTTACTATGCAGGGCACTCCCGGCTTGATGATAGCTGCTTTCTCAGCAGCAATGCTTTTTATAGTGCCACCAAGAAATTCTATATGATCAATTGATATCTGGGTAATTATGGTAAGCCTGGGTTTTGCAAAAACATTGGTTGCATCAAGCCTGCCACCAACACCTGTTTCAAGCAGCAATACATCTGCCTTATGTTCCTTAAATGCAATAAAAGCGGCTGCCGTTGTCGCTTCAAAGAAAGTGAGTTTAATCCCTTCCAGCTTTATTCTGCATTCTTCAAGAATCTTTAATAAGTAATCATCTTCAATTAATTTTCCGGCCAGCACGATTCTTTCATTGAAATAGACTAAGTTAGGAGAGGTATAGCAATGGACTTTGTGGCCAGCCTTTTCCAGGAAAGATCTAAGGAATGCAATGGTTGAGCCTTTACCATTTGTTCCGGCAACATGGATAATTGGGGGAAGGTCTTTTTCTAATATATTCAGTCTTTTCATAGCCTCTTTTATTCTTTCAAGCCCCAGATCAATAGGCTTATAACCAAGGGGAACCGGCCAAGGGGGAATCTTTATCATAAAGGTATCATAAAGGTAATTTTATAGTACTTCTGAGGCCACCCATAGGGCTTTCGGAAAGAATAATCTGCCCACCATGAGAGATTATAGCATCCCTTGCAATGCTAAGACCGAGGCCAACTCCACCGGTTTCTTTATTACGGGAAGAATCAATCCGGTAAAATGGCCTGAACACATCTTCCCTTTTATCTGCAGGAATTCCGGGTCCATTATCATCAATAATTACTACCGCATAGTTGCCATGCTTTTCAAGAGTCATTGCTACGTTCTTTGCAAACCGGAAAGAGTTTTCAAGTATATTTACTATGGCACGCCTTACTGACTGCTCCCTTATATGAAGCACCATACTTTCCTTTATATCCAGACTGAATTTCTTTTTTTGTTTTCTATATGCGTTATATATCTTTGTAAGCAGATCATTAAGGTGAACATCTTTTTTCTTCTCGCTTTCCTGGCCTTTGGCAAAGTTTAAATAACTTTGCAGCATTTTTTCCATTTCGTGTATATCTATTAGGAGCTCTTTCGTGTGTTCGTTCTGAGGCATCATATTCAGCTCAAGCTTCATTCTTGTAAGTGGTGTTTTAAGATCGTGCGATACACCGGAAAGCATATCTGTGCGTTGGGTAAGATGCCTGCTGATTCTTTCTTTCATCTTCATAAAAGCAGCTGCAGCCTGGCGTACTTCCGTTGCTCCTCTTGCTTTAAAATTTGGCATTTCTTCACCTTTCCCAAATTTTTCTGCTGCTTCAGCAAGTTTAGCAATAGGACGGATTTGGTTATTCATGAAAATAAGGGAAATTATAAGTACTATAAGACCTGTGCCTGCCATCCATAAATTAAAAATATATGTTGTAGGGTTGTTAAGACGCTTGAGCGGAGCTTTTATTCTATATAGCTTTTCTGGGGTTTTTATCTCAATAAGTATGGTTTGTTTTTCAATATTCTCAAAAATAGTGAATGGATAACTCATAAGTCGGCTAAGTTCGGCGTTAAGCATATCATATTTATCCAGATATACTTGATCCGGGTTGCTTAACCTGCTTCCTTCAAGAAAAGTTATGGTCAGTCCCTGATTTTTTTTGATTTGATTTATTATATTGTGGCTTTCTTCTACCGGGGCAGCTTCAATAAGATATAAAGCCGTTGATATCTCGCCAGCTAGGGCGGAAGCCATGTTTCTGGTAACACTGGTCCAGTGCCTTTGGTAGAACATGTAGGCGCCAACCACCTGCACTATTACCGTAGGTATCAGAATTATAAGCAAAAATCGCCCGAATAGCGATTTTGGCATTATGTCTTTTATTGTGAACATAGGGTTATAGCATTTCTCATTTTATCTTGTACTTCGTCGTACTTAAGGTCTTGGTTTGCTCATGCACCATTAAAAGTGCATTCCGCCACCTCGCCTTGTACTCCTAGTACACGATAAAAGCAAAAACGCTATAAAAATTTGTTAATTTAACATAAAAAACATGACTATTTATTTATAGAAATCATTAAATAATATGGTATAGTCAGTCTTTCCGGTATTTCTTTTATAAAGAGGCTGATTAAAAGTGGCTAATAAGAAAACATTGTCAAAAAAGAAGACAAAAAAAGAAGATAAAGTATTGATTTTCGATACAACGCTCCGTGATGGAGAGCAGTCCCCAGGCGCAACCATGAATCTTGAGGAAAAGCTCCTTATTGCAGATGTTTTGGACCAGATGGGCGTTGATATAATCGAGGCTGGTTTTGCTATTGCATCCCCCGGTGATTTCGAAGCTATTTATGAAGTAGGAAAGAAAGTTAAAAGCTCGATAGTGTGCAGCCTTGCACGGGCCAAGAAAATTGATATTGAAAGGGCGGCAGAAGCATTAAAGCCCTCAAAGAGAAAAAGGATTCATACATTCATTTCAACAAGCCCGATACATATAAAGTATCAGCTTAACATGGAACCAAAAGCAGTGCTGGAAGCAGTTAAAGATAGTGTTTCATATGCAAGAAAATTCTGTGACAATGTTGAATGGTCAGCCATGGATGCAACCAGAAGTGACCGGGACTATCTTTGCAAAGCTATAGAAATAGCTATCAAAGCGGGCGCAGGAACAATAAATATTCCTGATACCGTTGGCTACACCATGCCGCATGAATTCTTCGAACTTATAAAGACAATTAAGAATCGAGTGCCAAATATCGATAAAGCGGTTATCTCCGTTCACTGCCATAACGACCTTGGTCTTGCGGTAGCGAATTCACTTTCTGCAATCCATGCAGGTGCAAGACAGGTTGAGTGCACAATAAATGGTTTAGGTGAACGTGCAGGCAACGCCGCCATGGAAGAGATCGTGATGACACTCAAGACAAGAAATGATCTAATGCCTTACACAACCGGAATCAAAACCGAATATATAACCCGCGCATCAAGGCTTGTTTCAAACATAACAGGTTTTGTGGTGCAGAATAATAAAGCAATCGTTGGTGCCAATGCGTTCGCGCATGAATCTGGAATCCACCAAGATGGTATGTTAAAGCACGCCGGCACTTATGAAATAATGACTCCGGAATCGGTTGGGCTTAACCGCTCAAACATAGTTCTTGGCAAACATTCCGGCCGCCATGCATTGAAAGCGAAATTAAAAGAGCTTGGTATAAATGTTGGTGATAATGCATTTGAAGAACTGTTCAATAAGTTCAAGGAACTTGCCGATAAGAAAAAAGAAATGTATGACAATGATATTATCGCGCTTGCCAACAATCAGGCGATACAGGCTGATGATCGCATTAAATTCATCTCGCTTTCTGTTGTCTGCGGCTCAAAAGAAAAACCGATGGCTGAAGTTGAACTGGAAGTGGATGGCCGGAAGGTTACCGCAAAAACAACAGGCGATGGCCCAGTTGATGCGACATTCAACGCAATCAAAAAATTAGTTCCTTATGGTGCAAAACTTATGCTTTACCAGGTTAGCGCCATTACAAAAGGAACAGATGCGCAGGCAGAGGTTACAGTGCGCCTTGAAAAAGATGGCACGCTTGCAAATGGAATAGGTGCGGATACCGATACTCTGGTTGCTTCAGCCCAGGCCTATATAAATGCGCTTAACAAACTGCCAGCCAAGCAGGAAAAAATTATCCCCGAAGTAGCTGCGCTTTAGAGATAAAATTATTCAACTTGCACCCAGGAATCTAAGGGTACACCAAATTCTTCAAGAGCTTCTTGTTTTGCAAATTCAAGAGTGTCTTGAAGACCATCATATGAATTACCCTTATTGCCAGCTGCATAAAAATAATAACCAGCATGCACATCATAAACTATTTCAAATTTGATGTCTTTAGAGTGTGTGTAATTAGAAATCCACTTCATTGTCCGTACCTTTAAATTTATATCTATTTTTTCCTGTATTGCGCCAGTTTCCCTTAGGGGTTTTATGCAAAATATGAAAATGTGGTTCCTTATGTGGGTAAGGATTTTCTATATCAAACCTTATTTTCTTATTACCTTTTATCATAATTAAATCTCCTTTAGTATTAAAGAAAGTTTTAGGTTTGCCACCGAAATACTTCTCCAGGTTTTTCATTATGCGAAGTGTGCGCATATCAAGAGTGGCAGCTGCACCTCGCCATATCTTTGCCGCCTTGATTATACTGCTTGCTGCCCTGAAAGAAGGGATTGCTGAAAGTACTGTTATAACATTTGTTCTGTTGAAATGTTCTTCCCGTGGAACTCTTAAGTTGGGTAGTTTTGGTTCTTTTGGGTTATTAAACACGGCGCCGCCACCACTGTCACCAGTCCACTGGCCGCCATCTGGCTCACCCGCCGGCACACGGGGCTGGCTGGGGTCAAAACCAGCTTTTATCCCATACCTTATTTCCACCAGGGTCAACCTTTCATTAAATTCTCTGAAAAATTCTTCAGAATCTTTTGCAATCCAGTTTATCTGGGATGATATATTTTCTATATCTTCTTTTGTTACCATGACTCTTTCCTTAAAAATCACGCTAACATGGTAAATCAATACCCGGAAGTATGTTTCTTTAGAATTTTTTATTAAAAAAATAAAACTTATAAACTTTCCCTTATCTATTTGATTGTCCAAAAATAAAATTGTGTTATAAAATAAGACCAGAATATTTTTTCTAACACATTCTTTTGGGTATTTTTCTATATGCTGTCTAAACTTCTGGGCCTTTTTTCCTCCGATATGGCGATCGACCTTGGTACTGCAAACACACTTGTATATGTAAAAGGCAGGGGGATCGTGCTGAACGAGCCTTCCGTTGTTGCTTTCATAAAAGACCGTGGGAACCTGATTCCTTACTACTTCGGACATGAAGCTAAACTGATGTTAGGCAGAACACCGGCTGAGATAGAAGCAAAGCGTCCGTTAAAGGATGGTGTTATCGCGGATTTCAAGGGTGCGGAAGAAATGATAAAACACTTCATCAGAAGCGTTCACCACAGGAAAAGTTTTACCGGCCCATTAATTGTTGTTTGCGTTCCTTCAGGCTCAACACCGGTTGAAAGAAGGGCGATTCAAGATGCGGCTGAAAGTGCAGGCGCAAGAGATGTTTACCTTATTGAAGAACCAATGGCCGCGGCAATTGGTGCCGGCCTGCCGGTTACAGAACCAACCGGTTCTATGATCGTTGATATCGGTGGCGGTACAACCGAAGTTGCTGTTCTCTCACTCGGCGGTATCGTATATTCACGCTCTGTCCGTGTGGGTGGTGATAAAATGGATGAAGCGATTATTTCTTACATCCGCCGTTACCATAACCTGCTTATCGGTGAATCTTCAGCTGAAAAAATTAAAGAAAGAATTGGTGCTGCCTGCCATCCACAAGACGGCAAAGGCAAGCTGATGGAAATCAAGGGCCGTGACCTTATAAACGGCGTTCCAAAAGAATTAACACTTAGCGAATACCAGATTGCTGAAGCCCTGCAAGAACCGGTTGGCCAGATTGTTGAAGCAGTTAAGGTTGCACTTGAATCAACCCCGCCGGAGCTTTCTTCAGATATTGTTGATAAGGGTATCGTGCTCACCGGTGGTGGCGCGTTGCTGCATAACATGGATACAGTTCTTCGTAATGCAACAGGCCTTCCAGTATTCGTTGCAGATGACCCGCTTACTTGCGTAGTGATGGGCACTGGCAGGGTTCTAGAAGAAAGGAAAAAATTCAACCACGTATTGTTTAAACAAGACTAATTCTATGGATATTAACCGGGATGCGCAGGTATAGAAGGACAAGTTTTTCTCTCCAGGCCGTTTTCTCGGTTAAGACCCTACCACATCGCCTTTCAATTTTTTTCCTTATATCGCTGGCAATTTTTATAATTGTAGTTGGCCGGGTTAATAATGATTTCACGATGAAGGTAAGGACTTCATTGATGGATTTTGTTACACCCATAATAGACACAATTTCCCGTCCGATAGACTATGCCATTGATATAAAAAGATCGGTTGGCAATTTTTTTGATGTCTACAACGAGAATAAAAAGTTGCGGATTGAAAACGATAAATTAAAGAGGGTGCAGGCATATGCCGGTCAGCTTGTGGTCGAGAACAAACAGCTAAAAAACTTCCTTAACTTTGCCCCAGAGCCTGGAGTCTCCTATATTTCAGGCAGGATTGCCGGAGAAACGGGCGGGCCTTATATACGCTCTGCAATAATAAGTATCGGCACGGAATCTGGCGTTAAGAAAGGACAGATAGTAGTGAACGAAGAAGGGGTTGTAGGAAGGATTATTGAGGCAGGAGAAAATAGTGCGCGCATTATGCTGATAACAGATATAAACTCGCGTGTTCCTGTTGTTACCGGACAATCAAAAGAGCTTGGTATGGTAAGTGGAACCAACTCTTCTATGTTAAAAATGCTATATGTTCCGGAAGGAACAAAAATGCAGGAAGGTGAAGAGATATTTACTTCCGGAGATGGAGAGTTTTTTCCTTCCGGCCTGCTTATAGGCTATGTACACTCCATATCGCAAAACAGCGTTATTATTAAACCGGCGGTGAACTGGAGTAAGGTTGAGTTTATAAGTGTTGTTGATTACAGCTCTAAACAGAAGGCGCCATGAATGAATTTTACCTAAGGGCCAGATTATATTTTAATATTCTGCTGCCTGGTTTGTTGAGTGTTTTTATTCTTATAATAAGTGCAACCCACTTAAAACTACCAGGATTCTCAAGTTTTGTACCACTTTTTACGGTCATGGCAATTTTTTACTGGGTAATTTATGCGCCCAATTTTTTTCCAAAATGGTTTGTTTTCATACTAGGGGTTTTTCAAGATATCCTTTATGGCACCCCATTAGGAATATCCTCACTTATTAATGTTATTCTGTGGACAATAATATTTTCGCAGAGGCGTGTGCTTGTAAGGGAAACCTTCATGGTGATATGGGGAATATTTATCATTACTGCCCTTATAGTTTGCCTTACTAACTGGTTAATATATACCTTCATGTTTTCTGAATTTATGTTTTATGAAGCTATTTTCATGCAGTGGGCTCTATCAGTTACCCTGTATCCTCTAATGCACAGGATATTTAACGGAGTATTCACTTTAATACTTAAATATTTTTAGAACAGCAACTAATGAGAAATGAAGTAACAAAACTGAAAACTTTTGAGCGCCGCACTCTTGTTATAGGCGGAGTAAAGCTGACAGTTTTTTCAATCCTTGTCGGAAGGTTGTATCAGCTACAGATAATAGAATCAGATGAATATAAAACACTTTCTGAAGGTAACCGGGTAAAGCTTATTCCGGTTATGCCTTCAAGAGGCCGCCTTATAGACAGGAATGGTATAAACATCGCAGAAAACCAGAACTATTTCCGTGCCGTGTTTGAACCTTATGGTAAAGAATTTCCTGAAGAGATAATAAAAAATACAATGAATATGCTTGTGCTTACACCTGAAGAGCAGGCAGAAGTTTTAAAGAAATTTTCTGAAAACAGGCGTAATGAAATAATCATAAAAGAGTATCTTGACTGGGAACAGGTTTCAAAGATTGAACTTAACAAGCCTGATTTACCGGGAGTGAGCATTGAAATGGGGCAAGTTAGGTCTTACCCTTACTGGAATGATTCATCGCACCTTGTTGGATATATCGGTCCGGTATCTAAAGATGAAGCAAAAGATAATGTTATTCTCCGCCATCCTGATTTCAGGGTTGGGAAAAACGGCATAGAAAAAATTTGTGAAGAAATACTCCGTGGAAAACCCGGTATAAGAAGAGTCGAAGTTGATGTGCACGGAACTTCCGCAAGAGAACTTTCCATTGAAGAAAGCACCAGTGGCCGCGATCTTAATCTCACCATTGATATCGAGTTACAGAAATTTGCTTCAGAAAGACTTACTGACCTTGGCGGGGTTAAGAAGGAAGGAGCATCATGCGTAGTTATTGATGTAGAAAATGGAGATATCCTTACGCTTGTTTCCAAACCCGCATTTGATACAAACAACTTTATCCGTGGCATAAGCAAGGATTTATGGAAGGAATTAACTGAAAATCCAGATGTTCCGTTAGTTAACAAGTCCATATCAAATCAGTATCCACCAGGTTCAACATTTAAGATGGCTGTTGGTCTTGCAGCTCTTGAGGCCGGTGCCATAAATGGTAATTCCACCGTATATTGCCCAGGCTATTTTTATCTTGGCAGCAAACGCTTTAACTGCTGGAAGAAAGAAGGGCATGGTTCACTTAACATAAAAGAAGCAATAAGCCACTCGTGCAACGTTTTTTTCTATACCATGGCACAGAGGATTGGTGTAGAGAAGATTGCTGAGATGTGCAATAAATTTGGTATGGGCATAAAAACAGGAATTGAGCTGCCGAATGAAAAACCTGGGATTATTCCAACAAAGAAATGGAAAAAGGAAACTTACGGCAGGGACTGGCTCCTCGGTGAAACAATCAATACCGGTATTGGCCAGGGATATGTTCTTACTACGCCACTACAACTAGCTGTTTATGCGGCGCGCATAGCTTCAAGGGGAAAAAAGATTTCTCCTCGTATTATAAAAGGCAGCCCAGAATTACAAAAGGAAATACATAGCCTTAGCCTGAAGAACAGCACCATAATGGAAAAAATCTTGAGTTACAGGGAAGATACTTCTGCTGAAGACATAAGTGGCGTTTCCAAGGCGCATATAGATATGATAATGGAAGGTATGGAAATGGTTGTGAATGCACCAAACGGCACTGCCTATCAAAGCCGCATAACCTTGCCAGGTTTCGAAATGGCCGGAAAAACAGGTACTGCTCAAGTCAGGGGAAACCCCGAAGGGATTGATACCAGCAAAGTTGAAAAACGTTTCCGTAACCATGCTTTGTTTGTTGGCTATGCTCCTATTGCTAATCCAAAGTTTGCCATATCTGTAGTGGTTGAGCACGGTAATAAAGGTTCGGCAACTGCCGCACCAGCTGGCAGAGATATACTTCTAGAAGCACAAAGGTTATTTGCCATGAGGCAATCTACGCCTACACCTGAGGATGGAGATAGCTAGAATGTATAGGGATTTTGTAAGGGAAAAAAGAGTTACCTCAGGGCGTGAGACAGCTTTTTATGGAAAGATAAAAAAGCTGCACTGGCCACTTATGCTTATGGTTACCCTTATGTGTATGATAGGTTTTACCATGCTATATTCTGCAGCCGGTGGAAATCTTGAACCGTGGGCACTTAAGCAGGCAATACGTTTTGCTGTTGCCATACCGGTTCTTATACTAATTGCTGTCATAGATATAAAGGTCTGGTACCGCTATTCTTACCTGTTTTATTTCATAGGAATATGTTTACTGATCATGGTTATACTTGCCGGTTTTCTTGGTAAAGGGGCTCAGCGTTGGATTGATCTTGGGCCGATAAATCTTCAACCATCTGAGTTAATGAAAATATTCTTGGTTCTGGCTCTTGCCCGTTATTTCCATAATGTCCATTACAATGAGGTTGATAAAATATCACGGCTTGTCGTGCCGGCTATAATGATAGTTGTTCCTGTTATTCTGATTCTGAAGCAGCCAAACCTTGGTACAGCAACGATAATATTTCTTACAGGTGTGGGCATATTTTTCATAACAGGCGTTGGCTGGCGCAAATTTATTATCTCAGCAATTATAGTTTTATCCATGATACCGATAGCATGGACGCACCTGCACGATTACCAGAAGCGCAGGGTATATACATTTCTTAATCCTGATAATGACCCACTTGGCGCCGGTTATAATATTATCCAGTCAAAGATAGCTATAGGCTCAGGAGGGTTCTATGGAAAGGGCTTCCTGCAGGGAAGCCAGAGCCAACTTAACTTCCTGCCGGAAAAACAAACGGATTTCATATTTACGGTATTAACGGAAGAATCTGGTTTTATAGGCGGAGTATTTGTTCTCATGCTATATCTGTTCATAATTTTCTGTAATCTGAAAATAGCCCAGTCATGTGAAAACCATTTTGCCAGGCTGGTGGTTATAGGGCTTAATTTTGTTCTGTTCTTCCATATAGCTATAAATATAGCAATGGTAATGGGCCTGCTTCCTGTTGTAGGGCTGCCATTGCCGCTCCTTTCTTACGGTGGAAGTATAATGGTGACAATGCTTGTGAGCTTTGGGTTCATCATGAATGCTCATATCTACAGAGAGAGTAATCTTTACTGAACCTTTTTTCTTTGTTGTTTACTTCGTCGTACTTCGGGCTCGGTGTACTCATGTATGCTCAGGATACACTCCGCCACCTCGCCTTGTACTCCTAGTATTCAACTAAAGAAAAAAAGTTCTCTAAAATTTTAAGAAATATTCTTGAAATTTTGTTTTTTTACCCCATATAAGAAGCAGCAAAAGGAATAAATATGCCAAAATTGAAGGAAAAAGAGACACTTGAGTTTAATGCAGAGGTGGGAAAAGTACTGCAGCTGGTAATCCATTCCCTTTATACAAATAAAGATATTTTCTTAAGAGAGCTTATTTCGAATGCATCAGATGCATGCGATAAGCTGCGTTATCTTGCTATAACCAAGCCTGAACTTATAAAAGACGATCCTGAACAAAAAATATCCATTTCATATAATAAGAAGGAAAAAATCCTGACAATAAAGGATAACGGTATAGGAATGAGCCGGAAAGAACTGGTTGAGAATTTGGGCACTATCGCCCGCTCCGGCACCCAGGAATTCCTGAAGAAAATGACTGGTGATGAAAAGAAGGATACACTGCTGATAGGCCAGTTCGGTGTAGGTTTCTACTCATCTTTCATGGTGGCGGAGAGGGTTGTTGTAAAATCCAGAAAAGCTGGAGAAACAAAAGGCCATATATGGGAATCAGAAGGCGATGGAAAATTTACCCTTGAGGAAGCAAAGGAAGAATTAAAGCGCGGTACGGAAATAACTCTTTTCATGAAGAAGGAAGAAGATGAGTTTCTTGAGAAGTTCAGGATATCACACATTGTAAAAACATATTCAGACCACATTTCTTTTCCCGTAGAACTTACAGATGAAGATGGAAAAACAACGGTATTAAACACTACTTCTGCACTATGGCTGCGCCCAAAAAATGAAATAAAGGAAGAGCAGTATAAAGAATTCTATAAACACACAGCCCACCTGGCAGATGACCCGTGGATGACGCTGCATGGCAAGGCAGAAGGCGGTGTTGAATATAATTATCTTTTATTCATTCCTTCAACAAAACCTTTTGATCTTTTCCACCCAGACAGAAAAACACGTGTGAAGCTTTATGTAAAAAGGGTTTTTATAACAGAGGATAATATTGATATTATTCCTTCCTACTTGCGGTTTATGCGCGGCATTGTTGATTCAGAAGATTTACCACTGAACATAAGCAGGGAAACACTTCAGAACAATGCGATACTCCATAAAATCAGGAAATCACTGGTAAAAAAAGTAATTTCTGAACTGAAGAAAAAGGCTGAGAAAGATACCGAATCATATAATAAATTCTGGGAAAATTTTGGTGCTGTTCTAAAAGAGGGCCTCTGTGAATCCATGGAAAGCAGGGATGATCTTCTTGAGGTTTGCCGCTTCAGGACAAGCCTTTATCCCGATAAACTTTCCTCCCTTGATGAATATATGGGGCGCATGAAAAAAGGCCAGGAACAGCTTTATTACCTGACCGGAGATGATGTTGCCAGCATGCAAAACAGCCCACAGCTTGAGGGTTTTAAGAATAAGGGAATAGAGGTAATATTACTGGAAGACCATGTAGATGATTTCTGGGTTACGGTTCTGCACCAATATAAAGAAAAAGATTTTGTATCCATAACACGCTCCGGCATTGACCTGGAAAAAGTTGAAGCGGAGCCTGAAAAACAAGATGAAACAAAGAAAGAAGAACCTGCTCCCACAAATATTGAGAAACTTGTTTCATTTATAAAGGAAACTTTGGGCGATAAAGTAAAGGATGTGAAAGTTTCTGCAAAATTGGTGGGTAGCCCTGCGTGCCTTGCTTCACCAGAGGGCGCTTTAGATGTTCGTATGGAGAAATTCCTTTATGAACAGAAACAACTATTAAGCAGGACTACAAGAATTTTTGAAATAAATGCAAGACACCCAATAATTAAATCCCTGGCCAGCAAACTTGACCAGGAAAAAAATGCCGATGAGGTGAAGGATGCCATCTATTTGCTTTTTGATCAGGCAACCATCGCAACCGGCGATAACGTGGCAGATGCCAGTGGTTTTGCCCTGAGACTTAATTCCCTCTTACAGAAAACGCTAAACTAGCTGATAATAATTTTACTGGGAATATTTTGCCGATGTAATCGGTTTGCTACATCGGCAGATTATCTTGCTTTCATCACCCTATAACCTATGGCAGGATACGATATCTTGTGTTAAATTAAAAATAACTTCACAATATCTTGTAAAATGTTATAAGTGCATTTTTGAAATTTAAAGACTATGGAAGACGAAACATTACTGGAAAAGAAAGCAAAAGAAGTGAAGAAAAAAACTTCTTTATCGGAATTTTTGCGCAGGGCTTTAGGCAGGCACAGGGAGGTGCCTGAGGGAGTGGCAAAAGAGGTTGAAGCCCTGCAATCCCAGATTAATTTCCTTACATCATATTCATCTGACACCATTTACCGCTTGCGTTATGACACCATGAGTTATGACTATATAAGCCCTGCGTGTATTAGGCTGCTTGGGTTTACAGAAGAAGAACTTAAAAAAGTTAATTTCCGCACCCTTATAATTGAAACAAGGATCGTCACCAACGGCATGAAAAAAGTTGAATCCTTTGCTGAACTGGAAAAACGCCGCAAGGCAGGTGATGTGAATAAATGGCAGGCAGATTATCTGGTGCGCACTAAGGATGGCAAAAAGATATGGGTATCTGATATCTCATACCCTTGGTTTGATGAAAAAGGTAATATCATCGGCTCTGTGGGCACATTGCGTGATATTACTGACCGTATAAATGTCGAGAATCAGGCAAAAGAAGAACTCGCAAAAATCGCTTATACAGATTCTCTTACCAATCTGGCCAATCGCCGTGAATTCTTCTCCCGCCTTGATATGGAGATGAAACGTATAAAGAGGACCAGAAGCGAAGTTTCTATGCTCATAATTGATATAGATCACTTCAAAAGAGTGAATGATACATATGGGCACAATGTTGGTGACCACGTGCTGATGGAAATTGCCGGTGTAGTAAAAACATGCCTGCGTGAGACAGACCTAGCCGCACGTCTTGGCGGTGAAGAATTCGGCATAATGTTACCAGATACCCCGCTTGAGGGTGCTTACTGGGTGGCAGAGCGTATAAGGCTTGCGGTTGCCAAACACAGCTTCAATGTTGGCACTTCGGATAAACAACCTATAGGAATAACAGTTTCCATAGGGGCGGCAGCGGCAACCATAAATGACGAAATAGACTGCACAGAACTCTACAGAATGGCCGACACAAGGCTATATATCGCTAAAAACACAGGTAGGAACCAGGTTTCCATCGACGAAATCGATATAATGCATTAAGGCTTTTCTGGTGGATGATTTTGTTGTCTTTACTGCTTTTTTAAATCCTCATGTACTTTTTATGTACATTCCGGTTTAAAAAAGACAGCACTCCTAAAAATCCCTCCACCATAAAAGCTTCTATAAGTTAAAAACGCCCTAAAACTTCTAAAAATTAAGCTAATAACTGAATTATTACAGTTTTGTTAAATTTTGGCTCCACCCCTGTTTTTCCGGTATAAAATCATTTATAATACGCCCTATGTATAAAGCAGCCGGATATTGGAAAGAATATGTAGGAAAAAGAGGCCATACACCTCTTAACCATAGCTCATGGGTAAATAATGCATCTGAAACTGCATCCGGCATGGTAAGCGCTGATGATCCGCGCGAATTCGATTATTCCCCACGCCCAATGGAAAAAACCAGGCCTAATAAAGGAATTGAAATACCACCAAACGGCTGGCGTGCGCAAGCGGTAGAACAAAGAGAAAAGATTATTGGCTACAGGCCGAGATTTGAACGCGATGCTTTGGAAGAAGGCTTTGTTGCACTTTTTGCAGGTGTTTCGATTGATAGCGCTCAGCATGAAGCCGGCAAAAGGGTTATGACGCCAGTGAGAATTATCGAGAACGCAATAGTTCCACGCGCAAAAACAGCCTTCATATCAAGATAAAATAAATTAAATCTGACCTAAAGTTTTAAGCCTTGCCTTGGGGTGAATCTCATTTTGTGAAAGCACGATTGTTGTTGGGCGGAACCGCTCAATAATCGCACGCACATATGGCCTTGCAATGGCACTGGTGACAAGCACCGGTGCATCACCTTTCATTGAATGTTTATCAAATACTTCCCGCACTTTTGCAATGAATGCCTGTAACTTTGATGGCTGCATGGCAAGCTGCCTTTCTTCCCCTTTACCTGAGAGGCTTTCAGCAAAAGCCTGCTCCCATTCCGGAGATAAAGTTACCATGGAGATATAACCATCTGTGCCAGTATATGTATGGCTTATCTGGCGCGCCAGGCGTGAACGTACGTGTTCTGTTATTGTTGTAGAGTTTTGTGAAATCTTGCTGGCTTCGGCAACTGCTTCAAGAATTGTTGGCAAGTCACGTATTGAGATCATCTCTGCAAGCAGGTTCTGCAGAACGCGCTGGATGCCGCCGATAGTAATCTGCGAAGGCACAATATCCGTATAAAGCTTCTTATGCTCATCACCAAGTTTTTCCAGAAGCTTCTGAGTTTCACTGAAGGAAAGCAGCTCAGCAATATTTTCTTTTATTATCTCTGTTATATGGGTGGTTATAACTGTTGGTGGATCAACCACTGTATAGTTCTTGAATAAAGCTTCTTCACGATAATTTTCAGAAACCCATATGGCTGGCAAACCAAAGGTTGGCTCCGTTGTTGCCTCACCAGGTATGGTCATTTTACCGCCGCGCGGATCCATGACAAGCAACATGTCTGGCCTTATATCTCCCCTGCCTGCCTCAATATCTTTAACCCGTATTACATAGGTGTTTGCAGGAAGTTGCATATTATCCTGAATGCGCACGGAAGGCATAACAAATCCTAAATCCTTGGCAATCTGCTTACGTAAAGATTTTATCTGATCCACAAGTTTCTGGCTTTTCTGGTAATTGATAAGAGGTAACAGGCCATATCCAAGCTCAAGTTTTAAAATATCAAGATGCAGAGATGCTTCTATAGGTTCTTCAACCTTCCTCTCAACTTCTTTGGCTTTCTGTGCTTCCTGTACTTTTACAACTTCTTTCTGCTTTGTCTGCTGATATAAGAACCAGGATATTGAGCCTGTGATTGCGCTAAGAACAAAGAATGGCAGGAATGGCACGCCAGGCATAACACCCATGAAAAAAAGCAGTGCGCTGGAAAGGCCCATTGCCTCAGGGTGGGTTTTTAACTGGTCAACTATCGCTTTCTCAGCCGAACCGACTACGCCTGATTTTGTTACAAGAAGACCGGCTGAAGTGGAAACGATAAGCGCCGGTATTTGTGATACAAGGCCATCACCAATCGTAAGCAGGGTATAGGTGTGAGCAGCACTTGAAAAGTCCATATCACGCTGCACAACGCCTATGATAATACCTGCAACAAAGTTTATGAATGTAATTAGAATGCCGGCTATGGCATCACCGCGTACGAACTTACTGGCACCATCCATAGCACCGAAGAAAGTGCTTTCTTCTTCCAGCTCCTTACGGCGTTTCTTTGCAGTTTCTTCATCTATGAGGCCGGCTGATAAATCAGCATCAATGGCCATCTGTTTGCCAGGCATGGCATCCAAACTGAACCTTGCAGATACTTCGGCGATACGGCCGGAGCCTTTTGTTATTACTACGAAGTTAATAATAGTAAGTATAATGAAGATAATGATACCGATCACTATCTCCCCGCTCATGACAAACTTGCCGAATGCCTCAATCACCCGTCCTGATGCATCAGTGCCCGTGTGGCCGTGGGTAAGGATAAGGCGGGTTGAAGCTATGTTAAGTGAAAGCCTTAACATCGTTGCAACCAGAAGAATGGTTGGGAATGAACTGAAATCAAGCGAACGGTTTATAAACAGAACCGTCATCAATATCAAAACTGAGAAACCTATAGAAATTGTTAGAAGAAAATCAAGCAGGAGGGTTGGCAACGGGAAAATAAGGACAAACAGGATACATACTATGGCGATGGCAAATAAAATATCACCTTTACCCGCTAGAAGTGGCTTTAGGCGTGAAAATAAATCACCTGTGCCGCCTGGTGCTGTTGCTTGTGGCTCCGCCATTATATGAAAGTTAAACACCCCCCGTGTTTATTACTTTACTAATAATATATTAATAGACTATTGCACTGTTATGTACAAGTCACTAAATTACTCCGATGATAAAATTTTCGCCAGCATTTTTAGATAGAATAAGGGAAACTTTATTGCCTTCCGAAGTGATAGGAAGATCGCTCAAACTTCAGCCGAAGGGAAGGGGCGAGTTTACAGCGCTGTGTCCGTTTCATAAAGAAAAGAGCCCTTCTTTTACAGTAAGTGATGATAAGGGTTTCTACCATTGCTTTGGCTGTGGTGAACATGGCGATGTAATAACTTTCATGATGAAATACCGCAGTATGGATTTTGCCGATGCGGTTAAGTATCTGGCAGAAGAGGGTGGTATTCCGCTTCCTGAGCCGGAATATGTTGATATAGAGAAGGAAAAGAAAATAACCTCGCTACATCAGGTTCTTTCAATGGCTTCTTCATGGTTCCATGAACAGCTTTATACGCCGCAGGGAAAACCTGCGCTTGATTATTTGATTAAAAGAGGATTATCAGAAGAGACTATAAAGAAGTTCCAGCTCGGCTATGCGCCAGATACAAAAAATTCCCTGAAAAATTATCTAAAATCAGAAAATATTTCAGATGAACTCTTAAACGCTGCTGGTCTAGTTGTAGAAAGTGAGGGCAGGGAATCTATAGACAGGTTCAGAGGAAGAATAATATTTCCTATCCACAACCTTTACGGAAGGGTTATAGCCTTTGGCGGACGCACACTTTCAGATGAAGTGCAGCCGAAATACCTTAACTCTCCGGAAACTGAAATATTTAAAAAAGGACACGTGCTTTATGGCATGCATCTTGCAAAGGAATATGCACGAAAAAATAATCTTCTGATTGCAGTTGAAGGGTATATGGATGTTATTGCACTGCACGCGGCCGGGCTTCCGGCCGCCGTTGCACCACTCGGCACGGCTATGACTGAAAACCAGCTGAAGCTGATGTGGAAATTTACCGAAGAACCGGTTATGTGCCTTGATGGTGATGCGGCGGGCCAGAGGGCAATGGCAAGGGTGGCAGAACAGAATGTTTCATTACTCCAGCCCGGGCTTTCAATAAGGTTTGCACTACTACCAGAGGGGCAGGACCCTGATGATATAATAAAGTCCCAAGGAATAGGATATATAAAGAAGCTTGTTTCTTCGGCATTACCGTTAAGTGACGTAATATGGAACATAGAAACCAATGGTAAAAACATAAAAACCCCGGAGCAGATAGCCCAACTTGAAAAAAAACTTGGTACAATTGCAGAAACCATTCAAAATCAAAGTGTAAAGAACCATTACAAAACCTTCTTCAACCAGAAAATATGGGATAACTTCAAAAGGAAAAATAACAAGAA
The DNA here is from genome assembly GCA_964450945.1 of uncultured Rickettsiales bacterium. GTDB lineage: Bacteria > Pseudomonadota > Alphaproteobacteria > Rickettsiales > JABDBP01 > CAYVHI01. The sequence goes on from CAYVHI010000002.1 coordinate 121,332, forward strand.
AGCTGCCAGTAAACTGCCGCAAGCTATTGTTCCTGAACTAAAACAAGTTGCCGCTATGCGTATGCCGAATGCAATGGAAAGGGCCGAATATACAATTATTAAGCTGGTTCTTGAGTATCCTAAACTTCTGGCAGAGCCGGAAATAGAGGAGGAGTTCCTAAGGTTGGACTTAAGCCTTAATATGCTTGACAAAACAAGGTGTTCCATATTAGAACTCCTGACCCAACAGGAAGGAATCGGCAGGGAAGCTTTGCACTCTTATCTTGAAAATCAGGGGTTGCTGCCCCATATAAAAGCAGGAAGCGATCTTTTTGAGCATAAACCTCTTAATGAATCAACGGATCTAGAGGTTGCTAAAACATATTGGCAGTATGCAATAAAGAATCATACCCTGCTGTACTTAAAACAAGAACTTGAACAGACATTTCATGTGGAAGAAGAACAGTTTTATGAACGTCGCCAGGAATTGCAGAAACAAATATTTATTGCACAGGAAAAGTTAAAATCTATTGCCGAAACAATTGCAGAAAAAGAAAAACAACTTCAAAACTAAAGAGAGCTAGAAAATATGGCAGCTAAATCAAATAAAGGTAAAGATAAGAAAGGAAAAATTTCCAGGCTTGAAGAAGTTTCACGAAAGATAAAAGAGATTCTTGGAGCTAAGAATATTGCAAAAGCGCCGGCAAAAAACAAAACTCAGAAAACGGCACCAGCAAAAAAGGTTGAAGTAAAGAAACCTGTAGCGGCAAGCGCTAATAAAAAATTACAGAAAACCGAAGCGAACCCAATTACGGTTAAAAAAGCACAGCCAGTAAAACAGCAACCGAAAACAGTATTAAAAGATACAAAAAT
>CAYVHI010000003.1:0-81938 GCA_964450945.1 uncultured Rickettsiales bacterium
TAATACGCAGACGGTTGATATTGTTCTGGCATTCCTGCTGCTTATAGGTTCGGTGGTTGGCGCCAGGTTTGGCACAAAGGCGGGGCTTAAGCTTCCTGCAGAGAAAATGCGTGCGGCGCTTTCTATCCTTGTTATTGGTGTAACGCTGAAACTGGCGATAGGATTATTTCTGACACCTGACAATCCTTACAGTGTTATCGAGGTGGAATGAAAAAGATACCTGGTATTTTAGTTGTTATGTTTCTGCTGCTGCCTGTGACGGCGGTGGCAAAGCCGATTATTGCTGATCTTGCCATTCGCTCAATTGATATTGATACCAGCTTCCGGGGTATGAATATCTTACTATTTGGGGCGCGGGAAGATCCGGGCGATATTATGGTTGTAGTGCGCGGGCCGGAAAAACATTATGTTGTCAGGAAGAAAGAGAGGATTGCCGGTGTATGGATAAACAGTAAACAGAAGGAATTTGATAATATATATAGTTTCTATACCATTGCTTCCAGCAAACCTGTTGAAAAGATAGATAATGAATATCTGCTTACTTCCCTTGGTATAGGAATTGATAGCCTTAACTGGAAACCGGATAAGATAAACCGGTTTGAAGCCAGTGATGAATTTAGTAAAGCCATGCTTGAAACAAAGCAGAAGCTGCGGCTCTATCCTAAAAACGTAGAAAAGGTTAGTTTTTGGGGTGAAACCCTTTTCCGCACAAACATAGTATTTCCCGATAACATACCCGAAGGTAAATATACTGCAGAAGTATATCTTATAAATGATGGCAAACTTTCTTCAATCCAGGCAACACCGATTTATGTTAAGAAGGTAGGGTTTGAAGCATTCATGTACCACCTTGCCCATAATAACGAAATAGTTTATGGCTTGCTTTCTGTGGGCATGGCATTACTGGCGGGGTGGCTTGCCAGTATGATTTTCCAACGGATATAAGCTACTATTCATAAGGAGGATTTATGACAGCGCGTAAATCATCGGAAAAAAAATGTAAGTTCCTTGTTCTTGTTGATGATGATGAATATTCAAAAACTGCCCTGAGGTTTGCCTGTGCCAAGGCAAAAGCGGTTGGGGACTGCCCGGTCGATATGCTCTACATTCTAGAGCCTTCTGATTTCGCTTCCATAGGTGCGGTGCAGGAAATGGCGCGCAAGGAAAGCAGGAAAAAAGCTGAAGAAGTTCTTACTAAGATGGCGGAAGAAGCTAATAATTTTGCAGGTATAACGCCAAGCCTCTTGGTGCGTGAGGGCAGATACCAGGAACAGGTGATAGAGGCAATTAATCATGATAAGGGCGTGAATGTTCTTGTAATTGGTACTTCGCCAGCAGGCGGTGGCAGTAAAAATAAACTTGTGGCATGGATTGTTTCGCAACTTGGTGATAAACTCCATATCCCCGTGATGGTTGTACCGGGTGATTTGACTGATGAACAGATAAAGCAAATGACATGATATGGGTGTTTTTTCAAAAGCTAAAAAAGTTGTAATCAAGGTTGGTTCCTCATTGGTTGTAGATGAAGAGACAGGAAAGCCAAACCAGGCATGGCTTGACTGTCTTGCAGAAGATATTGCTGAACTGAGGAAACAAAATAAGAAAGTGGCAATAGTTACTTCTGGTGCCATTGCACTTGGCAGGAAATCTTTAGGCAAGAACAAGAAAAACCTGAAGCTACAGGAAAAGCAGGCGGCTGCAGCGTGCGGGCAGCTTGCACTAATTGGTTCATACCAGAAAAGTTTTTCTGAGTTTGGTATGAACACAGCACAGGTGCTTCTGACTCTGGAAGATTCAGAAAACCGCAGGCGCTACCTCAATGCCAGGAATACACTTGATACATTAATGGAAGCTGGAGTCATTCCTGTAATAAATGAAAATGATACAGTGGCAACGGCAGAAATAAGAGTGGGCGATAATGACCGTCTTGCTGCACGTGTTGCTCAGATGATTGGTGCTGACCTTCTGGTGCTGCTTTCTGATATTGACGGGTTATATGAAGAAGACCCCGCCAAAAACCCTAAGGCAAAACATATAGAAGAGATAACAAAAATAGATTCTGAGGTTGAAAAGATGGCAGGAGGCTCACACTCTGGTGTTGGCACTGGAGGTATGGTAACAAAAATAATGGCCGCCAAGATTGCTGTTGGCTCCGGTTGTAACACCATAATAACCCTCGGCAAACAGAAAAATCCCCTGAAGAAACTGGAAGATGGCGGTAAGCATACAGTGTTTATTTCCCGCCAGAATCCTGATAAAGCAAGAAAAAGCTGGATTGCTGAAGGATTGGCGGCGCGCGGGGAGATTATTGTGGATGATGGAGCGATAAAAGCACTTGGCTCAGGCAAAAGCCTGCTGCCTGCAGGAGTTGTGGAAGTTAGAGGAGAATTTGACCGCGGGGATAAGATTGTTGTAAAATCCAAAGATAATAAAGAAATCGGTCGTGGGCTTTCTGCATATTCTTCCAAAGATGCAAGAAAAATTATAGGGCATAAAAGCTCAGAAATTAAATCTGTACTTGGATTTGAAGGCAGGGAAGAATTGATCCATCGTGATGACTTGGTGCTGAAACAATGATGCTTATGAAAAAAGAAAATTTTAAGGATGTTGTTGAAGAGCTTGGCCATAAAGCCAGGGCGGTCAGCCATGTGCTTGCACAAAGTTCTACAGATGCTAAAAACCGTGCACTAAGGGGCGCCGCAAACGCCATACGTTCATCTAAAAAGAAGATAATGGCTGCAAACAAAAAAGATGTGGATGCAGCAAAGAAAAAAGGAATTTCAGGGGCTCTATTAGACAGGCTTATTCTCAATGATTCCCGCATTGACGCAATGGCGAAAGGGCTTGATGATATTGCAAAACTCCCAGATCCTGTTGGTAGGAAATTAGCTGAGTGGACAAGGCCAAACGGGCTTACGATTGTGCGTGTTTCCATACCGCTTGGAGTTATCGGAATCATTTATGAATCACGCCCTAATGTTACGGCGGATGCGGCCGGTCTTTGCATAAAATCCGGCAACGTTGCAATACTCCGCGGCGGTTCGGAAAGTTTTAATTCTTCGAAGGCAATACTTGCATGCTTGCATAAAGGATTAAAGGCGGCAAAGTTGCCTGAAGATGCAGTTCTGCAAGTGCCTACGACTGACAGGGAAGCTGTGGGTGAACTTTTAAAACTCAATAAATACGTGGATATAATAGTGCCACGCGGCGGCAAAGAGCTTATAAAACGTGTGATGGCTGAGAGCACCATTCCTGTCATCCAGCATCTTGATGGTAACTGCCATACCTATGTGCATGAAGCAGCAGATGCAGATATGGCGGAGAAGGTTCTGGTGAATGCTAAGATGAGAAGGACGGGAATTTGTGGCGCTACCGAATCACTGCTCATTGATAAAAAGATTGCAAAGAATATCCTGCCAAGACTTTCGGAGGCATTGATAAGGGAGAATTGTGAACTGCGTGGCGATAAGGAAGCAGTCAAGATAGATAAACGCATAAAACCTGCAGCCGAGGATGATTATTATACCGAATATCTTGATGCGATAATCTCGGTTAAAGTTGTCTCTAACCTGGAAGAGGCGATAAAGCATATTGAAAAATATGGCTCCCACCACACTGATGCCATAATAACAGAAGATGCGACCGCTGCTGAGAAGTTTCTAAATCAGGTGGATAGTGCAATAGTCATGCATAACACATCTACCCAGTTTGCCGATGGTGGTGAATTCGGCATGGGTGCGGAAATCGGCATATCTACCGGCAGGCTGCATGCAAGAGGGCCAGTTGGCGTGGAACAGCTTACCACCTATAAATATATGGTGAAAGGTAAGGGCCAAGTTAGGCCTAAGTAGATAGAATATGAATATTGAGTTAAGAATAAACGGTGTTTATGCAGTGATACAGGATGCCATTGAGGTTTTAACGGAAAATAGAGAGTTAGCGCGCCTGGTGCTTGATAATATATGGTATGCATCTAAGGAAGAAGACGGTGTCGATACTAGGGAACTATTGATTGAGAATGGTGTAGTAAATGAAACAGTGCTGGATATCTCTGACCTTATCTTCAGTGCTATGCAATATTCCATTTCAGTGATTAACGGCGAGGAGCCGGGATATAACCCCAAAGAGTGTGTAACAAAACTTAATAAGTTTGATATTGGAGCGATAGATAGGGCAAAGATAGATACTCTAATGCGTACAGCAATGCTTATTGCAGACTCCAAGGAAGACCTTACACCACAGCAGGCATGGAAAAATGTAATCTCCAGGAATTAACTTTCCTACCACTCTAAAAGTTATTCCACTTTCCAGCCAGACGATTTTGGCTTTGTCACCCTTTCTGCTGAATCCATATATTCTGTTTTTTCTAAAGCAGCGCTTTCAGTAGCAACTTGCTTTGCAAGTTTCTCAGCAAAATCAGGAGTTAATGTTTTAAAAGAGATGGCATCTTGTAGCATTACCAGAGACCTAGGTAGTTTTGTTAGTGCCGCAGCAAATGCATGCAGCGAATGAGGATGCTCTTCAGGCTGGTTATTCCTTGTCTGATTGATAATTACCGGCATAGAAGTATCAATCATGACTGTGTTTGGTGGTGGTTGCTGCCTATTCTGTTTTATAAGATCCATTATTTCCTTATCCCTTTTTCCAATCAGATTAACTTCATTTGTAAAACTGAAAGTATAGCTGCTTCTGCCAACAGGCACAGCTAGGTTGATAACTAAAATTCCATCATCACGCGGCACATCCAATAAATAAAAAAAGATATCCTTAAAATATACTCCTCCATAACTATGGCATATTGAGGTAAATCTTGGTGTTTTTCCTTCCTTTAATAGTGGTTTTAGATAAGTGTCTGCAAATTCTAGCCTTACTTTCCCCTCATCATGCTCTTTGCTCATGGGTACGGGATGTGCATATGCAAGTATAAGTTCTGGGTCAAAACCTGGTTGGATGACGGACATTATCTGATGTGCGGCTCTTAAAGCAGAACTGATACGGTTTTCCATTGGTGTTGATTGCCATGGGTCCATGCTCAGGAAATTTACAACGCTGCCTTCGGGTATTTCAGATACCTCGGTACCGATAAATTTCTGGGATGATTTTCCCCGGACGGTTTTTAAAGTATAAAGTGGCATAATTTCTTGATTATGCCCTTGATGTATTAAAAAAAGATTAACTTCTTGTTATCCAGCCGCCGCCTAGAACGCGCGAATCCTTATACATAACGCAGGCCTGACCGGGAGTGACGGCAGATTGTGGCTCTAAAAGTGCAATTTCCACTTCGCCATTATCATTCGCATGGATGATTGTTGCCGGTGCACCCTTATGGGTAGAGCGCAGTTTTACCCATATCTCATCACCCTTGTTGGGTTTTTCCCCATTGCCGATCCAGTTAAGCGAACGGATGGAAACTTTTTGACTTAAAAGGTCATTTACTGTGCCAACCATCACCTGATTTTTTTCTGGGATGAGTTTTACCACATAAAGCGGTTCGGTATGGGCAATACCCAAGCCGCGGCGTTGGCCGATGGTATAATTTATAATGCCATCATGGCGGCCGATGATGTTACCTTTCATATCCACTATATCACCGGCATCAAGGGCGCCAGGTCGAAGTTTTTCAATTACTTTTGTATATCCGCCTTCCGGAACAAAGCAAATATCCTGGCTATCTGGCTTAACTGCTACCGGAAGAGCAAGCCTTTCAGCATGTTTCCTTGTTTCTTCCTTTGTCATGCCACCAAGCGGGAAATGGATGAAATCAAGCTGTTCACGCGTGGTGGCAAACAGGAAATAGCTCTGGTCTTTTGTTGGATCTACCGCGTGATGCATTTCCGCGCCATTTTCACCTTCAACACGACGGACATAATGGCCGGTGGCCAGTGCATCGGCCCCCAAATCTTTCGCTACTTTGAATAAATCACGGAATTTGACTGACTGGTTGCATTTAACACATGGAATCGGGGTTTCGCCCTTAAGGTATGAATCAGCAAAATCTTCCATCACCTCATTCTTAAAAATGCTTTCATAATCAAGGACATAGTGAGGGATGCCGATTTTTTCAGCTACCATTTTTGCGTCATAAATATCCTGCCCGGCACAACAGGCGCCTTTTTTCATCGCCCCGGCATAGTCATAGAGTTGTAAGGTGATGCCCACGACATCATAACCCTGCTCTTTTAAAAGCGCAGCGACGACGGAACTATCCACCCCGCCTGACATGGCAACCACCACCCGGGTTTTTTCCGGCGGTTTATTTACAGGTAATAAAAATTGCATTGGAACTGTTTCTCCCTATAAAAGGGAGGCGGAAGATACCCTAAAATTAGCGGAAATACAAGCTTTGATTACTGCCAGCGGCTATATTGCGAGCGGACAGGGGCATTTGCACCCAAAAATATCTTATTATCAGCAGGAACAGTAACCACATAGGCGGTTGCCTGAGGTTCCTTACCTTTTATTGGAAGTTTAGGCATAGTAAGATCATCATTGGTAAGCCCGCACATTTTCATGAATTCGTTTGCGCTTCTTGAATCAGCAAATGCAACTTCAAAAAACCTGCCTAAAGGGCCAGTGGATTTTATATTATTCTCAATGCCCATAGAAAGACCTTCAGGATATTGATGTGCATCATAAAACAGCTTAACATCACGGTCTTGTAACTTAAGAGATGCTATTGCTTCAGCAATTACTTCCTCTTTTCTTTTTGGTGTTTCATCTGGCATCTTTAATTTCTCCCCGTATTTTTTTATTTTAGTGTATATATAACTGGTTAAGGATTGGTAAAATAAATGAAGAAAATATTTAAAGTATTGATATTACTTGGTTTATTAATATCAGCCACACTGGCCTTGGCAGAAAAATCAATACCAGAATCAGAAAGCCAGATAACCCTTTCATATGCGCCGCTAGTTAAAAAAACCGCGCCGGCGGTAGTGAATATTTATACAAAAAAGAAAGTCAAAGTTCTTTCACCATTCCTTTATGATCCGTTCTTCAAACAGTTTTTTGGTGAGGAATTTAATGACAAGATTGATGATGGGGGGTGGATAAAGGAAAAGATAGAGAATTCTCTAGGCTCAGGGATAATCGTTCGGTCTGACGGGCTGATCATCACAAACAACCATGTAATAAAAGGCAGCGATGAAATAACCGTGGTGCTGCATGATAGAAGAGAGTTTGATGCAAAGATAGTGTTAACCGATGCAAAATCAGACATAGCGCTGTTAAAAATAAATGCCGAAGACAAATTGCAGAGTATTGAAATAGGGGATTCAGATGCACTCGAAGTTGGTGATATAGTGCTTGCTATCGGAAATCCATTCGGGGTTGGCCAAACAGTGACGCAGGGTATTGTTTCAGCGCTTGCCAGGACAACGCTTGGTATAAGTGACTTCCAGTTCTTTATTCAAACAGATGCGCCGATAAACCCCGGGAATTCAGGTGGGGCGCTGGTTGACATGAACGGAAAAATGGTAGGTATGAATTCTGCAATATATTCACGTTCAGGCGGCTCAAACGGTATTGGTTTTGCCATTCCTGCCACTATGGTAAAGACTATACTGCGCAGCTATGAAACAGGTGGAAAGGTGGTGCGACCATGGGTTGGTATATCAGTTCAGGAAGTAACGGCCGATATCGCAAAATCGCTTGGTATGGAAAGACCTGAAGGCGCAATCGTAAAACATATATACAAAGAAAGCCCGGCAGAAGAGGCCGGAATCAGACAGGGAGATGTTATACTTTCTGTTGATGATAAAGAGATAAATGATGACCGCTCTTTGAAATTCCGTATCGCCACCTACAGCATTGGCACGAAAGCTGAATTTGTTGTATTAAGAAACAGCAAGCATATTTCACTCACGGTTGAAATGAAAAAGCCATCAGATGATGCGATGAAAGAAGAAACCAAAATTACCGGCGCAAACCCGCTTGCCGGAACAACGATTGCCAATATGACTCCTACGATTGCTGATGAACTTGGTGTTAGTGATGAGATAGAAGGTGTGGTAATTATTGAAGTGAAGAAAAAGACAGCAGCAGCAAATCTTGGGTTTATGAAAGGAGATATAATTGATAAGATTAACGGCAAATCCATAAAGACGGTTTCTGAAGCAAAGAATATTCTTTCTTCACGTCCACCGGTTGGCTGGACGGTTTCTGTAAAGCGCGGGAATGAAATTATAGCGGTAACAATAAGAGGATGATATGGAAGTAATTATTGTTGCGCTGGGTGGGGCTATTGGTTCGGCACTAAGATATATACTTTCCCAGAAGGTTAATCTTCTAAGCAATAGTGATTTTCCATATGCCATAATGGTTGTGAATGTGGTTGGTTGCCTGATCATGGGCATAATGGCCGGGTTCTTCGGCCGCTACCCTGCCTCTCCTGACCTCAGGCTTTTGCTGACAGTTGGAGTGATGGGTGGATTTACAACCTTTTCCGCTTTTTCGCTTGATGTATTCATCCTGCTTGAAAAAGGTGATATCAAAGGCGCGGCGATTTATATTTTAGGTTCTGTCGGCCTTTCACTAATTGCATTTGCCGTCGGTATGTTTTCTGTAAGATACTCTTAACAATATTTATGACCCAGAAATTTGAAATAAATGCTGATGAGGCGGGGATAAGGCTTGACCGTTGGTTCAGGCGCAAATTTCCTGGCACGCCGCAATCGCTTCTTCAAAAATCTTTACGCAAGGGCGATATAAGGGTTGATGGGAAAAAAGCTGAAGCAAATACCCGCCTTCTTGCCGGGCAGAATGTGACTGTTTCATATTTTAATTTTAAGCCCGCAGATAAACCATATAAGCCGAAAATAGATGAAAAAAAGGCAGAGATGCTGAAATCTTCAGTAATCTATAAAGATGATGATATCATAGCGATAAATAAACCTGCAGGGCTTGCCGCGCAAGGCGGTACAAAGGTTGGCAACAGCGTTGATTCATTGCTTGATGCTTTAATTTTTGAGGCAAATGAACGGCCAAAACTTGTGCACCGTATTGATAAGGATACCAGCGGGGTGATGATACTCGCCAGGAATACAAAAGCAGCCAGCCTGCTGACAGCAATGTTCAAGGATAAAACAATCACCAAGAAATACTGGGCAGTGGTGGTTGGAACGCCCCATCCGCAAGAAGGCACAATCAAGAAACCGATAATCGCAAAAAAACTAGTGAAGAGAGCCGGAAGAAAAATTGAAAAAGCTGATGTTGATGAGTTCGGCCAGAGCGCAACAACCATATACCGCACGCTGGATGTGGCAGCAAAAAAAGCTGCATTGGTTGAGCTGCAGCCAATTACAGGGCGCATGCACCAGCTAAGAGTTCACATGTCTTTCATCAATCACCCGATTCTTGGCGATGGTAAATATGGAGGTAAGTTTGCATTCATTCCAGGATTATCGGAAAGGATGCATCTGCATGCCCACGAAGTTGTTATAAATCTTAAGGGTAAGAAAATAAAAATAACCGCTCCGCTGCCTTTCCATATGCAAGAAACTTTTGACAAGCTTGGGTTTCAAGCGTTTTCCATTTAATCATCCACGTTGTCGTGCTAAAAGTCTCAAGCTCAGTCATGTAGGCTTAATCTACACTCCTTCGCTTTCGCTTTACACTCCTAGTGGAATGATTAAAGCAAAACGCTTTATTATATCCCTTAACCAGTTGCAAAATAAAAATAACTGCACAATAATAAATATTCTTTATGATTTCCCTGAAAAAGGTTAAAAGAGGCCATGCCAAAACCGGTAGTATTATGTATTCTTGATGGCTGGGGCCACAGTGATGATCCCAAGGATAATGCAATTTTAAAGGCAAAAACCCCGAATTTTGAGCGTTTCCTTAAAGAAAGCCCGCATTCCCTGCTTGGAACCTCTGGCCTTGATGTTGGCCTGCCGGAAGGGCAGATGGGAAATTCCGAGGTGGGGCATATGACCATCGGCTCCGGCAGGGTGATAATGCAGGAATTGCCGAAAATCGACCAGGCGGTTAAAACCGGGACACTGGCAAAAGAAAAGGCGATAGAAAAATTCATTCAAAAACTAAAATCCACAAAGGGAGCATGCCATCTTCTAGGCCTTGTCTCTGATGGCGGTGTGCATGCGCATATAAACCACATAATCGCACTGGCAAAAATTATCGCAGGGCAGGGAGTGCCGGTAAAAATACATGCCATGACTGATGGAAGGGATACCGCACCGAACAGCGCACCCGATTTCTTAAGGACACTGGAAAAAGAAATCGCCGGTAACAAACTGATACAAATCGCAACAGTGATGGGCCGCTACTATGTGATGGACAGGGATAAAAGATGGGAAAGAATTGGCCTGGCATATGATGCAATTATCTCCGCCAAAGGAAAACCAGCTGGAAATGCACAGGAAGCGGTGAAGAACAGCTACAATGATAGCAAGACAGATGAATTCCTAATTCCCGCTGTGATAAAAGGATATGAAGGCGCTAAAGACGGTGATGGAATATTGATGGCAAATTTCCGCGCTGACCGTGCGCGGCAAATAACAGAAAGCCTGCTTGATAAGGGGTTCAAGAGTTTTGCCCGTAAGGAGATAAATTTCTCCGCCGGGCTTGGCATGGTTGAGTATTCAGAAAAACACAATGATTTCATGGATACGATTTTCCGGGTTGAAAAATTGGAAAAAATATTGCCGGAAATAATCGCTGATGCAGGGTTAAAGCAGCTTCGTATAGCCGAGACCGAGAAATATGCGCATGTTACCTTCTTTTTCAGCGGTGGCCGCGAAGCAGAGTTCAAGGGTGAAGAAAGGATACTGATACCCTCCCCGAAAGTTGCCACCTATGATATGCAGCCGGAAATGTCGGCTAAAGAGGTGACGGCAAAATTATTAGATGCTATAACGGGCGATAAGTTTGATTTTATTGTGGTAAATTTTGCCAATACCGATATGGTAGGCCATACAGGTATTATAGGGGCGGCAGTAAAGGCAGTGGAAGCAGTGGACGAAAGTTTAGGAAAAATTGCTGAAGCGGTAAAAAATAAAGGCGGCATCATGCTGATAACCGCTGATCATGGCAATGCAGAGCTAATGGTTGATCCTGAAACCGGTGTTGCACATACCCAGCATACGCTTAACCCAGTGCCTTGTGTACTTGTGGGCCTTGATAAGAAAACAAAACTTAAAAACGGCAGGCTTTCTGATATAGCACCAACGCTGCTTGAAATAATGAAGCTGCCAAAACCAAAAGAAATGAACGGAAATTCCCTTATAATCAATTAGAGGTATTATGAAACTTAAAGTTCTAACAATTCTTTTTGCAATTATTTTCTCCGCCACTTCTGCCTTGGCTGCAAAAGAGAAGGAAAAGAAACAGGAAAATTCTGAAGAAACCATGAGGCTGCTCAGTCTTTTTGGCGATGTGTTCGAAAAAGTAAAGCAGGATTATGTTGAGGATGTAACGGATGATAAGCTGATAGAATCAGCAATAAACGGCATGCTGACTTCACTTGACCCACACTCCAGCTACATGAATGAAAAACAGTTTGCTGAAATGCAGATACAGACAAAAGGAGAATTCGGTGGGCTTGGAATAGAAGTTACGATGGATAACGGTTTGGTAAAAGTGGTTTCCCCTATCGATGATACACCGGCATTTAAAGCCGGAATACAGGCGGGAGATTTTATCAGTGAGATAGACGGTACACCTGTACTTGGCATGAACCTTACCGAAGCAATAGATAAACTGCGCGGAAGAGTTGGCAGCAAAGTAAAACTCACAGTGCTGAGGAAAGGCGAGAAAGAGCCGCTTGATATAGAAATCGTTCGCGATATCATAAAAATAAAATCCATAAGATCACACAAGGAAGGGAATGATGTTGCATATATCCGCATAACTTCATTCTCTGAGCAGACTGACCGTAATTTCAGGGCAGAATTTGATAAACTGAAAAAAGAAATGGGAGATAACCTTAAAGGACTTGTTATTGATATGCGCAATAATCCAGGCGGCTTGCTCGACCAGGCGATAGCGATTGCTGATTTCTTCCTGGAAAGTGGCGAGATTGTTTCAACCAAAGGCCGTATTGCTGACAGTACAAAGCTTTTTCATGCCAAGGAAGGTGATATTACCGGGGGCATACCTATTGTTGTTCTTATCAACAGCGGTTCTGCATCTGCATCTGAAATTGTGGCAGGTGCGTTAAAAGACCATAAACGCGCCGTTGTTATGGGAACACAATCATTCGGAAAAGGTTCCGTGCAGACGGTTATACCACTTCCTGATGATGGTGCGATGAGGCTTACTACCTCGCGTTACTACACACCTTCAGGCGTTGCTATCCAGGCTAAGGGAATTGAGCCTGACATAGTGGTTGAACCGGCAAAGATAGAATTCCTAAAGACCAAGGAAAATGCTGAGGCTGACCTGGTAAGGCACCTGAACAATGATCAGGATGGGGAAGATGATAAACAAAAAGACAAGGATGAAGTAAAAACAGAGGACCAGCTGCTTCGTAACAGCAGTAGCGATAAATCACTTTATGATAAGGATTATCAGCTGGCGAGGGCGGTTGACCTGCTGCGCGCAATCAATGTGTTCAATAGCTCCATAAAGGGCAAGAAACTTACTATTTCCAAAGAATAAGCAGTTGATGGTATGAAAGAAGATTCTTCCAAACGTAATTTGATTATATGGAGAGTGACAACACTGGCGCTACTGGTGTTGTGCGGCTACATGTCTTGGATAATCTATTCCACATACAGCGTTCAGGAAAAAGACCCTATAGCGAGTGGCAAGCGCTTTATTATTTCTGTTGGTACTGGTGAAATAAGAATAAAGGAAAAGCTGCCTGAACCGCCGCAAGCTGCAGAACCGGCAAAAACAGAGGAACAGGTTTCATCGCATGAGCCAGAAAAGAAACCAGAAGGAGAAGAAAAAATCTCCTTCCCGGAAGTAAAGCCGCTGCCGCCAGCCGATAATGCTAAAAACGAAGAAAAGAAAGAAGAAGGTAATAAGGAAGCCGTAACGGTAGAACAAAAAACAGAAGTCAAGCCAGAGGCAAAACAAGAACCTTCCCCAGCAGTTCCTGATAAATCAAAACCAAAAATAGCTATAATCATGAGCGGGCTTGGCCTGAGCAGGACAAGCACAACAGAGGCTATGAGCCTTCCTTCAGTAATAACTTTCAGTTTCTCGCCATATTCAAATAATCTTGCTGAGTGGGTTTCTCAGGCAAAACAAAGTGGCCATGAAATATTACTGGATTTTCCTCTCGAGCCTAATGACTACCCGATAACTGACCCAGGGCCATACGCACTGCTTAATTCCCTAAGCAAAGAAGAAAATTTATTAAGGTTCCGTTCTTTGCTTGCCCTTGTTGAAGGATATAGCGGCTTGCTTACCGCAAAGGATGAAAAATTCACTGCATCGGCAGTAAACCTTGCGCCAATCATAAGCGAAATAAAAGATCGTGACCTGAAACTGATATTTTCTGAGCGCAATCCAAGCAGTCCGGTTTTTGCGCTTTCGGAAAACATAAATTTCCCTTTCTGGTCAAGCGAGATGATAATTGACAGAAAAATCTCACGCGAGGATATAGAAAATAATCTTGCCGAACTGGAAAAAATTGCTTTCTTAAAAGGTTCAGTGATTTGTACCGCAAGACCTTACCCCATTACTGCAAGGATACTTAAGCAATGGATGGAAAGCCTGCCTGGTAAGGGAATAGAGGTCGTGCCTATTTCTTCCATACCACGAGAGTCCAGACGGTGACAGAAGAGCCCAGAAGAACGCTTTACCGCATGGGCGTCGGCATAATGCTGGTAAATAGAGACAGGCATGTTTTTACCGCCAGGCGTATAGATACACGTGCAGAAGCGTGGCAGATGCCACAAGGTGGTATAGATAAAAATGAAGAGCCACATGTGGCGGCAATGCGTGAACTGAAGGAAGAGATAGGGACAAACAATGCCAAGCTTATTATTGAAAGCAAAGAATGGTTTTCTTATGATTTGCCAAAATCCCTGGCAAACAAATTGTGGGGAGGAAGATATAAAGGGCAGAAACAGAAATGGTTCCTGATGGAATTCTTGGGTGAAGACAGTGATATAAACATAGCGACAAAGCGCCCGGAATTTTCACACTGGCAATGGACTGAACCGGGAAAAGTCGTGGATCTTATAGTTCCATTTAAAAAGGAATTGTACAGGCAAGTAATAAAAGAATTTTTACCTTATTTATAGAAATGACGAAATTAAAAACAAAAATAAAACCGGAGCGGAAATGCGCAGTGTTCATACTTGGTATGCACAGGAGCGGTACTTCTGCCCTGGCGCGCGTTTGCAACCTGCTTGGTGTTGATCTTGGGAATAAATTCCTTGCTACAAATGAACATAACGAGAAAGGTTACTGGGAGCATGAAGATGTAGTGAACATACATGACAGGATCTTTGAAGTTCTAGGTTCATCATGGGATGATACCAGGCCGCTTCCGGATAATTGGTGGGAAAGACAGGATATAAAATCCTTGCGAGAAGAACTGGAAGGCGTGATTGCGCGTGATTTTGAATCTTCCGAACTATGGGGCTTAAAAGACCCGCGGCAAGTGCGGCTCATGCCTTTATGGCTGGAAATATTGAAGGAAAAAAATATCGAACCGGCTTTTGTAATCACGCTGCGCGATCCTTTAAGTGTTGCAAAATCCTTGGAAAAAAGAGACTGGGCAGACCATGAGAAGGCGCTTCTTTTATGGCTCATCTATAACATGGATGCAGAACTTATGACCCGTGAATATGCACGGGTGTTCGTTAATTATGATGATATGCTTTCTGACTGGGAAAAGCAGGTTAAGCATATAAGCAAGGAACTTGCACTTCCTCTTGCTGATAATGTGGCGCAGCAAAAAGGTAATATAGAAGAATTCCTTTCGCCGTCACTACGCCATCATCAGAAAGGAAAACTTATACTTACCACCAATACAAAACTTAAGAACTGGATAGAGGACCTGGAAAAGATCCTCTCTGGTTTTGCCGCAAATGCGCATGACAAGGATATAAAGCGCAGGATGGATAATCTGGCAGATGAAATAAATAATGAACTTAAAAATACAAGTGATCTTGCTGCCTGCTGGTTTCGTGAGGCTATAGCCAACCGCAAACGGATGGGCGAGGCTTATACGAAACTGCATGAAGCAAACCTGGCAAGGCATGAAGTAGAAAAGATATTAATTAATAAAGAGGAAGCGATAAAAAACCTGCAACGACGCATCGAAGACCATCATAAAACAATAGATGACCTGATGAATTCCACATCATGGAAAGTTACTGCACCTCTACGTGCCGCAGTAAGGGCGCTCCGACTTACAAAACATCTGATTCGTCCTGAAGTATACAGGGTAATGAGCCATATAGTGCGTAGCCAGGGCATTCGTGGATTGATGCAGCAGATAATGAGCCGTATTGCAGATAAGCATGTAACTGCAGATAAATGGTACCGTGAATATAAACCTTCACCTAAAATGCTTGTAACTTTTATGGAGAAAAAATGGCCGGAAGAAGCGCCGTTTTTTTCCATAATAATGGGAGTGTATAACACAAGAGAAGAATGGCTGAGAGAGGCTTTGGACAGTATAATTGCCCAGACATACCGCAAATGGGAGCTTGTTTGTGTTAATGATAATTCAACATTGCCGCACATAAAACCCTTACTTGATGAATACGCAAAAAAAGACATCCGAATAAAAGTAATTCACCAGGAAAAGAACAGGGGTGTTTCCGCATCATCAAATGTTGCAATTTCAGAATCAAAAGGTGATTACATCTGCTTCATGGATCATGATGATTATCTTGAACCGCAGGCATTACATCGTTTTGCAGAGGCAATTCTTGCGGATGATACAGATATTTTATATAGCGATGAGATATTGACTTCCGAAGATATAGAAGATTTGCAGAACTTTGAGCTGCGCCCTCAATTTTCCTATTATTTTTATCTTTCGCACCCTTATTTTGTCCATTTTGTTTCAATACGTGCAAGCATAATAAAAGAAGTTGGAGGGTTTGATGAAAGCTTTAAGGTTTCCCAAGATATTGACCTGATGCTGAAGGCCATCGAAAAAGCTAATAAGATAAGCCATGTGCCGGATATTCTTTATCGTTGGAGAGTGCATGAAACAAGCCTTGGTCATACATATATAGGTGATGTATGGAAGAGTTCAGCAAAGGCAAGGATTGATCACCTGAAACGGCGCGGATTCAGCCCTGAGATTAAAGAAGGCGTAGCTTCCAATTTTTATGATATTGATTTTTTCCCCGGTAAAGTTTCCAAGGTTGCAATAATAATCCCAACCAAGAATCGCGGTGATTTACTGAAGACGTGTATAGACAGCATAAAGAACACGACTGACAGAAAACTTTATGACATATATGTGGTTAACCATGATTCAAATGATAGAGAAACACTAAGTTGCCTTGATAGCCTGAAAAAGGAACATACTGTCATTAATTATTCAGGGCCTTTTAATTTTTCCAAGCTGATTAATATTGGCGCTGCCGAAGCGGCAAAGAAAGACTACACACACTACCTTGTGCTTAATAATGATATTGAAGCGAAAGAGCCGGGCTGGCTTGAGCATATGGTAAAAATTGGAAATTATCCGGATGTTGGAGCGGTGGGTGCGATACTGCTTTACCCGGATGGTGTGATACAGCATGCAGGCGTTATTGTTGGTGTTCACGGTGCGGCAGAACACGCGCATAAATTCGATGAAATGAAAATTGAAGGAAGATATAACACAACCGATAACGGCTCTCTATACGCAAGCAGGGAATATAGTGCGGTTACAGCAGCATGTATGCTGGTGGATGCGAAAGTTTACCAGAAAGTGAAAGGTTTTGATGAAGAGCTGGCCGTTGGTTTTGGTGATACGGATATTTGTCTCAGGATTGGCGAGGCGGGGTATAAAGTTATGATGGACCCTTATGCAGTGCTTATTCACCATGAATCAGTAACCAGAGGTAAACCAAAACGATTGGTTGACCCACACCCGGCAGACAGCAGAAGATTCGTCAACCGTTATTATGATATTATCACCAGTTGTGATCCTTATTATAATCCTTTGCTTTCCAATATTTCATCCAAACCGGAACTTAGAATTGGCTGGCATTCACCTGAAAAACTGAAAGCAAGAACGGTTACCCTGAAGAGTTAGTTTTTTTCCGCCTCGCTTCGCTGGCTCAAGGCTGACTTGGTTTATTAACCTCACATAACGGAAATAAGACTAATCGTGGTAAATCATGGTGCCGGTGCCATGCTCGGTGAAGATTTCGAGCAGCAGAACATGCGGCAGGCGGCCATCTAAGATATGAGCCGCTTCGGTGTTATGTTTTACCGCATCTATGCAGGTTTCCACCTTCGGTATCATGCCGCCGCTGATGGTTTTATCCTTCATCAGTTCATTGGCTTCGGAAACGCTTAAATCAGAAATCACATTCTTTTCCTTATCAAGCACGCCGGGAACATCGGTAAGCATCAAAAGTTTCCGTGCAGCAAGGGCGGAGGCGATTGCGCCGGCAGCAGTATCTGCATTAATGTTATAGGTTTCACCGTTTTCACCGACCCCAATTGGTGCAATGACCGGAATGATGTTCGATTCTTCAAAGAGCACCAAGATATCAGGATTTATCATACTCGGTTCACCGACAAAGCCGAGATCAAGAATCTTCTCTATATTTGAATCTGGGTCTCTTTCAGTGCGGCGAAGTTTACGCGCTTCTATCAAATTACTATCCTTGCCGGAAATACCGACGGCCATACCGCCGGCTGCATTAATCTCTGTCACGATTTGTTTGTTAATGGTGCCAACCAGAACCATCTCCACAATCTCAACGGCGGATTTATCGGTAACGCGGAGGCCATCTACAAATGAACTTTTTATCTTTAAGCGGTCAAGCATCTTGCCGATCTGCGGACCACCACCATGAACTATCACAGGGTTTATACCAACCTGCTTCAATAGAACAACATCATGAGCGAACTGTTTGGCAAGCTCTGGATCACCCATTGCCGCGCCGCCATATTTTATGACAAATGTATCACCAGAGAACTGGCGCATGTAAGGCAAGGCTTCCGCAAGTATGCGTGCCTTATCAAACAGCTGTTCCTTATCTAAATTCTTTTTCTTTCCTGCCATAATTTATATATTTTATAACATTGCGGCTATTTCTGCACGTAAAACATCTATACCTTCGTTTTCCCTGGAGCTGGTTACCAGAACTTCCGGGTGGAGCGCAGTATGCTCGCCTGCTATTTTATTTATAGATTCAAAAATATCATCAATATTTTTCTTCTTAACCTTATCTGATTTAGTCAGCACTATCTGATATGACATTGCCGCATCATCCAGCACATTCATTACATCATTATCACTATCTTTGAGGCCATGACGTGAGTCTACCAGCATGAAAACGCGACTTAAACCCGGACGGCCACGCAGATAATCGTATATAAGATAGTTCCAGCCTGCAACTTCCTTCTTCGCGGCCTTTGCATATCCATAACCGGGAAGGTCCACGACTATCAGTTCTTTTCTGACCATGAAGAAGTTAAGCTGGCGGGTATGGCCAGGGGTTGCTGAAGTGCGAGCAATCTTTTGCCCAAGCACAGCATTCACTAGGCTTGATTTGCCCACATTTGAGCGTCCGGCAAAGGCAATCTCCGGCATATTATATGTGGGAAGGTCATCAACTTTTACCGCGCCAAGCAGGAATTTGCACTCGCCGGCAAACAGTTTTCTGCCACGCTCAAGCGAATCCTTATCATGAATGGTCATTTTTTTCTGCCCTTCAGTTTAATTCCGCGGGAAATTATATATTGCTGGCCTATGGAGAGCAGGTTGCTCCATGACCAGTAGATTACAAGGCCGGCAGGGAAAGAAGCAAACACAAACAATAATACGAAAGGCATTAGACGCATCATCTGTGCTTGTACGGGATCATTGGGGGCCGGGTTCATCTTTTGCTGGAAGATCATGGTAATCATCATTATAAGCGGCCATAGACCTATCATCATGAAAGCTGGTGGATGCCACGGTATCAACCCGAAAAGGTTGAAGATTGTGGTAGGATCCTGCGCGGAAAGGTCTTTTATCCAGCCAAAGAACGGCGCGTGGCGCATTTCTATGGTTATAAAAATCACTTTATATAAAGAGAAAAACACCGGTATCTGGATGAAAAGCGGCAGGCATCCGGAAAGCGGGTTAATCTTCTCGCGCTTATAAAGTTCCATTACTTCCTGATTGAGTTTTGTGCGGTCATCTTTGTAGCGATCCCGCAGTTTCATCATCTCTGGATGCAGGAGCTTCATTTTACTCATTGAATGGTATGATTTGTTGGCAATCGGGAACATAACCAGCTTAACCAATACGGTCAGGATCATAATGGCTATACCGAAATTTCCGACATGTTCATAAAAATATTTGAGCAGCTTTGTCATCGGTTTTGTAAGGAAATAATACCAGCCGAAATCTATTGCACGGTCAAACAGCCGGATATTATAGAGTTTTGCGTAATCCTCTATTAGATCAAGCTTCTTTGCTCCGGCAAAGAACAGTGTTTTTATCTCTTTACTTTCCCTGGAAGGTATTACGATTTTTTCACCACGATAATCAGCCTGAAAACGATCTGTGCCATCTTTTTGGCTGTATGAATATTTTACATCAAATTTATCTGTCTGAGGTATGAAAGCGGTGAGCCAGTATTTATCAGTAATTCCCATCCAGCCGCCTTTAATGGTTTTTAATTCCTTATTTTTTTCTTCCTTCAGTGTTGCATAGGTTATTTCTTCCAGTGTTCCGCTTAAGACACCTAAAACCCCTTCATGCAGCACATAATATGCTGTGGCATCATGGTGGATGCGGTTAATGAGCCCGTAAGGGTGTAGAGATATCTCTATGCCTGAATTATTTTCAACGCGCTGTTTAAGCGTGAACATATAGTGATCATCAATCTCTATAGTTATTGAGAAGCGAATTTTCTGCCTATTTTCCCATGAAAGGGTTATCGGCTGTTTAGGGGTAAGAGTGCTGCTGCTAGCTTTCCATATAGTATTTGGGCCTGGCAAATCAATATTATCGCCCAGCCAGCCTGTCTCGGCAAAATAAAGGTCTTTGGCACCAGACGGTGAAAGAAGCACGACCTGGGGGCTATCTTTTTCCAGCCCCTGCCTGAATTCCACCAAAGTCAAATCATCTATCCTTGCGCCTTTGAGTGATATGGAGCCTTGTAGCCTATCTGCATTTATGCGAACCCGCCCGCCCTCAGCAATTATGCTTTTTCTATCCTGAAGCGATTCGGCAGTGCTCTGCTGGGCAGGCATAACCAAAGGTTTTTGCGCCACTGCGGCTTCCTTCTTCTTCAGTTCTTCCTGTCGGATTAATTCCCTCTGCTTTGGCCAGGTGTAAAAAACCTGCCAGCCGAGCAGTATAACTATCGATATTACAGTAGCTGTTAATAATCCTTTAGTATCCTTCATATATAATTTTAATCCTTTTTGCTCGGCACCGGATCATACCCGGACTGGCCGAAGGGGTGACACCTTAGAAGCCTTCTGATGGCCAGCCTTAGGCCAAATACTCCATGTTTCTCAATAGCTTCTGCTGCAAATTCCGAACATGAAGGAGTGAACCTGCATGATGGCAGCAGCATGGGAGAAATGCATAATTGATATGTTTTTATAAGTAATAGGGTAAATTTTTTAAACATTTGGGCGTTATATATAAGAAGTTAGGCTTTTATATCAAGCGAATTAATTTTTCCATATCCTTTATCAGGTTCTGGAATGGGATGGTGAGGGCGCTCTTACGGCCTATAAGCACATAATCACAATCTGATTTTGCATGTTTCCTGAAAACTCCCGCTGCTGCATGACGTAGACGGCGTTTTACCCGGTTTCTTTCTGCCGCGTTGCCTATCTTCCTGCTTACCGTGAAACCAAGGCGGGGAAAAGTAATAGTTTCATCATCTCTTTTTAGTGATTGCATAATAAAACCGGGCGCAACCATTGATGTGCCTTTTTTACTTATCTTCAAGAAATCCGCCCGATTTTTCAGGGTCAATATCTTATTATTCAACGAAGAAACCTGTAAGGTTACAGCTTTATTTAAGCAGAAAGACGCTTGCGGCCCTTGCTTCTGCGACTTGCAACTACTTTACGGCCACCAGCGGTTGCCATGCGGTTCCTGAAACCATGCCTGCGCTTCCTGACAAGCTTGCTGCCTTGATATGTACGCTTCACAAAATTACTCCAATGCTAAATGGAAGAGGGGGATATATATAGATTTCTTAACAAAAGGTCAACAATACATCTCTTAAATTATACAAATACTTTAAAAAATGTTATTGTATATCGTCTAATATGCTATATTTTAACAGTTTTCATGGTTTATCGGCAGAAACAGGATAATGTTCTCCTATTTAAGATACTTCTCAACCATTAGTTTTATATTGGTAATAATTGCTGCAATTATTGCCGGTATGTATTACCGCTCCGTGGTTGCAGAAGATATTATTAAGGTACTGGCAGAACGGAATAATATATCTTACGCACGGAATTATGTTAACCTAGTATGGAAGAAACATTTCCAGAACTACCCTGCCCAGCAGATGAACAGCTATCCGGGAATTGCCGAATTCAGAGGCGATTCCGAAAGGTATCTTTCCGGAGTCCCGCTTACTGCATTTATGGTATATTCGCCCAAAGGGGAAAGTCTTATAGCCCTTGGTGAAAATAAACTGCAGAGTGTCGATACGGAAAGACAGTCAGATTTTGCCGTTGCCCAGCAAGGAAATGCTATCAGCAGGACTATTGGCGATAAATGGTCCAATGATTTTAAAAGCAGTGATACGAACAAGATAGTAGTAAGGAGCCTTGTTCCGGTTTTCATGGATGATTCCTCTACGCCTCTTCTTGCTGCGGTTGTTGAGCTTGTCTATGATGTCACGCCGTTATGGAAAGAGCCTATACGCCTGCAGATTATTGGCACGGCAGTTATTATATTCATATTCTCGATACTTTATATTTCCCTGCTTTATACCATTTCGCGTGCGGAAAAGATTATCACAAAACAACATGAATCAAACCTTGAACTTAGCGAAGCAAAGATCAGGGCGGAAGCGGAAAGCCAGGAAAAATCGAAATTCCTTGCCAATATCAGCCATGAACTGCGCACCCCTCTAAATGCCATCATAGGTTTTTCTGAAATATTGAAAGATGAAGTGATGGGTCCGATAAACAATGACCAATATAAGGATTATATTAACGATATACATGCCTCCGGCGTACACCTTTTAAGCCTTATAAATGACATCCTTGATTATTCAAAGGCCGAAGCAGGAAAGTTAGAAGTTGAAATGGTTGATGTGGATGTTACCAAGGTAATGCAATCGTGCCTGCGCCTGGTATCTCCGCGCGCAGAAGCGGCAAGTGTTATCCTGGTGGATGAAATTCCAAAAGACCATTATGTGGTGAAGACCGACCCTAAACGCCTTAAGCAGATTCTGCTTAACCTACTTTCAAATTCAGTGAAATTTACCCCTGCACAAGGGAAAGTATCGCTTTCCAGCTGGTATAATGTAGTAGAGGGAACGCTGCATATAGAAGTGAAAGATACCGGCATAGGCATCGCCCCGAAAGATATTTCAAAGGTTATGTCTACCTTCGGGCAGGTGCAGAATGAATATAACCGGAAATATGAAGGAACCGGGCTCGGTCTGCCGCTTTCCAAAAAACTTATTGAACTTATGGGCGGCAGGTTCATTATTGAAAGCCAGGTTGGTACCGGTACAAAAATCACCATAGTACTGCCAAAAGATAAGATACAGAATGCCCCAGGACAACAACAGCAACAACAACCAGCCACGCAACCGCCTGTCGGTTAAAGACATAAAGGTGCACAAAGGCAAAACGCCACTTGTCTGCCTTACCTGCTACAGCACGCCTTTTGCAAAAATATTAGATAAGCATGTGGATATATTGCTGGTTGGCGACTCACTCGGCATGGTGCTTTACGGCATGAAAAATACCCGGGGAGTGACTCTTGATATGATGATAAACCACGGCAAAGCGGTAGTTAATGCTTCGCGAAAAGCCTTTGTAGTGGTGGATATGCCGTTCGGTTCATACCAGAAATCAAAGCAACAGGCATTGGAGAATTGTAGAAGGGTTATAAAAGAAACTGGCTGTGATGCAGTGAAGATGGAAGGGGGAACAGAACTTGCAAGTACAGTGAAATTCTTGCGCGAAAAAAATATTGAGGTGATGGGGCATGTTGGGCTGATGCCCCAATATGTAAAGACTGCTAAGGATTATAAATATAAAGGCCGCACGCCTGAAGAGGCAAAAAAAATAATGGCTGATGCAATTGCCATAGAAAAATCAGGGGCATTTTCCATAGTGCTTGAAGCAATAGATGAAAAACTGGCGCGGAATATAACAAAGAAACTTTCTATACCAACTATCGGTATCGGCGCATCACTGGCATGTGACGGACAGGTGCTGGTTGCAGAAGACATGCTTGGGCTTGACCCAACATTCAAACCAAGATTTGTAAAAAATTATACAAAACTTAATGAGGCGGTGGAAAAGGCTGTTAAGGAATATACGAAAGAAGTACGGAGCAGAAAATTTCCAAGTAAAGAACATTTGTTTTAAGAAGCTTTTTTCTTTTTACCGCCATTCTGGCGGAATTCGGTAGCGGATTTCCCGGTATATTCCTTGAAAACGCGGTTGAATGAAGTGATGCTGGTAAAGCCTGTATCAACGGCAATGGTTGTTATGGATTTTTTTGTCTCCCTTAACATTTCCTTGGCTTCTTTCATGCGCAATTCGTTAGTAAGTTCACGGAAACTTTTTTTAAATTTCCAGTTCATAACTTTTGATAGGGTGTGTTCATTAACTTTTAATTTTTGTGCCAATTGCTTGCGTGAAAAACCGACCTGGCGGTAAATATTTTCCTTCATCAGCATATTTTCTATTTTTGCAGCAAGGTTTTTTTCCTTATCAGTGGGTATCCATATGCGCTGAAGTGATTCAAGCTGGAAGCTTTTCGAAAACACCCTGAATATGGAAGAAAGGACAAGATAGATAAAAACAATTCCTATCATGGTGCGTATAAATAGAGCATCTGGTTTTGGCACTTTTAATAAAATTTCGGCAAGATAGGTTGAGATGGTGATAAGATTAAACATCACCAGTGCGATTATCAGCCAATATTTTGATTTCTTATTTATATCTGCGCTGTCAATGGCGTGTGATTTACGTGATATGGTTACCATGAGTAAAAGGAAAACCAGTGCTGTGCCGAACACATGATATAAGTTCATGAGATAAGAAGTATAGAAACAACTGTAGTTCGGAATGCAAACTTCCTTGTAGTTAAGAAATAGATAGGTAAAAGAACCGGCGCCAATTATAGGCAAAGTGAGGATAAGGAAATATGGCCATGGTGGCACACGCCCGAGCAGGCATTGCATGATAAGCAGAAAACTTGCTTCAGGGAGCATGTTTTCTGTCATCACGAAGAAAGACCTTAATACAAATTTAAATGAAATCTGTGCTTCCGCCAGCGGCAGAAGGTGGACGGCAAAACTGCTGCCAAGGCAGATGAAATAAAAGAAAGGCAGAATAATGCTGAAAAAATTCTTAAATGAAGAGAGCAGATATATAAGCATGAACATGCAGGGAAGCAGCGCTGCAAGCTGTAATCCTTGGGTTATATTTAATGTAAGATTATACATGATTTCCTATTCATTTTTATTTTCTGCCGGCGCAATTTCTTTTAATCTTTCCTTCAGGAAATAATTCATGAAATTCTTTTCCTGCTCAGAAATATTATCGTAATTCTCAAGTATATCCTTAACTATATTTGCAGCCTGCTCTTTCTCGCCCATATCGGCGAGCAGGAATGCCGGCATCTGCCGCGCCCAGAATGGAATATTCTCTATGTTTTTAAGTTTCTGAGCTATTACTAATGCAAGATTCTCATCTTCCAGTTTATATTTTGCTATTATTACTGCCTGAACCAGCCACCACCATTTCTTTTCAGGATCGCGCATGGAATGCTCTTCCAGATAATCGATTACATAGCGGGTATCAGGTTTATACTGTGTGTTGCTATAATAGTAAGCTGCCATGGATGGTATGTAGTTGGACTGGCTATCAAGACTATCCAGCAGGCGGAACCACTTGCTGAGTTTACTGTAATCATAAAGGCGGAGCGCAGTGAATCTTCCAAAACTATCGCCAGCGTTCTGGATATTAAACCCGAGCCAGCGGAAATAAAATTGTTCATCGCCGAAAGATAAAGCCTTTACGGTGGTTTCTCCTGGAACTTCGGGGACTATCGCAATATCAGGTTTTATGGTTTTTGTGTGTGACCACAGGAGAAGCTGCAACAGGAAAAATAATAAAATCAGATAATTTCTTTTATAAAAATCTAAGGTGATAGGGTAATTGATTTTCATTTAAAATTGTTTGCGTTTAAAATCTGAAATTGCCATCAATAATAGAAATGGTATGTAGATCGCCGCCTGAAATACAAAAACCCATAAATGATCATCTGCCCCAGGGCCGTATATAAGCCATTTGCTCTTGCCGAACAGATCAAGCCGTGGAAGCACAGTGGAAACCACTAGCATTAGTTTACTCATGAACCAGCTGGCACTGAAGACTTCAAATAAGTAGTTATGTATAAGCATGAGGAAGAATCCCATGATGCGTGCGATGAAATAAAAACCAAAACTTGCCAGAACAGAGCTGACTGCGCTTTTCAAGATCAAAGAAATGAAAAGTGAGAAAGCCACTACTATAAATGCTTCAAACAAAAGACTGATACTCCAGAATATAAGGCCGCCGAAATCAGGAGATGAAAAAACCGGTACCGCAAGGGTGACTGGTATAACTAAAAAACAGGACAGCACAGCAAACCCAAGCCAGTAGGAAAATACAAATGTTGGCCTGGAGATGGGGCGTGAAAGTATAAGTTCAACCTCCCGGTTATCAAATGCCCGGCGTACATGGAAACATACGAATACCATAAGCCCGACCAAAAGTATCATGCGTGAGGAGCTGGTTATGTATGAAAGTATCATCTGCCCTTCTTCGGTTACCGCTGTTCCACCTAGCAAGGATGATATTGAAATGGCAAAAATTATGGCAATGAATAAGGCTATAAACAGCCAATCCCTAACCGCAGTGAGCAATATATAACGCGTTGTAGTAAACATAAATCCTTTGTCATAAGTTATAAATTTATTTTCTACGTTGCGTACTACGATTCACTATGCTCACGTACGTTTTATAGTACGCTCTGCTAGCTCGTCTTGTACTCCTAGTATTAAATAAATTTATAACTTATTAGACTAACTACAGTGAAATTATTAGAATTTCAAGGGGCGAGGATCGTTTGAAAATTTATTATAAAGTTCCTTGTCGGTTTTTTCAACATTACTTGCTGAGCCAGGAATGAGAGTGGCTTTGATGAATATTACGGTTTCTATGGTTTCAGTAAAATCATCCCTGCTATTGAAAAGCCGCCCGGCAATAGGTAGCTGATTAAGTCCCGGAACGCCGCTTTCATTGTTTTTCGTACGGTTTTCCATCAATCCACCGATAACCATCACCTGACCACTTCTTATTTTTAAGATTGAATCCAGTTCTCTTACTTCAATAACCGGGACTTCATTTTTGATACTAGTAGAACCAAGTTTTTGGGCAATGATGGCGGCACCAGGATCAACAACTGTTCCGGTAATGCGTGATAGCGTAGGGCGGATATTCATGGTAATTTCATTAGTCTGCAAGTTGATAGAAGGTTGCAGAGTTAATATTACGCCGATAGGAACGGTGTTGAGAGTACTTGTTATTTTACTTCTGTCTTGCTGGGTGCCGCCTGCGCTTGTATCAGTTCGTTCTTCAAGTTCTATTGTGAAGTAAACAGAGTTTTTGGCAAAAGTAAGCACGGCCTGCTGATTGTTAATTGCGTTAATACGCGGGCTGGAAAGAGTGCGGGTTGTACCAAATTGCTCCGTAAACGTTGCTACTGCATCTAAACTTATATTATCTAAACCAAACAATTCATTTTTTACGACATTTACAGTTAGTAAATCTGTTAAACTATCGGTAGGTGTAGAAAAATCTCCCGGTGAATCAAATTCAAAACTTTTTGAACTAATGGTATTCCATTTAATGCCATTTTTATAGGCATCACTTAATGAGACTTCCAGAATCTTTGCTTCAATCAAGACCTGAGCGGACTGGGCAACTTTTATGCTATCGAGATATTTTTTAACTTCACGGTGTTTACGCTCAGTTGCCATGACAGTGACAACACCGGCCTGACGGTTTATATTCACAAAGCTGCCCGGCGCTTGTTTTGATGGGTCTGGCACGCCGCCTGCGGCAAGCAAGGCTGGGTCTATAGGTGAAGATTTGATAAGTAAACCGGTGCTTGTGCCGGTATAGCTTGTCAGTATTGTAGCAACCCCGGTTTCTATGGATTTCCATATATCACTGTCATAGTTGGATTTCAGGAGATTTTTTGAACCGGTGGAGAAACTATCTCCACCACCACCACTTCCAGTAGCTGCACCGCTGGCTGCACCTGAACTTGCCCCACCACTTGCCTTGGCAGAAAGTACTTTAGTGCTGATATTGACTTCACCCGAATTGGAACGGATGATATTTAAGAAATCGACGGGATAATTTACGATATATGGCGAATCAATGCTTATCTTCAATATACCGTTCTTCATGGAATATTTAAGGCCGGCCAGCTCGGATACCCTTTCTATTACTTCAGAAAATGGCCTGTCTTTTGCCCTGAAAATTATGCCGCCCTGGATTCCCGGATCAATTTCTATATCAATATCGGCCTTCCTTGATAACTCCATGAAAACTTCTTTAATAGGAATTTCTTCGGTAACGGAAATTGTTATTAGTTTATCTTCCGGAAGTTCCGGTGGCGGCATTATTATATCTGAAATGTCTGGTACAGGAGGGATCGTTGGTGTTTCTGATGAAGAACTTTCAGCAGGTTCTTTATTTTTTCCTATACTCTTATAGTCTTCTCTTGTTAAGGAAAGTTCATTATCAATGATAGAAGGGTTTGATATTTCCCGGTAATCCCTACACGACGAGGAAAGGAGAAAGCACGAGGCTGCAACTAAACTATAAATTATCTTTCTCATCACTAAAAATAAATTCCTGCGTTTATAGATATAACCTAAACCATTAACATACTAAAAAATTAAGAAAAATTAAATACCAAAATTGATTCAGGTAAGATAAAAAAGATTCTTCATTTCAGGGATAAGCAGGCATAAAAGCAGAGCAACCGCCAATGCCGGGCCGAAAGGAAACTCAGATTCTTTTTTTATCTTTTGCCAAAAGAATCCAAGCATTGTGCCTAATATGCCACTAATCAGCATGAATGGAACGAACATCCATACACCTAAAAACAATCCTGCAATGGTAAAAAATTTTACATCACCAAGACCAAGCGATTCACGCTTCTTCCATTTAAAGAAAACCCAGCGCAGGGAAAACGAAATTACAAAACCCAACACCATTCCTGCAAATGAATCAATAAAATCACGTCCGGAAAAGAACGCATAAATTATAGCAAGTACAGAAAGAACTATTTGCAATGAATCAGGGATTATTTTGTGTTCTAAATCTATGTTAACAATAATTAACAACAACAGGGCGGTTGGTATGATTATAAAAGTTTCTACGCTTATTCCAAATTTTAGATAAATTGTAACAAATAAAAATGCAGAAATTATTTCAAGGATAAGATAGCTGGAACTTATGTTTTTTTTGCAGTATCTGCACTTTCCTGAAGTTAAAAGCCATGATATCAGGGGTATAAGATCATAGTACTTAAGGGGATTCTTGCACTTAGGGCAGTATGACCTTCCAAGCCAGATCTGCTCACCTTTTGGGATGCGGAAAATAGCAACGGAGGCAAAACTGCCGCAGGCCAGTCCTGTAATGAATATTAGGGATATTAATATGAGTTCGTGGACCATATACTGATAGAATAATTACTGTACTTTAGGTATAATATAACTTAAAACTTGCACTTGGATATTAGTATATTAATGGTGTAAATAAAGAAATGAAAAAACGCCTTAAAAATTCAATGCGTGGTTTTACATTAATACAGCTTGCTGTAATACTTACCATAGTTTCAGTTGTTTTGACCGGCTTTCTCAATATAGGCTCCTACCAGACAAAAAGACACGAAACTGCAAAAACAGAAAGAAAAATCGGTAAAGTCATAGAGGCAGTAAAAGAAAGCATATCTGGCCAGGTGAATTTGGGAGCGGGCGGGGCAGGCGGAACCGGGATAGGAATCCCATGCCCGGCAGAACCGCTGCCAAAGAACCATGCTAATTTTGGAATATCAAACTGTAATTTTGATCCTTACTCAGTAAGGGATACTTATGGAATATTAACTGGTGCAGTTCCGGTAAACACCCTGAAGATACCTTATGATATGGCTTATGATGAAAACGGCAACCTTCTTGAATATGTTATGACATATGCATTAAGGACAAATACCGGGCTTGGTGGTGTGGGAGAAGGGAACATAACAGTTATGTTCCCTGGTAGTGATATTCCGGCAGAAGATAAGGCTGCACTTGTTGTTTTCGCTCACGGTGAAAATGGTACAGGGGCGATGGTTGAGGGCGGTGATGGTGAAAGGCACCCCGGTATAATAAACGATGAAGCAGCTATAGAAAATTTCAACTGTTCGGGAGGAATAAGTTCTAACAATATTGGCGGAATGCTATGTGGTGGCGGGTATAATAATATTTTCATCAAGCAGGCCCCTAATAAGTATCTAACGAAAAGCACGAAATTTGACCAGTTATTGGAATATCAGACAGTTTGCCATCTGCTTACCGGAAGGGATTGGGAAGGTTGTTTTGTAGGTTATGCTGATGCTGGCGGCTCTGATGGTGGAGGCGCCGGTGGCGCTGCCGGCGGTGCTTCCGGATGCCCTGCAGGTGAAGGTTACTGGGGAGATCCATGTATGGGTAATGGCACACCAACTGGTGAAGGATATCCTGACCCGCCTGGGGCGCCGCCAGGATATACATGTTGCCAGGCAAGCTTCTACTGCGCCGACCCTAATACCACAAGCCCTACTACGCCGCCCGATAAATGTGTTGCTGACGTTGGCATACCGGGAGAATGTACATACTTTGATGATGTTGATACGAGTTGCCTTACCGGCGGTGCACCAGGCGGTGGTGCTGGTGGAGGTGGTTGTGTAACTCATGATGATTGTACTGGCGAACCGGGAAATGTTTGTTGTTTCTCCGGTACATGCATGACATGTTATGGCGGTCCATGTCAAATGGATAAAGATTGTTACAAAAGCAAAAACAACTTGGTATGCTGTGCAGGTACATGTGCTTATCAATCATGTACCTGTACACCTACTTGTACTGATGGAACGCAATGCGGAAGCAGTACAGAGTGTGTTAACAACTGCTGCGACAGTTTTACAGGAACCTGCGTTACACCACCCCCAACAGGGATGTGCTTACCTTAAGGTAGTTGATTATGAACAAATATAATAAAGCATTTACGATGGTGGAACTTTCTATTGTGCTGGGCATCATAGCGCTTTTGATTGGAACATCGGTATCGCTTGGCTCAGCGCGGATAAATGTTGAGAAAGCGCGCCAGACCCAGCAGAAGATGGAAGTGATAATAGAGAATCTTAAACGCTATATTTCAACCGGAGGTAATTATATTGTAAACGGTGTTCCATGTCCGGCACGTGCCGACCTGCCTGATACAAACGCTGCTTTCGGGGTTGAAGATTGTGTATCAGGATCTGGCGCTTTTGCAAATGGTATATATATAGATGGTGGCCAGGCGACTTTCAGGGTTGGCCAGGTTCCTAACCGAACCATACTTCTGCCTGATGAATATGTGTATGATGGCTGGGGAAATAAATTTGACTGGGTTATGGATACACGCTACCGGCTGGGGTCAGATTTGCAGGGTGGTGCCGGCACAGAAACAAACCTTATTGAAATAAGGCCAACACAAGC
Source organism: uncultured Rickettsiales bacterium (assembly GCA_964450945.1). GTDB lineage: Bacteria > Pseudomonadota > Alphaproteobacteria > Rickettsiales > JABDBP01 > CAYVHI01. The sequence continues at coordinate 31,101 of CAYVHI010000003.1, forward strand.
TGGTGCAGCCATTACCCAAAGCGCAATATTCATGATCATGAGTCACGGCCCTTCCGGTCACGGGGCGTGGAAAAAGAACGGCAGCAGCCGTATTGACAAAAACGGCCTTATTGCTGATGTAGATAAAATAGAAAATACTTTATGCAATGCCGGTGTTGCAGTTGAGTGTGACGGTGCCGCCCAGAGGGTTTTTGTAATAAAAGCTGTAAACAGCACGTTTGATGATATTGCTATATATAAAATGCGCTGGCAGCTTATTCCTGCAGTTACCGGCGGTGGCATAATACGCCACCCGATAGCGGCATGCAACCGCCCTAACCCTTCTGCTGCCGGTACTGACCAGACTTATGCCTGCCCTACTGACCCACGCAACTGCGTGCCAGCAGCAATGGGCAATCAAATGGGTGCATATGCCAGCAGGTTTGTTAATAATGGTGTTAATGGCTGTACTAATGCAACTGGTTGCTGGGAACAATATGAAGCCAGGAATGAAACGAATACTGCTATTGGTTCAGATACATATAGATATATGTGTATAGCCCCAGATGGCAGCCCTGTGTTATGCAAGGCAACAGTTAGCGCACTTGCGGATGGTGTTGCAATGGCACCTGAAACATGGCTGGAAAGGAATGCTACAGTTACTCCTAACAGAGATAATACTGTAGGTGATTGTATCTGGTGGCAGTATTAAACTAATTATTATTGCCAATTTTTGCGTCACTTTGTTTTTTTATAATCCTCATGTACTTTTTTGTACACTCCGGTTATAAAAAAACTTCAGCTCCTAAAACTTGTCTAATAATAATTAGTTTATTTTACCTATATGAAAATTGCCATTGGTTCAGACCACGCCGGAGTGGAACTAAAAAATAAAATAAAAGAGAAGCTAAAGAAGTTTGGTGAAGTGATTGATTGTGGCACCAACTCTTCCGATTCTGTTGATTATCCTGATTATGCAAGTAAGGTAGCGCAGGAAATAATTTCCGGCAAAGCGGTAAAAGGCGTTCTTATCTGCGGTTCGGGAATTGGTATGTGTATTGCTGCCAACCGCCATAAGGGAATACGTGCGGCGCTTTGCCATAATTCTGAAACGGCAAAACTCTCCCGCCAGCATAATGATGCAAACATACTTGTACTTGGCGCCAGGACTGTTGATGAAAGCAATAACCTGCAGGCTGTGGAAGCCTTCTTTACTACGGACTTTGAAGGCGGAAGGCACCAACGCCGCGTGGAAAAAATGAGTAAATAATTTTTACCCATGCGGTATTGTTTCCGTGAAGGTTTACTAACTTTCACATGGAACGATGCTTCGCTGGCTCAGGGCTGGCGGGTTTACTAACCCGCCTTAAAAAACCTCCCTCTTGCAAAACGCTTTAAAACCCTCTAAAACAGGCTCCCAATAACAATTTATTGGAGTTTATGATGTTTTTTTCAGCAGCAAAAAAGAAAATCGAAGGAAGCGAAAATATGTTTTTTGAAACCGGACTTGCACAGGCGGACCCTGAACTGAATAAGGCAATAGAAGGCGAGCTTAAACGCCAGCAGAACCAGATTGAGCTTATTGCTTCTGAGAATATTGTGAGCAAAGCGGTGCTTGAAGCACAAGGTTCCGTGCTTACCAATAAATATGCAGAAGGTTACCCAGGTAAAAGATATTACGGCGGCTGCCACGAAGTTGATAAAGCGGAAACGCTTGCCATAGAGCGCTCAAAAGAATTATTCAGCTGTAAGTACGCAAACGTGCAGCCAAATTCAGGATCACAGGCAAACCAGGGCGTGTTCAATGCGCTCATCCAACCGGGCGATACTATTCTTGGCCAATCACTTGCTGCCGGTGGACATTTAACCCACGGCGCAGCACCTAACCAATCAGGCAAATGGTTCAAGGCTATCCAATATGGTGTAAGAAAAAATGATTCACTGCTTGATTATGAAGAAATGGAAAAGCTTGCGCGCGAAAATAAACCAAAATTAATTGTTGCCGGATTTTCTGCCTACCCAAGAATCGTAGACTGGAAAAGATTCAGGAAGATCGCAGATGAAGTTGGTGCTTACCTGATGGTTGATATGGCTCACGTTGCAGGGCTTGTGGCTGCCGGTGCTTACCCATCACCGATCCCATATGCACATGTTGTAACCACCACTACGCATAAGACACTGCGTGGACCAAGGGGTGGATTGATACTTTCCAACTATCCTGAACTAGTGGTGCGTAAAACCCCTACCGGAAAAGATGTTACGCTTGAGCAGGCAATTAATTCAGCCATATTCCCTGGTATACAGGGCGGCCCGCTAATGCATGTTATCGCCGCAAAAGCGGTTTCATTCGGTGAGGCGCTGAAACCTGATTTCAAAACCTATGCAAAGCAGGTTGTTGAAAATGCACAGGCGCTGGCAGAAACTCTGAAGAAACGTGGCCTTGATATTGTTACCGGCGGTACTGATAACCATATAGTGCTGGTAGATCTGCGCCCGAAGAAACTGACCGGCAAAGATACCGAGGAAAGCCTGGAAAGAGCAGGGCTTACATGTAATAAGAACGCCATACCTTTTGACCCGCTGCCACCAGTGAAAACTTCAGGCGTCAGACTTGGCACGCCAGCAGGAACCACAAGAGGTTTCAAGGAAAATGAATTCAAAAAAATTGGTGAACTTATAGGTGATGTGCTGGATGGTTTGGCAGCAAACCCGGCAGATAATTCTGCAGCAGAGAAAAAAGCTTTAGTGCAAGTTGCTGAATTATGTGCTAAATTCCCTATCTATGGGTAAAAATCATTCTAATTAGTGATTTTGGCGTTGCATTAATTTTTTTTAATTCTCACGTACGTTTCTAGGTACGCTCGAATTAAAAAAAACTCTGCTCCTAAAACTCCCTTAATTATAATGATTTTTAGAAATCATTAGAAAGAGGCTACTTATGAAATGTCCGTTCTGCGGTTTTGAAGATACACAAGTGAAGGATTCCAGGCCTTCAGAAGATGGCATGTCTATCAGACGCAGAAGGTTCTGCCCAAAATGTGAATCACGCTTCACCACATTCGAGCGGGTGCAGATACGTGAGCTGGTCGTTATAAAAAAGAATGGCGAAAGGAAGCCTTTTGACCGAGAAAAACTTGTGCGCTCTATAGAACTGGCGGTAAGGAAACGCCCTGTTACAACTGAACAGGTTGATATGGCGGTAAATAATATTGTGCGCGATTTGGAAAGTATGGGAGAGAGCGAAATAAACTCTACGGTTATAGGCGAAGCGGTGATGAAAGCGCTTTCAAAACTTGATTCTGTTGCTTATGTCAGGTTTGCTTCCGTTTATAAAGATTTCCGTGAAGCAAAAGACTTTGAAGATTTCGTAGAACGCCTAGGCTCAAAAAAATCCAACGCTTAAAAATGAATTCTCCTGATGAAAAATTCATGCACCAGGCACTCTCGATTGCCCGGCGCGGCGTTGGCAACACCTGGCCCAATCCTTCTGTTGGCTGTGTAATTGTAAAAGGTGCAACCATAATAGGGCGTGGCTGGACAGCGCAAGGTGGCAGGCCACATGCCGAGGCTATAGCGCTTGACAGGGCAGGCAAGGAAGCAAAAGGCGCGATAGCCTATGTAACGCTTGAACCCTGCTGCCACCACGGTAAAACCCCACCATGCACAGATGCATTGATACGCGCCGGAATAGTGCGCGTAGTGATCGGCGCGATTGACCCAGACAAGCGCGTTGCCGGAAAAGGTGTGGAAGCTTTAAAGAAAGCAGGCATTGAAGTTGTAACAGGTGTGCTTGAGCAGGAAGCGGAGGAATTAAATGCAGGGTTCTTTAAAAGAATAAAAGAGGGCCGGCCATATATAACGCTAAAAATGGCAACCACACTTGATGGAAAGATAGCTCTCTCAAACAAGGAAAGCCGGTGGATAACCGGTGAGGATGCGAGGAGTTTTGCCCATGCTTTGCGTTCACGGAATAACGCCATAATGGTTGGCAGCGGCACAGTGGCAGCAGATGACCCTGAGCTTTCCTGCCGCCTTCCTGGCCTTGAAGACCGCTCACCCGTGCGGGTTATTGTTGATAGCAACCTGAAAATTCCGCTCTCCAGCAAACTTGTGAAAACCGCGCAGAATATCCCGCTCTGGATCATCACGCTGGCAAAAAACAAGAAGGAGAAGAATTGGAATTTATTAGCTGAAAAAGGCATCAAACTGATAGAGGTATCTGACCGGAAGGGTCGTCCGAAACTAACAGATGCCATGGAAGAACTTGGAAAACTTGGTATCAACCGCCTGCTGGTTGAAGGTGGAAGTTCACTTGCCACATCGCTCCTGAAAGAAAACTTGGTTGATGAAATTATAATGATCCAGGCGCCGAAAATTATAGGTAATGATGGGGTGGCGGCAATAGGGGATATGGGCTTTTCTTCGCTTGAAAAAATTACCAGATTTAAAATTGTCTCCACCCAGCTGATAGGCGAAGATACTGTTAAGATAATGAAAAAGGTTTAGTTCTTTATCCAGGTCGCTCTGAGCTTGTAGCTCAACCGCTCCCGCGTAATAATCTCCTAGAACTTATAGAAATAGGTGTAGAGGATATTTCTTAAGAGATAGAGCAGCGCGAATAATATAATCGGGGAAAGATCGATACCGCCAAGGTCGCCTAAAATACGGCGGGTTACCTTCCTTATTGGCCTGATAACCGGCTCCACCAGGCGGTAAAGTATTTCATTCACCTTGCGGATAAACGGATTATAATCATTCACTATTTTAAAATAGCTGAGCCAGCCCATGATTATCCAGATAATGATAACCCAGATGTAAAAGCTGATGAAAAAAGAAATAAAATCTATAAATGGGTTGATGTTCATGAGATGTTTTATATTCTATTTAATGTAAATTGGGAAGGTACTAAATGTTTACATGCACCATAAGAGTTGAATGCGATGTCGCAAAAAGGCTTGCAGAATTTATTGGCCCGTGCAGTAACCTGCATGGTTACCATATTGCCATAGAGGCAACTTTCACCAGTAAGAAGCGTGGAAAATCAGGTGAAGTTATAGATTATTATAAGCTGAAGGAGCTGCTGGGGAACTGGATAAATAAAAACTGGGACCACAACACGCTCTTAAATAAAAAAGATAAAAAACTCGGTGATGCAATTTCCAACATAACCGGCCAGAAAGTTTTTTACTTTGATGGTGACCCATCTGCCGAAAATATAGGTGAATATGTCTTAAAGGAAGTTTGCCCAAGGCTGTTTTCAAAACTTGGTGTTACATGTATAAATGTGAGGGTTTATGATAACCCAGGCGCCTTTGTAGAAGCTATGGGGTAGGCTTTTTATACCCATTCGGTATGTTCCCTGCAAAGTTTTCTAACTTTGCAATGGAACGGTGCTTCGCACACTCATGGCTGGCAGGTTTTCCTAACCTGCTATGGATATAACATAATTATTTGCCACTTACCTTTCTCATCCTTGCTGTAAAGATGGCGCTGGTGAAGGCGGCTTTCGCCTTCCTGCCAGAATTCTATTTTTTCTGGCACCAAACGGAAACCTGACCAGTGCTTTGGCCGTGGAATATCATCACCAAGTTCCGCTTCCATAATATCAACCTGTTCTATGAACGCCCGGTAATCCTTTAAAACCTCAGACTGGCGGGAAGCAATCGCCCCAAGCCGGCTTCTTGGATGGCGGGAATTAAAATAAGCATCAGCCTCTTTTTCGGTAACCATTATTACCTCTCCCTCAATACGTATCTGCCTGCCTAAAGCCTGCCAGTAAAAACATAGTGAAGCATATGGGTTATTAAGAAGTTCCTTGCTTTTGCGGCTGCCAAGGTTGGTGAAGAAACAAAAACCCCTCTCATTATATTTTTTGAGGAGAACCATGCGGGCTGAAGGTTTTCCATCTTTGGTGGATGTGGCAAGGCACATGGTGGAGGCATGTTCTTCGCCCAATTCTTTTGCTGCGTTAGAATACCATTTTGAAAAAAGCTGGAATGGATTTTTACTTCCTTGTGATTTCATCCCCACTTACACCTTTCTCACTTTTTTCGTCTTTTTCTATAAGATTTATCGTACGCCAGTTTATTCTGAAGCCAAAACCTTCCAGCCTTCCTGAACAGGAGATGGCATCATCTTTGCGCGGAAATTCTGCTATCACAACCTCCTGATTATCGATTCTTGTGTGAATAAAATTTGCATGCCCGGGAAATCTGGATAACCCCTGATTGATAAGTGAAACAAATTCCTTTACAGACATTCCATCATTAAATTCCCTGCCGCTTAAAGGCATCCTTACACACCAGGTTTCTCCTCTGCCATCATCTGATAATAGCGTTGGAGTAAAAAAGGTTGCACGCATGCCGCTTACGACCTTAGCATAATCTTCGATTGTTCTTGGAGTTGTTTTACTCATTTTCTTTAACCTTATTTTAATGAATATAAATATTTTATAAAGTATGTTCCATAATTAAAATTAATAAAATATGAATAGACGAAATAAACCACAAAAACTCAGAATTACCTCAGATTTCCAGCCGGCTGGCGACCAGCCGACCGCTATTGCTGCGCTTGTTGGGGGGCTAAAGAAGAAAGAGAAGGACCAGGTTTTACTGGGGGTTACAGGTTCAGGGAAGACCTTCACCATGGCGCATATAATAGAAAAAACCCAGCGTCCGGCGCTTATTTTAGCACCAAATAAAACGCTTGCCGCCCAGCTTTATGGGGAGATGAAAAGCTTCTTCCCGGAGAATGCGGTGGAATATTTTGTTTCATATTATGATTATTACCAGCCGGAAGCCTATATCCCCAAAAGCGATACATATATCGAGAAAGATTCTTCAATAAATGAGCAGATAGATTTGCTCCGCCACTCTGCAACGCGTGCGCTGCTTGAAAGAAGAGATGTGATTGTGGTGGCCTCCGTTTCATGTATCTATGGCCTAGGGAGTCCGGAACTTTATTTGCAGATGGTGGTGCCACTAAAGAAAGGTGACAGGATTTCTATTTCATCACTGGTTAAAAAACTGGTGGAGATACAATATGAGAGGAATGATATAGATTTTCACCGCGGCACATTCCGTCTGCGCGGTGATAGCCTAGATATTTTTCCATCACACTATCAGGACAGGGCGTGGAGACTTTCTTTCTTCGGAGATGATGTTGAAAACATATATGAGTTTGACCCGCTGACTGGAGAAAAAACTGATGAGATGGAAGAGATTACAGTGTTTGCCAACAGCCACTATGTAACACCACGCCCAACAATGCTGCAAGCGATAGAGCTTATAAAAGAAGAACTGAAAGACCGGCTGAAATTTTTTGAGAAGAGTGGAAAACTGTTGGAAGCACAAAGACTGGAACAGCGCACCCAGTTTGATCTGGAGATGATTGTTGAGACAGGTGTTTGCAAAGGGATTGAAAACTATTCACGCTATCTCTCCGGCAGGAATGCCGGTGAACCACCGCCAACATTATTTGAATATCTGCCGAAAGATGCGTTGCTATTCATAGATGAAAGTCACGTGGGCGTGCCGCAGATTAACGGCATGTATAACGGCGACAGGGCAAGAAAGACAACACTGGTTGAACATGGTTTCCGCCTGCCTTCAGCGCTTGATAACCGGCCCTTAAAATTTGAAGAGTGGGAAAAGATGCGCCCACAAACTATTTATGTTTCTGCAACACCTGGCCCATGGGAACTGAAACAGACTAGCGGAGAAATCGTTGAGCAATTAATAAGGCCTACCGGGCTTATCGATCCACCATGCGTAGTAAAACCTGCTGAAACGCAAGTGGATGATTTGCTTGCTGAATGTAATGAGGTGGTGAAGAAAGGTGGGCGCGTGCTGGTTACCACACTTACAAAACGCATGGCTGAAGATTTAACCCAGTATATGCAGGAAGCCGGGCTAAAGGTTGCCTATATGCACTCTGACATTGAAACATTGGAGCGCATAGAAATAATTCAAAATTTAAGGAAGGGTGAGTTTGATATACTGGTTGGGATAAACCTGCTCCGTGAAGGGCTGGATATTCCTGAATGTATGCTGATGGCGATTTTAGATGCTGACAAAGAAGGTTTCTTACGCTCTGAAACTTCACTTATCCAAACTATAGGAAGAGCTGCAAGGAACGTGGACAGTAAAGTGATACTCTATGCAGATAAAATCACCGGTTCAATGCAGCGTGCGATGGCAGAAACCGACCGAAGGAGAAAATTGCAGCAGGAATATAATGAAAAGTACGGCATTACGCCTGAGAGTATAAAAAAGAAAATTTCCGAAGTTCTTGATAGTGTTTATGAACAAGACCATGTGACTGTGAAAGTTGATGATGAGATAAAACATCTTGATGAAAAGGCTTTAAAGAAACATCTGGATAAGCTGCATAAAGAAATGCTGAAATTTGCTGCTGACCTTGAATTCGAAAAAGCTGCAAAACTGCGTGATGAAATAAAGAAACTAGAACAGATGAAGCTGGCTGTCTAACGGTGGAATGTATTTTTACCGCCGCCTGGGCCACCGCCACCAGGATTGCCACCACCTGGGTTGCCAGTGTTTCTGCCATCATAGATAGTGGCAAAATCATCCCCAACTTGGGCAAATTCAGGAATAAGCCTTGCCCTTATGGCATGATCAAAATTTGAAAAGCTGGTAAAATATTTCATAGGATTCTTAAGTTCTTCTACAACCATTGAAGTGAGTGCGGCACGAAGTGCAGGAGAAAGAGAGTTTATATCTGCTTCTAAAACACTTGGATCAACGCGGTCCATCATATATTTTTTAAGAACGGCGCCTAAAAGATTCTGCCCTATGGAAATTTCACCTACCGCTTTTTCAGACCTATCAAGGTAAGCATCCACACCAACAGTATCTATGCAGGTTTTATGAGTGGAGAGGAATGGTATTGTCTCGCCAATCATGATTCTCCTCATCATTACAGGGAGTTTATCGCTTTGCCCTGCCGCCCGGCTTCTTTCAGCTATCTCACTATCAACAACAATGGAATATGCGGCTCTTTTAGTGCTTGAATCAAGATCAACTAAATTAAGGCCAAAACTGTATCTGTGGGTTCCAGCAGGTAGACCAAGATACCTTGGGTCATCAGGAATTCCGTTCTCAAAAAGTTTTGGCTGGATATAGAGCAGCAGGGGGTCGCGGTCATGGTATATTTCTTTCAGCAGGGCTCCTGTTGCTGCCATACCTGAGGGTGATGGAGGGAATAATGCTATCAGCGCATTAAAAACTCCATCGATAAATTGAACTGCCTCAGCAGAAGTCCTGGCTTTAGGGGCATTAAGATATTCCGGCCTTTTCAATACACTGAAAATACCATTCATTATCCCTGCTATAATCTGTTTTTCTATATGTGCATCATGTGGCATAGTTTAAATATACGCCTATAAGGTTAAAAAACGGTAAATAAACTGGCAGTTTAGATTAATCGCGCATTATATCATCAATGGCTGGGCCGGGCTTGTTAATATAGCTTTTAGCAAAATCCTTTGTGAGATTCCTAAAATCATTAGTAAGATGTGCTCCATCTTCGCCGCGGTGCATTAGGTTTGCTGCCATCTGCATTGGAAGCAGCTTTAATAGTAAAAGAACCTTTGGCAGTTCTTTTCCTAACTGTCCCTTAAGTTCTTTTGCTTCCTGCTGGATAATTTCTGTTGGAACGAGATCAATTAAAACCTTATCTGTAATTGCTGCTATCATTTCATGGCCGGCCATTATCTCACCTACCGCTTTCTCGGATCTGTTTTCCATATAATCCATGGGTATAGATTGCATGCAAGTTGCCTTTAACCCGGCATGGATAAGGATTTCGTGAAAACTGATCAGCCTTAGGATTACCGGTGTAAGATCACTCTTTGAACCATCATGATCTTCCAAACCTTTGGAAATTTCAGTATCAATTACCATCCCCATGTTGCTGGCTGGTGGAAATGTAGAATTACTTCCATAGTAAAAAAATGCCGTAGAGCCTTTTGATGAACCAAACTTACTGCCAAGCGCCATCACTCTTGGTGATGTTACGCCTGATTCATAAAGGCCTGCCTCATATAGGGTATGTTTGCGGTCAAAATAAAGTTGGTGGAGGAATTTTTTTACATCAGGAGGGTAAAAGCCGCTCATATGAGTGAAAAGATTATCAAGCATACCTGCCGCCTGAACAGAAGATACTGGCGCCTTTATATACTCACTTGCATCCCCAAGCCTTTTTACAAAAAACTTTATAGCCTCGCCAACTATAAGTTTTTCCTGATAACCATCATTTTTTCTTTCAATTGTCATATTAGGTAATAATAAAATATTTAAGTTAAAAAACGGTAAATAAACTACACTGGCATGAAAATTGCTTCTTATTCCAGCATGATAGGAAGCGTTCAAAATAACCTGTATGCACTGGCATCGAAAAGCGGTGTTCAGTTTGCTAACAAAGAATATGAAGATGGCAGCAATTTCTTCGGAAAAGACGGTCTTACAATTGGCGATGCCATAGATGCAATAAACCCGCTTAACAACCTGCCGGTTGTTTCAAGTTTTTTCGGTAATGATGAATCCCCCGCTTCTAAAATTGCCGGCAGTGCTCTTTATGGTGGACCGCTTGGCGTTGTTGCCTCGTTATTTAATTCATTTGTTGAAGGTGAAACAGGAAAAACTTTTGCAGATCATATAATTGCACTATTTGACAACAAGCCTGATGCTGAAGAAGCGGCCAGCAAATATGCCAAAGTGCAAAATTTCAATGAAGAAGTGAGCCAGGTTAAGGCAGAAGTACCAAAGTTTAATGTATTAGGTATTTCAGTATAATTATTGAGGCCCCATCATGCATGGAAGAGGAGGGCCTTTCCCATCACCTTTCTTCCACTTACCATCACATTTCTTGCCTTCGAGATATTTATTGAAGACTTTTACTGCACGTTCAGCATCCTGAGGATCCTGCAGGGCAGGGTTGGTGATTTGTGATTGTTCGCTGGCATGCTGAACTATATTAGCAGCAACAGAGCAGCCAAAGGTTTTGTGATTAAGGTTATATGGGTTAAAATGATTATCAACGTAGCGGCTGTCACAATCACGCGCAACTACACGCTCATAAACCAGAACAACGTTGTTAGCACCAATCTTAGAAACCATTTTAAATGGAACGCCAAATTGGTTGAGGACTGATTTTACTTCATTGCAGGTATAGCTGTTATCAGTGCAGGTAAGTTCCGCCCTTGTTGGCTGATCACGGTTTATCCAGCCAGAAACATCACCAATAACAGAAGCGTTGCCGAGACCGAAAGATACGCGCTCAGCTGAAGCATCAATAAGGTTGTTAGGATTGCCACGGGTAACATAAGCTTCTTTCTTAAGACGCTCACCACATGCGGAAACTAAAAGAGCAATAACAAGTGCAGATATGATTGTAAGTTTTTTCATGTTAATCCACCATATATCCAAAGGTTCCTTCAATTGCAGATTCGCCACCAGGAAGCTGGGACTGTATGCCCCTTCTTCCAGACATAGCACCCAGTGAGCCGAGGAAAATATTTTCCAGGTTGCTAGGTGTGCGGTATTCATCAGTAGGCATCTTGATATCCTGCGATTTAACAGGATCAACAAGGTAAGGAGTTACAGAAATAACCAGCTCTGTCTCATCACGCTCAATGCTTGAGCCACGGAGAATCGAGCCAAGAATAGGGATATTGGAAAGCGGGGTTGCACCGCCGGATTCAACATTTATGTTATCTTTCATGAGTCCTGCAATCATGAAGCTTTCGCCTGGTGCAAGCTCAACCGTTGTTTTTGCCTTGCGCGATGAAATGCCCGGAACAGAAAAACCAGCAGTTACAACAGCGCCTTTTTCAGAAAGCTGAGAAACTTCAGATTCAACAGTTAGGCGGATGCGGTTCTTGGAAAGAACAATTGGAGTGAACTCTAGGCCAACACCATAATTCTTATAATTAACCGCAAGACCTTCACGTGATTGCATAGGAACAGGAATCTGGCCGCCGGAAAGGAAATTTGCGGTTTCACCGGAGATAGCTGTCAAATTTGGTTCGGCAAGAACTTTGAACAGGCCATCTTTTTCAAGGGAAGCAAGACCAACAGCGCCATATTTTTTCAGTGCAGTGCGCTGAACTTCGCCAACACGGACACGCAGCATTACCTGCTGTGAATTCCTTATCTGCATCATGTTTAGGATTTCTTCACGGCTGCCGTGGCCACGCACATGTTGTTCGACAATATGCATTATACGGCCAGCAATTTCAGCATCAGAAACCATGCCGCTTACAGCAAGGCTTTTGTTTCCGGTTCTTTTTATCCCGACAGTTTCGTTAGGGAAATATGTTTTTATTGTATTTTCTATATCAGAATATTCACCACGGTAACCGGTTTGTGTAACAATTTTCTTTTTCTTTTGTTTAGGTTTTTTCTTAACAGGTGCTTTTGGTGGTTCAGGGGCAAAAGCAGGTTCAGGAGGTGCTACAGCGATTGCAACTGGGGCAGGCGGAGGTGAGGGGGGAGCTTCAGCCGCCATTGGCATAACCGGGGCAACAACAGGAGCAGGAGGCATTTCTGAGCCAATAGGAGCAACAGGCATTGCCATCATTGGTGTGGGTGGAGCAGCAGGTGCTGCCATAGGCGCCACCTCATTATTTGTGTTAACACCTAAATTATCAGAGGTTTCCTGAGCGCGGATATTCGCAACTGAAAAAATGAAAAAGGCCGCACTTATTAAAATGTATTTTCCAACAACCTTCATGGCACCAAACCCTTAAAAAATAGATTAATTTTTAAAAACAAATCACTGCTGCACTTAATAAGCAGACCCTAATCGTATATTGCTGCGGCGACAAATAGTCAAGCGATATTCCCAGCCCGCTATTCATAATCATGCTTATTATACAGATAGTTGCACAACCAACAAAAGCCCCCGTCTTTTTGGGGTAATATATTGAGATATAGGTATTTTATCTTTAATAAAAGGTTCACAAAAAATGCTGGTGGTTTTGCTATAATTTACGCTTCAAGGTATTCCAGACGCGGACAAACAACTATAACTTTCCGTGTCGGGAGTTATGGTTCCGCTGAAAAGGGACCTTGGAATCCTCGAGCCGTTAGAAAGGACGGTGGCAGGTGGCGAAGCTTTCGGATTTTGTCTCAATCGAGACGCAGCCGGATGGGAGCGTGAAACTCGTGCTCACCAAGAAGGCGGTGGAAGGCGACTACCAAGTGTACGGCGGGGGGGACATCACCCTCGAGCCGTGGGAACTTGACGCGAAGTCTCCTGAAATCAAGCTGGAGGCCCAAGAGTTCGAGATCGATGTCGTGAACGACATCGGCACCTTGGTTGCCGAGGGTAAGATCAAGCTTACCCACAAGCTCGAGATCACGGAAGATCCCGAGTTCGAAGACGACGAAGACGAATAAGAGAATTAAAAAAAACCAAATTTATTGAAACTATTTATTTAAATTATCCGGTTTTCCCCCTCATGATGAGGGGGTTTTTGTTTTAAAGACCTATAATACTAGTTGCGAAAAAAGCTGATTTTGCTTATTTTGCCCGCATGACTTTTGTTGATGAAAAGATACTTATCCTCGATTTTGGTTCCCAGCTTACCCAGCTTATCGCCCGAAGGGTGCGTGAAAATGGCGTATATTCAGAAATTAGGCCCTATAATATAAGTGATAAAGAAATAAAGGCGTTTGGCGCGAAAGCTATAATACTTTCCGGCGGTCCAGCCAGCGTTTCCGGCCACAAAGCACCAACAGTTAATAAAAAAATATTTGAAATGGGTGTTCCCATACTTGGCATATGCTACGGGCAACAATTGATGTGTGATCTGCTCGGCGGTAAAGTGGAAAAAGCCAAGAAAAGGGAATTCGGCCGGGCATTCGTTGATGTGAATTCTGAATCTGAATTATTTAAAGGTGTTTGGAAAAAAGGTGAGAAGCACCAGGTGTGGATGAGCCATGGTGATAGTGTTGTGACGTTGCCAAAAGGTTTTAAAGCGGTGGCGGGAACTGAAGGTGCACCATTTGCAGTGGTTGCTGATGAAAACAGGAGATTCTATGGAATACAGTTCCATCCTGAAGTTGTTCATACACTTGAAGGAAAAGAACTCTTAAAGAATTTTACCCACCGGATTGCTGGCTGCAAAGGCAACTGGAACATGGCAGCATTCCTTAAAGAAGAAATTAAAAAGATAAAGCAGCAAGTGGGAAATAAAAAAGTTATCTGCGCGGTTTCCGGTGGGGTGGATTCATCTGTGGTGGCAGCACTTATACATAAAGCCATTGGCAACCAACTTCACTGCGTTTTTGTTGATACCGGCCTGCTGCGCCTTGATGAAGCAAAACGCGTGAAAAAGATGTTCGCTGAGAACTTTCATATAAAAATAAAACAAATAGATGCTAGTAAATTATTCCTCGGCCGCCTAAAAGGGGTGACTGACCCGGAGAAGAAGCGAAAAATTATCGGCAAAACGTTCATTGATGTTTTTGAGAAAGAAGCAAAGGCCATAAAAGGAGTGGAATTTTTAGCGCAAGGCACGCTTTACCCTGATGTTATTGAATCAGTTTCATCATTCGGCGGCCCATCTGTTACCATAAAATCGCACCACAATGTTGGCGGCCTGCCAGCCCGCATGAAACTTAAACTTATTGAGCCGGTGCGTGAATTATTCAAAGATGAAGTGAGAAGGCTGGGATTAGAACTTGGTATGCATTTAGATATGGTGAAACGCCATCCATTCCCGGGGCCGGGGCTTGCCATCCGCATGCCGGGTGAAATAACAAAGGAAAAACTGGAAATCCTGCGCCAGGCAGATGCAATTTTCATCGAAGAGTTGCATAAAGAGGGGCTTTATGACCAGATATGGCAGGCATATGCAGCGTTATTACCGGTAAAAACCGTTGGTGTTATGGGTGACAGCCGCTCTTATGAATATATATGCATGCTCCGCGCCGTTACCTCAACCGATGGCATGACTGCAGATTTCTTTGATTTTCAACATAGTTTCCTAAGCCGCGTTAGTAACCGGATAGTCGGTGAAGTTAGAGGAATAAACAGGGTGGTTTATGATGTAACATCAAAACCGCCAGCAACAATCGAGCTGGAATAAAACAAATCTAGCTGGCATCTTGCTTGAAGAAAAATGTGCGAATCCTCATGTACCTTCTTTGTACACTCCGGTTCTGCGCGCATTTTCTTCCGCGTATCTGCTTAGCTAGATTTGTTTTATTCATATTGATTATAAGCCAAAATCCTTAAGTTTCAGTTTGTTAATCATTTGTTAATCATTTTGTGAAAAAATGACGTTTAAATAGACACATAACGTCTTTCTTTATTTTTATTCATAATACTTTATGGTATCTTTAAAGAAGGGTGTATAGAAATGTCTATGCAACTCAAGAGGTTAGATTAGAAGAGTGAATTTGACGGGTGACAACAAGGTAAAGCCAGGCGCGGAAGGTACAACGCCTGTTCAACCCGGTATGGTGAAGCCAGCTGGTGCTCCTGCCGCTGCGGCACCTGTTTCTCCGCCATCTGCTGCTGCAACTAAACCAGCAACTACTGCGCCAAAAGCTACACCTGGAATGCCTGCTTCTCCACAAGCGGCCGTTCCGCCAAAAGCACCAACTACAACAGCTCCTGCACCAGTGCAGAACCGGCCGCCGCAGGCGCCAGCAGATCCGACTAAAAAAATAACCAGCCATATAGGCGAAGTTATGGTGGAGAAAGGTCTTATCTCAAAAGACCAGCTGGAAATTGCACTTAAGGAGCAAAAAGAGCAGGAAGGCACCAAACGCATGATGCTTGGAAGCATACTTGTAGAAATGGGTTTCATTACGGAAAGTGCGCTTGGCGAAGTTCTGGCTGAATCTACCGGTATTGAAAAATTCGATATGAAATCTGCTGTGCTTGATCCGAAGCTGGTCAAGCAAATCCCAAAGCATGTGGCAGAAAGATATAAGATGATACCTATAACGATTATCGGGGAAAGCATACAGATTGCCATATCAGACGTTTATAACGTGCTGGCGATTGATCAGGCGCACAAGTATTTCCCAAAAAACTTCAAGATCGTTCCCGTTTATGCCGCTGAAGCGGAAATCTCGGAACTGATAGACCATTACTATGATTATGAAATGTCGGTTGACGGCATCTTAAAAGAAATCGAAACCGGAATAGCGGAAAAGAAAGAACTAAGCGGTGAAGCAGAAGGATATATCAACCCGACTGTACGCCTTGTGGATGCTCTTCTGGTTGATGCGATAAAACAAGGAGCTTCCGATATCCACCTTGAGCCGGAAGGAGCTTTCCTGCGCTTACGCTACCGTATTGACGGGCAGATGATGCAGATAAGAAGTTTTCATAATGATTACTGGCCGGCGATAGCCGTTCGTATAAAAATCATGTCAGGCATGAACATCGCCGAGGTAAGGAACCCGCAGGATGGACGCATTGCCTATAATGTGCTTGGCAAAGAAGTGGATTTCCGTGTTTCCACCCAGCCGACAGTTTACGGCGAAAATATCGTTATGCGTATCCTGGATAAGAAGAAATCACTGGTGACGCTTGATAAGCTTGGGTTCTCTGAACATAACGAAAAAGTACTAAAGAAACTTCTGAAAAGACCAGAAGGAATTATAATAGTGACTGGTCCTACCGGTAGCGGTAAGACTACAACGCTTTATTCAATCCTCAGCTATATAAATTCGGTTGATGTTAATATCATGACACTGGAAGATCCGGTGGAATACCAGTTGCCGATGATACGCCAATCAAGCGTGCGTGAAGGCGGGATGAATTTTTCTACAGGTATGCGCTCACTTATGAGGCAGGACCCTGATATCATATTCGTGGGTGAGGTGCGTGATGAAGACACGGCAAATATGGCACTCCGAGCTGCCATGACCGGCCACCAGGTGTTTACTACACTGCACACCAACGATGCGATAGGCGCTATACCACGCCTGGTGGATATTGGTGTGCAGCCGAGCCTTCTTGCCGGCTCACTCATCTGCTGCATGGCGCAAAGGCTTGCAAGAAAATTATGCTTAAGTTGCAGGAAAGAAAAAATTGCAACACCTGAAGAATGTAAAATTCTAGGTGTTGACCCTAAATCTCCACCGAAGATATATGAGCGTGTAGGATGTGATAAATGTAATGGCGGGTATAAGGGCCGAGTCGCAGTTGCAGAGATACTGCCGGTTGACAGGGAAATGGATGAATTAATAGCCAATCGCGCAACCCGCAAGGTTATACTTAACCATGCAATTTCAAACGGGTTTGTTACTATGGTGCAAGATGGCATCAATAAAGTTTTATTAGGGCAGACTGACCTGGAAGAACTTATCAATACCGTTGATATGACCGAACGCCTATAGTTATAATACCAACAGATTTTTTGCTTATTACTTTGCCTTAGCTACGGGCTCGGTTTGCTCATGTACTATTAAAGTACATTCCGCCACCTCGCCTTGCACTTCCTAGTACTAAACAAAAAAATCTGTTTTAGATAATGAATTAAAAATGTTTTAAATGATCAATTATAAATATTCAGCAGTAAATGATCTTGGCAGAACCATCAAAGGAACAATGGCTGCCGCAAATTCTGATGATCTTGAAGCGCGCTTAAAAGAAATAGGCCTTGATATTATTGACTACAGGGAAATAGAGGACAAGAAGACCTCTTTCTTTGCCAAGAATATTACGGCGCGCGATTTAATAATGTTCTGTATCCACATGGAACAGCTTGATAAAGCCGGGGTTCCGCTTATGGATGCGCTGGCTGACCTTCGCGATACTTCTGATTCTCCCAGACTGAAAGAACTGATGGCGCAGATTTATGAATCAGTAAAGGGCGGAAAAATGCTTTCAGCCGCCCTGGCAGAACACCCGCGCATATTTGGCGAGGTGTTTACAGGTCTGGTTGCTGCTGGTGAGAAAACAGGTCATATGTCTGATTCATTTGGACACCTTTCTCATCACATAAAGTGGAATGAAGATATAAGACGTAAAGTGAAAAAATCGATACGTTATCCGATAATACTTCTGGTGATGATGGTTGCCGTTATAAGTATAATGATGCTTTTCGTTGTGCCGCAGCTTTCCAGCTTCATGCTTTCGCAAGGATTTGACCTGCCACTGCATACACGCGCGCTTATATGGACATCTGACACATTTGTGAAATACTGGTATGCCATACTTGGCATACCGACAGTAGCTGTTGTTGTTATAATAATGATGTACAGGAGTTCCGAAGATTTTGCCTATCAGGTGGATAAGATTGCGCTCAAAACACCATTTGTCGGAAAAAATATATCCAAGATTGATCTGGCGCGGTTCTCCCAGTTCTTTTCGGTGACTTTCATGAGCGGCATAGATATCCTTGAGTGTTTGAGGACAGCCCAGAATGTGGTGGGTAACCGCATCATAAAAGAAGCAATCCAATATGTGCGCCGCAGCGTTTCTGAAGGAAACTCGCTTACTTCATCCCTTAAAGTTTCCAACCAGTTTCCAAGCCTGGTAATAAGAATGTTTAAAATCGGGGAAGAAAGCGGCGAGATGGGAAAAGCCCTAGATAACATAAACTTTTTTTATGAACGTGAGGTCAATGATTCTGTTGAATCAACAGTAGAGTTGATACAACCGGCACTAACGATTATACTGGGTGGAGTTTTATTCTGGATTACGGCGGCGGTATTTGGCCCGCTTTATGATAGTTTCACTAAGATGTCATTTTAACAACAGTGTCTAATGTTTGGTAGCAGAAGTAAAAAATTTGTTCTTACAATAGGTGATGACGGAGTCATCCTTACCTTTCTTGATGGCGCAAAACTTAAGGAGCGCTTGTTTTGCCAAGCACCTTCATCTGAAGACGCTGAAAAATTAAAAAAACTTCTGGAAAGGAACCGTTCGGTCCCTATCTATATTTACATAGATCTGCTTGACCAGTCATTTTCCCAGCAGACGATTCCGCCGATAAGCGCCCTAAGAGTCAATGCACTTGTAAAAAGGAAGTTGCAAAGAGATTTCAACCCCAATGATATAAAAGCTGCCTTGAAACTTGACCGGTTAAAGACCGGTAGAAAGGACTGGATATATCTGTTTCTTTCAATCCCTTTTATTCCTCCGCTTTCAGAGTGGATTGAGATGATGCTCGAGATGCCCAATAAATTCGCGGGCATATATTCACTTCCCTTAGAAGTTGAGGCGCTGGTTAGAGATATAGACAAACTGCGCAAAGGTTCGGTGCCTGCCCAGTGGAAGATGCTGATAGCCCATAATAAGGTAGGGGGGATAAGGCAGGTTGTTTACCGTAACAATACTTTTATAATAAGCCGCCTTAACCAACCAGTTGGTGCTGCAGAAGCTGGGGTTATAGCGGGCAATATCGAGCAGGAGGCGGCAAACACAATAGAGTTTATACGCCGTGTGGGATATGAAGAGAAGGATGGCCTGGATCTTTATGTTATTTGTGAGAAAGATATAAAATCACAACTTCAGTCATCACGTATTACTGCTGTAAAAGATATAACTGTATTCACTCCGCATGAACTTGCAACCAAGCTTGGTATGAAAAATGTTACCAAGGAAGAAGATAAATACTCTGATATTCTTCTTGCCGCCCATTTCGGGAGTAAAAAAAGGAAGCATCTTCGTATTTCTACAAAAAATACCGAACAGCTTGATAAGCTGGATTTACTTGATAATGCAGCAGTAGCTGGTGGTAGCGTTCTGGTTTTACTGATGCTTTTGCTGGGTGGGTATTATGTTGTTTCTCTCTACTCCATAATAAATGAGTTTAATCAGGCCAAGAAGTTAAGGGGCGAGAATGAAATTAAACTGGAAGAGATAAATAAGGAAAAACAGAAATTCTCTGTTGATATAAACGCGGTTATTGATACCGTCTATTATTATAATGTTTTCAGTAAAAATGAAGCATATCCGCTTAACATGCTGAGCCAGTTTTCTGAAGTTAAAGGCAAGGGAAATTCAGTAAAGACCGTGCGTGTAAAAATGGATGAGATGGAGAAATCTACTCCTCCGAATGCCTTTGGCAAAGATTTGGGTGTGATGCAGCCACGCGGTATAAACATAAACTACAGCATGGAGCTGAAAACAAGTTCCAATACTATTGAACAACTGCTTGAATACACGGAAAACTTCACCAAAAAGATCCAGGAATCTTTCAAGGGCTATGATATAAAATTTTCTAATTTGCCAAGCCGTGAAATTATTAACACAAATATAGGTGGAGGCGCATTACCAAATGGACCTGATCTTAGGAATGTAACCATACAGGTTATTATAGAGACCGCCAAAAGTAAGGAGAAACAGTAATGCAAGCGGTAAAACTGAAAAGGAAGCTTACTGCGGATTTTGTTTTTTTTGCCATTCTGGTTGGGGTGGGAATATTGATTAATATAATATTGTTTATCCAGACACGGAGCTACAAAAGCGATCTAGATAAAATAAAATCAGAAATAATAGCTCAGGAAGGCAAATATAATAAAACCAGGGAAGGGTTGGGAGCAGCAACGTTATTGCTTGATGTGTATAAGGATATTCGTAAAGACAGGCATATCCAGACAGAATTTGTTGATGACATAACATCGCGCATAAAAGAGGCAAGGGAGCCCCTGCAATTTTTGAAAGACAAGTACAGGCTCTCACAGCTTGATATTACAATCACCCCGCCTACCGCTATGAAAGAGGCTTTTCTAAAACGTGAAAATTATATTGCAAACGCAAGCAAGGTGACATTGCGTTTTTCTGGGCTTACTGATGAACTGGTTCTATCTTTCGTACATGAATTGTTTGATGAGTTTCCGGGTTATGTTTCGATAACATCACTCGACCTTGAAAAGGTTGGTGATATAAATGAGCAGACTGTGGCAACAATAAAAACCGGTGTTTTCCCTATACTGGTAAAAGGTATATTAGTTTTTGAGTGGATAAAAGTTGGTAGTCCGAAGACTGCTGAAACAAAAGATACTAATAAGGCTCCATAATATGTCAAAACTTACAAAAATGAATATTTGGAAATGTCTGTATCTGGTGATTTGCTTTTTATTTCTAATGCCGGCCTATGCACAGGAAAAACAACCTCTAAAACCAGAAGAAGAAATAAGCTCTGATGAATATAGCCTGCGTTCGCTTTACAGCAAAGGAAAGGTTTCAAAAGCTTTCTCCCTGAAAGAAGAAAGTGACGATAAAGAGAAAGCAAAAGATTCAAAAGAAAAGCAGCAGGAAGAAGATAAAAAGCAGCAGGAAGTAAAAAATAAGGATATTCCTGATGCTGATGAAAAAAGAAGCAAGGCCGTTGATTATGCCAACCTTCCTTATAAGGGCAGCCTTATGTATGATGAAAGATCGCTCAACGCCCTTTATTCTTTCCTACAGGGCAATGTTGCCGAATTCAGTAATGATGAGAGCCTTTTATCAAGCTTTGATGAGCTGCCTTCCATAGCACCCGCTTTTTTCCTGAATTCAGTTATATTCATTTCTCCTTCAGAATGGTCTGTATGGGTGGATAATAGTAAGTTCAGGCCTAATATTGGAGGCGAGCAGATAACTGCAGAAAAAGTGGATAAGGAATTTGCAGTATTCAAATGGAAGCCAAAAAAACTGGATTACATTTCCCCTAACTGGCAGGCTAATCTTGTGGCAGCAGATATTGCAAAAAACAAACTTGTAAAAGACAGGCAAGGGCTGATCTCCAAAGATGGAAATATTTTTGTTGATGCGATAAACAACGAAGTATATTTTCGCCTGGCGCCGAATCAGACCTTTGTTTCGCGCACCATGGAGATTGCAGAAGGTTATAAGGATGATTTTACCATTCCTACCCAAAGCAATCTTGGGTTCACTGAACAGCTTGATATAAAACAGGGCCAATAGAACAATGAATTATCCACTGGAAATTAACAATCTGAATAAAAGTTTTGGTGATAAGAAAGTTTTGAATAATATTTCCCTGAAAGTAAAACTGGGAGAAATTTTTGGTCTTGTGGGCCTGAACGGTGCTGGCAAGACAACGCTGATAAAAATAATTCTTGGATTCCTAAACCAGGATTCTGGCACTGCTGATATTTTCGGTATGAGTGCAAAACAGACAAATGCACGTAAAAATCTTTCATATCTGCCGGAAAAATTCAACCCTTCGCAGTTCTTAAAAGGAAAGGAATTTCTCTCTTTCTCACTTTCCTATTTCGGGAAAAGTTTCGATCTTGACCTTGCTGGTGAAAAGGCTGATGAACTTGGCCTGAACCCTGATGTTCTTGAGCACAGAGTTGGTAGGTATTCAAAAGGTATGGGCCAGAAACTCGGCCTTGTTTCGGCACTTCTGACCGAGGCGCCGCTCCTGCTGCTTGATGAGCCAATGAGTGGCCTTGACCCAAGCGCAAGGATATTGCTTAAGGATAACCTGCTAAAATACAAAAAAGAGGGAAAGACGGTCTTTTTCAGCTCCCATATTCTGGCTGATATTGAAGAGATATGCGACCGCATAGGCATACTGCATAATAATGAAATGGTTTTTGTTGGCACTGCCGCTGAATTTAAAAAGAAATATCCCGCTGATAGCCTTGAACGCTCTTTCCTGAGAGCAATTAATTTTAAGTCAACTATCGAAAAAAAACCGGCAAAAAAGAAATCTAGAGCATATTCTAGCTAAGCATATATATTTGTTGCGAAATGAAATCTGATTTTTTGCGTATAAGAAATTTTTTAGCAATAGCGGTTACTATGCTCTAAAAATTAAAAATCTTCGTTCTTTGGTTTTTGCGGGGTTGTCTGAGCGGGTATGTAATTGGACTTGCTGAGTGAGGGGTTACCAGATTTTTCCTGGCTTATCTTGAGGCGTAGGTTACCAGGATTATCAGATTCGTTGAGTGCTGTTTCTTCAGTTATTTTACCTTTCAAGAAAAGATCCAGCAGATATTGATCAAAACTTATCATTCCCTGGTCTTTATTTTTTTCCATCATTTCCTTAATTTCTTTAATCTTACCTTCTTCAATAAGTTTTTTGACCAAACCCTGATTAAGCATTATCTCTATAGCCAAACACCGCATGCCGGAAATGCTTGGAACCAAGCGCTGGGATATGACAGCCTTAAGGTTTTGTGAAAGGGTGAGTAATGTCTGTTTTGACATTTCTTCAGGGAAGAGATTGATGATTCGCTCTACAGCCTGGTTTGAGTTATTGGCATGCAGGGTTGCCACGCATAAATGCCCAGTCTCACAAAACTGGATGGCACTTTCCATTGTCTCACGATCACGTATTTCACCTATGACTATGACATCAGGAGTCTGCCGCAATGCATTCTTAAGAGCGGTGCCATAAGAATATGTATCTATACCGATCTCACGCTGGGTGAAGATGCAGTTTTTATGCTCGTGGATGAATTCAATGGGGTCTTCAACAGTAATTATATGGCCGGAGCCATACTGGTTCCTATAGCCTAACATCGCCGCAAGGGAAGTTGATTTACCAGCTCCGCTGGCACCGACCATAAGGACAAGGCCTCGCTTTTCCATGATGAGTTTACCGTAAATCTCAGGCAGTCCAAGTGATTCGAAAGTAGGTATTTCCACGCGTATTCGGCGTATTACAATTCCGCGGTTATGCTGCTGGTGAAAGAAATTAGCGCGGAAACGCTTGCCGTGATAGGAATGGATGGCGACATTCAATTCCAGTGTGGATTCAAACTCGCTCCTCTGGCTTTCATTCAGCATTTCAGCTATGAATGAATTTATATCTTCATTGGTAAGTTTTGCATTGCCGGCATGAACGATTTTATTTTCTATCCGCAAGCTCGGAGGATAACCTACTGTCAGGTAAATATCGGAAGCCTCCTTATTTACCATTTCCAGTAAAAGATCTGCAATTTTTACTGTCAATTAAAACTCCATTTTTTTGCTTTGTATCATGTGGGGATTTTGTTGTGCTGGTGCTGTGCCGCCTGGCTTTGATTCATCTTCACCAGAATCAAGATTTAACACCGATCTTGCAGCCTGCGCGGTGATTACGCCCTGCTGCATAAGATTGTTTACACAATCTTTCATGGTTTGCATGCCAACCTTTGAGCCAACCTGCATAAGTGAATATATTTGCGGAACCTTACCTTCGCGTATCATGTTACGTATTGCCGGAGTACCAAGCAGGATTTCATGTGCCGCCACGCGGCCGCTGTTATCTGCCTTCTTGATAAGCGTTTGTGCAATTACAGCTTCCAGAGTACTACCTAACATGGACATGATGAGGGCTTTACTCTGTGCTGGGAAAGCATCGATAATCCTGTCTACAGTTTTTGCAGCAGAGTTGGTGTGTAGTGTTCCCATAACCAAGTGCCCGGTTTCTGCGGCAGTCAGCGCCAACTGTATGGTTTCAAGGTCGCGCATTTCGCCCACCAGAATTACATCCGGATCTTCACGCAGTGCGCTTTTAAGGGCCCTGGCAAAAGACATCGTGTTACTGCCAAGCTCACGCTGGTTTATCAGAGCTTTATTGGATTTATGGACAAACTCTACCGGATCTTCGACTGTGAGGATATGTTTTGGAAAATTTTTATTTATGTGGTCAATAATAGCTGCAAGAGTTGTTGATTTACCGCTTCCCGTAGGGCCGGTAACCAGAACAAGACCCTTGTGTAAAGAAGCAATTTTCTGGAGGATTGGCGGGGTATTAAGCTCCTGCAATGTCAGTATGCGGTCCGGAATGGCACGAAAAGCAGCCGATGGACCATTAAGTGTGGTAAAAGCATTTACCCGGAAACGCAGTTCGCTGAACTGGATGGCAAAATCTAACTCAAGATCCCTTTCATAATCGGCGCGCTGATTCTCTGTCATTATCGAATAAAGAAGTGATTTCACCGCATCTGCCGTAAGGACATCAAGTTTAAGGTGAACGATTTCGCCGTTTATGCGCATAATCGGCGGCTGGCCGGAAGAAAGATGTAGATCAGAAGCCTTATTTTTCTTGGTCAACTGTAGTAATTCAAGTACTTCCATAATATGCCCCTATCTGACTGCGCTTTTATTTAATAGAAAAGTCACTCTGCTCTGAATCTTATCAACTGAATCAGGCAAATCATAACCGCTTCTGGCCGCCTCTATAACCTGGTTATAGAAATTGGCTGCTTCTTTAAAATTTCCAAGTCTGTCATAAGCTATGGCAAGGTGGTATTTATATATGGCATTATCAGGAGAGAGCATTATAGCCCTAATGAGGAATTTTGTTGCCTCCGGATAATTGCCGTTCTTTAAGTGGATAATACCCATCTGCGCCGGAAGGATGCTGAACTCAGAATTTTCCTTATATAATTTTTCGAACTCCCCTATTGCCTCATTTGGAAATTGCTGGCTTAGAAGCACCAGGTAATTATTAACTGCAACCTTGTTTCTTGGTTCGGCCTTCAATACTTCTCTATAAAACTGGCGCGCCTGTTCATATTGCTGATTCTGCTGGTAAGCAACTGCAAGACCAAGCATTGTACGCCTGTTTTTTATATCAAGCTCAAGCGCTTCCTTAAAGAATTCTATGGCAATCTCATTCTGGCCTGCAAGCAGGGCATCCTGTGCATCCTGCAGGATTTTTGCCAGATATTCATAATCTTCG
This sequence comes from uncultured Rickettsiales bacterium, assembly GCA_964450945.1. Classification (GTDB taxonomy): domain Bacteria; phylum Pseudomonadota; class Alphaproteobacteria; order Rickettsiales; family JABDBP01; genus CAYVHI01. Next base: position 56,701 of record CAYVHI010000003.1, read on the forward strand.
TTGACCTCGATTTCGAGCATATTTACGCCCTGTTCATATAGGTTTTCCTGCGATTCAGGACTTTGTTCAGTTCCTGGAGCATTTGCTGATGCAGTACCTTCACCAGGAATCTCCTCTTCATTTTCAGGAGGTATGGCTCCTGGAGCATTTTCGGTAGGTTGTGCAAATGGAGATACAAAATTACCGTGCTCTATAGTGAAAGACTCAAACTCTTTCTTCTCATTAACTTTTTTCAGACTTGAACCAAGAGCTTCATAGTCATTCTTTTCTTTTGCATTTTCTTCCTTGGTGGTTATTTTCTGTTTTTTATCCTTATTATTCTTTACATCAGATTTGCTTTTTTGTTTCTCTGGCTCTTTTGCTTCCGGGCTTTTTTCTGACTGCTGCTTGCGTTTTTCTTCATATGGCTTGGTATTTGTGTTTACTTCCTTTTCAATTTCGGCAAGAAATTCATCAATATCATCCTCATCTTCATAATTAATCAGAAGAAGTGGAGTCTTAACATCTGATACCTCAAGATTATCGGCTGGTTTCTGTGGTTCAGGTTTGCTGGCTTGTAAATCACTGTTTCCTGTGTAGAGGAAAATAATGATTGAAATAAGAGCGGTCAGTTTCCAAAACATGCCTTCCGGCACTTTTGAAAAAAAGAAGCGCACCAGAAGGAAACGTCTGTAAAACCTGAGTTTGCGGTAAAGAATATTGCTTTCCATCACATCTATATGTTGTGGTTACAGATGAATTTTAACCCTATAATTATTATTATTCAAGGATATACTCTCTCCTTTAATTGTTTTAAAAAATATGGAATCATAACGAGTATGAATTTCTATCAGTTTATAAGGCCAATTATATTTACTCTTCCTGAAGAGGCGGCCCACCACCTTGCCTTAAGTGTTTTACAAAAAGGGTTGCTGCCAACCCCGCGTGAAAAGCAGTATCTTGGAACGCTGCGCATGGATCTTTGGGGGTTGAGTTTTAAAAATCCGGTCGGGCTTGCTGCTGGATTCGATAAAAACGCTGTTGCCATAAAACCACTGCTAGACCAGGGATTTGGGTTTATCGAAACCGGAACCGTTACTCCATTGCCACAGATAGGAAATGAAAAACCAAGATTATTCCGGCTAAAAGAAGACAAAGCAATAATCAACAGAATGGGCATGCCTGGTGATGGAAGTGATTTATATGTGAAAAGGCTTGAAGCATGGCAGAAATATAAATCAACATTCGGGTATAAGGGGATTGTTGGCGCCAATATCGGGAAGAATAAAGAAGGTGATGCAAAGGAAGATTATATAACAATGCTTAAGAAAGTTTACGGGCTTTCAGATTATATATCGCTAAATATTTCTTCGCCAAATACAGCTGGCCTTAGGGATTTACAGGCAAAAGACGAACTTGAAAAACTTCTTTCCGCACTGAAGAGAGAGAAGAAAATGCTGATGGAAGAAAAGGATAAGGATATACCGATATTACTGAAGATTGCTCCGGACCTAGGTGAAGATGAACAGAAAGATATAGCCGAAGTGATGATGAAACAGAAAATCGACGGGCTAATAGTAAGCAACACCACAACCGCCAGGGAAAACCTAAAAAGCAAGAATGCCGGTGAGACAGGCGGACTTTCCGGCAAGCCACTTCTTGAACCTTCAACTAAAGTATTAAAAAATATGTATAAATACACGGAAGGCAAGGTTCCTATCGTGGGGCTTGGAGGAGTTTTTACCGCCGAAGATGCTTACGCAAAAATAAAAGCCGGCGCCAGCCTTATACAAATATATACATCATTGATATATAAGGGGTTTTATGTAATAGACGAGATAAACACGGGCCTTGAAAAATTGCTGTTCAAGGATGGATATTCACATCTTAGCGAAGCAGTAGGGAAGGACGCCGGTTCGTGATTTCTCTTGACCGCACAAGAGTTTCAGGGTAAAAAGCCACTCCTTTAAAAAAACAGGTAAGCCCATGACAAACATTTGCGAAATTACAGGTAAGAAATACCAACGCGGAAACCAGGTTTCCCACTCTAACCGTAAAATGATAAAGCAGTTCGAGCCGAACATGCAGGCCGTTTCTTTCTACAGCGAAAAACTGGGCAAACTGGTAAGGCTTATTGTTGCCGCTTCAACAATCCGCACCATCGATAAAAAGGGCGGGCTTGATGCATTCCTTACTGCTACACCAAACAGCAAACTTACAGATAAAGCAAAGAAGCTGAAAAAGCAGATTACCAAGCAAGCTGCTTAAAACTCAATTCTAGTGATTGATTGCTGTGTCAGCTTGAAGCTGCGGTGCTCATGTATTTTTTTATACACTGTGCTCTTCGCTTATTCGCTTCCTAGCACTCAAAACACTATAATTGAGTTTTTTATTTTAGACGTCTAAGTTTTCGGCGAGGTTTTCGCGCATGATCTGGCTTTGTTCGGTGATGAACTTAAAGCGCAGTTCCGGCTTTTTACCCATCAGATGTTCAACTTGCGTTTTTGAGGCTTCACGCTCCGATTCGCTGATTTTTACCTGCAGCAAGGTGCGGTTCTTCGGGTTCATGGTGGTTTCTTTCAGCTGCTGGGCTGTCATTTCCCCTAGACCTTTAAACCGGCCGATTTCAAGATTGCCGCGCTGCTTACCCAGTTCTTTTACTAATTTATCTTTTTCCTTATCATCCTTCGCATAATAATTCTTACCGAGCTGGGTGATACGGTAAAGTGGTGGCTGGGCCAGATATAAATGGCCGTTATCAATCAGCTGAGGCATTTCCTGATAGAAATATGTCATCAGCAGCGATGCTATGTGAGCACCATCCACATCCGCATCTGTCATGATTATGACTTTATCATAACGGAGGGCTTCTTCCGAATAAAGAGTGCCGCTGCCGCAACCAAGCGCAGTTACTATATCTGCCAGCTCTTGATTATTTTTCTGTTTCTCAGATGTTGCACTGGCAACGTTCAATATCTTGCCGCGAAGCGGAAGTATCGCCTGGGTTTCACGCGCACGCGCCTGTTTGGCGGAGCCGCCGGCGCTATCGCCCTCTACTATGAATATCTCGGTTCCTTCTTTTGTATCGCGCGAGCAATCTGCAAGTTTACCGGGAAGACGAAGTTTCTGGGTGGCAGTTTTGCGGCCGACATCCTTCTTCATCTTGCGGTTTATACGCTCTTCAGCAATCTCGATAAGGTAGTTTAAGAGCTTATCTGCGGATTCCTTATTACCGGAAAGCCAGTGATCGAAATGGTCTTTCACTGCGCTTTCAACAAGACGGGAAGCGTGACCACTCACCAGTTTTTCCTTTGTCTGCCCCTGGAACTGAGGATCCGGCAGGAAGAGAGAGAGGATTATGCAGGCGCTGCCGCCGACATCTTCACTGATAATGCTTTCGGCTTTTTTATTCCCCGTCATCTCGCTGAAATCACGTATACCTTTTATAAGGGCGTTACGGAAACCGTTTTCATGCGTGCCGCCCAAAGGAGTTGCAATGGTATTGCAATATGAATGAGAAAATGGATCAATCTCACGCGACCAGCTAACCGCCCATTCAACACTGCCCTGTTTCTCAGGAAGTTTAACTTCACCGGTGAAAGGTTCAGGAGTTATAGTTGCAATGTTTTCAAGCTCTGCTGCTAGGAAATCTTTTAAGCCATTTGGGAAATGGATAACGTCTTTTTCAGGGGTTTTATCTTTTTCAGTAATAAGTGAGGCATCACACAACCAGCGTATCTCAACACCTTTAAAAAGATATGCTTTTGATTTTGCCAGCTGATAAAGCCTTGCTGGTTTGAACTTAGCTTTGGCGCCGAAAATTTCCGGATCAGGAGAAAATGTAATCGTTGTCCCGCGGCGGTTAGGTGCGGTGCCAACTTTCAAGAGTTTTGTTTTTGGGTGGCCCTGCTCATATTCCTGTTTCCATAAAACTTTATCCCGCGCAACTTCAACCACCAGATGTTTGGAAAGCGCATTCACCACTGATAAACCCACACCGTGCAAACCACCGGAAGTTTCATATACCTTGCCGCTGAATTTACCGCCGGAGTGCAGCATGGTCATGATGACTTCGAGCGCAGATTTTTTCGGGAATTTTGGGTGCGGATCAACCGGAATACCGCGGCCGTTATCCGTTACAACTATCCTGCCATCCGCCTTCATGGTTATCTCGATGGTGCTGGCATGGCCCGCTACGGCTTCATCCATCGCGTTATCAAAAACCTCTGCAACCAGGTGATGCATAGCGGTCTCGTCAGTACCGCCAATGTACATGCCCGGACGGCGCCTTACCGGCTCCAACCCCTCCAACACCTCTATATCATGGGCGCTGTATGAATCTTTCTGTTTCTTTTTGGGACTATCGAAAAGATCGGCCATTTATTTTGTGCTTTGTGCTTAAATACTAAAAAATATTATGATAACCTGAAAATCTTAGAAAGGAAGTTATAAACCAAGAACAAGCTAAAATGCAAGGAAAACCCGAATATTCCAAAAAAAATCCTCTGGAAGTGCTGAGTAATGCTGAAATGCAGGCTGCCGACAAGAAAGCTATTTCTTCAGGCATAGCTGGGGAGAAACTCATGGAAACGGCAGGAAAAGCTGTTACAGATGAGATAGTTAGACGGTTTAAGAAAACAAACATCCTTATTGCCTGTGGCCCTGGAAATAATGGTGGAGACGGATTCGTTATCGCCAGATTGCTTAAAAGCAAAGGCTGGACCGTAAAGGTGGGATTACTTGGAGAAGCCAGTGACCTCAAGGGCGATGCGCTTTTTATGCACAAGAAACTTGCCAAGGCAAAAATAAAATGTGCGGCACTATCTCCCGCGCTTATAAGTGGTTGTTCCCTGGCTGTTGATGCCATCTTCGGAACGGGGCTTAAGAAAGAGATAAAAGGTGAGGCAAAAAAATTCATCGATGCACTTAATAAATCTGGTATCGGGGTTATAGCCGTTGATATCCCGAGCGGCATCAATGGCGATAATGGTGAAGTTATGGAAGTGGCGGTGAAAGCAGACATAACTGTTACATTCGCCAAGAAAAAATATGGCCACCTGATGCTGCCGGGTAAGGCATATGCAGGTGAGGTGGTGGTTACTGATATTGGTATCACTGAAAAGCATATCGGCAAAATAAATGCATGGGAAAATAATCCTGACCTTTGGTTTTATGCATTTCCGTTTCCAAGAATCTCCATGCATAAATATAGCCGCGGGCATGCGGTGATTGTTGGTGGCGGTACAAAAAAATGCGGGGCCAGCAAACTGGCTTCCCTTGCTGCGCTTAGAATTGGCGCCGGGCTTGTTACCATTGCTTGCCCGGAAGATGCGTTGCCGGTTTATGCTGTCTCTGCATTCTCGGTGATGACAGAGCCGGTGAATGATGCACAGGATTTTGCAAAATTTATTGAAGATACACGCAAAAATGCACTGCTGATTGGGCCAGGTGCAGGCATAAATGCATTAACAAAGGAATATGTGATGATAGCGTTAGAACAAAGGAAAGCCTTTGTCATGGATGCTGATGCGCTCTCTGTTTTCTCCGACCCCTTCACCAATGATGCCGAAACACTTTTTGCAACAATCAAGAAAACCAAGACTCCCGTAGTGCTGACGCCGCATGAAGGTGAGTTTTCGAAGTTGTTCAGAAAACACATAGATCACGATATGCCAAAAATAGAACGGGCAAAAGTGGCGGCAGAGATAAGCGGTGCAGTGGTTCTCTTAAAAGGTGCCGATACCGTTATTGCAGCACCTGATGGCAGAGTGGTGATTAACAGCAATGCCCCGGCCTATCTTGCAACCGCCGGAAGTGGGGATGTTCTTGCTGGCATGATTACCGGCCTGCTTGCTCAAGGGATGGATGCTTTTACTGCCGCAGCGGCAGCCTGCTGGATCCACGGCGAAGCGGCGGGTTATTTCGGCATCGGCCTCATCTCAAGCGACTTGCCGGATATAATCCCGGAAGTGCTTGCCTATCTTGAAGTTTCAAGATAACCTTACATACCTTATGGCGTACTGGCTGATAAAAAGTGATCCCGAAACCTATGGCTGGGAAGAGATGAAAAGAGACGAATCCACCCACTGGAACGGCGTGCGCAATTTTCAGGCGCGCAATAATATGGCCGCCATGAAGAAAGGTGATAAATGTTTTTTCTATCACTCTGGCGAAGATAAGGCGATAGTTGGGATTGTTGAGGTTATAAAAGAAGCATACAAAGACCCGGAAGACAAAGAAGGAAAATTCCTTATGGTGGATGTGAAAGTCGCCCAGCCATTGAAAAACAAGGTAACCCTTGCTATGATAAAGCAGCATAAAGCCCTTAAAGACTTTGCACTTGTAAAACAATCCCGCCTTTCGGTGATGCCAGTTGCAAATGAAGAATGGAAAATTATTCAGCAAATGGCCTAGGCCGCTTGGACTTATATTCATGAAAAAATATTTATATATCCTTTTTATTGTTATTGGCACCCTGGCTGCCTATCCGGCGCTGGCGGGAAAAGACCATGAGGATCCAGGTGCACCTAAAAAAGAGGGGGAAGAGGAAGAAGATGAGAAATTTACAGAAAAAGAAAAAATTGAAGGCGGGCTTGAAATAAAACTGGTGCGCTCACACACACTGAAAAGGACGCTGGAAGCAAGGAACTATAAGATATATGTCATTGATCTTAGGGGGCCGGAGAAATACCGTGAAGGGCATATAAAGGGAGCATATAACCTTAAACTTGAATTTATTAATGCGCGTAACATGAAGCGCATAGTACAAAATAAAGATGATTACATAGTTTTTTATGCTGATGAGAGAGAATCAACAGAGCCGACTGCAGCGGCCATAAAGGCATTTGGCCTCGGCTATACAAAAATATATAAATATTATGACGGATATCGGCACTGGGAGCTTCGTAAATATCCAAGGGAAAAAGGTTTATCAAGAGAATCAGAGTAGTTATGAAAAAATCTAAGGAAAAAATTATTTTCGCGGTTCCGAAAGGAAGGATACTTGAAGAAATACGCCCTCTCCTAAAACAGATTAATATAAAACCAGAGGAGAGCTTTTTTGATGAGAGCGCAAGGGCGCTCCGCTTTACTTCCAACATAGACTGGCTGGATTTTATAAGGATAAGGAGCTTTGATGTTGCAACCTTCGTGGCGTTTGGTGCGGCCCATATTGGCATTGCCGGCAATGATGTTCTTGAAGAATTCGATTACCCGGATATCTATGTCCCGGTTGATCTTAACCTCGGCGTATGCCGCATGTCGCTTGCTGCACCAAAGGATATGAAAAAAAATGGCGGCTATAAAAACGAGAGCCACCTTAGCATTGCAACGAAGTATCCAAATACGACAAAGAGATATTTTGCCAAGAAGGGTATTCAGGCGGAGTGCATAAAACTGAACGGAGCAATAGAACTGGCGCCAAAGCTTGGGCTTAGCCAGTATATTGTTGATCTGGTAAGTACAGGGAAAACTTTGGCTGAAAACGGGCTTTCAGAGGTTGAAAAAATTGCTGATGTTTCATCGCGCCTTATAGTTAACCGTACCGCATTCAAGATAAAAAGTGCAAAACTTGGGCCACTTATTGCTGATGTTGAAAAAACACTGAAAAAAATGAAAAAGAGAAAGAAAAATGCCTAACATTATATCTTCCACAGATAAGGATTTTTTAGGTACGCTGCAAAAGATAATGGAATTGCAGGAAGAAAACGATAGCCATGTGGAGAAACGGGTTGAGGAGATAATAAGAAACATAAGAAAAAAAGGTGATTCTGCACTCAATGAATATACAAGAAAATGGGATAATCCAGCGCATAAGGCTGGCGATTTTTCGATTCCCGTTTCGGCACTGAAGAAAGCTTCTGAAAGCATTTCTGCAAAAACAAGAAAAGGATTGCAGGAAGCAATAGAAAGGGTGGAAAGCTACCATAAAAAACAGTTACCCAAAGATATATATTACACAGACGGCAAAGGCGTAAAACTTGGCTGGAAGTGGTGTGCGCTGGATTCGGCAGGGATTTATGTTCCGGGCGGAACCGCATCTTACCCGAGTTCGGTAATCATGAATGCCATACCTGCAAAAGTCGCAGGAGTAAAAAGGATTGTGATGGTAGTGCCTGCACCAAAAGGAAAAATAAACCCGGTGGTGTTTGCCGCTGCATATCTTTGTGGCGTAAAGGAAGTTTATAAAATCGGTGGAGCACAAGCCATTGCTGCACTTGCTTACGGTACAGAAAGCATAAAACCGGTAGATAAAATCGTTGGCCCCGGCAACGCATATGTTGCCACAGCAAAACGCAGGGTGTTCGGCAAGGTGGGGATCGATATGATTGCCGGCCCTTCGGAAATCGCAGTAATCGCTGATGATAAAAATAACCCGGACTGGATAGCTGCAGACCTGCTTTCCCAAGCCGAACATGATAAGGATGCAAAAGTTTTTCTAATCAGCAACAGTGAAAGTTTTATCAAAGCTGTGCAGAAATCTATTGGAAAAATCCTGCCAAAACTTGCACGCAAAGAAATTGCTGGCGCAGCAATAAAAAATAACAGCACATTCATAAAAGTAAAAAACCTTGATGAAGCCTGCAAGGTTGCTGACATCATTGCACCAGAACACTTGGAACTGGCGATTGAGAAGCCGGAAACCCTGGCTAAAAAAATAAAACACGCAGGCGCTATATTCATGGGAAGATACACGCCGGAAGCGATAGGAGATTATATCGCAGGCCCAAGCCATGTGCTGCCGACTTCCGGCACCGCACGCTTTTCTTCCGGGCTTTCGGTTTATGATTTTATAAAACGTACGTCACTTATTGGCTGTGATGAAAAATCTTTTAAAAAACTGGCGGAGCAGACGGAGAATCTTGCCAAGGAAGAAGGTTTGACGGCGCACGCACTTTCCATCTCGATCAGAAATGACAGGAAATAAAATTACCAACGTAGTTCTCCATGAAAGCGCGGTTATAAGCAAACTGCCGGAAGTGGCTAATGAAAGGAACATCGCCATTGCCGACCTGCTGGAAAAAAATGAATTCTCACTGGTTGATGATTTCGCCGGGCCTTATGAACTTACACTCAGTGTTAAAGAAGGCAGGCTGGTGATTTCCGTTGCCAGTGAGAAAGATAAAACCGAAAAAAAGATCAATGTTTCACTTAAGCCTTTCAATAAAATCATCAAAGATTATTTCCTGGTTTGCGAAAGTTATTTTGAAGCGGTGAAATCTGCCAATACCCAAAGCGTTGAAGCAATTGACATGGGAAGAAGGGGCATTCATAATGAAGCTTCCGAGCTGTTGATTGATAGCCTGGAAGAAAAAATAAAAATGGATTTCAATACAGCGCGCAGGTTGTTTACGCTTATGTGCGTTTTGCATTTCAGGTAGGAATTATGGCAGATAAAGCAGATTTAATTAAAGTAAAAGAATTTTTTGAAAAAATTGATGGCGGTGAGGCCGGAAAAGCACTTTATTTTTTAAAGAATTTGTTAATAGGATGTGAAAATCTCCAAGTGCGGCAGCAGATGGCGCTGGGTGAAGAACCCCAGGATATAAGGATTTATGATGATCAGACAAATAAGGAAGGGTTGCAAATAGTAAGGAATGTGCTTGGCAAAGAAAAACCTGAATTACTTGCTGGCGTGGAAGATTTTGTCAGTAAAATTTCATGGATCGAAAAGCCAAAGCTTATAGATAATCCACTTACTTCTAAAACTGAAAGACCTAGGAGATAACTTTTTCCTTGCAGAAATTTTGTAACTCACTATTTTGCTAACCTGTTATGGCAAAAGAAGAATTATTAGAATTTAACGGCGATGTGGTGGAAGTTCTGCCCAATGCCATGTTCCGCGTGAAACTGGAAAACGGGCACGAAATACTTGCCCACACTTCGGGGCGGATGCGGAAAAACCGCATCAAAATCCTCCTCGGCGATAAGGTGACTGTTGAAATGACACCTTATGACCTTTCTAAGGGACGTATAATCTTACGTCATAAATAAAATAATTTTTATTGGCAATTTCGTCGTCATTTCCGTCCTTGAATCCTCATGTACATTTAAGGTACACTCCGGTTCTGCGGGCGGGGAATTCCTAGAACTCGCATCATAAAAACTATTTTTAGAGGAATTTTTTGTCAGAAAAATCACAAAAATTATTACTTGCCTCTGCATCTCCCGCAAGGCTTATTTTGCTTGAAAGAGTAGGGATAAAGCCTGATAAGGTGGATTCAGCAGATATTGATGAAACGCCGCTAAAGGGTGAACTTCCACACATAATGGTAAAACGCCTGGCCATGGAAAAAGCCATCAAAATGGCGGCAAAATACCCGGAATATTATGTTATCGCTGCCGATACCACCGCCGCCCGCGGCAGAAGGATTCTAGGCAAAGCCGAGACAGAGAAAGAAGCCCGGAAGATTATAAAGCTTATCTCCGGATGCAGGCATATGGTTTATACGGGGGTGAGCATAATAAGCCCCGAAGGCAAACAAAAAACCAAGATGGTGGAAACGGTTGTTAAGTTTAAACATTTGACAGATAAGGAAATTTCTGAGTATCTTGCGACGAATGAATGGAAAGGCAAGGCTGGTTGTTTTGCCCTGCAAGGTTATGCCAGCCGGTATATAGAATGGATAAACGGCAGCTTCTCCAGCGTGGTTGGCCTGCCTATGTATGAGACAGTTAATATATTGAAATCCTTAGGTTATCAGCTTTGACATATCTTTGCATCTAGCTCGTGTTGCTCGGCTTTCCGGTGCTCACGTATGTTCAAATACGCTGCGCTCCGGTTCCTTACACCACTTCGCTATCTGCTAAACATCTGTCAAAGCTGGATTTTTATAGTTTTTGTACCCATGCGGTATGTTTCCGGAAAATTTTTCTAAATTTTCCATGAAACAGTGCTTCGCACGCTCAAGGCTGGCTCAGGCATACTGCCTTCACATAACATTAAGAATCTGTAACAAAAAGTTCATGCAAACCCCTAATTATTTAAGCTAATATGTAATCTGCATATTCGCCCAGTGCGTACACGGATGTAAAAGGTTTACAAGGAAGTTCCGTTCCATTTCCCCCATTTCGGGAGGGTTAGTCGTGGCTCAGAAGGTGTTCATCAAGAGCGGCCGTGTCATCAACGACACGGGCATGATGGTCAAGGTGACCGTCGTGCAGCGGATCGGCGACGAGGTCGAGACGTTCTGCATGGGTGAGATCGCCGCCCACAGCAACAAGGTGATCGGCAGCGAGCGGACGGCGAAGAAGTTCGTCACGTTCGCGATCGAGAGCGTCGAGGTGGTCGAGGAGCCGTCGCGGCACCGCAAGCCGAACAAGCCGAAGCGCGGTGGCAAGGAGGCGATCGTCGAGCGCGTCAACGGCAACAACGGTGTCGCCACCGGTGACGAGGCCGGTGACTGACAAATGAATTAGAAGGCCCTTAAGTCTAGCGTGGAACCAACCACGTGAACACTTAAGGGCCTTCGGCGTTTTAAAGGGAGTAGATTTTGTTACCCATTCGGTATGTCTCCTGAAAAGTTTACTAACTTTTCAATGAGACGACGCTTCGCTTAGCTCATGGCTGGCCGGTTTCCTAACCGGCTACCGAACCACTCGCACGTAAGGGTTTCCAACCTGTTTTTGTAATAAAACCTTAATACAAACCCATTGAAAAACTTGATATATTATAGGCTCAGTTGCTCTACCCGCCCGGTACTGTCGTGAGACAGAATTTGGGCCCCCGTAGTAAACAGGAAAGAGAAGAGGTTTCTGTACCCCATTCTGGTACTCCCCCAACAACAAAATCCAGGGGGAGTGGAGGTAAGTCAGATGACGGACATGCTCGAGAACGATCGCGGCGACGATGTGTCGATGTTCACCTTCAACGGTGACTTCGTCATCAACGAGGACACGGACAACGCCTACGAGGTGACGGTGGTTGGCAAGACGGGTCTCGCCTACCGCGGCCGCATCGAAGCCGGCGGCAAGGCGCAGCTCACCGGCAACAGCGGCGGCCCGCCCTTCAACGTCAGCAAGGCGGTGGCCATCCCGGTCGAGACGGCCTACGACGGCGACCCGACGGAGGGCATGCGCGAGGTCACGAAGCTGAACTTCGGTCAGTCGTGATGAAGTGAATTCGAAGAAGGCCCTTAAGTCTAGCGTGGATAACAACCACGTGAAAACTTAAGGGCCTTCTCTCGTTTTAAAGGGATGGTTTTAGCGTATTAGCTACCTTTTAATGTGGCTTCCAGCATCCAGATTGCCTTTTCGTGGGCTTCCACACGCTCAATCAGCATATCTTCAGTGGCCTTATCATCAGCTTCACCACAAATCTCTATGCCTTCTTTCAATGTCTCTACCAGTTTTCTATTATCATCACGCAGATGTTTCAGCATATCGCCAGCCTTTATACCGTAAGAAGCTTCCTTAATGCCGGAAAGCTTTGAAAACTCACGCATTGTGCCAGGTGCGGTTGCACCTAAAGCGCGTATACGTTCTGCAATCGCATCAATAGGCTCAACAAGCGCCTCATACTGGCCGCCGAACATCTCATGCAGCTGGCCGAAAAACGGCCCTGTCACGTTCCAGTGGTAATTCTGGGTTTTTAGGTAAAGTGTATAGGTTTCCGCCAATATTTTTGATAACGAATCGGTGAGTTTCTTGTTACTCATATAAATCTTTCTCCATCCTTGGTTATATATGGACAACCATAACACTAATAAACAAGTAAGAAACTACTTGATTTTCACTATTTTTGGACTATATATAACGCCTCCCAAACACTAAAGAGGTGATTATGGCACGTGTAACCGTTGAAGATTGCGTAGAAGTTGTTGATAACCGTTTTGAACTGGTGGCGCTTGCCGGCCAGAGAGCGCGTGATATAGCTTCTGGTGCAGCAATCACCATCGAACGCGATAACGATAAAGACTCAGTTGTTGCATTACGTGAAATAGCCAAGAAATCAATAAGCGCTGAAACACTGCGTGAAGAATTCATCAAAGGCTTCCAAAAAGCCCTAAATACCGACACCATCGACCAGACCGAAACCCAAACCGAAAGCCAATTTGCTTCCCCTGAGCAGATTGCTGAGGAAATGAAAGCCCTGCAGGTTGCAACAGAAGAAGATGAAGGTCTGGCTGGCGAATCTTTCGCTGACGATAACGTTGAGGCAGATGATTAATATCCTGTTTATTAAGGATATTTTTCTTACCATTCTGTCATAATTAGTTAATAAATTCCTGTATAATAGTAGCTTCGTACTCTATCTTGAGTAACTCATGGCGAACTAGCTGTCTGATAAGGTTCTTCAGACACAGTAAACGCATTGGGTTGATTCAGGGTAGTACTAGTGGCTCGTGCCACTCGACGTGTACTTGTAAGGAATAGAAGGGGTGCCAAAAGAGCATTAAGCCCCAACTGCCTTGCAAGACACTCACGCAAGAATACTCAAACTGGAGTTCGCAGATGCGTCTCATCACGCTCTGCCTCTTCATGGCCCTCATCCTCGTGATGGGCGGCCTCACGCAGTCGAAGATCATCGCGCAGGACGACAAGTTCGAGGAGAAGTCGCCGCTCAAGGGCGAGCAGCTCAAGGGCAGCCGGTGGACGATGAAGGCCGGCGACACCGAGGGCTGGTTCACGTTCACCAAGGACGACGGCAAGGGTGCCGTCGAGGGTCTCTGGATCCACAGCCGCACCGAGATGGGCAAGTGGTCCGGGACCTACAAGGACGGGTTCCTCAAGATCGAGATGGTACAGCAACTGCCGGAAGCCAAGAAGGGCACCAAGTACAACGCCGAGGTGGCGTTGCTCCGAGGAGATGACAAGACCCTCGGCACGGGCATCGGCTGGTGGAAGGAAGACAAGAAGGGCAGCGACGAGAAGCTGTTCCGGATCGTCAACCAGACCGCCGAGATGAAGTTCGTGAGTGTTCCTCTGGACCGCAAGCCGCCCAAGGACCTCGCCGACGACCTCACCGGGAAGAAGTGGGAAGTCGAGATGGGGGGAAAGAAGGGCACCATCGAATTCAAACTGGACAAGACGGCCGCGAGCGGTACCGTCAAGTTCGGTGAGGACAAGGTGGAGTTCAAGGGCGCGGTGCAGGGTACGCTGGTGGCCGTGACGTGGATCGGCGACCTGAACCGGAACAGCTTCACCGTCTTCTGCAAGAAGGACGGGAAGTGGACCGGGTACGGGTTCAAGCTGGACAACGACGACAACCAGATCCCGCTGATCATCCGGCAGGTGATGAAGAAGGACTGAAGTGATTAAAGACTAGCTGGCCTCGTATACCAGATAGTCGCAAAAAAGAAGCTCTGTAAGACCCCGCCAAGGGATAATCTTACAGAGCTTTCTGCTTTTAAAATGGATTTATCTCCGGCTCGCTCTCTCGCTAAAGCGCAACCTCTCCCACGTGTTTTTATTTTTCCGGCTCGTTCTTAGCCTTACGGCTCAGCCACTCGCACGTAATTTTATATATTCCGGCTCGCTCTTAGCCTTACGGCTCAACCACTCGCACGTAATTTTATATATTCCGGCTCGCTCTGCTTTCGCAACCGCTCGCACGTAATTGTTTGAGAAAGGCCTATAATTAAGCTATAATTACCAGTTCTATGGTAGTTACAGAAGATTTAGTCGATAAAACGACAGGGGCTCTTATTGCCAAATTGAAGGCAAACAAAGTGGCCATCGATGAAGAAAAACTTAGGAAAGCCGTTGCGTTTACAATCAAGGCGCACGGCACCCAGAAGCGCGCCTCCGGTGACCCATTTTTCCAGCACCCGGTGGAAGTTGCAAGCATCCTATGTGAAAAAATGCGGCTTGATCAGGATAGTGTTATAACCGCACTCCTTCACGATACGATTGAAGATACCGATGTAACGCTTGAGGAAGTGGAAAAAGAATTCGGCAAGGAAATCGCCAAGCTGGTTGATGGCGTTACCAAACTTACAAAAATTGAATTCCAGCCAGATAATATCCGTCAGGCAGAAAATTTCCGAAAAATGCTGGTGGCGATTTCTTCAGATATACGGGTGCTTCTGATAAAACTCGCCGACCGCCTGCACAATATGTATACGCTGCATTTCTTCAAAAAACCGGAAAAACGCCAGCGCATCGCTTATGAAACCATAGAAATATATGCTCCGCTTGCTGAACGTATAGGGATGCAGGCAATAAAAGAAGAATTACAGGACTGGGCATTCAAAACCCTGCATGAGGAAGCCTATAAATCCATACAAAGCCGCCTGGAATACATGCGTGAAACCGGCAAGGTGGTGGTGGACAGTATTACCGAAAACTTAAAGAAAACCATGGAAGAAAACGGCATAAAAGCAGTGGTCACTGGCCGTGAGAAAACGCCTTACTCCATCTGGCGCAAAATGGAAAAAAAGAAGGTAAGTTTCGAGCAGCTTTCCGATATCATGGCCTTCCGTATAATAGTTGGTTCAGTGCAGGAATGTTACCAGGCGCTTGGTGTTATACACTCCAACTACCACATGGTGCCAAGCCAGTTCAAAGATTTCATCTCTACTCCGAAAGATAACGGCTACCGCTCATTACACACAGTTGTTATGGGTGTTGAGAATCAGAGGATTGAAGTGCAGATACGCACAAAGGAAATGCATGAGATTGCCGAGATGGGGGTTGCCGCCCACTGGAGCTATAAACAAGACCGTGACTACAGTACTGATGGCAAGGAATATCGATGGATACGCGAAATGTTATATGTCTTAGAGCATGCTTCCGGCCCGGAAGAATATCTCGATAACACCAAACTCTCCATGTATCACGACCAGGTTTTCTGTTTCACTCCCAAGGGTACATTAATCGCGCTTCCCAACAGTTCCACCCCGGTTGATTTTGCCTATGCCGTTCACTCAGATGTAGGAAATTCGTGTGTTGGAGCCAAAGTAAACGGCCGTATAGTGCCACTACGGCATAAACTGAAAAACGGTGACCAGGTAGAGATAATACGCTCTAAAACCTCCACCCCTTCCGCTTCATGGGAAAAATTCGTAGTCACCGGAAAAGCAAAATCTGAAATAAAAAGATTTATCAGGAACCAGCAGCGCGGCCAATATCTGGCGCTTGGAAAAACGGTTCTAGAAAAAGCTTTCGAGCAGGAAGGAATAGAATTCAGCGAAAAAATAATCGAGCCGGTGCTTAATATTTTTAAGAAAAAAACCAATGATGATCTCTATGTTGCGGTGGGTGAAGGCCTGATATCAAAGAATGATATACTGCGCGCAGTTGCCCCGCAAAAACCGGAACCACCGACAGCTGGACTGCTTAAGAAAGTTGCCATGCTCTCCATGTTAAAAAGTGCTGATAAGAAAGAAGAAACCTCAATCAACAAGCCAAGCGGCGCCGCCGGAAAAACCCCGATAAAAGGTTTAATTCCCGGAATGGCTGTGCATTTTGCCGGCTGCTGCCACCCGATTCCCGGCGATAAGATTGTTGGGATAATAAACACCGGCAGGGGCGTTACCATACATACGGCAGAGTGCGATACACTAGAAGATTATGCAAACACGCCGGAGCGCTGGATTGCTGTTTCATGGGAAAAAAGAAATGAAGAAGAAGGCACTTATGTTGGGCGCATCAAGGCAGTTCTTTCACATGAATCAGGAAGTTTAGGAACTGTTGCCAACACAATCGCCAAGGATATGGGAAATATTATAAACTTAAAAATCATCAACCGCGCGGCGGATTTCTTTGAACTCATCATAGATCTGGAAGTGCGTGATACCGAACACCTTTCTCATATCATGGCATCACTCCGTGCTAAACCATCTGTTTATTCCGTCGAGCGTTATTCTGGATGAGATACCTTCGTTTAGGCGTAAATATTGACCATGTGGCAACCATCAGGAATGCGCGCGGTGGGGTGCACCCGGAACCCCTAAGAGCTGCACTTATTGCTGAAAAAGCTGGGGCTGATGGCATAACCGCACACCTAAGGGAAGACAGAAGGCATATATCAGATAAGGATATAGTTATATTAAAAAAAGGTATAAGGCTGCCGCTCAACCTTGAAATGGCGGCAACACCGGAGATGTTAAATATTGCGCTTAAAACCAGGCCAAACGCCGCCTGCATAGTGCCGGAAAAACGACGTGAAGTGACCACTGAGGGTGGGCTTGATGTGGCGAAAGGAAAAAAACATTTAAGGAACTATGTAAAGAAATTGAAGGGAAAAGGCATTAGGGTTTCATTGTTCATAGATCCTGATTCAAAACAGGTGGAAGCGGCAAGGGAGCTAGAGGCAGATATCGTGGAATTCCACACAGGCACTTACTGCCATGCAAAGGGCGGTAGCCGAAAAAAGGAACTGGAAAAAATTAAAAAAGCAGTCAGACTCGCACATAAATTAGGGCTTGAATGCCATGCTGGGCATGGGCTAAGCTATGAAACCGTTGGTGCAGTTGCTGCGATACCTGAAATTGTGGAACTGAACATCGGGCATTTTCTTATTGGCGATGCAATCTTCATAGGGCTTGATGAAGCGATAAGAAAGATGCGAAAAGAAATGGATAAGGCGCGGAGATAGCTATGCCAAAAAAACCAATAAGATATTCGGAAGATGAAGCCTCACCAAGGCAGGTTACCAGCAACGAATTTTATGACATGTGTGATGAATTGGACCCTAAAATAGAAGAATTTGCTGCAGATGAGCCTGAAGAGGTAGAGCCTAATTTAGAAGAATACGCACATTTTTATATGGAAGGGAAAGTAAAACCTGTTGGTGCTTCTTCACCTGCAGATATTGCAGAACAGCTGAAAAGATTGAGAGAAGAAATAGGTGATGGAATAGGCAAAAAACCAACAGATATATTACTGGAAAGACTTAGGAAATTAGTGGATGGTTATATTTCGAGTAAACTAGGAAAGGGGCCGGGCGAATGATAGTAGGAATTGGCACTGATATAGTGAATATTGAGCGCATATTGCGCATTCTGGAAAATGAAGGCGAGCGTTTCGTGGTAAAATATTTTACCGAACAGGAAATAAAGCTCTCAAAAAAACATAAAGGAAGAAAATATGCAGCATTCTTCGCCAAGAGATTTTCCGGCAAGGAAGCTATATCGAAAGCCATCGGCACCGGATTTGGCAAAAAACTTAGTTTTTTAGATGTTAGTATCGAAAATGCAAAAGGCGGAAAACCGGTTGTAAAACTTTCTGCCCGTGCGCAAAAACTTATCGGCCCGAAAGCAAAAGTGGAAATATCGTTAAGTGATGACCTGACAATTAATGCGGCTATTGCCCTCGCTTTGATTCACCAGGGCTAGACTCGCCACTTACTATCATGTTGACATAATTTTTCTTCGGCTTGCCATCATATTGAGTATTCACTTTTGTATAAGCCTGATCAAGCCCAGCGATTATAGAGACAGTTTCCAGTTTATTTGCCTCTTTAAGTTTTGCAGATATCAGCCGGCAAGATTCTTTAAATTCTTCCGCAAACATGACAAAAGAATCTGTGCTTCGGCCGAATGTTCCTATAGTGATTTGTAATTCTCTCATGTGTCCTGGGTCGTTTGTGATTACTACGTGACTGGTTTTTACGTCGGTTTTTGCACTGCCCCCTTCCTTTTCAAAATCACTTAAGATTATATTATCACGCTCCCGGTCTGCTACGTTAAAGGAATGCGTATCGAAACTGTAAAACAGATCTTTGTTTTTTTTATGGGGGCGGATATCTAAACCTTTTATGTCATCAGTTATTCCTGGCTTCATTCTATCCTTTAAGCCATCATCCTCCTTACATATCCTTGTTATTGCTGCTATGAATTTTTTAAATGCAAGGCTTTTATGAAAGGCATTTAGGGTTAGGCGGTCTACCAGTTCATCTTCAGGTTCCCCGGTTATGGCAAGCTCCAGTTCAGCAGATTCTGCTTTTTCAGCTCTTAGTGTGAATTGTGCATCCGGGTCAAAGCTGCAAAGTTCGGCAAGCTCTTGAGGATTCATATTGCGCAAGAAACGGTGAAGCCATAATTTTACTTCCTTCTCTACTTCCTCCGGCATGGCAAGGCCATCTTCATAACCTACAAATAAATCAACAATATCTTTATATTTTTCTCTATACCTCCTACTTTCATGTGTTGGAGGGTATACTTCGAAAGTTCCGGTGTTGGTAACCAAGAATTCATCTCTCTTGGCGGCGAATGCCTGGAATACATCTAAATCCAGACAGCCGGTTTCCTCCGTTATATCAGACTGGGTAACCAGTATCCTTGAATATAAACCCCTTAGTTTATGAAGTTCGATTAAAGAGGGGATAAATAACCTGACATTCCGGCAGTTCTCATCAGGATGATAATAGATTTTTTTCTGGGTTGGCTGATCCATGTTATTTCTTACCCGGATTATCGTTCATTACAAAATCAACAAAATCCCTGATTTTCTTTTGGGATTCTGGTGAATTTATATCCACTTTCTTAGGAACCCCTGCTTTTTTGCCAAAACCAGAGTTTTTATCATTCTTTTTCATAAACTTACCGCTAATAAGGGCAGTATACCCCTAATTGGTTAAGAATAGATTAATCAGAATGACTATCTTAGCTTGCTATCGCCAGCTACAAGTGCGCCGAGAGGCTTTCCGCCCAGGATATGGACGTGGAAATGCGGGACTGTCTGGTGTGAATCCTTACCATGGTTTGAGATTATACGGTAGCCCTTTTCCTTCAACCCTGAGCTTTCGGCAATTTTTGTAACGCGGGCAAAAAAGCTTGCAACAATGCCCTCAGGAGCCTTGGCAACAAAATCATCAAGCGAAATATATTTTCCTCTTGGAATTACCAGGATATGCTTTGGCGCCGCTGGAGAAATATCATAAAAAGCAAGCACTTGCTCATCTTCATATACCTTATTGCAGGGTATTTCACCCCTTATAATCTTGGCAAAAACGTTATTTTCATCGTACATATCCACTTCCTGATATTGCAAATATTAAATATTTGCTTATAAGTAGCGGCCATGAGTAATAAAATCAAGTCTGCACTTATTTCCGTTTCCGATAAAACCGGCCTAATAGAGTTAGCAAGGTTTCTTGAAAGCCAGGGAATACTGATTCTTTCAACCGGAGGTACGGCAAAGCACCTGAGAGATGAGGGAATAGAAATAAAAGATGTTTCCGATTACACCGGGTTTCCTGAAATAATGGATGGCAGAGTAAAAACACTGCACCCGAAAATTCACGGTGGACTGCTACAGGTTAGAACAGATAAAAAACATCAAGAGCAGGCCGAAAAAAATAAAATCCCACCGATTGATATGGTTGTGGTTAATCTTTACCCGTTTGAAGAAACCGTCAGGAAAGGTGCAAAGTTTTCTGACTGTATTGAGAATATTGATATTGGCGGCCCAAGCATGGTTAGGTCTGCCGCTAAGAACCATGAATTTGTAACCGTGGTTGTTGATCCTGACGATTATAAGGCGATTGTTGAGGAAATGAAGGCAAGCGGCGGTGTTGTAAGTAATGAAACAAAAAGAAAGCTGGCAGCAAAAGCATTTTCACGTACCGCAGCTTATGACTCGGCAATCAGCCAATGGTTTGCAGGAGAAATTGATGAAAAATTTCCGACAACATTTGCATTCTCAGGAATCAGAAAAGAAGTCATGCGCTATGGCGAAAATCCGCACCAGAAGGCGGCTTTATATACCAGTAAAGGAAAGGGCATAGCCACCGCAAAGCAATTGCAGGGCAAAGAACTTAGCTACAATAATATTTGTGATGCAGATGCAGCGATGGAGCTTATCTCTGAATTCTCAGAGCCGGCGTGCGTGATAATAAAACACGCCAACCCATGTGGCGTTGCAACTGATAAATCACTCACGAAAGCTTATGAAAAAGCTTTAGCGTGCGACCCTGTTAGCGCTTATGGATCCATAATTGCATTCAACCGCGAGATTGATAAGGAAACAGCAGAAACCCTCTCCAAACTATTTGTGGAAGTTATCATTGCGCCGAAAGTAAGCAAGGCGGCCGAAGAGATTTTTGCCAAGAAAAAGAATATGCGCCTATTGGTGGAAGAGATACCAGATAAAGCACGCAAAGAATTTCTGGTAAGAAATGTTTCAGGAGGATTCCTTCTGCAAGAAAGAGATGCAGAGAATATCTCTGAAGGTGATTTAAAAATAGTTACCGAAAGAAAGCCGACCAATAAAGAAGTTGCCGATATGCTTTTTGCGTGGACCGTATGCAAGCACACAAAATCAAATGCCATAGTCTTTGCAAAAGATAACATGGCGGTTGGCGTTGGCGCCGGGCAGATGAGCCGGGTTGATTCAGTGAAGATAGCTACTATGAAAGCTAAAGAACATAAACACAGCGTTGAAGGATGTGTTATGGCATCTGATGCGTTCTTGCCATTTGCCGATGGATTAATTTTGGCGGCCGAAGCCGGAATAAAAGCAGTTATCCAGCCGGGCGGTTCAATACGTGATGAAGAAGTTATAAAGGCCGCCAATGAACACGGTGTTGCTATGGTGTTTACCGGAAAACGCCACTTCAGGCATTAAGAAATAACAATTCCTTTTTTATTTTTCCTAGCTTTTTCCAACACTTCTGCATGAAGTTGGTCACCGGAATTTCTGCCATCACCGTATTTTTTATCGAGATTGTTTATAATATCGCGTAGTAGATGTCCTCTCTCAAACTCTATCATTGCGGCTTCAATGCTGGTGGGAATTTTATGCAGCGGTGTTTCTTGCTTTGCTTTTTTTGCAGGCTGCAATAACCAACCGATGATTGGCAGTGATGAAAATGGGTTTGGCTCTTCTTTTAAAAGATAGCCATAATTCTCCTTATCAACTTCAAGACCATCACCATTATTTTTCTTTCTTACTTTATCTTTTAAACCAATATACATTCCAACTAATTCCTTGATTATGGCATAATATGGATTAGCGCTGCTGCTGGGCATTCGGTCTTCGATATGGTTTTTTTCGTTATCCAAGTAATATGTTACAATTCTTAAAGATTTATCACCCTTACCATCCATAACTCCCACAAAAACCGGTTTGAAGGTACCCTTTATTGAATATCTTTTATAATCTTCTGCATACATGGCGGTCAGTAGTGTGGTTTCTTCTGAAAGTAATTTAATGCCATGCACAATGTGCATAAGGATATTAATATCTGAAAGTACATTGCCCTTCTTATCACTTAGGCTGGAGTTAACATGTATGCCGTTTGTGTTAGTAAATACTCTGGGTAGACCATCAAACAAACCTTTGAATTCTATCTCATGAGAGCCAGTGAATGATATTTCATCAATGTTAGGATAGGCACCTTCCTTAAGTTTTGCCAGTTCGCGGAACATTATGACCCACCTTGCAACCTGCTTGGCTGTGCCAGTAGTTGTTGCCGCTTCATATTTTTGCATTTCATTATCTTCATGGAATTTTTCAATGATGGCCCGGCTTTTTTTACCGCCACTTTTTATATTACGGAAAGATCCTTGAATCTCTTTATCATTAACTGGCGTGTTAACACCCTTTTTTGGTTTTATCCTGAATGTCTGTTCGAAACCAAATTTTGCCTCAAGGCCGAATTCTTCCTTCATGGCTTTTTCAAGCAGTTCTATTATATAGATGGCAAGGGCATTTTCTTCTGCCGCCACCCTTATTGCTTGCCTTAATTTTTCAACCACATCTAACTTTTCCATAAAACCATACTATATAAAAAAAATTTATAATTGGTTAATTATGGCATTCTTTTCTCAAGGGATTTTAATCCCTTTCAATTACTTATGCTTAACTATTTGTTTTTATTAAGCAGGCAGGCAATAAGCTCAACTTCGGAAATGGTGCCCTTGCGGAGTATCTTCAAATCACCTGAGGCAACATCTACCACAGTTGAGGCAATGCCTAATGTTGCAGGCCCGCCATCAATAACCATACCTACTTCATCTTCAAACATTGCCTCAACTTCTGTTGCAGTTAAAGCTTCTGATTTGCCCGAAAAATTGGCGCTGGTGGTAGCCATTGGGCGACCAAAAACATTTAATATCTGTTGTATTGCAGGATGATTCGGGACGCGTATTCCTATAGTGTTTGTCTTAGTTATCTCTGGGGCTAAATCTGAATCATGCCTCTTTGCAACCACCATGGTTAGCGGCCCCGGCCAAAAAGTTGCCGCCAGTTTCTGGGCTATAGGACTTAGAGCTGCCACATTTTTTGCCACCCCTGCATTCTTAACCATGATCTGCAGTGGTTTATCCGAAGAACGGTTCTTCATAAGATATAACTGCCGTACGGCAAGAGGATTTGCTGCATCACAGCCTATTCCGTAAACAGTTTCAGTCGGGAAGCCGATTACTTTCCCAGCATTTAAAAACTCTACCGCTTTTTTTATACTTGCTTCGTCGTAATTACTCATCTAAATCTAAAAGACAGACCGGTAAATTAAAAAATGGAGGCCCCTCTATGAAAGTTATTACCATAGCTCAGCAGAAAGGTGGAGCAGGAAAAACAACTATCGCCGCACATCTTGCCATTGCACTCAACCAAAAAGGTAAACGGGTAGCTGCCATAGACATAGACCCGCAGGGTAGCCTTACACACTGGCACAAGGTAAGGCAGGAGCGGTTTGGCGAGGGATATACCGGTATAGAATTTGCCAATATTTCCGGCTGGCGCGTTAACAGCGAAATAGCCAGGCTGAAACATGAGCATGATTTTATTATAATCGATAGTCCGCCACATACGGAAACCGAAGCAAAGACAGCACTCCGTGCAGCAAACCTGGTTATTGTGCCGGTGCAGCCAAGCCCTACTGATTTGTGGGCGACCAAAGCAACTTTAGACCTTGCTGAAAGAGAGAGGATACCAGCGCTCATCATAATGAACCGCGTGGGTTATAATTCAAAACTGGCGCAGGAAATAAAAAAGGAATTACCAGAAAATGTTTTAAGGAGCAGTCTTGGAAGCCGGGTATCATTCGCTTCATCCCTGCTTGAAGGCAGGACGGTAACGGAAACCGACCCTTCAAGCCAGGCGGCAGCCGAAATCAAGGCATTCACCAATGAGTTGCTTGCGCTGTTCATAGGTGAAGGAAAGCAGGAAAAACAAAGGGATGAACGCCAGGAAGCAAAACGCGGCAAAGTACTGGAACCAGCCTAAAATAACGGCGTTAACCTGAAAGAAGCCCTATAAGCTGCTGATTATCTGCAATTTTATCTATCTAACATATTGTGTTAAAAGGATAATTTTTTATCCCCATATTAACACTTTGTTAATCAAAGGTTGTTAATATTGTTAACAACGGAGCGATATTATGGATGAAGATGTTTTTGTAGGCGAAGGAAAAACTAACCCTATAGCTATTTCTGGTGATGACCCTAGATATGTGGGGATGGCAGCAAACGTTGTGGCGAGCTGTATGGGTCCAGGTAAGCATCAGCAGAATATCACCAGGGGTCCTAGTGGCCGTGATGGGCCTGGTGGGGGCGGCAGGTTCTGATGCATATAACAAAGGAAATGTTAGCTGAGGCTCTAAGCCTTGATGTTACCGCAGAAGACCTGAAAGAGGCGGATCAGCATGCTTCCATCATAGTCCTTTCAAAAGGTACACTGATTGATGGCAGCCCTTATTTTGCATACGCAGCCATTCCGCCAAGCAAGTACAGGTTTTTCAAACTCGCCGAAGCACAAGGTAACTACCGTCTAAATGATTACGGAGAAATACTCCATTTTGAAAAAGCTGAAGCACCTTCCCAGAAGGTGATGGACATGATGAAAGAGAAATATGGTGTTGACCATAATTTCGAAAGCATGCTGAAACAAGCTAAGGATGAAAAGTTGAATTAGTAATATATTGAAATATATGGATATTTATAAAGAAAAAAGTTGTTGGAATGTAATAAAATGGCAATATTTTGGGCGTAAGATTATAGGATAAAAAGTTTAAGAGGATTAAGTGAA
Organism: uncultured Rickettsiales bacterium; assembly: GCA_964450945.1. GTDB lineage: Bacteria > Pseudomonadota > Alphaproteobacteria > Rickettsiales > JABDBP01 > CAYVHI01. The sequence continues at coordinate 81,595 of CAYVHI010000003.1, forward strand.
GAGGAATTTATGGCAACAGGAACAGAAGTAGAGCAGGTAACATTAGATAGTCTTGAACCTTATATGGGTCAATTAAACAGCAAACCAACCAGAGGGTTAAAGATTGATGATATAGGTCCAGACCGCGCTACAGCAATGATGGATAGCCTTAAAGAAAAAGGGATTTCAGCTGAGTTAATAGGTGATGCAGATGGCCCTACCGGTGTTAGAATACCTGCCGAAGGTAACAATTGTAGAAATATAGATGAATTAAAATTATTAATCGAACACAAAGTTGGCAAGGAACTGGAGCCTAAGCCTAAGGTAGCCGGAATTGATGATGAGACAGTTGATCTAGGTGGTCA
>CAYVHI010000004.1:0-3608 GCA_964450945.1 uncultured Rickettsiales bacterium
GATGGCGCTACAATATCACATCCGGCTTTTGCTTCAGCAATCGCCTGTTTACACAAAACTTCTATAGTCCTGTCATTCTCTATTTTGCCATTAATAAACAATCCGTCATGCCCATGTGTAGTATATGGATCAAGCGCAATGTCTGAAATTATACCAATTTCTGGAACTGATTGTTTTATCATGTCAATCGTTCTGCATACAAGATTTCTGGGGTTTATGGCTTCATTTCCGTTATCAGATCTTAATTTCTTATCAATGCACGGAAATATTGCAACAGCTGCAATTCCGAGACTTTTTGCCTCCTTAATTTTTTTTACTGCTATATCTGCTGATAGTCTGAACACATCAGGCATTGATGTAATGGGTGTAGACTTCTGTTTTCCCTCCTGAATAAAAACAGGAAAAACCAAGTCGCCTGGAACAACATTATTTTCTCTTATCAACCTACGTAGCCACTCATCTGTTCTGTTACGGCGCAGCCTAACTCTCGGAAAACCGCCAATATTCTCCATATGTCTTTTATTCTTATGTTTACTTCTTGTTTTCATAATTCCTTATTCAGAAGCTGAAAAACTAACAATATTACCTGCTCTTATCAACTGATTTTCTTATAACATTATTAATAATAAAAATGCATTTTCTTCTTCATCAACTGTTGATTATAATTCTCTTATGATATAAAACATTAATAGTATTTTTATCTATTTCAAAACGTGGGGCAGAAAGAAAGTAAATAATGAAGATTCTGAAATACTCTCTTATTATTTTACTTATCACTTTTCTTTTTGGATTATCATATCCTAACGAAGCTGCCGCCGCTAAAAAGCGAATACAAAGATTTAGAAATGATAGGTATGCCGCTCTTGTAGTAGATGCTCGCACTGGAAATATATTACACCAGGAAAATTCTGATAAGCTTCGCTATCCTGCATCACTGACAAAAATGATGACCCTGTACCTCGCATTTGAAGCTGTTGAGAACGGCCAGCTTAGAATGAATCAGGTTCTAACTGTTTCACGCCGTGCATCATCACAGCCAAAAATGAGAATAGGGTTCCGACCAGGAGATAAAATCTCTGTACGCGATGCAATTCTTGGCCTTATAGTAAAATCAGCAAATGATGCTTCTGTAGTTCTAGGTGAAGCTATCGCCGGTAGCGAAATGCAATTCGCTTTATTGATGACTCGTAAGGCAAGAAAACTTGGTATGAACCGTACTACTTTCCAGAATTCTTCAGGCCTTCACCACCCAAGACAACGTACCTCTGCTAGAGATATGGCAAAGCTAGCGATTGCTCTTCAGCGTGATTTTCCTCAGTACTACAGCTTATTCTCACGCACTAGCTTTACATATAAGGGCAGGGTGTATGTAGGCCATAACCGCGTTATAAAAAATTATCGTGGGGCGGATGGCGTAAAAACTGGCTATATAAGGACCTCAGGTTTTAACTTGGTAACCTCAGCCACTAGAGATGGACAGAAATTGGTTGGCGTGGTTCTGGGAGGTAATACCGCTGTAACAAGAGATAGAAGGATGATGGCTCTTTTGGATAGCGCTTTTTCCAAATTTAGCGGAAATATAGCTAGCTCAAAATCACGTATTAATAAAAAGAAGTCTGCAGCGCGTAAAGTTTCTGTAAAAAAAAACTTAACCGCTCTTCTCGTCGTTAAGAAAAAAGGATACGCGCTAGCGTGAGTAGTATTCCACTACTAGGTTTGGTTCCATTATAACTGGGTATGGAACATCAGCAAGTTTTGGAACCCTTACAAACTTACCTTTGAAAGCCTTAGCTTCAACTTCCAGGTAATCAGGAACTGTGCGTTCAGGGTTTTGTGCTGCTTCGATAACAACAGGAATCTGGCGTGATCTTTCACGTATTTCTATAACATCGCCTTCTTTAACTTTATAGCTAGGAACATTAACGGCCTTCCCGTTAACCAGAACATGTTTATGATTAACAAACTGACGTGCGGCAAACACTGTTGGCACGAAATTCATTCTGTAGACAACTGCATCAAGCCTTCTTTCAAGTAGACCAATCAGGTTTTCACTGGTGTCGCCTTTGCTACGGAGAGCTAGTTTATATGTAGCAACCATTTGCTTTTCAGAAATATTGCCATAATAGCCTTTTAATTTCTGTTTGGCTTGCAACTGAATACCATAATCAGATGCCTTCTTACGACCTGCTGCACCGTGCTGCCCAGGAGGGAAATTCTTTGCATTGATTGGATCTTTTGCTCTGCCCCACAGGTTAACACCTAAGCGGCGGCTGATTTTGTATTTTGAAGTTGCTCTTTTAGTCATGTTTTTTATATCTATTTTTGTTAATTTGAGGGGCTGAATATAGCTATAATAGAATATTTGTCAAACTTTTTTCCTTATTTCTGAAAGCGCTCTCACCGCTCCTCTTAGGGTTCTAACTTCCTGGTCAGTAAGTTTTGCGCGAAGAAAAAGGCTTCTTATATTTTTAACCATATGATTTTTAAGCTCTTTTGTCTTAAAAAACCCTTTCTTGTCAAGCTCTTCCTCTATATGTTCAAAAAACCCTAATATTTCTTTTTTACTGGCCAACTGGCTTTTGCCATATGATATCTTTGAGGCCTTATCTTTCTGATTCTTCTGGAATAATTCATAAGAAATGATAGCAACAGACTGAGCAAGGTTAAGCGAATAGAATTTTGGATTAACTGGTATAGTAACAATGCTATCTGCAAGCACTACATCTTCATTTAAGAGGCCGGTACGCTCCGGACCAAACATTATCCCGAATTTTATCCCCTTTTCTATCTTCTTATATATCTCTGAAGAACATTTTTTTGGCGTAACTACTTCCTTCACCATATAGCGGTTTCTTGCGGTAGCAGCATACACATATTGCAGATCTTTTATGGCTTCTTCAGTGGTTTTAAAGACTTTAGCCTTTTTTAATATTTTTTTAGCATGCACCGCCATGCTTTCAGCTTTTGGGTTAGGCCAACCATCCCGTGGTGCAACCACTCTAAGGTTTTCCAAGCCAAAATTAAGCATCACGCGTGCCGTAGCACCAATATTTTCCCCCATCTGCGGGTTTACCAGGATTATAACTGGCTGCTGCATTATTTACTGTGGAAAAGTTTATAGGTTATGCTGTCAAACAGCGCGTTGTAAGATGCGTCGATAACGTTGGTGGAAATACCTATTGTACTCCATTTCTTGCCGGAATTATCTGTGCTTTCGATTAACACGCGTGTGGCAGCTTCTGTACCATCAGCTGAGGTTAGAATCCTAACCTTATAATCAATAAGCTTCAGGTCTTTTATTTGTTTATATTTGCGTGCGAGTGCTTTGCGTAAAGCTTTATCCAGCGCGTTTACCGGGCCATTGCCTTCCGCCACAGTCATTATCGTCTTCTTGCCTACTTTTACTTTAGTGGTAGCCTCAGAAAGTGTTACCAGCTGGCCTTTGGCATTCCTTCTTCTTTCGTCAATTACCCTAAAACTTTGCAATTCAAAATAATCTGGTATCTGCCCAAGCATGCGGCGTGCCAGCACTTCAAAACTTGCATCTGTGCTGCTGTCAAAAAGCAACCCCTGCTTTTCCCTTTCTTTTATTTCGTTTGTAAGTGCTG
>CAYVHI010000004.1:3618-16714 GCA_964450945.1 uncultured Rickettsiales bacterium
GATTTTTTCACTTGTTTCAGGGTCTTTCGGGTCAAACTTTATTCCCATTTCTTTCAGGCGGCTTATTGTTCCTGCCTTTCCACCCTGGTCAGAAACAAGTAAACTTCTCTTATTACCAATTAAATCCGGGTTTATGTGCTCATAAGACTGGGCATTCTTTGCCACCGCAGAAACATGTAACCCACCTTTATGCGCAAATGCTGATGAACCAACATAGGCAGCATGGCGATAATGCTGGCGGTTTAACCTTTCATCAAGAGAGCGGGCAATCTGAGTAAGGCTTTTAAGTTGTTCTGTTGAAACGCCGGTCTTATATCCCATTTTAAGCATCAAGGTTGGTATTATAGAAATCAGGTTAGCATTACCGCATCGTTCGCCGTAACCGTCTATTGTCCCTTGCACCTGCCTAACACCGGCACGCACAGCCGCAAGCGAGTTTGCAACAGCATTCTCTGTATCGTTATGGCAGTGTATGCCTAAGTGGTCTCCAGGGATTTTCTTAACAACTTTTAATACTATTTCTTCAACTTCATGTGGAAGCGTACCACCATTGGTATCACACAGCACAACCCACCTTGCGCCAGCATCATATGCAGCTTTTGCGCATGATAGCGCGTATTCAGGATTGGCTTTATACCCATCAAAAAAATGCTCAGCATCAAATATAACTTCTTTACCCTTCTTTTTTGCATAGGCAACACTTTCAGAGATCATGGCTACATTTTCCTTAGGTGTTGTACCAAGGGCATGCTCAACATGAAAATCCCATGTTTTTCCAACTAGGCACACCGCTTTTACACCACTATTTAATACGGCATTAAGTCCAGGATCGTTTTCTGCACTGGTTGAAGTTTTTCTGGTCATTCCAAAAGCGACAAGTTTGGCTTTATTTACTTTTGGAAGTTTTGCAAAAAACTCATCATCTGTAGGGTTTGCACCAGGCCAGCCGCCCTCAACATAATCAATGCCGAAGTCATCTAGGATAAGGGTTATATCCTGCTTATCCTTCACATTAAAATCCACGCCCTGCGTCTGCGCCCCATCCCTCAGGGTGCTATCATATAAATATATTCTTTCAGACATTTTAAGCTCTTAAACTTTTCTCCAATCGGTCGTACCGTCAGGCTTATCCTCAAGCAAAATTCCCATATCTGCCAATTGTTTTCTGATTTGGTCAGCCAGTTGGAAATTTTTGGAATTTTTAGCGGCGGTCCGCTCGTCAATTAACTTCTGGATGGTCACTTTATCACTTTCTGAGGCATTTTTAAACCATTCTTCGGGGTTTTGCTCCAAAAGCCCTAATAGATTCATCATTTTTTTCATCATTCTTGCGTCATAAGGCGGAGATGCAAGCATATGAATTTTAGCAAAAACTTGTGATAAATTCATATCATCAACATAAAGATTAATATCATCGCCAAGGTCGTCACTCATTGTACCATCTGGGCCAAGATTTGCCTTTTCTTCTAGTAACACTCTATAAAATTTATCCATAGTTTTCTGTGCATCTTCCAGTAGCTTATCTGTCCAATCCAGAGGGCTGCGGTAGTGGCTGGAAAGCAATGCATACCTTATAACTTCTCCTTTTACTCCTTTATCCAACAGGTCTTTTACTGTAATAAAATTACCAATTGATTTGCTCATTTTTTCACCATTAACGGTCAGAAATCCATTATGAACCCAATACTTTGCATAGTGAGAACCAGGGTTGGCAGAGCAACTTTGTGCCATTTCATTCTCATGGTGCGGGAACATAAGGTCAGCTCCACCTCCATGGATATCAAAATCCTGTGTAAGTAACGTCGTACTCATGGCAGAACATTCTATATGCCAGCCTGGCCTTCCTGTGCCCCACGGGCTGTCAAAAACTGCTGAAGGGTCATCACCCATATTCATAGGCTTCCAGAGGACAAAATCTGCCGGGTCATTCTTGAAAGGTGCAACTTCAACCCTTGCACCAGCAATCATTTCATCTCTGGTTCTTCCTGAAAGTTTGCCATAGTCTGGGAAAGAACTTACACTGAAAAGAACATGTCCTTGGGCAGCATAAGCTTTTTTGTTCTTGATGAGTTTTTCAATCATACGAACCATATTATCTATGTTTTCTGTGGCTTTTGGTTCGAACGTCGGCTTAAGAACGTTAAGGGCTTTCATATCATCATTGAAAAACCCTATCATTTCTTTTGTTAGCTTCGGAATCGGTATGTTTCTTTCCTTAGCTGCCTGCATTATTTTATCATCAACATCAGTGATGTTTCTTACATAAGTAACTTTGGGATAAAAGTGTTTAAGCAGCCTGAATAAAACATCATAAACCACAACAGAACGAGCATTACCAAGATGTGCTCGGTCATAAACCGTTGGGCCACACACATACATTTTCACATTATTTGGGTCTAGGGGGTGGAATTCCTCTTTCTTTCGTGTAAGCGAATTATAGAGGTTTATTGGCATATCACGCTGCCTTGCCGTTTAATCTTGCCACCACTTTATTTCTATCCATAAGAGGCAGAAGGTTTTTAAGTTCTGGGCCATGTTCCATACCTGTTAATGCTTTTCTTATAGGCATAAAAAGTAGTTTTCCTTTCCGTCCAGTCTTTTCCTGTACAGCTTTCATCCATTTTTCCCATGTGCTCTGGTCCCAATCTCCTTCCGGCAGAAGGTTACTGGCAGCACTAGTAAATTCCAGGTCTTCTATTTCCGGTTTTATCTGTTCGTGGCAGATAATCCACCAATCCTTAATTTCATCCACTTTCTTTAGGTTAGGCCGCACGGAAAGCCAGAAATTCTCTGTAATGTTTGGATGCATGGATTTTACTGCATTGAACGGCATATGGTGGATAATGCGGGTATTGAGCCGTTCTAGTTCTGCTACTTCATAAATAGTTGGCGCACGGCTGAATGTTTTTATATTGAATTCTTTTATTAGCTCAGTAAGCGAAACCCTTGGCTCCACAGGTTCTGAAGTGCCTATTTTTGCAAGAAATGAATTGATAGACATTGGTTCAATCCCCTGCTCTTTCAGCCCAGAAATCTCAAACCCCCCCTCTCTTTTTGATATCTTTCCTTCTTTGACTTTCAGAAGGGAAAGATGTGCAAATATAGGGATCTTTGCTTCTAAAGCTTCAAATATCTGTATCTGAATAGCCGTATTTGTCAGGTGGTCTTCTCCACGCACAACATGACTTATTTTCATATCAACATCGTCAACTGTTGAAGGAAGCATATAAGTAAATGTACCATCTTCACGGATTAATATTGGGTCACTCAGATTCTTTGCTTCAAAATGCACCTCTCCACGCACTTGGTCATCCCATTTTATGGCACCATCTTTTAATAAGAAGCGATAATGTGGCTTTTTACTTTGCTTTTCATACTCAGCTTTTTTTTCTGCTGATAGATTAAGGCTGGCACGGTCATATATAGGCGGCTGGCCACGCTTCATCTGCATTTTGCGCTTTATCTCCAACTCCTGCTGGCTTTCATAACATGGGTAAACTCTGCCGGAGGCAATCAACTTTTCCTTTGCTTCCTCATATTTCTTGAGACGCTCTGATTGTTTGAATATTTCATCCGGGCTTAGCCCAAGCCACTTAAGGTCAGTTTTTATTGATTCAGAATATTCCTCTTTTGAACGCTCGGTATCAGTATCATCAAGCCTAAGGATGAACTTACCGTTCTGCTGTTTTGAAAACAGATAGCAAATGAGGGCTGTGCGGGCATTGCCTATGTGCAAATGGCCCGTTGGACTGGGAGCAAAACGTGTTACTATACCTGACATATTTACTTTCTAAATTTATTGGTTATCGGATAACGGCGGTCACGACCAAAGGACTTACCGGTTATTTTCACACCCGGAGGAGCCTGCCTTCTTTTATATTCAGAACCGATTATCATGTTAAGTACTTTTTCCACCAATGCTTTCCTGTGTCCTGTTTTTACTATATCTTCCACCGACATCTCAAGTTCAATCAGCTTTTCAAGAATATCATCCAATATATGGTAAGGTGGCAAAGTATCTTGATCTTTCTGGTTTGCTCTTAGTTCTGCTGTAGGAGCTCTCGTTATTGTTCTTTTCGGTATTATGTTATCTCTGCCTAGCGCCCATGAAGGTATATTGGCATTACGCCATTTTGCAAGCTTATAGACTTCGGTTTTATATATATCTTTCAGTACAGAATAGCCACCACACATATCGCCGTAGAGTGTTGCATACCCAACAGACATTTCAGATTTGTTTCCAGTGGTAAGAACCATTAAGCCAAACTTATTGCTGAAAGCCATAAGTAATATGCCCCGAACACGCGCTTGTATGTTTTCTTCCGTATTATCTTCCTTTTTACCTGCAAAACTTTTCTGAAGTGATTTCTTTAGTGTCTCAAATGCAGGTTCAATTGAAACATCACTAATCCTTATACCAAGATTCTTTGCAAGCTGCCTTGCTTCTTCCTCACTTTCTTTTGATGTAAAACGGGAAGGCATGAAAAGACCCTGTACCCTTTTATTTCCAAGCACATCTACAGCAACTGCAGCTGAAAGTGCCGAATCAACCCCACCAGAAAGCCCTATCACTACACCAAGGAATTTATTTTTATTAACATAATCCTTCAGTCCGGTTGCCATTGCAAGGTATACAGCTTCTTCACGGGAAAGGTTTTTATATGTTTTGCCTTTTTCACAAACCCATTTGTTTCCTTTCTTCTGCCACTCTGTAATTTCTACTTTCTCCTCAAATGAAGGTAATTTTACTTGTAGTTTTTTATCATTTCCTAATACAAATGAGTCCCCATCAAATATAAGTTCATCCTGCCCACCAACCTGGTTTACATAAATCAACGGCTTTCCTGTAATATCTATGGACTTTTTAGCGGCAGCTATGCGCCTTTTGTATTTTGTTTTTTCATATGGGGAGCCATTTATTGAAATGAGTATGTCTGCTGATTTTAATGCTTTAGGAACAACATCAAACCACATATCCTCACAAACCATTATGCCAAGGTTTACCCCTTTTAACATTACTGGCTTATCATTTTTCCCAGCATCAAACAGGCGTTCTTCATCAAATACTCCATAATTTGGCAATTCGTTTTTCTGGCGGGATATTACTTTTCCTTGGTATATGAAAAATGCGGAGTTAAATAACCCATCATATTTTTTTTCTATTCCACCAACAATTACGGCAATTTCTTTTTTTTGTAACTGCTTTGCAATTTTTTTTACTGCTTCAGCAGTACTTTTCTGAAAAGATCGGCGCAATACCAAATCTTCCGGCGTATAGCCATTGATAGCAAGTTCTGAAAATATAATCAGATTAGCCCCGTTCCTGTATGCCTTTTCCGAAGAGGCAAGGATTCTTTCTGTATTACCCTCTATATCACCAACGGTGAAATTAAGCTGGGCTAATGCAATTTTTAGATTCTTCATATTTCGCCTGTATCAGGAATAACCTATATTAGGCTACATTGGTGCGCATTTGCAATAACTTGAGTGATCTGTCCACCCACTGAGCGGTTATCTTTTCCTGCAAGGAGTTCTGCTTCAAACGTTCATGCAGATGGGTAAATGAAACACTATCAAGGCATTGATCCTGATTAAAGCATGAGAATATATATGTCCTGGCGCCGGTTTTCGGATCCACCTGTTTTTGCAGACACTGTGCACATATCTCTTTCATCATGCATTGCATTGGGGAATTTATGCTGCCTATAGCCTGGTGCTCAGGTTTTAGGAATGGCTTCAGTTTTCCGTGGCGTGATTTTGCAACCGCTGCCATCATCCTGTCAGAACCGATTGCTATTATTCTGTCTATTTCTTTCAGGTTTATTGGCATATCACCAAGTTCACCTTTTCCATAAGCTTCTATTGCCTGCACAATATTTCCGTGGAAACTCTTGTCCTGAGGCCTTGTTGGTTTTGGTTTTATGTCATCACATGACCATACCACTACATCTGAAGCTTCTTCTATTTCTTTAAGTTTATAGCGGTCTATGGCTTTGCGGTATCCTGCAAAATATAACACCTTAGAACCCTTTTCTTTAAACGCTTTTCCAATTGAGAATAATACGGCATTACCAAGTCCGCCGCCTATCAGGAGAACTTTTTCATTAGGATGTATTTCTGTTGGCGCGCCTGTTGGCCCCATCAGAACTACCGGCTCATCCTTTTTCAGGAATGCGCAAAGATCCGATGAACCACCCATTTCAAGCACTATTGTCGATATTAACCCTTTCTCTTTATCAACCCATGCTCCTGTAAGAGCCAATCCCTCCATAGCAAGTGTGGTGATTGTTCTTCCATCATTGGCTTTATTTGCAAAAGTTTCAAAATTCTGTAGGCGGTAAAACTGGCCTGGCTGGAACTCCCTTGCAGCCAAAGGAGCTTTTACCACTATCTCAATAATCGTTGGTGTAAGGCGTATAACTTCATGCACTCTGGCAACAAATAATTCGCTTATTCTTTTTATAAAAGCATCTGAATTTGATTTATCTGATGGGGCGCTTTTTACCAGTATACGGGAGATAATTGGATATCCTTGCTTTGCACTTCCCATAGCTTTCACAACGTTTCCGGCAAATGATGGGTGCAAATCACCAAAGAAGCTGGTTGCCTTGCCACCGGAATTAATAGACATCAACACATGTGGCTGTTTTGGTTTAGAAACCTGTTCAGGTTTTACCTGATTGCCATTTTCATCTACCGCTTTGAAATATTTTCCATCTAGTTGGAAGTGTGCTGGGTCTTCCCTCTGCACAACGGTATTTGGGCTAGTCCCGGCAGCAATGAATATGCTTTTGCATTTTAGAACTTCTTCCTTAACCTCAATCTCGCCATTTGCCATTTCGTTAGTGACTTGGATTCGAAGGCCGCGAACATGGTTATAATCATCAAGCCTTACACCTACAGGCGTAGCGTTTTCAACAAAGGTAATTCCTTCTTCCAGAGCCTTCTCAACTTCTTCATGGTTTAAGCGATAACTTGGTGAATCTATGAAGCGCTGGCGGTAGGCCAGTTTTACTCCACCCCACTTGTTTATAAGAGATAGTATGTTTGGATCACGATTCTCCTTCTTTGCCTTTTCTCTTTCTTCTCTGATTTCTTTTGCGTGAGAAATGAATTCTTCTGCAATCTCGCGGTCTTCTTCAGTCCATTTTGCTTCCACTGCTTCCTGCCCACGCTCTTTAACCAAAGTTTCATATCGGCTTAAGAATTTCTCTACTTGTATGGGGTAATAAGCAAGTGACTCTGTTGCTGTATCAATAGCAGTCAGGCCACCGCCTATAACAACTATAGGCAGCCTTACTTGTAAATTTGCGATAGAATCTTTCCTTGCTGCACCAGTAAGCTGCAAGGCCATCAGGAAATCGGATGCCGCTCTTACTCCACGTGCCACAGCATTTGGCATAGAAACCATTGTTGGCTTTCCAGCGCCCATTGCGAGAGCAATATGGTCAAACCCTAATTTGAATGCGCTTTCATAAGTTATTGTACCACCAAAGCGCACACCTCCAAACATGGCAAATTGTCTTCTGCGTTCAAGAATGAGTCTTATGAGTTTTAGGTAATTCTTATTCCATCTTATGGTTATCCCGTATTCGGCAACGCCTCCAAAACCCCATGTCACTCTTTCATCAAGTGATTCAAAAAGTTCATCGCATTTATAAACCGGCTTGAATTTTGTTTTTCCTCCATACGGTGTAACGCCTGATATATCTTCCTGCATAGGCTCAATCTTAAGTCCATCTATTGCAACAACAGTATGCCCATCATTTAAGAGATGGTGTGCCAATGTAAACCCTGCTGGCCCTAGCCCTGAAACCAGAACCTTATATCCGCTTTCCTCTTTAGGGATTGGGCGGCTTAAGTTAAGCGGGTTCCAGCGGGTTAATAGTGAATATATTTCAAAACCCCATGGAAGTTCTAATGTATCTTTCAACGAGCGCGTTTCTACCTGCGGGATATTTACCGGATCCTGCTTCTGATAAATGCATGATTTCATGCAATCATTACAAATACGGTGTCCAGTACCGGCACACATAGGATTATCAACGGTAATAACCGCAAGGGCACCAATACTGTATCCTTGCGATTTTACCGCATTCATTTCAGAAATCTTTTCTTCAAGAGGGCAGCCTGCGAGAGTCACATTATGAGGGCTCTTTTTGTAAGCACCATCCTTTTCTTTTAATCCCTTGGAGCATGAATCTTTGCCTTGGTTATGGCACCATATGCAGTAATTTGCTTCATCAAGCGTCTGCTTCAGGTTTGCTCCATTATCTGTAAGCGCAAAACCTTCTCTGTAACGAAAATGTGAGTTATTAAGCTTCTTTACTGTAACGCCTTTTACAATTTCAGTTTCAACAGGAACAAGATGCACAAAATCAAGTTTCTTAGGGTTTTTGAATAGCACCCCCACCTTATGATGTTGCTTTCCTTCTTCTGTATAAAGTGCCCAGCATGCATATTTTGCAGCTGCATCAAGTTTTGGTTCATCATTTGCCTCCATCCATTTTGTAACATGGTTGGAATATGATTCTTCACTAAGCTTTTCACAAAACAGCTTTTCCAGTTCAGCCCTAAGTTCTGCACCATTGAATGCGTAGGCTTGTTCAGGATTATAAGCCTTTGCAGCACGGCGCTGAACAAAAAGTCTCTTGCATGAATATATATTTGCAAGCTCATGATGTTTCGCCTGTAATTCTTTTATTTCCTTTTCAATACCAAAAAGTTTTCCAATGAAATCCTCAAGGTGTGGTGCAATATCAATAAGAAGCTGAGATTCTGCCTTATCTTCAATTCCTTCTGGATTTGAACGTCCAGTTACCAACCTGTTATGTAGATCGGCATCTGATTTCTTTAATTCATCAATGAAGGCAGCATCAAGCTTTATCAAGCCTTCCCTTACATAAAGATCAGGAAATGAAAGTCCAAATGCTAGGCGTAACTCAGTCACATCTTCCTCTTATATTGATGAGCCAACGAAGTCAGATTGCTTGCTGCCGAAATCCTGAACTGGTTTTATCAGATTGGTTTCAACATAATCAACCAGCATGGCAACACATTCCTCAACTGATTTCTTTGTTGTATCTATGACAAGGTCAGCATTCTCCGGTTCTTCGAAAGGCGCAGAAATACCGGTAAAATCCTTAATCTCGCCACTTCTTGCCTTTTTATATAGTCCTTTCGGGTCACGCTTTTCACAGGTTTTTAAATCAGCCTTAACATAAACACTGTGGAATGCGTTTGGCGCTTTTGCACGCGCCATGTTCCTATCAGACCTATATGGTGAAATGAATGCAGTGATGACAATAACACCCGCCTCAGCAAATAATCCAGCAACCTCTGCAACGCGGCGAATATTCTCAGATCGGTCTTCAGGTTTGAAGCCGAGATCAGAGTTCAGTCCACGGCGCACATTATCACCATCAAGCACAAATGCCTGGCAGCCTTTTGTAAACAGTCGCTGTTGTAATTCAACAGCAAGAGTGGTTTTGCCGGAGCCAGAAAGCCCTGTAAGCCAGATGACTCCACCTTTATGTCCATTAGCAATGCTTCTTTGTAATGGTGTTATTTTTCCTTCCACAGGGAACAGGTTTTCTGATTTGAACTTCACATCAGGGCGTAAGTTCTGGAAGCCGCGCAGGTCAATTATGCCACCGCCAACTATATGGTAGTCCTCAACAAGTACGAACCTGCCTGTCTTATGGTTTATTCCAAATTCATCAAGGGCTGCTATACCCTTGATACGGAAAATAACTTCACCAACTGAATTACGCTCCAGTTTTGTACTTTTGTTATGTTTAAGGTTATCTGTATTAACAACCTGCTCTATTTCTTTTACTTCCACCTGATATTCAGATGTATTTATTTTAAGAAGATATTTTTTTCCAGGAACAAGTGCACTTTTCCCAAGCCAGAAAATTCTAGCCCTAAACAAGTTTGTAAGTGCCGGGGCATTCTGTGCATGGCTTGCCACCTGCCCACGTTCTAAGAATATCTGTTCATTAAGGGTTATGGCAACAGATTGTCCTGCATATGCAGTTTCAGATTTATCCTTACTGTTCCATCTTTCAATACTTGATATCTTTGCAATCTTATTACTTGGTGAAAAAATCAGGTCATCACCAACGCTTAACTTTCCGCTTTCTATCCTGCCAACTATAAGGCGACGTTCATCAAACTTATAAATATCCTGAACAGGAAGACGTAGGGGTAGATCATAAGATGTAGTACTTACTTTGAAATGGTCTAGTGCCTGAACAACGCTTGGGCCTTTATACCATTTCATATTCTTTGAATTTTCTACAATATTATCACCTTCGCGCGCAGAGATAGGGATAACATAGGTAGGTTCAACTCCTATACCTTTAAGATATGCCCTATATTCCTTCTCAATCTTTTTGAACTCTGATTCAGAATAGTTGATCATATCCATTTTATTAACTGCCACTGCAATCTGTGATACACCAAGCAGATGCAGCAGGTATCCGTGGCGTTTGGATTGTTCTTTTACGCCCTCTGCAGCATCTATGATAAGCAATGCAGCATCACTGCTGGCGGCGCCGCTCACCATATTCTTCAGAAACTCTTTATGGCCAGGTGCGTCTATTATCACATAATCACGCTTAGGTGTTTTGAACCAGATCTGGGTTGTGTCAATTGTAATACCCTGATCTCTTTCTGCCTGAAGGGAATCCATAAGAAATGACCATTCAAATGGCATTCCGCGCTTTTCACACATTTTCTTTATGGATTCATATTTTCCTTCAGGAAGAGAGTCCGTATCATGAAAAAGCCTGCCTACAAGTGTAGATTTACCGTGATCAACGTGACCAACTATAACTATTTTCAACTGTTCTCTTTCTGCTAATGCCATAGGTCTTTCTTGTTCTATTGTTTTTAACTTCAAATTTGATCTCATAAACTATATACAAACTCCCACATCACTACATATCTTGGTAAACGTTAAAAGAAAAAATGCTGAAGAAGTAATGATTCCAACCAAAAAAAGTCTTTTGGAATGAAGTGAGTTTATCTCTTCAGCAAATTGCTTATAAAGAACCGTTACCACGCCAACTGAAACTAAGATTATCACTCCTATGAAACCAAGCACCAAAAGTGCATCCTGTTTTGCTTCACTGGCTTTATATAAAATCTTAAGAAGCGCCTTGGTTGGCGGCATACCATCAACAAACGCCGCTATACAAAATACAAGTATTATATTGCCTATAGTAGCGCCTAACCAAACCAGAATAAATGCAAATTTATAAAAACCTTTATCCGACATAAACCCTCTCCATTATTCAAATATTATTTTTTAATAAATACTTGCCATAAACAGTCTTTGAGTTCGCAAAACAACTTCCCCAATCATGAGATTGGTATTTTATATAATTCTTATCTTTAAGAATACTTTTACTTATTTGATTGCCTGATTTCAAATAAGTATTTAACCTATCGGTTAATCCACTATTAGCAATAGCCTTATTCAGAATTACGGATAAATCCACTTCGGTATAAAAACTACGCTCATTACATGGCCAATTTTCAATTATATCATTTTTATCATTCTTTAGAATTGCACTCCATTTTACATTAGAATATTTATTCTCGCTATTTTTTATATTATCTTTGATTTCTTCATTCAAAAAGCATATCTGTGCCACGTCTTTCCTTTCTTCATTTAGAATAATCAGATTAATGCCGAAAGGATTTAAATAGTAAGAAAGGTTTTTGTTTTCTGTAGACTTGTTGTTTTCAAAATAATTAACAAACTTCCAGGTACCTTTCTTTTCTTCCTTCGCTATGCGCACACTAAAATTCTTAAATACCGGAACATCATATAAAACTATCATTTTTCCATTCTCGACAATGTTTTTCTTTATATTGTCAAATTTACCTTCCTTATCATAAAGCCACAAAAATGGAGTGCCAAATGAAGAGGTAGAAAAATTCTTATTATCGCTATAGAAATCAAACTCCAGATTTACTCCAACTTTCTCTGCAATTCCTGGTAAATTTACTTCTTTTAACTTTATATTCTTTATTTGCCCGCTGTTAAAATATTTTTTTATACTATCTTTATATGTACTTACTCTTTCTTGATATGAATAATTAGAATAAAATCTTCCTGAGGTATATGAATAACCTAATATCAATATATATGCTGAAA
This sequence comes from uncultured Rickettsiales bacterium, assembly GCA_964450945.1. Lineage (GTDB taxonomy): Bacteria > Pseudomonadota > Alphaproteobacteria > Rickettsiales > JABDBP01 > CAYVHI01. The sequence goes on from CAYVHI010000004.1 coordinate 15,788, forward strand.
TAGACGCCGCGGCAGGCATTAAAGCATATTTGATAAAATTATTTTTCTTAAAATACCTGGATAAATAAAAACAGACAAAACCACAGCCTGTAATAATTATAATGCTGATAATTAAAAATGTAATTTTTGAGTATGCTAGTGAGCATGTACCATAATATCCAAAAGCATACGGATAAAACGGGTTAAGGGAAAATAGCTTCAACCCAACAATTATTATAATAATTGAGACAGAAATTATTATTAATCTCAGCGTTTTTTTAGTCATTACATGTATCCATCTGCCCTTAAGCGCTCAAAACTTGATTCGTCCTGGTCTGCCCCCATTGGCCTGCCAGATCTCTCAGAAACTTTTGTTACCTTCAATTCTTCTATTATCTCATCGATGGTGGTTGCATTGCTTGGCAGGGGGAAAGTTATGCCTTTTTCACCAAGGCTTCTGAACCTCATCATTCTTCCCTGATAGTCCATCCCTTCAAATTTATGATATGGCTTTGCAAAATAAAGTGGAACAATAGGTATTCCCTCACGCTTTATATAATTCCAGACATCAAGCTCTGTCCAGTGCAGAAGAGGATGCACCCTTACGTGCGTACCCGGTTTGAAATCTGTCATGAACTGATCCCAGAACTCTGGCGGCTGATCTTTTACATCCCACTGGCCTTCAGCATCTCTCGGACTAAAATACCTTTCCTTTGCACGAGTTGCCTCTTCATCCCTTCTTATTCCAGCTATAATGCCAGTAAATCCTTCTCTGCCTATAACATTTTTAAGGCCAAGGGTTTTTCTTGCTGCAACTCTTGCGGAATGAGGCAATGATGCATCTGTTTGTTCTATAGGCGGGCAAATTTCCTGAATAAGATTTATCTTCCACTCCTTTACATATCTATCCCTGAATTCATATACTTCATCCGTCTCAAGTTCTGTATC
>CAYVHI010000004.1:16724-71801 GCA_964450945.1 uncultured Rickettsiales bacterium
GAATCATAGAAAATGGTATATGACCAAGAAATGCCTTCTTTGCCAACCAGACCATAACGTTGCTGTCTTTGCCAAAAGACCATAGCATTCCTAGTTTTTCAATTTTATTGAATGCTTCACGGAATATATAAATACTCTGAGCTTCCAGCCTGTCTAGATGGTCCATCTGGAATTTCTTTGTCTCGCTTTTAGATGTTTTCTTTTTTATAGCTGTTTTAGTCATATTAATTAACTTTCCTTTTGTGAATTTGGTAAATGAATTCCGCACTCGGTTTTCTGTTTTCCGTACAAGTCTATTGCATGCGCCCATCTGCCTGAACGCTCATCTTCTCCTGGCTTTACTGCTACAGTGCATGGTTCACAGCCAATAGATGGATAACCTTTTGCCACCAATGGATGCTGCGGTAAATTGCGTTTTTTTAATTCTTCCTTGAAGCGCTCTTTTGTCCAGTATGCAAGAGGGTTAATCCTGAATCTGTTATTTTCATCCAGCTCGATATTCTCCAACATTGCCCTTTCAGGAGTTTGATATCTTTTTCTTCCAGTTATAACGGCTGTATACCCGGCATCGCGGAGTGCTCTTTCAAGAGGCTCAACCTTCCTAAGCCAACAACACCTGTTCACCTGCGTTTTCCATAAATCACCATTAGGATCAACACTCAGTAGAAGCGCCGTATCTGGCCTCAAATATTTCACATTAGTAAGGCCAAAATATTTTTTCATGTCCTCTACATATTGTAACGTTTCAGAAAAATGCTTTCCGGTTTCCAGAAACAGCAAAGGAATATTTTTATCAACTTCTGCAACCAGAGAAATAAGCAACGCGGAGTCTGCCCCAAATGAAGAAAAAAGGGCTACTTTGCCAGGAAAAACTTTTTTTATCATGGTTTCAAGCAGCTCGTTTGCATCTAGCTTGCCGTAAGATAGTTGAAGACTATGCAGCAGCGCCTCAACTTCCTGTTCTGACTTTGTTATGTTTTTATTTTCACTTTGCATTTTTATATACCTCTTTTAGCCAGCCTTCAGCCTCAAGTATTTCATCTGTTTTTTTGGCAATTTCCTGCATTCCAAGTTTTTGCTCCTTCCATTTTTTTCTGTAGCTTCCTATAATATTAACTCTTTCTGCCCACTCTTCACCAAACATGTTTTCCAGCAATTGCCTTAGTTTTCTTGCCAAGCGCGGGCTGGCAGAATTGGTTGAAACCGTAATCAATAAATCACCTCTTCTTACAATTGCAGGCACATGGTAATCACAGTGCCTGATGTTATCTTCAACATTGACGAGCTTCCCTATTTTCTTTGCCTTTTCTGCAAGCTCTGCAGATTTCTCCTCAGAAAAATCTGCTATCATTACAACCGCTGCATCAGAAAAATCCTTTTCATCTGGAAACTTTCTAATTAGCCGTGATCCCGCTTTTTCCGTAAGCGTTTGGCTTGGATTATCAGAAAAAACTTTTACATATTTTGCCTTATCATTATCAAGCAGGAGTAATCTCCTCTCTGCTGCAGGCCCATTACCTACTAGAGCAATTCTTTGCGTTGATAGATCCAGCAAAATCGGAAACATTTTATCTAATCTTCCTTTGCACAGCTTCACTGCTGCGCTTTAAATCCTCACCAAAACCGCTAACAGTATTGCAAGCAGTAAGAGTTACCCCCATTAAAGCAATTACAGTAACAATCATAAAAACCTTACTCATACTCACTCCTTTTGTTTTTAATTAAGCGGCCCACTTATAAGCGGAGCCAAGTATATTTTTTACGTGTGTTTTTACAGCTTCAACACCGTGGCGGTGGCAGAAATCACCAAATCCTTCACCATCATTTTTCTTTTCTTTATAAAGCGAGAACATGGGCTCCAGGGCTTTGGCAATATCCTGCGTGGGAACTTTATCGAACACCGGTTGATTAAGCCTTGTTCCTTCAAAATCACCGCCAATGAATATCAAATAATGGTCAGGCATACGGCCAACTATTCCTATATCGCCAACATATGGTCTTGCGCACCCGTTCGGGCATCCAGTCACCCTCACCGTCATTTTTTCATTACCAACACCGCACTTGTTCATTGCTTCCTGAATGCTGTCAGAAAGGTCGAATTGTATGCGTTCAGCTTCCGCCAACGCTTTTGCGCAGGTTGGCAATGCAACACACGTCATGAAATGCAGCTGCATTTGGGAAAATTCTTCCGCAAGCGGTATTCCATAACTTTTCAGAAGCTCTTCTATGCCTGCCTTTTCGTTAGGTTCAATATCACAAACAATCATTTCTTCTGTAGCAGTAAGAATAATGTTCTTTTTATATTTTTCAGCCAGCGCTTTAAGGCCGGTTCTGTATTTTGCTTTAGCGAATTTAGCACTTTTGCCTGGGTTATAGCCACTTGCATGGGTTTTATCATAATCAGCTATCCTGCCGCTCGCCACAGGTATGCCAAGGAATAATTTACCATCTCCCTGCTCGTGCCATCCCATGTGAGATGGGATTTGATATTTTTCAATTCTTACTGGATCGGTAATAGTTTTACCACCTGCCTTCTTGAAGTATTCATCAAATGTTTTTTTCGTCCACTCAATACCTTTTTCTTCCACCACATATTTCAGGCGTGCATGTTGGCGGTCGCTTCTATCACCAAAATCACGCTGTAATTTAACTGCGGCTTCTACCGCTGGAATAAGGTCATCAGCTCCAACAAATGCAATTTCAGAGGCGATGCGTGGATAAGTCTTCTTGGTTCCCCATGCAGCACCTGGCTCATGTTTCATGCCCATTCCGCCCCCAAGCAATATGTTATAACCCTTTAAGGTTTCACCTTCAAAAACCAGAACTATGCCAAGATCATGGGTGAATACATCAATCGAGTTATCTTCTGGCAGAATCAAGCCAATCTTGAATTTGCGTGGCATGTAAGTTTCGCCGTAAAGAGGCTCGATTTCCTTTTCTTTTATTTCATCTGCGGCTTCATCAAGCCAAATTTCTCTGTACGCTTTTGTTTTCGGGCGAACGAACTCCGCCACTTTATCAACATCAGCACGCAGCCGGTCATATTTCTTGCTGGCATATGGTGCTGGGCTGCAAGTTATATTACGCACAACATCGCCACAACCGCTTTGCGTTGAAAGCAAGCAGTGATTAATTTCTGCCAGCGCATTCTTCATATTATGTTTCAGGATAACGTGAAACTGGAAAACCTGCCTTGTGGTTATGCGCAGGGTTCCGTTGGCATATTTATTCGCCACATCATCAAAAGCAAGATATTGGGCAGCAGTAAGCCTACCACCCGGAATCCTGCTTCTGACCATGAATTCATATTCTTTATCTAGCCCTTTTTTCTTACGTTCTGTTGCCGTATCGCGATTATAGCCAAAATAGCTGCCATGGAATTTTAATAATTCATAGGTTTCATCAGTAACATCCGGGCGTGAAGTATCAGCCAGATCTTCTTTGATCTTTCCACGTAAATTCTTACTGTTAGCCTTTATCTCCTCATTATGGGAGGGCTTACCATCAAACGCCATTTTTCTCTCCTGGGAAATCGAGCAAAAGATTCTGCCGCCCTAATAGCTTATTTTTCCTTTTATATCAAATGGGAAGTTAATTATCAAATAAAATATGTAGAATTACTTATTTCACATTTTTTTCTTGTGCATTATCTGACGTTACATAGTATTTTTTTATGTTATCCAGATATTTATCTAGATTACTATTCTTTATAGATTCCCTTATTTCACGCATCAGATCTTGGTAATACTGTAAATTATGCCAGGTCATCAGCATTGCTCCCAGTATTTCATTGGCTTTCACCAGGTGGTGAATATACGCACGTGAATAGTCTTTGCATGCTGGGCATTTACATTCTGAATCCAGCGGAGATAAATCATCCGCATATTTTGCATTCCTGATATTTATTGCCCCCTTTCTTGTGAATGCCTGTCCATTCCTGCCGGAGCGTGTTGGAATAACGCAATCAAACATATCAACGCCACGTTTTACCGCTTCAACAATATCATCTGGCTTGCCGACACCCATTAAGTAGCGTGGCTTATCTTCTGGAAGTAGCGGAGTGGTATAATCCAGCGTTTTAAGCATCTCTTCCTGCCCCTCGCCTACTGCGAGCCCGCCAATCGCATAACCATCAAACCCGATATCAATTAATTCTTTTGCTGATTCTTTCCGCAAATCTTCATATATACTTCCCTGCACTATCCCAAAAAGCCCATAACCTTTCCTTTCTTTATATGCTTTTTTGGAACGTTCGGCCCAACGCAGTGAAAGCTCCATCGATTCTTTTGCTTCTTTGTGTGGCGCTGGAAATGGTGTGCATTCATCAAAAATCATGGTTATATCGCTTCCTAACAGCTGCTGTATTTCCATTGAGCGCTCTGGTGTAAGCATATGGCTAGAGCCATCTATGTGGGATTGAAATTTAACCCCTTCTTCAGAAACTTTTCTAAGTTGTGCCAATGACATAACTTGAAATCCACCAGAATCAGTAAGTATAGGCTTATGCCAGTTCATGAATTTATGTAAGCCACCAAGTTTATGAATACGCTCTGCACTTGGCCGCAACATCAGATGATATGTATTTCCTAGAATTATATCAGCGCCTGTTGTAGCAACAGATTCAGGAAGCATAGCTTTCACGGTTGCCGCTGTACCAACCGGCATGAAAGCAGGTGTCTGAACATCACCGCGCGCTGTAGATATTACTCCAGTTCTAGCTCTTCCTGATTTACTGTTAATTTTAAAACTAAAAATGGTCATGACGGTAAAGTAATGTTGCATCTCCGTAAGAAAAGAAGCGGTATTTATTTTCTATGGCATGTTTATAAGCGCCCTTGATTTTTTCTTCTCCGCTAAAAGCGCAAACAAGCATGAATAGCGTTGATTTAGGTAGATGGAAATTTGTGAACAGCATATCAACAGTCTTAAAATTATATCCTGGATATATAAAAATATCAGTCTCGCCATTGAAAGGCTTTATATTTCCTTCTTCATCTGCAGCTGATTCAAGAGCTCTTAGTGTAGTTGTTCCAACAGCAATAATCCTGCCGCCATTTTCCTTTGCCTGATTTATTGCAGAGGCTGTTTTTCTATCAATAATGCATTCTTCGGTATGAATCTCATGTTCTTTTATATTCTTTGTTTTTACAGGTAAAAATGTACCCGCCCCTACATGCAGTGTGATAAAGCAGTGATGCACTCCTTTATCCGAAAGCCTTTTTAGCAGGTGCTCAGTGAAATGCAGCCCTGCTGTTGGCGCCGCCACTGCACCTTCCTCTTTTGCAAATACTGTCTGATAAAAATCCTTATCTTTCAGATCGGGATTTCGTTTTATATACGGCGGAAGCGGCATTTGACCATATTTTACCAAAAGTTCCATGAATGATTCTGGACTAACCTTAAATTTTAGTATTACTTCACCGCCTTTTCCTTTAGCGATTACTTCTGCAAAAAAATCATCTGCAACAAGAAATTTATCACCTTCTTTCAATTTCCTTGCCGGTTTTGCAAATGCACGCCAGCTTGCTTCAGATATTCTTTTGTGCAAGGTTACTTCAACTTTCGCATCACCAATTTGCCCTACAAGTTTTGCCGGAATAACTTTCGTATCATTAAAAACCAGAATGTCTCCTGATTTTAAGTAGTCTGTCAGTTCGCTTACTTTTTTATCATATAAAATTTTGTCTACTACTAATAAACCCGCACTATCGCGCGGTGTTACCGGGTAATTAGCGATAAGCTCCCTTGGCAGGTCAAAATTAAAGCGCTCTATGTCCATATATTAATTACGCGGGAGAGGTTGAGCCAGAGGCTCAGAGCGACCCGAAAAATCTTTTAACAGAAGGTTTATATACGATTGTAACAAGTAAATTTTCCATTAAAAAGTTAATGCACGTCAGAAGCAACGACCAGTTGTTTTATCCTATCAGGATTACCAACATATCCATTACGTGAGGGATCTCCCTTTTTTATCATTGCCAAAAATTCCCCTCCGGCAATAACTTGCCCCCAAAGGGTGTATTGCCCATCAAGATGTGGAGAATCCCTTAGAACAATAAAAAATTGGCTGTCTGCACTATCTGGATCGCTTGATCTTGCCATTCCAACACTTCCAGCCCTGAAGTGGCTTGGAGAAAACTCAGCTGCCATTCTTTGCCCAGAACCACCTCTACCGGTTCCGGTAGGGTCACCCGTTTGTACCATAAAGTCTCCTATCACTCTATGAAAAGGCTGCCCGTCATAAAACCCTTGCCTTACCAGTTCTTTTATTCTTATACAGTGGTTTGGTGCAAGCTCACAACGCATTTCTATTACAACACGGCCATAGGCCAAGTCCATGTATAGGGTGTTTTCAAGGTTTCCTATTGCACCTTCCATACCCATCATGGATTTTACCCCGACAACTGAATATCCTAGCGCCGCCGTAAGTGCGTAAAAAAATGAACCCATAATTTACTACCTTGTTTATTTTTTAATTATACAGCGTATAGCTACTATAACAAATAAAAAACCGCCGATAATTGCCAACCCACCGCCACTGAAAAACAGTATTTTACCAATCGCGGTGTCAATTGAAGCTGAAGTTCCCGGCGCTTTCCGCAAAGCTCCATATCCACCCATCATTGCCAACCCTAAAATGTGGGAAAGCTGTCCCACACCAAAAATAAAAGGCTGAAGATAAAACATTTTTCCCTTGGGCTTCAAGTAACCATAGCGGGGAAGCATATCATAACAGAATCCCATAAAAGCCAGGGTAATGCCAACTATTGAGCCATGATAATGGGCGGGAACACGAGCATCACTTCCTTCAATATGATACCCCAGCATCCCTCCTATTCCGAAAATAATTATAGAAAGTATAAGGCAGGATTTCTGGACAAAATTTTTGTTTTCTGATTTTTGAGAAATCCAGCCAAACAGAATTAAAGTCCCAACAATACCAGCCGCAACCCCACCAAAATACTTCATCTGATTTGTAAAAAATTCAGTAAAATCTATCGAATTTACCGTAAGGTCAGAAAACAATAGTGGCACCGGCATTGTAAGAATAATACCAAAGAAATAGATAAAAACTATTTGCCTGTTTGAAAGGAATATTTTTATTCCAGAAACTTCGGCCAACCATAGCCATACAAACACCAGCATCTGAATATAAACAAACTGGAGTATATGTCCGCCAGCCCAGAATAGCATTTCATAATATTGCTCAGGGTCAGAAAAAACCGTACCCAGTAATTTTATTTGTATATATGAAACAATAAAACAAGCTATTGCGCTGGCTGTAATGATTGCAGAGGAGTATATCCCAAAGCGCATCACATATTCTCTATCAACTTTTTTGGCAAAGAATTGGTAATCCCTTAGACTTGCTACAACTTGTAAAATTATTGCAGAAAAAAACAGCGCTAGGCCAATAATAAAAACATGATTCTGCAACATCGGAATATAGTTATTCTTGTATGGAGTAGTTTCCCCAAAAAATGGAGAAACTGCTATCATAAATGCTCCTATAGAGGCTGTTATAGGGTTTAAAATGTTAAGTTTTTTTGCTGTAAGACTCCATATTGAGCATGTAATTGCGAGCAGCCACACAAGCACAGAAAGATCAACATGTATCACCAATGATATTGTAAATATCTTGTCTATAGTTGCGGGATCAAAAGCATTTGTTTTTCTTAATATTACTGGCGGTAAAGAAAAAAGACCGGCAACCGCCAAAGAATATATGGCAAGTAAAAACCATATTTTTGAAGCAGTTAAAGATTTTTGTTTTAATAATCCAAAATTGCTGCTGCTTTTTACTGATTTCATAGTATTAATGCTTGCTAAAATATTTATGAAGCATAATAGATTTTCCCGTAAACACCAGATTTATGTAGCAAATTGGCTATTTATATGTGCATTCATGGTGTTTCTTATGGTTGTAATTGGCGGCTTAACAAGACTTACCGAATCCGGTTTATCTATTGTCGAATGGAAGCCCATTAGTGGCGTGTTTCCGCCTGTCTCTGAATCTGGCTGGAATGATTATTTCCAAAAATACAAACAGAGTCCTCAATATATAAAAATTAATAAAGGCATGAATTTACATGAATTCAAACAAATCTTCTGGCTGGAATATATTCACAGGTTGGCGGGAAGAATAACTGGCCTGATATTTATTATACCTTTTGCCTTTTTCCTTTTTAAGGGATGGCTGGAAAAACCTATTTATCTGATAGCCATTTTCCTTCTTGGAGCTATGCAGGGAATAATAGGGTGGTACATGGTGAAAAGCGGCCTGAGCAAAGACCCCTACGTAAGCCACTACCGTCTTACATTTCATCTAATGACTGCCTTTGTTATTTTCTCATTAATTTTCTGGCTTGGGCTTAAAAATATGCAAATGGAAAAGTTAAAAATAAGAAAAAATGCTTTAAGCAAATTTTCTTATTTTGTTACCGCTTTGATTTTTATCCAGTCAGCACTTGGCGGGCTGGTTGCAGGAAAAGATGCAGGTCTTGTGTATAATACGTTTCCGCTCATGAATGGTTATCTTTTTCCCCCCGATCTTTTTTCCATATCACCTTTGATAAAGAACTTTGGCGAAAATATAACCACCATACAATTCACCCACAGACTAGTGGGGACCATTTTATTGCTGGCAATTTTATGTTTTTTTATGTATGTAGTTAAATCCAAAATTAAGGGAAAAGTTAGAATTGCAGCATCTATGTTGCTGATTGGGGTTCTTATACAGTATTGCGCAGGTATTTTTACTTTGCTATATCAGGTTCCCGTACCTCTTGCCTCTTTTCACCAGGCAATGGCAATGATTCTTCTTTCCTTTTCGCTATTTATTAATTATAATACAACCTACGGTAGAGGTCGTAATTAAAATGGAATACAACCAGTTTTTCGCTGATGAGGTTGAAAAGTTAAGGAAGGAAGGCAATTACCGCATGTTTGCCTGCATAGAACGCTACGCTGGTTCTTTCCCTACTGCAAGAGATCACAATACCAATAAGGATATCACCATATGGTGCAGTAATGATTATCTTGGCATGGGTCAGCATCCAAAAGTTATCAACGCTATGGTTGAAACAACAAAAAGAATGGGTGCCGGCGCTGGAGGGACAAGAAACATTTCAGGCACAAACCATCCGCTAGTGTTGCTGGAAAAAGAGCTGGCAGATTTGCATGGCAAAGAATCAGCTCTTGTATTCAGTTCTGGTTATGTTGCCAATGAAGCAGCTCTTTCTACACTTGCAGGAAAGCTTCCAGAGTGTGTTGTATTTTCCGATAAATTTAATCATGCATCAATAATTGAAGGGATACGTCAGTCAAAAGCTGAAAAGTATATCTTTAACCATAATGATATGGAGCATCTTGAATCACTTTTGAAGAGCGTGGATATAAACAGGCCAAAAATTATTGCTTTTGAATCTGTTTATTCAATGGAGGGGGATGTTGCCCCAATAAAACAAATATGTGACCTTGCCGATAAGTACAATGCCATTACATATCTTGATGAAGTGCATGCCGTTGGGCTTTATGGGCCAAGGGGCGGCGGCATTTCCGATAGGGAAAATCTAGCTGATAGAATAACTGTAATCCAGGGAACGCTTGCCAAGGCGTATGGAGTAATCGGCGGTTATATAGCTGCAAACAAAAAGCTGGTAGATTTTGTAAGAAGTTTTGCTTCAGGATTTATATTTACTACCGCTCTTCCGCCATCAATAGCAGCTGGCGCGCTTGAGAGCGTCCGCCATTTGAAAGAAAGTGATGAAGAAAGAAAAATACATCGTGATAAAGTTGAGAAGGTCAGAAAATTGCTTAAAGATGCCGGCATCAAACTTATTGATACTGATACTCATATAATTCCTGTTTTGATTGGCGATCCATTCATTTCAAAAATGGCTTCGATGAAGCTTCTTGCAGAACACAATATTTTTGTTCAAAGCATTAATTACCCAACTGTTCCAAAAGGTACAGAGCGCCTGCGTATAACGCCAACACCATTCCATACTGATTTGATGATACAGCACTTGGTTAATGCTTTAGTGACTGTTATGAAGGAATTAAAATTAAAACAAAGCGCCGCCTAATTTGCTGGAGCACCAACACTTTCGTAAGTAAAGTGAAGTTCTTTATTCTTAAGGATAACTTTAACCTTGCCACCCTTAGATAGTTTTCCGAAAAGGATTTCATTGGCGAGTGGCTTCTTGATTTTATTTTCAATAATGCGGTCTAGCGGCCTTGCGCCGTTCTCCCTGTCATAGCCTTCAACTGACAGGAATTTCCTTACTTCATCACTCACTTCAATTTTCACCCTTCTGTCTGCAAGTTGTTCCTGCAACTGGTTGATGAATTTATCAACAACCTGCTCAACAAGTTCAGGTGTAAGGTTCTGGAATGGAATTACAGCATCAAGCCTGTTCCTGAATTCTGGAGTGAATATGCGTTTGATTGCCTCTTTATCTGCGCCTTTTCTTGCTTCATCACGCGCCATAAAGCCGATATTTGGTTTTTCCATTTCAGCTGCGCCAGCGTTTGATGTCATTATAAGGATTGCGTTTCCGAAATTTACGCTCTTGCCATTATGGTCTGTCAGCTTTCCGTAATCCATTATCTGTAGCAACATATTATAGATATCATGGTGTGCTTTTTCTATTTCATCCATCAGGAGCACAGTGTGCGGGTTTTTATCAACCGCATCAGTCAGTATCCCGCCCTGGTCAAACCCTACATATCCTGGGGGGGCGCCAATAAGTTTTGAAACAGAATGAGATTCCATATATTCAGACATATCTATCCTGTGCAAATTCATATCCATTAATTTTGCAAGCTGTATAGCAAGCTCAGTCTTACCAACGCCGGTTGGGCCAGTGAATAAATAACAGCCTATAGGCCTTCCGGTCTTACGTAATCCCGCACGGGAAAGTTTTATTGAATCAACAAGTACATCTATGGCTTTATCTTGTCCAAACACCAGGCCTTTGAGGTCCTTCTCAAGTGTGCCGATCTTCTTGCTGTCATCCATGCTGAGAGATTTTGAAGGAATGCGTGCGATTTTTGCTACAATCTCTTCAATATCTTTCACGCCTATATTCTTACGCTTTTTACTTTCCGGCTGAAGAGCCTGCCTTGCACCAGCTTCATCAATAACATCTATAGCCTTATCAGGAAGTTTCCTGTCAGTTATATAGCGTTCAGATAGTTCTACAGCTGCTTTTATGGCTGCTTCTGTATATTTCACACCATGGTGTTCTTCATAATATGGTTTCAGGCCACGCAGAATCTTTATGGTATTTTCTGCTGATGGTTCTTCAATATCAATTTTTTGGAAACGGCGAACGAGGGCGCGGTCTTTCTCAAAATAGTTCCTGTATTCACGGTAGGTTGTGGAACCTATACAGCGCAGCGTTCCTTTGGAAAGCGCCGGCTTTAAAAGGTTTCCGGCATCAAGTGAGCCGCCGCTTGTAGAGCCAGCCCCAATGATAGTATGTATTTCATCTATGAATAAAATTGCATTAGGAAGTTTTTCTATGCCTTTAATCACAGCTTTCAGCCTTTCTTCGAAATCACCGCGGTAGCGGGTTCCGGCCAGCAATGCGCCAAGATCAAGTGAGAAAATAATTACTGTACGCAGCGCCTCAGGAACATCACCTCTAATAACTCGGAGCGCCAACCCTTCAGCTATGGCTGTCTTTCCAACTCCCGGCTCACCAACATAAAGTGGATTATTTTTAGTGCGCCTGCAAAGGATTTCAATTGTACGCTCAATCTCAAGCTCACGTCCAACCAGGATATCAATTTTTCCTTCTTCAGCTTTCTTATTAAGGTTTGTACAATAATTTTGCAGGGCTTCATGTATTTCCCCGGCAGAATCTGAACTTGAGCTTTTTTGCTTTCTGGCAGTTTGTGCTCTTTCAATTTTCTCAATGCTTGATATATGGGCAGTTTCGGTAAGTTCGCCGTATTTAGGAACTCCGTGTGATATAAAGTTAACCACATCAAGACCAGTAATGTTATGTTCATGGAGGAAGAAAACCGCGTGGGATTCTCTTTCTGAAAATATTTCTGCAAATACATTGGCACCTGTAACTTCTTCTTTTCCGGCTGAATGAACATGTACGGCCGCACGGTGTATCACTCTCTGAAAACCGGCGGTGGGTTTTGCTTCCGATACATTATCCACAACAAGTGCAACTAAATCATGCTTTAAGAAACCTATAAGTGATTCACGCAGGCTTGCTATATTCACGCCACAGCCACGCATAACTGCTGAGGCATCAGGGTCTTCTGAAAGTGATAGTAATAGATGTTCTAGGGTTGCGTATTCGTGTCTATACTCTGCCGCAATAGCAAGTGCACGATGAAGGCTCATTTCCAGGTTTTTTGAGAGCATATTTAGCCATCCTTCTTCATTACACAGCGTAGCGGATGCTGATTTTTACGTGCGCAGTCGATTACCTGCATTACCTTTGTTTCAGCCACTTCTCTGGTATAAATACCCGTCTTTGCTTGCCCCTTATAATGAATCTTCAGCATAGTAGCTATGGCTTCTTCATGAGTTTTATTGAAGAAGCTTTTTAAGACAGTAACAACAAAATCCATAGGCGTATAGTCATCATTCAGCATGATAACCTGATACATCGAAGGGCGCTTGGACTGTGTTTTTGCACCACTTAAAACGCTAGCTTCATTTTTGTTGCCTGTCATTTTTTCCATAAGCTATAATACTCTAAAAAACCCTTAGAAATCAATAGGTATAATCCCACCTATTTTTTATCCATAAATACCATCCTAATATAAAATCAATAATAAAAGGTTAATAAATCAAAATTTTTTCTTGTTTTATGTGGTCCATTTTCATACTGTATGATAGTTTCATTATTATAATTATTGGAGTAAGCACCTGTGAAAGCAAGGATTTTTAAGCCAGCAAAGACCTCTATGCAATCAGGTTACAGGAATACAAAAAATTGGGTATTAGAGTTTGAGCCTGAGCCTGGCAAACGTTATATAGATAATATAATGGGGTGGACAGGCTCTGCAGATATGGAGCAGGAAGTACGCCTCAAATTCAAAACGAGGGAAGCCGCCATAGAGTGTGCAAAAAGGTTGGGCCTTGATTATGAGGTTTCAGAGCCAAAATCAAGAAAAGTCAAACCAAAATCTTACGCTGATAACTTCAAATACAAACCTTCAACAGCAGCCTAGTTTTTACTACCTTTGGCTTTATATAACGCCTTGAATAGCTCTGTTTTTGTAAGCAATTCCGGCAGAACTATCCCTTCAGGCGCACCAGGACCATAAATGACATTGAAAGGAATTCCATAACGGTTATGGCTCTTTAAATATTCCGTTATTGTGTCATCTTTACTTGTCCAGTCTGCACGCATTGCAATAATTCCTGGTCCAAATAACTCTCTTGATACGTCCGCCTGTTTGATAACAAATATCTCATTGGCTTTGCATGTCAGACACCAGTCAGCAGTTATATCAACAAAAACCACCTTCCCGCGTCCAACCAGTTCTGGAATCTTGCTTGCATCAAAAGGCTGCCATATTTCAGCTGATTCGATATTTTTTTCTGCATCCTGCTTACCAAATATGAAAGGCAAGCTGAAAGAAAAAACTATCAGCATACAGGCAATTATTATTTTTGCGCTATTCGCTTTTTTACTTTTTTTATTACCATTCAGCTTGTAAATCACAAAAACAGAAAATGAAATTAATAAAATCAGAACGGCTGGCAATTTTCCAAGCTGCCCAAATAGAATCCATATAAGCCATAATGAGGTAAGGATAAGCAAAAATCCCATAAGGTATTTTACGTTTAACATCCACTTTCCAGGCTTTGGCAGAACTCTGGTTATAATTTCAGGAAAACCTGCAAAAATAATATAAGGCGCTGCAAGCCCCAAGCTCATAAAGAAAAATGTCCAGATTATTTCCTTTATACCTTCTGATAGCGCAAATCCGACGGCTGTACCCAGGAATGGTGCCGTGCATGGGGTAGCAAGCACGGTAGCAAGGGCTCCCGAAAGAAAATGACCCATCAGGCTTGTTTCATCTGGGTGCGCCTTCTCGTGTATAATATCCCCTAACCATGAAGGAAGGTTAATCTCAAAAAGGCCAAAAAGGTTGGCAGCAAAGAAATTAAGTATAAGGATTATGGTTATTACAAAAATTGGCTGTTGGAAATGAAACCCCCAACCAACTGCCATACCAGTTGCTTTTATTGCTATAATCGTTGCGGCCAAGAGTTGAAAAGATACAATAATACCAGCCGCAGAAGCTAGTAATCCCATCCTGATAGTTCTAAGCTCACTTCCTGTGTGGCTAACAATTCCAAGAAGCTTTATTGAAAGCACCGGTAGAACACACGGCATTACGTTTAGGATAAGCCCACCCAAAAATGCTATTAAAGATACAAGCAGAAATTTCTGGCCAAATTCAATCCCAAAAAGTGCGCTCTGGAAATTTTTGGATGGTAATGAAAAATTCTTTTCAACGGAATTGTCCCCATTCACCAATGTTACTGTAATATTTCCACCAGGAAATTTCTTTTCAGATACCAAAGTATTTATAGGTTGTATGAACTCAGCGCTTTTCTTTGTTTCATCAATATTTATCTGTGGTTGAGGAAAGCGGAAGTCTGCTGGCCCTTCCACAAACAATTCAGGGTTTATCAACTCATTTTCAGAACTGACTTTAATAACTATTTTTTCTTTACCATCCTCTTCCCTGTATTCAGTAGATTCAATATTAATTCCATTGCTTCCAGCCACTACTGGCACTTTAGCAATAAACTTATCAATTATAACATCAGTATTTATGTCTTCGTGGCTAGGCTGAATTTCCAACTTGAAAGCAGCATCTGCAAGTATACATATATCATGGCACACAGCATAACTTACTTTTATATCAAGATTTATAGGTTGCGTTTCATCTACTGGCGTAACAAATAATGGCAGAACAACCTCATCTTTATAACCTATACTCTCAATTTCGCCGTAATCTATTGATCTCTTTGGTGCTGGCCAGAGTACTTTTATATCCTTTACATTCTTTGAACTTTTCCAGTCTAAAGTTATTGGAAGTCCAACATCACCGGCTGTCCGCCAATAAACTTTCCATTCTTTCTCCAGTTGAAAATGCAAACCTGCCTTTAATTGCTTGGGCTGGCCTTCAGGAGTAATAAAATTTCCGGCTATAAGGCTTACCTTAGCCTGCTCAGTTTTGGATATTTCGCTGGTAACTGCAAATGCGGAAGAAAATTGTAGGAGTAAAGCAATTAAAAGAAAAAATATTTTTTTATATGAAGAAATGCCCATTACCAATTTTAATTGGAAATGGGCATTTTCGTCAAGTTTTTAGAAGCTAGGCTTTCGCAAGCTTGCCGTTAGGCTGTTCTTCTTGAGGAGATTGCTGTTCTTGTTCAGCTCTTTTGTTCTGATTTGCAGCAATTATTTCCTTATCCCTCGCATGGGCAACCTTACGTGCATTATTCACATAAGCACCTGTACCAGCAGGAATTAAGCGTCCTACAATCACGTTTTCCTTCAGGCCGTGAAGTTTATCAACTTTTCCGGCAACTGAAGCTTCGGTAAGAACACGGGTTGTTTCTTGGAACGAAGCCGCAGAAATGAATGAACGTGTTTGCAGTGAAGCTTTAGTGATGCCTTGCAGAACTGGGATAGAACTTGCAGGCTTATAACCTTCAGATTTAGCCTTTGCGTTTACTTCCTCAAACTCTTCAATATCAACTTGCTCACCCTGTAGGAATGTTGTTTCACCAGGCTCAGTTATTTCAACTTTCTGCAACATCTGGCGGATAATAACCTCGATATGCTTATCGTTGATTTGTACACCTTGTAAGCGATAAACCGCCTGGACTTCATTTATAAGATAGCGGGCAAGCGCTTCAACACCCATAACACGCAATATATCATGCGGAACCGGGTTACCATCCATCAGAAGATCGCCCTTCTGAACATAATCACCTTCGTTCACAGTTAAGTGTTTGCCTTTTGGAACCATGTATTCCATTGTAGGTTTATCAGCATCTTTTGGTTTTATTACTACACGTGTTTTAGATTTGTAGTCTTTACCAAATTCCACAGTACCTTCAATTTCGCTTATGATTGAGTGATCTTTAGGTTTGCGTGCTTCGAAAAGCTCGGCTACGCGCGGTAGACCACCCGTGATATCACGGGTCTTTGAAGATTCCCTTGGAATACGTGCAAGCACGTCACCAGCATGGACTTTCGCACCATCCTGAACATTTATAATAGCATCAATAGGCAGGAAATATCTTGCTTCCAGACCGTTTGCAAGAATTATAACTTTATCTTTATCATCAAGCAGTGTAACGCGTGGGCGTAAATCAGCACCACGTTTTTGCTGTTTCCAGTCTACAACTACTTTGTTTGAGATACCGGTAGCTTCATCCATTACTTCTTTCACAGAAACACCTTCAAGCAGGTCTCTGTAAACCGCTTTACCGGATTTTTCTGTTATGATTGGAATTGTATATGGATCCCATTCAGCAAGAACCTGGCCTTTTTTGGTTTTATCGCCTTCATTCACAGAAAGCTTAGCACCATAAGGAACTTTGTGTCTTGCTTTTTCACGGCCATTTTCATCAGTCAGGATAAGTTCGCATGAGCGGCTCATCACCACGCTGCGGCCTTTGCTGTCTTTAACTGAGTTAAAGTTAATGAAAGAAACAATGCCTTCATAAGCTGATTCCACTTTTGATTGTTCTGCACCTCTTTGCGCAGCACCACCTATGTGGAACGTTCTCATGGTAAGCTGTGTTCCTGGTTCACCGATTGATTGAGCAGCAATAACACCTACTGCCTCACTCATATTAACCAGATCGCCGCTAGCCAGATCACGGCCATAGCATTTAGCGCAAACACCGTTTTTTGTTTCGCAGGTGATAACAGAGCGTATGAGTATGCTATCTACACCGCTTGCATCAATTTCAGCAACTTTTACTTCGTCAATAAGTTCTCCAGCTTTCGCTATCACTGTATCTTTCACAGGGTGATGCACTTCTACAGCAGAGGTTCTGCCAAGAATTATATCAGAAAGTGGAACAACAACATCGCCACCGTCAATAACTGCCTTGGCAACAATACCCTTCTTTGTACCGCAATCGAATTCATTGATTACACAGTCTTGTGCAACGTCTACAAGCCTACGTGTCAGGTAACCTGAGTTAGCTGTCTTAAGCGCTGTATCGGCAAGACCTTTACGTGCACCGTGGGTAGAGTTGAAGTATTCAAGAACCGAAAGACCTTCTTTAAAGTTTGAAATAATAGGTGTTTCGATAATTTCACCTGATGGTTTCGCCATAAGACCACGCATACCGGCAAGCTGTTTTATCTGTGCAGCTGAACCACGCGCGCCTGAGTGCGCCATCATGTAAATCGAGTTGATATTACGCTTCTTGGCTTCTTTTTCTCCCTGAAGTTTTGCTTCACCGGATATATATTTCATCATGTCGTTTGCAACACGGTCAGTACATTGAGACCAGGCATCCACCACCTTGTTGTATTTTTCACCCATGGTGATTAAGCCTTCAGCATATTGTTTTTCATATTGCTTAGCTTCTTTCAGGGTATGGTTAACGTGGTCATGCTTTGTCGGTGGAATTATCATATCGTCTTTACCGAATGAAATACCTGCCTTACATGCATGTTGGAAACCAAGTTTCATTATATGGTCAGCAAAAATAACTGCTGCTTTCTGGCCGCAATGGCGATAAACCACGTTAATCATGCTGCTGATCTCTTTTTTGGTCATCAGGCGGTTTACAACATCAAAAGTAAGCTTTTCATGCTGAGGTAGAAGTTTTGAAATCAATATTCTTCCAGGTGTTGTTTCAATTATGGAAGTATAGATTTTACCCTTCGCATCAATCATGCGGGCACGGTACCTAACCTTTGTATGCAGTGTAATAACTTTGTTATCCAGTGCGTGCTGAACTTCAGCAAAATCACCGAAAGCCATGTTTTCACCTGGTTCTCCTTCCTGCATCAATGAAAGGTAGTAAAGACCAAGAACGATATCCTGTGAAGGAACGATGATTGGTTTACCGTTAGCAGGAGAAAGAATGTTATTGGTAGACATCATAAGTACGCGTGCTTCCAGCTGGGATTCAATTGAAAGCGGAACGTGAACAGCCATCTGGTCACCATCGAAGTCAGCGTTGAACGCGGTACAAACCAACGGGTGCAACTGTATAGCTTTACCTTCAATAAGCATTGGTTCGAATGCTTGTATACCTAACCTGTGCAGTGTTGGTGCGCGGTTTAGAAGTACCGGATGCTCGCGGATAACTTGTTCCAGGATATCCCAAACTTCTGGTCTTTCAGATTCAACCATTTTCTTTGCAACTTTGATTGTTGTTGCAAGGCCATAAAGTTCAAGTTTTGCATAAATAAATGGCTTGAATAATTCAAGCGCCATTTTTTTTGGTAGACCACATTGGTGTAGTTTAAGCTCAGGACCAACCACGATTACCGAACGGCCAGAGTAATCCACACGTTTACCAAGAAGGTTCTGGCGGAAACGGCCTTGTTTACCTTTTAACATGTCGCTCAATGATTTGAACGGACGCTTGTTAGCATCTTTAATCACGCGGCCACGTCTGCCGTTATCGAACAGCGCATCAACAGATTCCTGAAGCATCCTTTTTTCGTTACGGATGATGATATCTGGGGCTTTAAGCTCTATCAGTCTCTTTAAGCGGTTGTTACGATTGATAACACGGCGATAAAGATCGTTAAGGTCTGAAGTAGCAAAACGGCCGCCATCAAGAGGAACCAGTGGACGTATCTCAGGCGGAATAACCGGTAGAACGGAAATAACCATCCACTCTGGGTTATTGTTTGAATCAGCAAAACTCTCAATCAGCTTCAAACGCTTTACAACTTTTTTGCGCTTAGCGTCAGAAGTAATGCTGATTAATTCTTCACGGAGTTTCTCCCTTTCTTTTTTAAGATCAATATTGGCAAGAAGGTATTGGATAGCTTCAGCACCAATCATGGCTTTAAAGCTTTCCCCACCAAATTCATCCTGCGCCTTTGCATATTGCTCTTCAGAAAGAAGCTGGCCGTATGTAAGGCTTGTCAAGCCTGGCTCAACAACAATGAATCCTTCAAAATATAAAACCCTTTCCAGGTCTTTAAGCGGCATATCAAGAATCAGGCCGATCCTTGATGGAAGTGATTTTAAGAACCAAATATGCACAACCGGAGATGCAAGGTCAATATGCCCCATGCGTTCACGGCGTACCTTAGAGGTTGTAACTTCAACACCGCATTTTTCGCAGATGATACCACGATATTTCATGCGCTTATACTTACCGCATAAACATTCATAATCCTTTATTGGACCAAATATTCTTGCACAGAATAAACCATCCCTTTCTGGTTTAAATGTGCGGTAGTTGATGGTTTCAGGCTTTTTTACTTCGCCATAAGACCATGAACGTATTTTCTCCGGACTCGCAATAGATATCTTAATCTCATCAAAATCCTGAGAGTTACCAACTTGACCGTAAAAATTCATCAATTCAGTGTTCATTTCTTATACTCCCTCTGATGATTCTGGTTCATTTTGCTTGAGTTCAACGTTTAAGCAAAGTGAACGAAGTTCTTTTATCATAACGTTAAATGATTCTGGCACGCCGGATTCAAAGCTATGATCGCCTTTAATGATTGATTCATAAACTTTTGTCCTGCCGGCTACGTCATCTGATTTCACTGTCAGAAGTTCCTGCAGTGTATATGCAGCGCCGTAAGCTTGAAGTGCCCAGCATTCCATTTCCCCGAAGCGTTGACCACCAAAGTGTGATTTACCACCAAGAGGCTGCTGTGTAACAAGGCTGTAAGGCCCAATCGAACGTGCGTGAATCTTATCATCAACAAGGTGATGCAACTTCAGCATGTAAATATAACCTATGGTTACCTTACGATCGAATGCTTCACCAGTTCTTCCGTCATGCAGTGTTACCTGTCCGGAAGAGCTGCGTCCTGCCTTCTTCAGCATGTTCTCTATGTCTTCTTCTTTAGCTCCATCAAATACCGGAGTTGCGATAGGAACACCTTTTCTTAAGTTATTGGCAAGCTCAGTGAGGGACTTCTCATCCATCTTCTTGATCTCGTTTGCATCAGCTTTATTTTTATAAACTTCAAGCAGAGTAGAGCGAAGTTTTTCTATGGATTTTTGACCCTCAATCATCTCTTCAATCTGCTTACCGATACCTGCAACAGCCCAACCCAAGTGAGTTTCAAGGATCTGTCCAACGTTCATACGCGAAGGTACACCAAGCGGGTTAAGCACAACATCAACAGGTGTGCCATCTTCCAAGTAAGGCATATCTTCAACAGGGCATATTTTTGAAATAACACCCTTGTTTCCGTGGCGTCCGGCCATTTTATCACCTGGTTGAAGTTTGCGTTTTACTGCAACGAACACCTTAACCATCTTTAATACGCCAGATGGAAGGTCATCACCACTTTGTACTTTTTCAACAGAAATCTTGAAGCGTTTATCGAGATCAGCTTTCATCTGATCATGTTCTTTCTTGAGCTTCTCAATATCTTCAGCATTGCCAGCACCGCTTACTGCAATGTTCCACCATTTTTGGCGGGTAACTTTGCTTAAAGATTCTTTAGTAATCTTTGCACCGGATTTTATGCTCTCAACAGATTTTGTAGCTTTTTTGCCATCAAGCAATTGCTCAAGGCGGTTATAGATATAACCCTCTAAGATTGCCAACTCGTCATCCCTGTCTTTTTCAAGGCGTTGAATCTGCCTTCTTTCAATTGCAAGAGCACGTTCATCTTTTTCAATACCACGGCGTGAGAATACTCTCACTTCAACTATGGTACCTTGAACTCCCGGAGGAAGCCTCAAAGAAGAATCCCTAACGTCAGAAGCTTTTTCACCGAATATGGCACGGAGAAGTTTTTCTTCCGGTGTCATTGGTGATTCACTCTTAGGCGTTACCTTACCAACAAGGATATCACCAGCTTTAACTTCAGCACCTATGTGCACGATACCAACTTCGTCAAGGTGCCGCAGGTTTTCTTCACCAACATTTGGGATATCGCGGGTGATTTCTTCTGGCCCCAGCTTGGTATCACGCGCCATAACTTCAAATTCTTCGATGTGAATTGAAGTATAAACGTCATCACTAACCAGCTTTTCAGAGATCAGAATAGAGTCTTCAAAGTTATAACCATTCCAAGGCATGAACGCCACAAGAGCGTTTCTTCCTAAGGCAAGCTCACCAAGATCTGTGCTTGGGCCATCTGCAATGATGTCACCTTTTTCAACGAAGTCACCTACTTTAACTATAGGGCGTTGATTGATGCATGTATTTTGGTTTGAGCGTTGGAACTTTAACAGGTTATAGATGTCTACACCAACTGTCTTACTTGTATCCTTGCCATCTGTAGCACGGATAACTATACGTCTTGCATCAACTTGGTCAACAACACCTGTATGTCTTGCAACGATAGCTGCACCAGAATCTCTGGCAACAACGCCTTCCATTCCTGTACCAACTAGTGGAGCTTCAGAACGAAGCAGAGGAACTGCCTGGCGTTGCATGTTTGATCCCATCAGTGCACGGTTAGCGTCGTCATTTTCAAGGAATGGGATTAGAGATGCAGCAACTGATACTACCTGCTTTGGCGATACGTCTGCGAAATCAATAGATTCAGGTGCAGACATAACGAAATCACCGTTACGGCGGCAACTGATCAATTCATCAACAAATTTCCCGTTTTCATCAATATGGGCATTGGCTTGGGCAATCGTATACTTACCTTCTTCTATAGCAGAAAGGTAAATAACTTCATCTGTAAGTTTGCCATTAGCAACTTTGCGATATGGGCTTTCAATGAAGCCATATTTGTTAACTTGGGAATAGGTTGCCATGCTGTTTATAAGCCCGATATTTGGACCTTCCGGTGTTTCAATTGGGCATATACGTCCATAGTGTGTTGGGTGAACGTCACGCACTTCGAAACCAGCACGCTCACGCGTCAGACCACCAGGTCCAAGAGCAGAAAGCCTACGCTTGTGCGTAATTTCTGATAATGGATTTGTCTGGTCCATGAATTGTGAAAGCTGTGAAGAACCAAAAAATTCCTTAAGAACTGCAGCCAGTGGCTTAGAGTTAATAAGGTCATGTGGCATCACGGTATCCATTTCAACTGCGCTCATGCGCTCTAAGATAGCGCGTTGCATACGCAGCAATCCGATACGGAATTGATTTTCAACAAGCTCACCAACTGAGCGTACACGGCGGTTACCTAAATGATCTATATCATCAATTTCACCAAGTCCGTCTTTTAATTCAACCATTTTTCCAACGATCTTAATCACATCCTCTTTTGTAAGTATGCGCTTTGATTCGCTTAAGTTAAGACCAAGGCGGGCATTCATTTTCATCCTGCCAACATCAGAAAGGTCATAACGTTCTGTATCAAAGAACAAGCCATTGAATAATGTAGATGCCGCTTCAACTGTTGGCGGCTCGCCTGGGCGCATTACCTTGTATATATCAATAAGCGCTTCTTCGCGTGTTTGGTTTTTATCTGTTCTCAGGGTGTTTAAGATATATGGTCCTGGTGTAACTTCATCAATACCAAGAGCAAATAATTCCTTTATGCCTGCAGCATCAATTGACTTCAGTGTGCTGGAAGTAAATGGATCGCCAGCTTTTACAATAACTTCACCTGTATTTGTGTCAATAACATCAATAGAAGAAAAGTTTGTTAAAAGCTCTTCATCTGTAATGAGTCTTTCAGTGAATCCTTCTGCAACAAGTTTTTTACCGATGCGTGGATTCATTCTTGAGCCAGCTTCAGCAACCACTTTACCGGTCTTTGCATCAATAAGCTCTCTCTCAAGTTTTACACCCCTATACTTTTCCGGGTTGAACTTTGTTGACCAGCCATTCTTTCCCTTCTTGAAAGAAATTCTTTCATAGAAGGTATCAAAGATTTCCTGATTATCCATGCCAAGTGCACGCAGGAATGTTGTAGCATGAATCTTACGTTTTCTGTCTATACGGAAATAGAGCAGATCCTTTGCATCAAATTCAAAATCAAGCCAAGAGCCACGATAAGGAATAACACGGGCAGAATATAGATATTTTCCTGAGCTGTGAGTTTTACCTTTATCATGATCAAAGAACACACCAGGAGAACGGTGCATTTGCGATACGATAACACGCTCAGTGCCGTTAATAACGAAAGTACCGTTGTTGGTCATTAAAGGAACATCGCCAACATAAACTTCCTGTTCTTTTATGCCTTTTATTTCTTTTGTACCCGTATCTTCATGAACCAGCCATACGATAAGGCGGAATGTCACGCGGAGAGGTGCAGCGTAACTGATATCGCGCTGAATACATTCATCTACTTCGAATTTTGGTGCATCAAATTCATATTTTACGAATTCGAGTGTTGCTGTTCCGGTAAAGTCATTAATAGGGAATACTGATTTAAATACACCGTGCAAGCCAGTATCCGTACGCTTCTCAGCAGAATTGTTTATCTGCAGGAAAGAATCATAAGAGTTTTTCTGAACTTCAATAAGGTTTGGAAGTTTAGCAACAGTCGGGATCCTACCAAAACTGTTACGCATACGCTTGCGAGACGTAAATGAATGCACCATTGTTCAACTACTCCAGGAAAATGCAATTTACCGGCAACAAAAAATGTTGCCGGTAATTGCGTGTTATACCAATCTTAAATAAAAAAATGAAAGGACATGTTTACTTGATAGCCCTTGAGCTTAAGGTTTAAAAACTATTTCAGTTCAACCTTAGCACCAACTGCTTCAAGCTTAGCTTTTGCTTTATCAGCTTCTTCTTTATTTGCGCCTTTCTTTACAGATTTAGGAGCGCCTTCAACCAGGTCTTTAGCTTCTTTTAAGCCAAGGCCGGTGATTTCGCGCACTACTTTAATTACTTCGATTTTCTTGTCGCCAGAAGCAGCAAGGAAAATTTCGAATTCAGATTTATCCGCAGCAGGAGCTGCAGCGGCAGCGCCAGGAGCTGCAGCAGCAACTGCAACCGGTGCAGCAGCTGAAACACCCCATTTGTCTTCAAGTAATTTAGAAAGTTCAGCCGCTTCAAGTACGGTAAGCGCTGAAAGATCTTCAACGATTTTTGTTAAGTTTGCCATTGTCCTCTCCTTATGTTGTTAAACTTAAAATATCCCGCCCTACAATGTAAATATTTCAGTGTAGGAACTAGAATTCCTTTATTTAGCCTTTGGCTGCTTTCGCGCCAACGACTCTTGCTATTTGCCCTGCTGGAGCCTGAACGATACCAGCAATACGTGTTGCCGGTGTTTTGATCATTGCAATGATCTTCGCTCTCAGTTCATCCAGAGAAGGCATATTAGCAAGTGACTCAACTTCTGAAACGTTCAGCTTTTTATCTTCGTAAGCGCCGCCCAGAATAACCAGTTTCTCATTGTCCTTGCTAAATTGAACCACAACTTTTGCAGCTGCAACCGGGTCTTTAGAAAAAGAAATAGCGGTTGGGCCAGAAAGGTGATCTGCAAGATGAGAAAACTTTGTATCTTTTATCGCATGTTTAGCCAGGCTGTTCTTGGTAACCTTGAAACCAGCACCTGCTGCATATGCTTTCTTTCTTAAAGTAGTGATTTCTTCTACAGTCAGACCTTGATAGTGCATTACTACCACTGCTGAAGCAGGAGCGATCATTTCTTTTATTTGTTCTACAGTTTCCTGTTTTTTTAATCTGTTTGCGTTTACCACGGTAAACTCTCCTAAAAAAATAAAATCTATGCTGCTATGCTTGTTAAATCTACTTTTACGCTTGGTCCCATTGTTGAACTAACGTAAATGGATTTTATATAAATTCCTTTTGTATCAGCTGGCTTTGCTTGGTTTACAGCTTTTACCAGGGCTTTTATATTTTCCTGTAAAGCTTTTTCAGCAAAACTTGCTTTTCCTATACCAGCGTGAACGATTCCTGCCTTTTCAGCGCGGAACTCAACTTGGCCGCTCTTTGCTGCTTTAACAGCCGCTGCAACATCCATGGTCACTGTTCCAAGTTTAGGATTTGGCATAAGACCTTTAGGGCCAAGTACCTTACCTAACTTGCCAACCAGAGCCATCATGTCTGGGGTTGCTATGCAACGATCAAAATTTACTTCACCTTTTTCAACTTTAGCTGCAAATTCTTCAGCACCAACTATATCAGCGCCAGCTTTTTCAGCCTCAGTCGCTTTAGCACCCTTTGCAAAAACCGCAATCTTTACAGCTTTACCAAGACCGTTTGGCATCGCTACAACACCACGAACGGTCTGGTCTGTATTGCTGGCATCAATGCCTAGGTTGAATGTAATATCCACTGTTTCATCAAACTTTGCTGTAGCATTTTTCTTAACTATAGAAAGCGCTTCATCAAGCTTGTATGTTTTATTTACATCAACTGTTTTCTTAACTGCACGGAAGCGTTTGCTGCCCGAGCCGGCTTCTCTTTTTGCTTTTTTAGCTTTCTTAGCTGCTGCTTTTGCAGGATCAGCTTTCTTTTCTTCTTTTGCTTCTGTCTCTGCTTTTTTTACAGCTTTCTTAGCTGGCTTTTTTGCCGCAGTAGAAGCTTTTGTTGTTTTTGTTTTCTTTTCTTCTGTCATAAACTTATGCAGCCTTCTTTTCACCAATTACTTCAAGACCCATAGAACGTGCAGTACCAGCAACCATGCGGATTGCCGCTTCAACATCGTTAGCATTAAGATCTTGCATTTTAAATTCTGCAACTTTACGGATTTGATCCATAGTTACTTTTCCGGCAACAGCTTTTCCTGGTTCTTTTGAACCGCTTTGTATTTTTGCTTCTTTCATAAGCAGGTATGAAACTGGAGGAAGTTTTGTAATGAATGTAAACGACCTGTCTTTATAAGCAGTAATAACAACAGGAACGGGCATGCCCTTTTCCATTGATTTTGTTTTATCATTGAATTGCTTACAGAATTCCATGATATTTAACCCTCTTTGACCAAGAGCAGGGCCGATTGGTGGAGATGGGTTAGCACTTCCAGCCGGGATCTGTAATTTTACGTAATCTAATACTTCTTTTGCCATGTTCGAACCTGTTTTGCTTTGCCTTTTTTAGCTTTTAAGCACGTCCCTTGAAAATTGGGAGCACCTATTTAATAAAAAAAAGAGATAAAATCCAGTACTTTTTTCAGTTTTTTGCATTATTTTTGATACAACCACTTATCATCTTGAAATACAAGAAAAATTATTATTGAAGATGTAATATTGCCTTAACATATTTATGCTATTGTATTGCTTCGTTTTGTTCCCCGTAACGGATCAGTCATTAAAAGCACTAATCCCACCGGGGGGTTAGAGTCGAACTTTTACTGACTTATCCATGTCTCCTATTTTATGAAGGAGTCCGATGGTGCTTACGTTCAACCTGTCCCATGCCCCGCATGAGACGCGCGTCAAGCTCTTCCAAGAGTTGATGCGTGGAAACTGGCCTTTTTTGGCCATCAACGAAAAAGGAGTTCCCCAAGAAGGATGGGACTCAGAAGACCTCGAGAACGCCTGGATGATGATGCATCCAGAGATCGTTCTCCGATTCAACGGCCCGACTGGGGATTACGCAGAATTCTTTTCCCAGTTTCCGGCTATTCTTATTAGCAAAGAGTGCTACGAAGCACTCAAAGAAGCAGGATGGGTAGGTGACGCCCCGCCGCAAACTGAGTAAAAAAGAAAACCCCTGGCATGGATGCCGGGGGTTTTCCGTTTTAAAGAGTATTCTTTTTCTAAAAATATGAATTTCTTAAATTCGCTAGCGCGATGCAGATGTTTATGAGTTATTTTGAACCGGAGCGCAGTGTGCTTAAAGGCACATGAGCACCGGAGAAGCAAAAGAAGTCATAAACAGATGCCAGCGATAGTAGAATTTATTTTTAGGAAGCTTTTTCTACCTGGGTATATTCCAGTTCCACAGGTGTTGCGCGACCAAAGATAGAAACTGCAACTTTCAGTTTGCTCTTTTCGGTATCAACTTCTTCAACAACGCCATTGAATGAATCAAATGGACCATCAATGATCTTAACTGTTTCACCAACATCGAATGTAACTCCAGGTTTTGTGGAACCTATTCCTTCTTGAACCTGTTTGAAGATACGCTCTGCTTCCGCCTCAGATATTGGTTGCGGGCGGTTGCCGCTGCCACCAAGGAAACCTGTTACTTTTGGAATGCTTTTAACAAGGTGCCATGTATCATCATTAAGCTCCATTTTCACAAGCACGTAGCCTGGGAAGAACTTACGTTCAGCATTAATTTTTTTGCCTTTTTTAACTTCCACGACATTTTCAGAAGGAACTGTTACTTCTTCAAATTTATCAGTCATGCCTTTTTGCGCAGCATTTTCTTTTATCTGCTGTGCCACCTTCTTTTCAAACCCTGAATAAGCGTGAACGATATACCATTTAGCTGCCATACTTGCTGCTCCCATACTTATACACCTAGAATTAAAGTTACAATTTTTGAAATACCAAGATCAACTAACAGGAAAAATAATCCGGCTATGGTAACCATTATCAAAACCATCAACACGGAAAGCATTGTATCTTTCCTTGTTGGCCAGGTTACTTTTTTTGTTTCCTGTTTTACTTCGTTTATAAAATTTATAACTTTTGTTACCATACTTTCCTTTTTTAATCCCCGCCACTCTTAGCCTAAACTGGCAGGAGCGACAGGACTCGAACCTGCAACCCTCGGTTTTGGAGACCGATGCTCTACCAATTGAGCTACGCTCCTATAAAAATCCAAACAAACAAAAACCCGAGAGATAAAAATAAAACTATCAATACTGCATAAAAAATTATTGTAAGCTTATTTTTTTCTCCAAAAGGCCACAAATATATAAAAAAATCTATTAACCAATTCCACATGAACTCTTACGCGACTTTGGCTTTTATTTCCTCCGCAACGCTCGATGGAACCTGTTCGTAGTGGTGGAATTCCATTGAATATTGTGCACGGCCCTGGCTCATAGAACGCAGTGTGTTCACATATCCGAACATGGTTGCAAGTGGCACCATCGCATCAATCACCTGTGCGTTACCACGTTGGCCCATGCCTTGAATCTGGCCACGGCGGCTGTTTAAGTCACCAATCACGTCACCCATGTATTCATCTGGGGTAACAACTTCAACCTTCATAATAGGTTCAAGAATTGCCGGACCGCATTTTGTTATACCTTCACGGAAAGCAGCACGTGCTGCAATTTCAAACGCCATAGTGCTTGAGTCAACATCGTGATATGCACCGTCAAATAACACAGCTTTGAAATCGATTGTCGGATAACCGGCAACAACGCCTGTTTCCTTCTGAGCTTCCAGACCTTTTTCTACGCCTGGTATATATTCCTTAGGTACGTTACCACCCACAACTTCATTCTCGAATATGAAGCCTGTTCCAGGTTCGCCTGGTTCAAAACGGATTTTAACGCGTGCGAACTGGCCAGCACCACCAGATTGTTTCTTGTGCGTGTAGTCAATTTCATTGGTCTTGGTAATGGTTTCACGATAAGCAACCTGCGGAGCGCCAATATTTGCTTCAACTTTGAATTCACGCTTCATGCGGTCGATAATGATTTCAAGGTGCAACTCGCCCATTCCTTTAAGAACGGTCTGGCCAGTTTCCTGATCTGTTTCAACATGCAGTGATGGGTCTTCAGAAACAAGGCGTGCTAGCGCCATGCCCATTTTTTCCTGGTCTGCTTGGGTTTTTGGTTCCACAGCAACTTCAATAACTGGTTGCGGGAATTCCATTCTTTCCAGAATAACTGGTTTTTCTTCATCACAGATTGTATCACCTGTTGTTGTTCCTTTTAATCCTGCAAGAGCAACTATATCACCAGCATAAGCTTCTTTTATATCTTCACGGGTGTTGGCATGCATCAGAAGCATACGGCCGATACGCTCTCTTCTGTCTTTGGTGCTATTCAAAACACCAGTACCACCGGTAAGCATACCAGAGTAGATACGAACGAAGGTAAGTGAACCTACAAATGGGTCAGTCATAACTTTGAATGCAAGACCAGAGAATGGCTCAGAATCTTCACATTTACGCTCAACTTCTTTTTCATCCTTACCAGGTAACACGCCTTTTACCGCTGCAACGTCAGCTGGTGAAGGCAGGAAGTCAACAACCGCATCGAGTAATGGCTGAACGCCCTTATTCTTAAAGGCAGCGCCATTTAGGACTGGAACAAATTTATATCCTGTAGTTCCTTTGCGGATACATTTTTTAAGGTCTGCCTCAGATGGTTCTTTACCGCCAAGATAAGCTTCCATCACTGCATCATCCATTTCAACGGCAGTTTCAATAAGCTTGTGGCGATATTCTTTTGCTTTTTCCAGCAAGTCAGCAGGGATGTCGGTAACATTGAATTTAGCGCCCAGAGATTCATCTTCCCAAACAATGGCTTTCATTTTTACCAGATCAATAATACCTTTATATTGATCTTCTGCGCCAATAGGCAGGGATATAACAAGTGGAACTGCACCAAGGCGGTCTTTTATCATCTCAACACAACGATAGAAGTTTGCGCCAATACGGTCCATCTTGTTCACAAAACAAATGCGTGGAACGTGATATTTATCAGCCTGTCTCCATACAGTTTCAGACTGAGGTTCAACACCAGCAACACCATCAAATACTGTAACTGCGCCATCCAGCACACGAAGTGACCTTTCAACTTCAATTGTGAAATCTACGTGGCCAGGGGTATCAATAATGTTAATACGATATTTCTGTCCATCCGGGCCATTCCAGAAACATGTGGTAGCAGCAGAGGTAATTGTAATACCCCTTTCCTGCTCCTGTTCCATCCAGTCCATAGTGGCAGCGCCTTCATGAACTTCACCGATCTTATGTGATTTACCTGTATAATAGAGGATACGCTCTGTAGTTGTCGTCTTACCTGCGTCAATGTGTGCGCAAATACCAATATTTCTATACTTCTCTAACGGATGTGAACGCGGCATATATTCCTTGCTTTATGTAAAAAATTAAGTAGTAAAAATTACCAACGGTAATGGCTGAATGCTTTATTTGCTTCTGCCATTTTATGGGTATCTTCACGTTTTTTGATAGCTGTGCCTTTATTATTATAGGCATCCATGATTTCAGCAGAGAGCTTAAGCATCATGCTTTTCTCACCACGGGCCTTGGCGCCATTGATAAGCCAGCGTATTGCAAGAGCCTGTGCACGCTCAGTGCGAACTTCCACAGGAACTTGGTAAGTGGCACCACCAACACGGCGTGAACGCACTTCAACTGAAGGTTTGCAGTTATCAAGCGCTGTTGTAAAAACTTTTAAAGGATCTTCTTTTGATTTTACGCGTATTGTTTCAATTGCATCATAAACAATCTTCTCAGCAGCAGATTTCTTACCCTGCCTGATAAGAGAGTTTACAAACTTTGCAACAACAACGCTGTTAAATTTAGCGTCTGGGTGAACTTTTCTTTTAATAGCTGCGCGACGGCGTGACATATTTTTCTCCGACTACTTAGGACGTTTAGCACCGTATTTAGAACGGTTCTTCTTACGATCTTTAACACCTTGCGTATCAAGCGTACCGCGAATGATGTGGTAACGCACACCTGGCAAGTCTTTCACACGGCCACCACGAATCATAACAACAGAGTGCTCTTGCAGGTTATGGCCTTCACCTGGGATATAACCAATAACTTCTTCGCCGTTAGTAAGCCTAATTTTAGCTACTTTACGAAGCGCTGAGTTAGGCTTCTTAGGTGTGGTTGTATAAACGCGTGTACAAACGCCGCGCTTTTGTGGGCAACTTTCAAGAGCAGGAACCTTATTACGGTACTCCCTTGGAGTTCTGTTTTTACGTACTAACTGGTTGATCGTAGGCATTTAAAATCTTCCTTACAAAATATTTTTTGGCCAATAGTTCCCTGTTTTCAAAAAAATCATCAAAAAAATTCTTGAAAAACAATAGTTTTTATTAACTAAAAGCCTTTTAGGGTTGCAGAACATAATTAGTTAAGTGTAATTAGTCAAGTTAAATTTCCACTTTGAAATGGTATTGTAAGGCTTATGAAAAAACTGTCTTTGATATTTGTTATTCTTGCTATTTTTGTTTTGTCTTCCTGTACAGTGCCGAATAACAGGGTAATAACAACTTTACTATCCAAGGAAAAGTATGATTTTCTACCCGCACAGGGTGTTCCTGAAGAAATACGAAAACATCCTTATAAGGGCATTGTATCGACTATGCCAGATTTCCCAGGGTCTTATAAATATGCCATTCTTGGTCAGGTTATAGTCCCGGATTCCAGCCCCCTGACCGTTGAAGAAAAACTTTATAATTTCAAATTGATAGCTGGAGCATACGGCGCCAACGCATTAGTTTTCAAAGAATTTGACCCTTACATAGTAAGGGGAGGCATAAAATTTCTGCGGGCACACGCAATCTTTGTATATTATTAGATTAGATCGCTTTCTTCCGACTCTTCAGGTTTTTCCTTTGATTTTCCCATAACATAGAGCAGTTTTTTAACTGCCATTTCAGAAAGTTGGGCTTTTGTAAGCTTGGGGGAGCCTATTATAGATACTTCTTTAAGGCTAGCAGGGTCAATGGCGCTTACCTTTACGTAATCACCCACTTGCCTGAACTCTATAATGAAATTATTATCTTCATTCATCCCCCAATTGTAATATTATGAAAGCAGAGGGAAAGAAAAAAATAGTATGAAGCCATTTATAATTTTAATAGTTGCCATCGTAGCGACTATTTTTTTCTTGCGTGTAGGTGCGCTTATACCTGCTGGGTTCATATCACTTCTTATCGTGTTTTACCCTTTAATTGATAAGATTGTAAGCCACTCTCTATACAAGAACAAATCTAATTCATCTCTTAATTTGACAAGAAAGGAAGCTCTTGAAATCCTTGGCCTGAGGGAGGGCTCAACAGCAGAAGAAATAAAAGAAGCTTATAATAACATGATAAAAAGAAATCATCCTGACCAGGGTGGCTCTGAATACCTAGCTGCAAAAATAAATGAAGCAAAAAGAGTTTTGCTTGGAAAATAGCGGGTATTGACATTTCTCCAATTAGGTAGATAAATGCAAGGTATTACTTTGGAGTATATTTAATTGGAAAATTCATCGTTTCCGGTTGTATTGCCTGTATATAACCGCTCTAACATAACCTTCGATTACGGAAAAGGCCCATACCTATATTCTTCTGATGGTATGCGTTACCTTGATTTTGCAGCCGGTATAGCTGTAAACAGTCTTGGGCATGTACACCCTCATGTAACAAAAGCATTAATCACCCAGGCAAAGAGATTGTGGCATACATCAAATCTATATCAGATACGCGGGTTGGAAACCATGGCAGAACGCCTGGTAGAGCATACATTTGCCGACACCGTATTTTTCTGTAACTCAGGTGCAGAGGCGATTGAATGCGGAATAAAAATGATCCGCAAATATTTTGATGAGGAGCGTCAGCCAGACCGTTATCGCATTATCACTTTTACCGGGGCATTCCATGGCCGTACACTTGCAACAGTTTCAGCTGGGGAAGTTGGTAAAAACACTGTGGGTTTTGAGCCGCTGGTGGATGGTTTTGATCATGTTGAATTCGGTAATATTGAAGCCGTTAAGCAGGCCATAACCCCTAACACAGCAGCCATTCTTATAGAACCGATTCAAGGTGAAGGTGGCATCCGCGCAGCATCAAGTACATTTTTAAAGGACTTACGTAATATATGTGATCAGAAAGGCCTACTGCTATTTTTTGATGAAATCCAGTGTGGCATGGGCAGGACAGGAAAGTTATTTGCGCATGAACTTGCAGGTGTGACTCCAGATATAATGGCTGTTGCAAAAGGAATTGGAAATGGCTTTCCGCTTGGCGCTTGCCTTGCAACTGGCAAGGTTGCAAGATCCATGAAACCTGGCTCTCACGGCTCTACATACGGCAGCAACCCTTTGGCTATGGCGGTTGGTAATGCTGTTCTTGATGTTATACTTGAAGAAAAGTTTTTAGATAATGTTAGAAGAACTGCGGTCGGTCTTAAGAAGAAAATGTTTAAATTGGCAAAAATCTTTCCAGGAATAATTGAAGAAATACGCGGCACCGGGCTCATGCTTGGTATAAAACCAACAATAAAAAATATTGATCTGGTGAATAAATTTCGTGAACTTGGTTTGCTCACCGTGCCTGCATCTGATAATGTAGTGCGTATATTGCCACCACTTAATATAAAAAATAAGCAGGTAAATGAAGCGGTAACAATAATGGAAAGAGCGCTGGTAGAACTAAGTAAATGAGGGATTTTCTAGACATAGATGAATTGGACAGCAATACGCTGGGAAGTCTGCTTGGGCTTGCCAAGAAGTTAAAGAAAGACCGTAAAAACCTTGATTACAAACCTCTGGAAGGAAAAAAGATTGCCCTCATCTTTGAAAAACCCTCCACCCGTACACGCGTTTCTTTTGAAGCAGGAATGAAAGAACTTGGCGGCGATGTTATAGTTTTGAACAGCGGGGAAATTCAGCTAGGCCGTGGTGAAACAATCCATGATACTGCAAAAGTATTATCACGTTATGTGGATATAATAATGCTCCGTTGCCACAGCCATGAAAGGCTTATAGAGCTGGCTGAATCTGCGGATGTGCCCGTCATAAACGGCCTTAGTGATTATAGCCACCCTTGCCAGATAATGGCTGATTTACTGACTTTTGAAGAACATAAAGGTTCACTAAAAAATAAAATTATTGTGTGGGTCGGTGATTGTAATAACGTCACCACTTCTTGGATTCACGCTGCTTCAAAATTTGATTTTGAATTCAGGATTGCCGCACCAAAAACCATGCAGCCGTCTAAAGATATTATCGATTGGGCAAAGAATAACGGCGCTAATATAAAACTTTTTATTGACCCTGCACAAGCCTTGAAAGGAGCTGATTGCGTTATAACTGATACCTGGCTTTCTATGGGTCAGGCAGAAACTTTAGGTAAAGCCGGTGTTAAGAAAAAAATTGCTGCACTGAAAAAATATCAGGTGAATTCTAAGACAATGAAACTTGCTAAAAAAGATGCAATTTTTATGCATTGCCTGCCTGCCCACCGCGGCGAAGAAGTTACTGATGAAGTTATGGATGGCAAACAATCCGTAGTGTGGGATGAAGCGGAAAACCGCCTGCACGCTCAAAAAGCTGTTATGTTATGGTGCCTCGGGAAAGCTGGGTTTGCCAGTGAATCAGAGCAGCCAAAAGCCGCCCGCAGAGTGGTAATGTAATTTTCTTAGTTCGAATCTTTTAGCGTAAAAATACGCCAAAAACCCTGAAACATTTTTTAAGTTAATATTAAATTCATCCTCAAGCATTTCTCTTGATACAGGATAAATTTTATTACGATTTTTTATTAAAAAATCACACTCATTATTTATCATTCTTATGTTTTTCACATAGCCTCACTGTTTTCTTTTATTATAACTTAAAGAAACAGTAGATTCAAACCAACTCAAAACAAGGTATAGAGCGGAGTTAAATCACCCCCCCTTCTTATATTCTTCGGCCAGTTCTACGTAATTATTTTCTGAAATTTTTATAAAATCTTTTTCTTCCTGTTTCAGCGGGCGCAGCAGTTTTGCCGGGTTTCCACCCCATATTTCACCTTTTGGGATTCTTTTATTTGGTGTAACCAGCGCCCCTGCCCCAACCATGGCGCCGGTTTCCACCACTGCATTATCCATCACTGTTGAATGCATACCTATAAAACAATTATCTTCCAGCGTGCAGGCATGCAGCAGGACACTATGCCCAATCGTAATGCCAGAGCCAATTCTGGTAGGTCCGGTCTTGCGGGTAACGTGTATGATTGTTCCATCCTGAATATTTGTGCGCTCACCAATGCGTATGGTGTTCACATCTCCACGTATAACACAGCCAAACCAAACATTAGTGAAAGCACCAATTTCTACATCCCCTATCACAACCGCCCCAGGCGCTATGAAAGCATCCTTGTGAATCTTCGGCATAATGCCTTTGTAAGGGAGTATCACTGGTTTCATGGGAATACAGCTATATGATTAAGGCCGGTATCTTCGGGCAGATCAAACATAACGTTGAAGTTCTGTATCGCCTGGCCGGATGCGCCTTTTACAAGGTTATCTATTGTAGAAACTATGATAGCCCTGCCCGGCACGCGGTTTTCAAACACGCTTATGAAGCAGCTGTTAGTGCCCATCACATCCTTTGTGGAAGGCGATTTATATGATTTAGGCATAACTTTCACAAATCTCTCACCTTCATATTGCATGGTTAGCACTTCCCTTAAGTCATCCACGGTAACTCCTGGGGTCAGCTTAACATAGATATTTGAAAGTATTCCCCGGCTCATCGGCACCACTTGCGGGGTAAAGGTTACATATACTTTTGTGCCTGCGGCAGCTGCCGAAAGTGCTTGTTCAATCTCAGCAACGTGCCTGTGGCCGCCAACGCTATAGGCTCTTGTACTTTCTGTAACCTCAGCAAAAAGGTTATCAACTTTTGCTGATCTGCCAGCACCAGAGATACCGGATTTAGAATCAGCAATAATCCCATCCTGTGATATTTTACCGCTGCTGATAAGCGGAATAATCGGCAATAATATTGATGTCGGGTAACAGCCAGGGTTGGCAACCAGCCTGGTTTTTTTAACTGCTGCCCTGAAAATCTCGGTCAAGCCATAAACTGCTTCTTTTTGCATATCTAGTGCAATATGCGGCTTGCCGTACCATTTTTCATATGTGGCACCATCATAAATCCTGAAATCGGCAGAAAGATCTATAACCCTAAGCTGCCTTGGCAGGTGATAGATTATTTCCTGTGCGGTGCTGTGCGGCAGGCAGCAGAAAACCGCCTGAATATCATTCCACTTCACTTCATCCATTTTTACAAGATCAGGAAGATCGAACGTTGAAAGATGCGGGTAAATATCTCCAATAGGCTTGCCGGCATTACTTTCTGCCGAAAGGGAAATTATCTCTACATTCGGGTGATAATTAAGCAGTCTGATGAGCTCGGCACCTGTATATCCACTTGCGCCAATGATTGCGACTGGTATTTTTTTTCCAGAATTGACCATATAAATAGACCTTAAGCCTTACAAAGTAACAACTTTGCATTAAAAATAAAATAGAAAATCTTATTAGGTAGATTAACGTTTAGAGAACTGGAAGCGGCGACGCGCTTTGGCACGGCCGTATTTCTTACGTTCAACGGTACGGCTATCACGCGTGAGAAAGCCTTCCTGACGAAGAATCTTGTGCAGGTCTGGGTTGAATATATCAATGGCGCGGCTGATAGCATGGCGAACAGCACCAGCTTGGCCAGACATACCACCGCCTTTTACTGTGATAACCACATCAAAATGGCCATTGGTTTTTGTTGCATCAAATGGTTGGTTGATTAGCATCATATGGGTTGGGCGCACAAAATAATCAGGGGCATTTTTACCATTAACGGTTATTTTACCACTACCTGATTTGAGCCACGCGCGAGCTGCAGATTCTTTCCTTCTGCCGGTTGCATATGCCCTGCCGAATTTATCGAGTTGTGGTTTTTCTGCTACCTGTTTTTCTTGTGCTTTTGCCATATGTTTTAGCCTATTTTATTTTTTCTGTTCTTTGAACCAAAATCGTATTTCTCAGGGTTCTGTGCTGAGTGCGGGTTTTCACTACCCTTATAAACCTTTAACTTGCTGAGCTGCTTTCTGCCAAGCGCATCACGGCTTAACATTCTTTGTACAGCTTTCTTAATGATTTGCTCAGGTTTATCATCTTCAAAAAGCTTTTTAGGGGTAGTTTCCTTTATACCACCTGGAAATCCTGTATGGCGATAGTAAACCTTTCTCTCTCTCTTTCTGCCGGTAAGCTTTATCTTTTCTGCATTAATAATAACAACATTATCGCCGCAGTCGATGCTAGGTGTAAACATAGCCTTATGCTTGCCACGCAGGATCTTTGCAACTTCTGCTGCAAGCCTTCCGAGCACCAGGTTGTTGGCGTCAATAAGCAGCCATTTACGCTTAATATCTTGTAATTTTGCTGAATATGTTTCCATAAAATACCATTAATCTTTAAGGGGGCGCATTATGGCATAAAAGACCCTACTGTCAACCAAAATGTTCTGATGGTTATTTGTGGGTTACGAACTGGCTTATTATTGCATTATTGCAATAATCGTAAACTATCAGTTTTTGGCGCTCTGTCTCATCTGTAGTATTAAACAAAATAACCAGCATGTTATCTTTTATTTGATAATCATCAATAATGCCCTTTTCCGGCAGGTTTATTTCCCCTCCGGAACACGCTCCCGGGGTTATCTGCCTTGAAAGTTTAGAAACAATATCATCAGTATTGTTTGCAACTCTGTCACCACGCTGATAGATTATAACACTTAAGAAAATTACGCCTAGGACAAGCGTAATACCCATTATAACAACAACTGTTTTTAGAATTAAAAAGCTATTATCTTTCATAACAACAATGTCTTCTTTAACAGAAAATACAGAAAAATCAACGCATTATTTAAGTGTAGAAAAAAACGATGCAGGTCTTAGACTTGATAAATTCCTAGCCATGAAACTGCCGGAAATATCACGCAGCCGAGTGCATAACCTTCTCGAAAAAGGTGCTATAAAGAAAAATAATGCTGTCGTTAGTGAAAGGAATCAAAAAGTTAAGGCAAACGAGGTTTATGAGGTTGTAATACCAGGGCTAGAGCCATCTTCGTTACTACCAAAAAAGATTCCTTTAAACATAGTTTTTGAAGATAAAGATTTACTGGTAATTGATAAATCGGCAGGGCTCACTGTACACCCAGGGGCTGGTACTGGTGATGATACCATGGTAAATGCCCTTCTTGCCCATTGTGGCGGCAGTTTATCCGGTATTGGCGGCGTAGAGCGCCCCGGCATAGTCCATCGCTTAGACAGAGACACCTCGGGATTGCTGGTGGTTGCAAAGAATGATGCAGCACATAAGAACCTTACGGAGCAGATAAAGGCAAGAGAGCTAAAGCGCACATACATAGCAGTAATATGGGGTATTCTTAGCCCCCAAAGTGGCAGGATAGAGGCAAATATCGGTCGCAGCCCAAGAAACCGCAAGAAAATGGCTGTATTCAAAACTGCTGGAAAACCGGCAATTACCCATTATAAAACCCTGGAAGTTTTTGGAAATGGGATTGCAAGCCTGGTTGAATGCAGGCTGGAAACTGGCAGAACACACCAGATTCGCGTACATTTAACCCATAAGGGTAATTCATTGGTAGGTGATAAGGTATATGGTAATCCAAAACGAAAAATACCAGCATCAACGCCTGAAAAAGTCAAAAAATTCATTCATGAATTTCCTCGCCAGGCCCTACACTCAATCAGCATAGGTTTTATTCACCCAAAAAAGGCAAAATATATTGAGCTTGAGAGCAAAATTCCTCAGGATATCAAAACACTAATAAAGCACCTAAAAGGGATTGAAAATTTTTAAACATGGTGCTATGTTTAAAAGTGTATACGAATTATTTATGTATTTTGTATATATTTCAATATTTTCCATATTATAAAGAGGCATATGACAGCAGCACAACTGCAGTTACCAGTATTAGTTGATTCCGGATTGGCTCATTACATGGAGGAAATCAAGAAATTCCCTATGTTGGACCAGGAAGAAGAATATATGCTTGCCAAATCATGGCAGGAATACGGGGATATTAATGCCGCACATAAGCTGGTTACCAGCCATTTGCGCTTAGTTGTAAAGATTGCCATGGGCTTTAAAGGTTATGGCCTGCCGGTGGTAGATTTGATTTCTGAAGGCAACATTGGCCTAATGCAGGCAGTAAAAAAATATGACCCTGATTCCGGTAACAGGTTATCAACTTATGCCATGTGGTGGATCAAGGCCTCCATCCAAGAATTCGTTCTGAAATCATGGTCACTAGTAAAAATGGGCACCACTGCTGTACAGAAAAAATTATTCTTTAATCTCAGAAAGTTGAAACACAAAATTGATGCTGTGCATCAAGGTGATTTGACCCCTGATGAAGTAAAAAAGATAGCCACTACCCTTGATGTCCCTGAAGAAGATGTGATTGATATGGACAGACGCATGAGCGGAGCCGATTTATCGCTTAACCAACATCTAAATTCCGAATCAGATGAGGAGTGGGGAGATTTTCTTGCTGATGAAAAGGAAAGCCATGAAACTATTATTGCAAATGCTCAGGAACTTTCTAACAAGAAACTTCTGCTTCAAAAAGCTATAAGCAAACTTAATGAGCGCGAACAGAATATACTGAAAGCCCGTGTTTTAGCTGAATCTCCAGCAACCCTTGATGATCTTAGCAAGCAATATAATATCTCGCGCGAACGTGTTCGCCAGATAGAGGCCCGCGCCCTGGAAAAAATCCAGAGCGCAGTTCTAGAACAAGCAGGGGTTAAAAACTAACTTAGACTTTCTACAGCTTTCTTTTGCAGCATATAGGCCAGTTCCGTGCGTTGCTGCATTAATATCTTTTTCTTATCTCTGATTTGCTTTAACGCATCATTGATTACTTCTGAAATCAGGTTGCGGCCACACAGCTTTGCCCAGGAAAATTTTTGCTGTAGTAAATAACCAGGAGAATTCACCAGACGGTATCTCCTGATTTTTATATCATCCATCTCGTTTTGTATCGTATTATATTCTTTCTCAAGAACATCAAGTCTTTCAACCAACTCATTGATATCAAGATCATTATCCTTGTTGGCCATAAGCCTTTCGATGCGTATAAGTTCTTGCAGGTTTTTTTCCTGGTAGGCCTGATTTATAAGGTTAAAATATTCGCCAAGGTTCCTTTCAGGGTACATATCTGGATGGCACATTTTTACCAGCTTGCGGTAGCGTGATTTAAGCTCATTATCATCCATCACATAATTTGTTCCAGCTTCTATTATCTGTTGCAACTCTTCCAGGCTCTCTGTTTCTTCCTCAAGCGGGAATGAAACAACTTTATGGCGCACTATCTTGCATTGTTTTATTTGAGAGACTTGCTTATCAAGACTGCCGATTTCATTATCAAGTTTTTTTATTTCTTCAAAAAGCACGCCGACATTTTTAAAATATTCTTTTAAGAAATCTTTGTTTGATTGCTCCATCATCTCCAGCTCGGAAGTGGCCAGGCGCAAGGAACACAGGGTGCTGCATATATTATTTTCAAGAATTTCTATTTGCTGTTTTATTTCGCGCGAAGATGGTTGGTCGGTAGTATTTTCTTTTTCTCTAACTTTTGCCTTTCCGGCCATCAAAGAATCCCTTTTGTTATACCTGCAGCTTAATAAAATTTAGTTAAAATTTTATTAATACCACCATGTTATTTAACAAATACCATATGTGGGGATAACATTCAATAATAAAGCTATATATTGTAAACTTTAAAGGATTAATTGATTTAGTTTATTTTTATGTACTGCCTTTGGCTTCACCACCCTCTACGCGTCTTATAGTCTCTTTTTGGTCTGGTATTGAGCTGCAATATGGGATGGCGGCTGCAACGAAATCCTTTAAACTTAAACCCATCGCCTCTGCGTGGCTATTAAAGTCTTCAATCGCCGTATCACTGGTAGTAGTTAAATGAGCTATTATGCTTTCTGGACTAGCCCTCATTTCTATAGGCACTTGCAGAATATGAAAAGCAGCATCTTTCATCATATTTTCTCTGCCGGCTCCGGGCTTGAATATATCAGCCTTATTATATTTTCTCTCAATGTCTGCTGCATCAATTACTGTAGAGAGCAATACTATTAATGCACTATCATGACTCCCAAAAATTTTTGGTAAGGCCTGTTTCATATAAGGATTATCTTTTAGAAACATTGCCCATATTAGTGTTTTTAATGGAACATCACCCTCCACAGAATCCTGGTGTACAAATGTTGTTACAAGATCTACAACGTCTTTTTCATGAAGCCTGTATTTATAAAAATGGCGCGCCAAATCCCGGGCTGCACATATAAACTGGTCATATTGATCTCTGGCAGTCCCTATAACTTCTTCATCGGTTAGAGGTTTTTTTAATTCCATTGATTGAAATTTTATGAATAGATTAAAAATCTTTTCATTTTCAAGGTGTCCTTCATATATTTTAACAAGCTGGCAAAAATCTAAGCTGTTAACTTGTTTTGAGGTAAGGTCATCTCCAAATTTTTCTTTCAGTTCATCGATTAACGGAGGTTTTATTTTTTCAAATACATTCGCAATTATCCTTTCATCAGGCAAATTCTCTGCCTTAACGTGCGCTTCTTTCAAAATTCTTACTACCTGTGGTACAAGAAGGTGCATATTTTCCCTGTTTTTTTTAATTAATTATAAATTTTAATTGTTAAATTATGGTTAACGGTAGGCCTTTAAAACCGGAAACCCCTGTTTTTTACCTCACTTCCTTTATGGGAAAATGAGAAACAGGGGTTTCAATTTACTTCTCTGGCCAGCCTACGCGTTTGTCACGCGTCGCCGCCGCCGATGTCCGTGAAGCCGTGGTTGATGGCCTCGATCTCCTTCTTGCCCTCCTTGACCATCTTGTCGTCGGGGAAGGACGTCAGGAACTGGTTGTGCTTGACGTGCGTGATCATCAGGCCACGCGTGCCGGTGTCCTCGATCACGATCTGGGAGAACCCGTCCCACTCGGCCTCCGGCAGCTCGATCACGATCGTCCGATCCTTCAACTCGATCTCGGTGCCGTTGATCTTGACCTTCGTCGCCATGGCTCGTCTCCGTGTATGCGCCACTCCGGCCGTTCGTGAAGTAAACTCGCTTTAATCCGTATAATCCGGATTTTCTAAGCAAGTAAGTTAGAGGGAGGTACCATAACCTCCATAACTCTCCACAATCGGGTGAGTAAAACGCAACTTTCATTATAGCAAAAATAGAGAGGTCTTTTTTTAAACTTTTATGAAAAATATTAAGAATATATCTATATATAGCGCATATATTTGGCATATACCACTATATATAGTGCTTATTGCGGTTATTGGTTAATTTTAGTATTACACACCATGTTTTCAATAAGCCCCAAAACCTTCAATAAATTAGCTAGTTTCTTGCTGCCCGTATCAGCTGTTTTCACAGTAATTCTTATATTATCGGGCTTATATTATGCCTTTTTTGCCTCTCCGGAGGATTATCAGCAAGGGCAGACTGTCAGGATAATGTATGTGCATGTCCCTTCCGCCTGGATGTCACTTTTTGCCTATAGTGTGGTGTTTTTTTCAGCAATCTCCTTTTTAGCGTGGAAAAACCCGCTTTCTGACCTTTTTCTGGAGTCTTCTGCAAAGCTCGGGGCATGTTTTACACTTATAACCCTTGTAACTGGCTCCCTGTGGGGAAAACCAATGTGGGGAACCTGGTGGGTGTGGGATGCAAGGCTTACTTCCGTGCTCATTCTTTTCTTCCTTTATATTGGTTTGATTGCACTTCGTAGCGCTCATGAAAATTCAGAACGCGGAAAAAAACTGGTGGCAATACTTGCAATAGTTGGCTTCATAAATATCCCGATAATTAAATTTTCTGTTGAGTGGTGGAACACTCTTCACCAGCCTGCAAGTGTCATAAAAATAGGCGGTCCTTCAATACACACATCCATGCTAACTCCGCTCCTGCTCATGTTTTTCGGCTTCATGTGTTATTATGCTGTTGTGCTTCTTCTGCAAGTAAAAACTTCATTGCATATACAAAAAAATAATCGTGCGCTGCACAAAAAGAAGCATTAAAAAACTCTTTACTTCAAGCCAATTGCGATATAATAAAAACCCTTTCTAAATAATTGGAGATTAGAAAATGGCCTACGTGGTTACTGATGCATGTGTAAAATGTAAATACACAGATTGCGTGGAAGTTTGCCCGGTTGATTGCTTTTATGAAGGCGAGAACATGCTTGTCATCAACCCTGATGAATGCATTGATTGCGGCGTTTGCGAGCCGGAATGCCCTGCGGATGCAATAAAGCCAGAATCAGAAGAAGTAACAAAATGGCTTGAACAAAACCGTGAATATGCAGCAAAATGGCCAAATATAACGGTAAAGAAGGATCCTCTTCCTGATGCAGATGCCCATAAGGGTGAAGAAGGAAAATACGAAAAATTCTTCAGCCCAAACCCGGCAAAATAGCTAACATACTGATTTTTAAGGATAGCATTGCTATTCCTTTTTTCTTAAAATTTGTTATAATGCAGCCTTTCCAATCACGGTCTGAACAGGGAGTTCACATCTTTAAGTATTCTTTTAGAATGCTTGTGATGTCCCCGTGTGTTTTAAGGTAATAGCTTAATCAAGTTATTGCTGGTTTTTCACTACCTCATAATTTTTTAGATCGGAGTATATATTATATGTCAGGACGTCTTGAATTCAGTGTAGGTGATAATGTTGTTTATCCAGCTCAT
This sequence comes from uncultured Rickettsiales bacterium, assembly GCA_964450945.1. Taxonomy (GTDB): domain Bacteria; phylum Pseudomonadota; class Alphaproteobacteria; order Rickettsiales; family JABDBP01; genus CAYVHI01. The sequence goes on from CAYVHI010000004.1 coordinate 60,249, forward strand.
GGAGTTGGCTCAATTACTGCTATTGAAAAGCAGAATATATTAGGCGTGGAAGCAAAATTCTACGTTATAACTTTCAGCAAAGAAAAAATGGTTGTAAAAATTCCGGTTACAACCGCCACAAGGTCGGGATTAAGAAGTCTTTGCACTAACGATGATGTGAAAAGCGTTGTTGTTACATTAAAAGGCCGCGCAAAGGTAAGCCGCGGTATGTGGAGCCGTAGGGCAAAAGAATATGAATCAAAAATCAATTCAGGCAATATCGTGTCTCTGGCTGAAGTTGTTAGGGATCTGCATAAGAACATTGATGATCCGGATCGTTCTTACAGCGAACGCGTTATTTATGAATCTGCACTTGAAAGGCTTGCAGGTGAACTTGCAGCCATTCAGAAAATTGATGTTGCCCAAGCTGCAACCAATGTAGTAAAGACTCTTAAGAAGGTTGCATAACTTAAAAGTTATATGTATTAAAAAGGGCAGTTTAACAACTGCCCTTTTTAATTTTTAAATATGGATCAGAAAGAAGCATTAAAACATTTTGAGGAAACCGGTGCAATCTTGCGCGGTCACTTCATTCTAACTTCAGGCCTGCATAGCGATACTTACATGCAGTGCGCGCGTGTTCTGATGTATCCTGACCGCGCAGAAAAACTCTGCAAAGCTCTCGCTGCAAAAGTTAAAGAAAAAATAAAATCAAATATTGATCTGGTAGTTGCGCCTGCCATGGGCGGCGTTGTTGTAGGTTATGAAATGGGCCGTCAGCTTGGCGTTCCAACCATATTTTGCGAACGTGTTGATGGAAATTTTACTCTTCGCCGTGGGTTTGAGATTAAAAAAGGCCAGAAAGTTCTGATAGTGGAAGATGTGGTAACAACAGGTAAATCATCCATGGAAACCATTGTCTGCATCAAATCATATGGGGGCGAAGTTGTTGGTGAAGCAAGTATTGTAAACCGCAGCGGCACTGATAGCCCCCTGCCCATTCCACTTATCTCACTTGCAAAAATTGAAGTAAAAACCTTTGCGGCTGATGAAATTCCGGCAGAGCTAAAAGATGTTCCAGCCGTAAAACCCGGCAGCCGCGGATTAAAATAATATATTATTTGCTGGCAACTTTTCTTGCAGCCTGCACTTCATCTGCAATGCGTTCTGTTGCTTCCATTGGGTTTGCCGCCTTTGTTATAGGTCTGCCAATTACCAGATAATCTGCCCCGTTCTTTATTGCTTCAGCAGGTGTCATAACGCGTTTTTGGTCATCGCTTGCAGCAAATGTCGGTCTTATTCCTGGCACAACCAGCTTGAAATCGGGCCCATGTTCTTTACGAAGTTTGGTAAGTTCATAGGAAGAACAAACAACCCCATCAAGTCCTGATTCTCTGGCAAGACCCGCTAGCTTTAAAACTTGGCTCTTCGCATTTGTTCCCATACCAAGCTGTTTTACATCTTTATCATCAAGGCTTGTAAGTATTGTAACGCCAAGTACTATGGGTTTTTTTCTACCAGTTTTGCTTGCTGTTTCCTCTGCGGCTTCTTTTGCCGCCCTCATCATATCGTTACCACCCAACGTGTGTACAGTAAGCATGAATGCGCCTAGCTTAACCGCCCCCCTAACTGCTGCTGCAACCGTATTGGGAATATCATGAAGTTTCAGGTCAAGAAATATGGGTATTTCATATTTCTGGATTTCACGAACTCCGGCTGGGCCATTAGCGGTAAAAAATTCCAACCCAAGTTTTATGGCCCCGACTTTGTCTTTTATATAGCAGGCAAGATCCGCTGCCTGTTTGACATTATCGGTATCAACAGCGCAAATAAGTTGTTTATATTTTTCGTTCATTTTTCCGAACATGGTTTATTTCAACAAACTATGCAGCTCTTTTATTGCTGATTTTTCCAGCTTACCTTTCTTAATAAGATATTGTATTTCTTCTAAATTTTCCAGCTTTTCTTTTTTTTCGGCCATTATGGCAAGTTTCCTTATCAAGGCGTTTGGTATTATCCACTGGCGCGGAACATTGATTTCCTTAGCTTTTCTCTCTCTCCAGGCAGCCAATTTCTTAAACACTTTAAGCGCATCTTTGGAAAGTCGGCCATAATTCAGCTTTTTCCATGCTTCATCGGGTGGATTTTCATACCTTTCCGGCATTTGGAATTTGATGCACTCGTTTTCAATGACCTTTATGGATTCCCGATTTTTTAGCAGAATCTTTACAAACTCCATGTAAAGTTCGCGTAAATGCACAACATCGGCAATGGCGTATTTTATTTGTGTTTTTGTGAGGGGGCGTTTTGTCCAGTCAGAAAACTGAACGCTTTTATCAAGATATACTCCAAGCATCGATTCAACAAGGCCTGCATAACTTGGTGTTTCGCCCATTTCCAGCACATTGGCAGCCACCTGCGTATCAAAAATAGGTTCAGGGATAATATCAAGGTTTGTATATATGACTTCAACATCCTCACGGGCAGAGTGAAATATTTTCAGTATATTTTTGTCTTTTAGAAGGCTTTTTAGCCCTGAAAGCTTAAGCCTTTTGTCCAACACATCTATTGCGAAGGCTCTTTTTGATGTAGCAATCTGGATGAGACAAAGTTTTGGGTAATAGGTGTTCCGGCGGTCAAACTCGGTATCGACTGCGATTACTTTTTCTTCTTTGCATTCTTTAAGCAATTCTGCTAATTCTTTCGGCTCTTTTATTATCATATTGATTTTATAACACATAAATTTTTATGCACCAATACAGAACGCATACATGTAACGAAATAAAAAAATCAGATCTTGGTAAGGTTGTGAAGCTTTCCGGCTGGGTTCATAGAAAGCGTGACCACGGCAACCTATTGTTCATTGACCTGCGTGATCATTATGGCCTGACTCAGCTTGTTATTACAAATGAAACTGCATTTCTTGATGCTGCCACCCATGTTAAGCTTGAAAGTGTTGTTACAATAACCGGCAAAGTGGTTGCCCGTTCTGATGATACCATCAATAAGAATATTCCAACTGGCGAAATCGAAGTTGTGCTTGATAGTTTTAAGATAGAATCAGAAGCAGAGCAGATACCTCTACAAGTAAATGGCACAGGAGATCAACCGGAAGATTTACGCCTGCGCTACCGTTATCTTGACCTGCGTCGTGAGGATTTGCACCGCAATATAGTATTACGCTCGAATGTTATTTCATACCTGCGCCAGAAGATGATAGAGCGCGGTTTTCAGGAATTCCAGACGCCAATTCTAACCGCAAGCTCACCGGAAGGAGCCAGGGATTACTTGGTGCCAAGCCGTATACATCCTGGAAAATTCTATGCCCTTCCACAGGCTCCGCAGATGTTCAAGCAGTTGTTGATGGTTTCCGGCTTTGATAAATATTTTCAAATTGCCCCATGCTTCCGCGATGAAGATGCGCGTGCTGACCGCTCTCCTGGCGAATTCTATCAACTTGATATTGAAATGAGCTACGTAACTCAGGATGATGTTTTTGCAGCCATAGAGCCAGTTCTCTATGGTGTATTTAAAGAATATGGTAATAAAAAGGTAACCCCTGCCCCATTCCCACGCATCACATATAAAGATGCGATGATGAAATACGGCAGCGATAAGCCGGATCTCAGGAATCCACTGATAATAACTGATGTTACAGAAATCTTTAAGGATTCAGAATTCTCCATTTTCCGCAGTAATATTGAGAAGGGCATGGTGGTTCGTGCCATTCCAGCGCCCGGAACCGCAACACAGCCGCGTAGCTTCTTTGATAAGATGATAGCTTATGCACAAAGTGAGGGTGCAAAAGGGCTTGCTTATATAATTTATGATGAGAAAGGTGAAGGCAAAGGTCCGATTGCAAAATTCCTTACCCCAGAAAAACATGAACAACTTAAGAAAATCGCAGGTCTTAAAAATGGTGATGCGGTATTTTTCTCATCTGATAAAGAGCTTGGTGCAGCAAACCTGGCAGGAAAAGTTCGCATTCAGCTTGGTAATGATTTAAACTTACTCGAAAAAGATATTTTTAAATTCTGCTGGATTGTAGATTTTCCGTTCTTTGAATGGAATGAAGAAACAAAGAAAATAGATTTCAGCCACAATCCGTTCTCTATGCCGCAGGGTGGAATGGAAGCACTAAATACCAAAGACCCGCTAACGATTCATGCTTTCCAATATGATATTGTCTGCAACGGTGTGGAGCTTTCAAGCGGAGCTATCCGTAACCACAGGCCAGATATAATGTATAAGGCTTTTGAGATTGCCGGTTATGATAGCAAAACTGTAGATGCCCGTTTCGGTGCCATGATCAATGCATTCAAATTCGGGGCGCCTCCACACGGTGGATTGGCTCCGGGTGTTGACCGTATAGTGATGCTGATTGCCAACGAACCTAATATCCGGGAAGTAATCGCATTCCCGATGAACCAGAAAGCTGAGGATTTAATGATGCAAGCTCCTGCCCCGGTTGATATCAAGCAACTGCGCGAACTGCACATCCAGCTTTCACCAAAAGCCACGGAAGAAATTGAAGGCAAGAAAAAAGCTGCATCATAATTTGGTATTGAATTTATCTCTGTTTACTGGCACATAGTATTCATGAGCGCATTCACGACAAAATTATTTACTTCCCTGTTTGGCAAATATGTCGGCCAGGATGAATACGGCAATATCTATTATTGCAGCGTTACAAACCCTAAAAAGCGCTGGGTGGCATATAAAGATGTTCCTGAACCATCAAGTGTTCCTGCCGAGTGGCATGGCTGGCTGCACAATATAACTGATGAAGTGCCTAGCCAGACCCGCTACAAGAGATATAGGTGGCAAAAAAAACACTCACCAAATATGACAGGCACAAATCAGGCATATTTCCCACCGGGTCATGAGCTTGGTGGTGGAAAAAGAAAAAAAGCAACGGGAGATTATACCCCGTGGAAACCTAAATCATCAGAGGAAAAATAATTATGGTGCGCAGAAATTTTGTTGAAACAGTAATGGGTGGCGTTGTTCTGATAGTAGCCGCCGGTTTTGTTATTTTTGCATACAAGAGTGGCAAGGTTCAGACAATAGAAGGCTATACTCTTCTTGCAAAGTTTGACCGTGCTGATGGCCTTGTTATAGGCAGTGATGTGCGTGTCAGCGGGCTTAAGGTTGGCACAGTTATAGACCAGAAAGTAGATCCAAAAACTTATCAGGCGGTTATAAAACTTTCCGTTGCTGATGAAGTAAAACTTCCTAAAGATTCTGCCGCTGAAATTATAAGCGACGGGCTGTTAGGTGGAAAGTATATAGCTTTAGTACCTGGCGGTGATGAGCAAACATTCAGTAATAATGATGAGATACAATATACCCAATCATCTGTCAGTATCGAGCAGCTTATAGGAAAGTTCATGTTCAGTGGCGATGATAAAAATAAGAAGCAGCAGAATGGTGATCCTGAAAACAAGAATGTCCCCAGCTTATAGGGGTATATGCACTTCTTAGCATTATTATTGATATTACTATTTCCCCACAAATCATTTGCACAGGAAGTCGTAGATTCTCCTGCCCCTTCCGAAGCAATAGATACTTTGGAAAAAGGTTATAAGAACAGTGAAGAGGTTAATTTTGCAAACATAGTTGTTCTGCAGGGCTTGAATAAAATAACTGCACAAACCTCTACTCTTGAAATTCCTCTTAACACTCCCGTGCGTTTCGGCAATCTTGAAATAAGGCTGGAGAGCTGCTGGAAATCAGCGCCGGAAGAACGCCCGGAATCGGCAGCATTGTTACAGGTTTCAGAGCAGAAGCCTGGTGAACACAAAAAGCAGATATTCTTTGGCTGGATGTTTGCATCAAGCCCTTCCATCTCTTCGATAGAACACTCTGTTTATGATTTAACCGTCATTGAGTGCAGAAGGTCAGGCCAGTAATTACTTCGGGCTCACCATATCTTCAGGCCGCACCCATTTATCAAACTGCTCTGCAGTAAGCAACTTCAGTTCGATTGCAACTTCCTTAAGGGATTTTCCCTCTTTGTGTGCTTTCTTGGCAATCTTAGCTGCATTGTCATAACCGATATGCGGGTTTAAGGCCGTAACCAGCATTAGTGACTCGTTCATCAATTTTTTAATGCGCTCTTTGTTTGCAGTTATACCCACCACGCAATTATCAGTGAAGCTGATTGCCGAATCTGCCAGCAGGCGTATTGATTGCAGCACATTATAAATAATAACCGGCTTAAACACGTTAAGCTCAAAATGCCCGTTGGAGCCACCAACAGTAACCGCAACATGATTGCCCATAACTTGCGCGCATACCATTGTCATAGCCTCACTTTGCGTTGGATTAACTTTCCCAGGCATTATCGAAGAGCCAGGCTCATTTTCAGGAAGAGAAAGTTCACCAAATCCACACCTCGGGCCAGATCCAAGCAGTCTTATATCATTGGCGATTTTCATAAGGGCCACTGCACAAGTATTTAGCGCACCTGATGCATCAACAAGCGGATCATGCGTAGCCAGTGCATAAAATTTATTTGGCGCGGAAATAAAAGGTATCTTGGTGATTTTAGCTACTTCCTTGGCAAATTTTTCTGCGAATCCTTTCTTCGCATTAAGACCAGTTCCAACCGCAGTTCCTCCTTGCGCCAGCTCCAATAGGCCGTAAAGCACGCCTTTCTCCCCTAATATCATAATAAGGCGTTCGACTTGCGCGGCATATCCGGAAAATTCTTGTCCCAATGTAAGCGGTGTCGCATCTTGTAAATGTGTTCTACCAATTTTTACGATTTTAGAAAACTCCTTTGCTTTCTTATCAAGCGCTTTATGCAAATGTTTTAATGCAGGAATCAAACTTTCTTTTATTTCCACTGCTGCTGCAATATGCATGGCAGTTGGGTAACTATCATTTGAAGATTGCCCCATATTCACATGGTCATTAGGATGCACAGGTTTTTTAGAACCAATAACGCCGCCAAGTATCTCAATCGCCCTGTTAGATATAACTTCATTAACGTTCATATTGGTTTGTGTACCAGAACCAGTCTGCCATACCACAAGCGGAAAATGCTCGATTAACGTTCCATCAGCAACTTCTTCAGCAGCTTTACAAATCGCATTACCAATTTTCTTATCAAGTATGCCAAACTCCATGTTAACTGTGGCAGCAGCTTTTTTAAGAACTCCAAATGCCCTTATTAGCGGCTCTGGCATTCTTTCACCGCCAATCTTAAAATTCATCAATGAGCGTTCTGTCTGAGCTCCCCAATACTTATCAGCTTGCACCTGTAATGGGCCAAATGTATCAGTTTCGGTTCTAAATTTTGAAGAAATTTTTTTTAGCTTTTCTGGCATTTTTATAACCCTTTAATTATATATTCTAAAATAAATACATTAATTTTATATCAGCGCAAGATAGATTCTTGCATTTTAGAGTCCTTTGGAAGTAGTATATATACCCTATGGGCTATATTAAAAAAACTCTTGGAACGAAAGAAAAAGTTCTGCTTGTCGGCGGAGTGCATTGGTTTATCTATTTTCCCGGCTTTATCTGCATGATTATAACTTTAATGGCTCTGTCGATTAATCAGCTGTTTGCAATGGCCTTTACTCTTTTTGGAGCCTATTTGATAATAAGGGCGTATTTTACACAGACATCTACAGAGCTGGTATTGACAGATGAGCGCCTTGTAGGAAAAACAGGCCTTTTCAAGAAAGAAATCTTAGATATGAAGTATAACGAAATATTTAAGATACGCATTGAGCAGCCGATAACAGGAAAATTGCTTAATTTTGGCACAATAAAACTGTATAATAAAAACAATAAGAGTTTATATCTGGAATATATTTCGGATCCTGTGAAATTTAGAAATACCTGTCTTGTTACTATAGAGAAAGTTAAATGATACCTCGTTATTCCCGCGCCGAGATGGTTGCCATATGGAAGCCTGAAAACCGCTACCGCATATGGTTTGAAATTGAAGCACATGCAGCTGATGCAATGGCAAATATTGGTATAATCCCAAAATCTGCCGCAAAGAAAATATGGCAGAAGGGTAAATTCGATATCGATGGTATCGATGAGATTGAAAAAGTCACAAAGCATGATGTCATAGCTTTCCTTACAAACGTAGCAGAATATGTTGGTGAAGATGCCCGCTTCATGCACCAGGGCATGACAAGCTCTGATGTTTTAGATACCTGCCTTGCAGTGCAGCTTAAGGAAGCTTCAGATATACTCCTAAAAGATATTGATAAACTTCTTGCTGCCCTAAAAAAGCGCGCAAATCAGACAAAGAATGTTGTATGTATGGGCAGAAGCCATGGCATACACGCAGAACCTGTGACATTTGGTTTGAAGCTTGCATATGCTTATGCTGAATTTAAACGCAACCGTGAAAGACTTGTGCAGGCCAAAGAAGATATTTCTACCTGCGCTATTTCCGGCGCAGTTGGTACATTCGCAAATGTTGATCCTCGTATTGAAGCACATGTAGCAAAGAAAATGGGGCTAGCCATAGAGCCAGTTTCCACACAGATAATACCCAGGGATAGGCATGCATTTTTCTTCTCTACCCTTGCTGTGATTGCCGGTTCCATTGAAAGGTTGGCAACCGAAATACGCCACCTGCAAAGAACAGAAGTGCTAGAAGCAGAAGAATATTTTTCTGAGGGTCAGAAAGGCAGTTCTGCAATGCCACATAAGCGTAATCCTGTGCTTACTGAGAATTTATGCGGTCTTGCCCGTATGGTACGTGCATATGCACTTCCTGCCCTTGAGAATGTTGCCCTGTGGCATGAACGTGATATTTCACATTCATCTGTTGAACGCATGATAGGTCCAGATGCAACTATTACCCTGGATTTTGCACTTAACCGCCTTACTGATGTAATCGAAAAACTCCTTGTATATCCTGAAAATATGAAGAAGAATCTTAACCAGCTTGGTGGCCTGGTGTTCTCTCAGCGCGTTTTGCTAGCTCTTACCCAAAAAGGTATTTCAAGGGAAGATGCCTATAAGCTTGTTCAGCGTAATGCCATGCGCGTATGGAAGGAAAAAGCTGATTTCCTTTCACTTTTAAAGAAAGATAAAGATATCCGAAAAAGCTTGTCTGATAAAGAACTTGCCAGTTTATTCGATATGAAATATCACACCAAACATGTTGATACAATTTTCAGAAGGGTTTTTTCATAAATGCTAGCTTTAAGGAAATTATTCACTAAATCTCATTCATACCTTTCAAGGGAACAGTTGAATTTCTGGAGTAACAATGGTTACCTTATTCTCCCGAATGCCTTGTCTGAAAAAGAAGTTATGATGATTAACGAACTTATAGATAATCTCTGGAAAAACAGGGAAAACCTGGAAGATAGGTTTGAAATAGATGTATTAAGCGGCCCAAGAACCGGCTCAAAAGAAAGGTTCAACAAGGCAAATGATGATTCGAGGAATGAAGTTTATAAACTTAATAACCTTTTTACCACCGTAAGTGAAATAAGAAGAATCGCATTAAAACCCGAAATTAAAATGGCAATTGCTGATATTCTTGATGGAGAGCCATTGATATGCAACAGCCTTAATTTCGAGAGAGGAAGCCAACAACCCTATCACCTTGATACTTGGTATATGCCACCGCCAGTTGATAACAAGATGGTTGCTGCAAACATCGCTCTTGATAGGGTTGATAACGATAACGGGCCTTTTACTTACTATCCTGGAAGCAATAGAATTCCTTTATACAGGTTTTCTGATGGCCGCCTGAATGTAATACAGCCTGAGCTTTCTGGATGCGTTGAACATATAAACAAAAATATTAAAAAAATGGGTCTGCAGCCAAAGGTTTTTAATTGTAACCCTGGCGATGTATTTTTATGGCACGCAAATCTTTATCATGGCGGCTCTCCTATAAATGATATGAAAAGAACAAGGAAAAGCCTGGTTGTTCACTATTGGCGCAAGGAAGATATGGATCAAAAAGAAGTTCGCCAGGATGAATATGGTGCCTATCTTGGAAGAACATTAAGAGGTGAACAGCCTGCTTTTTGAATAAGAACGATAGTCACCATGAACAGCGAAGAAATTTTTCAGTTACACCCCCATCTTGAGAGAGATTGCTTTATAGTAGGAGATTTTAAGCTTTGCCGCTTGCTCCTGTTGAATAATGCGCTTTTTCCATGGGTGATTTTGGTTCCAAGAAAGCCTGCCGCCACCGAACTTTTTGATCTAAGCGATGAAGATCAGCAACAGCTTTTATTTGAAATAAACCTTATAGCCAAAAAAATGAAAAGCTATTTCAGTGCTGATAAGATGAATATTGCAACACTTGGCAACCAAGTTGTCCAGTTGCATATTCACGTTATTGCAAGATCAAGAACAGACCCTGCCTGGCCAAATGCCGTCTGGGGAAAGGGCGGCGTACCATATACCAAGGAAAACGGCCTTAAAATGGTAAAAGAGCTCCAGCAATTGCTTGAATTTACAGCTATTAGCTAAATAGCGTGACAAACCAGGTGTGATTTGCTATTAAACACCCCTCATCAATATTGGTGTAATTTTGCGTTATTGCTGAATTGTTTTTAGGCAGTTCTAGGAGTTTTATCTACGAGTAGCGCAATGTACTTTCAAAGTACATTTAGCAACGCAGTAGGTAAAACGACGAAGAAATGACAAAAAAGAATCAGCAAGAAAATGGCTGGGTAGCTCAGTTGGTTAGAGCACGGGATTCATAACCCCGTGGTCGGCAGTTCGAATCTGCCCCCAGCCACCAACAATATCAATATTTTTCCCTTTGTATTCAATGTGTTATCAGATCATTTCGGTAATGAATCTGTAATACATAAATGATATAATTAATGCTCAACACTCCGTACGGGCCGTGGATCTAAGCAGTTTTCTGCTAAGATCACCCGGACGGTAACGAGGAAGCAATGATTGCGACCTCAAGCTTGGCTTATGGCAGCAAATATTTAGCGCCATTAGCCTCTACATGGAGAAATTCATGTACGGAGAAGATGTCAGAAGGGAAGAAGGCTTCGAGGAAGACGTGGGTCAGAAGTTCAAGCGTCTGGAGCGCTTGTATGAGCTGCTCAGGAAGGACGTTCACGATCTGAAGCACCCGCAAAAGCCGTATATCTGCCCGCCGTTCCCGGTGCCCCGGATGGGCTGGAAGTTCGTGTTGTGCTTCTTCGGGGAAGATGAGAACGAGCGGAGATTCGCCCTGCTGATGACGTTCCTCGCCTGGTTGTTCGCGGGGATCATGTTCACGGTCTTCTGGTTGGCGGGCATCATCTGATATCCCCACCCCCGAGACGGTGTCATCACAATAAAAACTCCTGATTTTGAAAAAGATCAGGCGAAGCTCATTTCACCGTATGCACGAAGCAGGTGAAATAAAGCGGAGAAAAGGGCCCGGCGGGCCCTTTCTTTGTTTAAATTAACCCCACTATTTTTATGCTGTATCGATTTTCCGACAAACTTATTGATTATGGAGGAAAATTAGTTTAGAAAGCTGGCTCTTTGTTAAACTAAGAAAGAATTCATTGTCGCGGGGTAGAGCAGCCCGGTAGCTCGTCAGGCTCATAACCTGAAGGTCGT
>CAYVHI010000005.1:0-61541 GCA_964450945.1 uncultured Rickettsiales bacterium
TACAAAAATACGTTAGAAGTCACCCCTGTTTGATTTTTTTATGGCAGCAGCAACTTCATAGGTTACTGCCTCAATACGGTCAGGTATGACAGCGTAATGGGTAGAATTAAGTTTTTTCACCCCTTCTATTACAAGTGCGTTTGTTCCAATCCCGGCAATCTTTGCGCCCATGGATACCAGGCAGTTCGCAAGGTCGGTTATCTCCGGCTCCATCGCGGCATTCTTTATTATCGTTGTCCCTTCTGCTAACGTTGCCGCCATTAATATATTCTCAGTGGCGCCAACTGAAATTTTTGGGAACTCTATAATTCCGCCTTTCAGCCTGCCTTTGGTTTTTGCCACCACGTAGCCTTGGTCTAGCTCAATTTTTGCACCGAGTTTTTCCAGCGCATCAAGGTGCAGGTCAATAGGTCTAGTACCAATTGCGCAGCCGCCGGGAAGGGAAACTTTTGCTTCACCAAATCTTGCAAGCAGCGGCCCAAGCACCAATACTGAAGCACGCATTTTCCTTACAATATCATAGGGCGCGGTAAGGTTCTTTACATTAGATGAATCAAGGTTGATCACTCTTCCTATATGTCCGCCACGGATATCAGAACATGCATCGATATTCAGCCGCACACCATGATTAACAAGTAGATGTGCCATCGTTGCGATATCAGCAAGATGGGGTATGTTTGAAAGAGTTACCTTCTCATCAGTAAGCAGTGCTGCAGTCATCAGGGGAAGTGCGGAATTCTTTGCCCCACCTATTTCAATCTTTCCCTTTAGCGGAACTCCACCTGTAATTCTTATTTTATCCATTATATCTTCGGCAGGGTAACGCCCTGCTGTTTCATATATTTGCCAGAACGGTCAGCATATGATGTTTCACAAACCTGGTCGCCCTTAAAGAACAGGAACTGGCATGCACCTTCATTGGCATATATCTTCGCAGGTAGTGGCGTGGTGTTAGAGAATTCAAGTGTAACATGGCCTTCCCATTCCGGTTCAAGCGGAGTTACATTCACAATTATCCCGCAGCGGGCATAGGTTGATTTACCAACACACACCACCAGAACATCCCTCGGTATGCGGAAATATTCAACAGTGCGGGCAAGCACAAAACTGTTAGGTGGGATAACACAAACCGGCCCTTTCCTGTCCACAAAGCCTTTTTGATCAAATGCCTTAGGGTCAACAGTTGCTGAATCAACGTTGGTAAAGATTTTGAATTCTTCGGAAACCCTTGCATCATAACCGTAGGAAGAGAGGCCATAAGAAATAAGCCCTTCCTTCTTCTGGTTTTCTTTTTGCTGGCGATCAACAAACGGCTCTATCATCTTTTTTTCCAGAGCCATCTGGCGTATCCATTTGTCAGACATTACAGTCACTAAGAGGCATCCTTTTGTTTTACAAAAAAGGAATATAGTGGCCGTGTATTTTTAATCAACTGATTTTATGTTTTATCTGCCTTTAAAAACTGCTTTTGCGCGGCTGCGGGCACGTTCCTTCCCTATACTTAAGGAGTGCCGCATTTCATTAACCTTATCTCCTACTGTCCCCTTTAGTCCCTGCTTCAAGGCCTCAACCTCCATATAGCCGTATTTTGAGACAAAAGCCTTCTTACGCTCTTCTTCATGCTGTTTTATGATAAGGTGGGTTATATGAAGCCGGCGGTTACGCTCTATCAGCTTCTTTTCCTTCTCTTTTTTTGTTTCAATAATTGCCATATCCCACCCAAAAATACCCGACAACTATATACTAACATTATTACGGAATTATTTAACTTTATTATTTTTCCGGCGCAACAGATTATCACGCAAGGCTTTTGCAAGGTTTTCCTTACGTTTCTGGCTATTATTTTTTCTTGTTTTATCAGCAGGATTTTGCGTTTTCATATAAAATTTGGATAAAATTAATATAGGATTTGCATTTTTCAGTATTATAATATAATCCTCTTTGCCGAAAGTTAAGCTCTAGTTTATTTTCAGCTTAATTTTGAATTATTATGAGCTGAATGCAAGGAGCATACGGAGCGCAAAATTCGAGTTTACAAAAGGTACTTGAGAATTTGAGCGCCGGAGCAACACAGCAAGCAGCCATAATAAACAAAATTTGCCGCCGTAGCTCAGTGGTAGAGCACGTCATTGGTAATGACGGGGTCGGAGGTCCGATTCCTCTCGGCGGCACCACCCTTAAAAATTAACGTTTCTTTTTTGTTTTCTTTACGGCTTTTTTATTCTTTTTAGGTTCTAAAGATTTTGTTTCCTTCTTTTTAGGTTTGCTTTGCAGTTTATTTTGAGCTTTTTTCTCACCTATACCATAAGCCTCCTTTATCTTTTCCCAGTTAACAGAATAAAGTTCACCGGAAGGATAATTATTGTTTTTCGCTACAAATCCATTCTCCGCATACCTCTGGAATCTATTTATATTCCCTCTGTCTCCCAATCCTCTATAGAAGGATAGGGGATTATCCCAACCAAGCCTTACATACCATAACCTTTTTGTATTTTTATCTATAACCTTATCAAGGTTAACAAGAAATTGTTTAAGTTCATCTTCACTATCAAACCTTGGCCATTGTTCGTCGTAATTAAAATATATAGGCTTGTCCTTAAACATTATCCTGTATAAATTCGGCGCCCGCTTTTCAACATAGCTCATATCAAGTTCTGCTATGAAATAATTAGCGGTTACCCCATCAGCAATAACCACATCGCTTTTTTCTACTTTTTTGGACATATTATTTATAACGTCATTATAATTCTCGCGGGTAACCATAAAATAAAGAATATTGTTTGGCCTGAATGCACCGGCCGCCTCAACATACCTGAAGCCAAAATAGTTAAAACTTATGAATCCTAAAGTTACCACCAATAATAACTCTTTATAGGCTGATTCTTTATATCTTGTTATGTTTTCAAAAATTTCCTGAACGGCATAACCTATAAGAATCAGGAAGAATGGCAGATAAAATAAACATACGCGGTAAGCGGTGAACGGGTATTTACCCAACATGGCCGTGGCCGTGTTCAAGGCCAGCATCAGAATTATTATTGAAGGTATATGCCATTTACCTTTCCTGTATAGGATATATCCGCCATATATGATGAGAACGAGAAAGAAAGATGCAAACCATGAGAAAGGAAAAGTTAATATCTTTATAAGGTCAATAAGTGTCTTTAACCATATAAGAAAATTTGCCGGCACTGGGTTCGGTGAATACAAGAACACGCTAGTATCAGCCGCTTCCTGATATATAGAATAAAGATATATGGCGAGAATAAGGCCGGGCCAGAAAATTCCCCATACCAGTATCTTTTCCCAGTTTTTGCGCTTTATCAGCATTTCAAGCAATATAATTGCCGCAACTGCCGAGATCGGAAAAATAGCAGAAAAATGGAGCATGGAGGCAATGGCAAGAAATACATACAACAGAACATGCTGCTGCCATTTTCCTTCATTTAAATATCTCATCAGGTAATATGTGCCAAGGCTCAAGAAAAATATGAAAAGGCTGTAGCCACGGAGAAGCTGGGAAAGCTGGAACATTTCATAACTGTAGTTGGCTATGAATGCCATAAATAAACCTGCGGCAGCGCCACAGAAGCGCGCGCCAATTGCATAGAAAACAATAATCGTCAGTATTGCGGGGATTATGCTTTTGAAGGTGATGAGGAACATCCTGTCATCACTTATTCTTTTCAATACATGGATAGTCAGTTTTCCCAGGAAGGGGTGGCTGTTCTTCCTTACTTCCTTATCAAAAAGCCCTAAAAATGTGGCATATGACCCAAAGGAAATTTGATTGGCTTCATCACTGTTATAATAATATTTATCAAGACCCTGGCAGCGCAGGTATGCCCCTGAAATAACAATAACAAGCAACAATAGGAGTGCAAGCCACTTTGTTTTAAGGTATTCATTATACTTACTCAGAAACATTGCAGTGTCCTTACTGTTGTTTTAAAGTATATTAGGGAAGTTATTCTAGAAAGAAAAAAATGACAAGTGTAGATAAAACAATTCTGGCTCTTAGAAGTAAGATAGATGAGCTTGATGAGCATATAATAAGTCTGCTTGCAAAGCGTTCTGAATATGTTGATCAGGTAGGCAAGATAAAGAAGAAATCTGCTCCGAACAGCAACATCATACGTCCAGGCCGTGAAGCAAAAATGATAAGGAAGATGCTATCTCTTCCGCGCGGGAATTTGCTGGCTGAAACTGTTGCTGCCATCTGGCGCAATATAATCGCCGGTTCTATCGCAATTGAGCAACCAATAAGCATTTCTGCTTTTGTGCCTTCTGTAGAAGATGGATATAAGGTGATAAGTCAGGCGCAGGAGTGTTATGGTTCTTTCACCTCCATAAAAAGCTGTAATAATATTGAGCAGGTCATCAGCGATATAAAAAAGAAAAAAGAGGTTATTGGCATTTTTCCGGCAAGAAATTATGCATATTTTGAGCCCTGGTTCATAAAGGCTGTGCAGGAAAAGAATGTCAGGATTTTTGCTTGCCTTCCTTTCATAAAGGGAAAGGACTCTGGCCTGCCATGCCTGCTTGCCGGACAGGTAATCCCTGAAAAAACGGGTGATGATGTTTCGCTTATATTAATCCGCGTACCGCGTGGAACAAAGCCTGCTAAAGTAAAGTCTTTCTTGAAGCGGGCAGGTTTTAAGAAAAATGTAAAAATCCTTTTGTCAGCACACAGGATACTCAGCAGCTATTATCTGATAGAAGAAAAAGATTTTATCGATGAAGAAGATCGTCGATTTGCAAAATTAAGAAAAATCGGGCCACTCGCATATTATCTTGGTTCATATGCAAATCCGGTGGTTATAAAGAGGTAATCATGCCACTTAGAATCCGCCCAGGCATAATGAACATAAAACCCTATATACAGGGGTCTTCATCTGTAAAGGGTGTTAAGAACATTATAAAACTTTCTTCCAATGAAACACCTTTTGGCCCGAGCCCAAAAGCTATAAAGGCTTATAAGGATTTTGTTCCCCTGCTGCACCGCTATAACGAGGGAAGCTGTTATGAGCTGCGTAAAACTATCGGCAAGGTTCACAGGATTTCGCCGGAAAAAATTGTCTGCGGTGCCGGGTCAGATGAGCTGATCGCGCTAATAACTCAGGCCTATGCTGGCCCCGGTGATGAGATAATATATACCGAACATGGCTTCCTCATGTATCCAATTTCTGCAATGCGGGCAGGTGCAGTTCCTGTGAAGGCGAATGAAAAAAATCTCCGCACCGATATCAATGCGATACTGAAAAAGGTGAACGGTAAAACTAAAATTGTTTTTATCGCCAACCCTAATAACCCAACCGGCAGTTATGTAACGCGGACGGAGTTAAAAGAGTTAAGGAAGAAACTTCCTGGCAATGTATTGCTGGTGATTGATTCTGCCTATGCTGAATATGTCGGCAAGAAAGATTATACAGCCGGAATAGATATAGTTGATGATGGCGATAATACAGTGATGCTCCGCACTTTTTCCAAGATATATGGGCTTGCGTCTTTACGCATGGGCTGGGCATATTGCCCTTCTTCGATTGCTGATGTTCTGCACAGGGTGCGCGGTCCTTTCAATGTTTCTGGTCCGGCACAAGCGGCAGCAATTGCAGCGATTGAAGATAAATCTTTCACCGAGAAAAACCGCAGGCACAATGATAAGTGGGTAAAAACACTTACGAAGGAAATAGAAAAAATCGGGTTTAAGGTTTATCCGAGTGTTGGAAATTTCATTCTGGTAGGCTTCGGTAATAAGAAAAAGGCTGGCGAGGTAGATGCATACCTGAAGAAAAACGGCATCATTGTTCGCCAGATGGAAGCTTATGGTTTACCTCAATGCTTGCGTTTTTCCATCGGGCTTGATAGCGAAAACAAAAAAGTCCTTAAAGTTCTAAAGAAATTTTCTTAAAAAATAATGGAATAAAATATTATTTATTTTGAATTATATACTAGGAAGTGCAAGAAAAAATGCGCGGAGTGTATAAAAGAATACATGAGCACATTTTTATCGAAGCGCAACGAAGTAGATAATCAAAATAAATAATATTAAGGTAAGTCTTTAGGTGCAGCCTGCTCAGCTTCTGGCCCCTCAGGGGCTGGTGATTCAAGCTTCTTTGGAGGCGCTGGTGATTTTGCTTCCGGCGGCGTCACAGCATCCATATTCATTTTTTCCTTTATCCTTTCCTGCATCTTTTCTTCAGCTGTAAGAGGCTTATCTTCTTTCTTTACTTCCGGTTTTAGTTCCTTAGGTTTTTCCTCAGTCTTAGGTAATTCTTTTCTTACAACCGGTTTTGTAACAACTTTTACTTTATCTTTACTTGCTGGCTTTGTCTCAGCTTTTTTTTCTGCTGGACCTGTTTTTACCTCTGCAGGTTTTTCTTCTGGCTTTGGTTTTTCTGCATCTTTTACTTCAGCAGATTTTTCGGTTTTTTGTGGCTCAGGTGGCATGATCCTGTTTTGCGGAACCGGTATAGGTGATGGATGAACTTCCTTTTTCACCTCTGTTTCCTTAGGTTTTGCTGGAGCATTCTCCTTTTTCTTGGCAATAGGCTTTTTACTTACAGCTTTTTTCTTCGCAGGTTTTTTTGCCTTATTCTTTTTTGATTTTTTCTTATCCTTTTTTACTTCTTCTTTTTTCGGCTCAGGTTTTGCTTCCGGTTTTTTCTCTTCAACTACTGGTGCTGGAGGAACCACAGGAGCAGGGGGTGGTGCATATTTTAATATAACAGGGTCTGGGCCATATGAAGGGGCTGGCTCTTCTTCTTTTTTTGCATCTTCGATATTAAGCGGTGTTTTGGTTTCTTTGTCGGCTTTCTGTTTCTCTGCCAGTTTTTCCTGCATATAGCGGTCTGCGTTCTCGCCATATTCTTTTGTATCTTCGGCTATTTCTCTAACCAGTTTCTTGGCAAAACATTCACGCCCCTTTCCAAGTGGCTCAGTATTCAGAGTTTGGCGTTTGCAGTAGCTTTTATCTTTATTGGTATCATCGCATTTCAAGACTTCATCAACACAGCGATCAACATGTTCGCCGGCAAAATCCCTGCTCTTCTTATAATATTCAACAGAACTCTTACAGCCGGAGAGTAAGATTAAAGAAGATAGTAAAACAAGAAAATTTATGAATTTATAATTCGCCAGGTTTAGATAGAAAGCGAAGGATTTTGAGAACCGTAGCACAGCGTACTTTAAAGGTACGTGAGCAACGGAAGCGCAAAAATCCGAGCTTAATATCAAACCTGGTAGAATTTTCTTAAATATCTGCATAGGTATGCTTCTCCGCTTTTGCGCCCGGGTGTGTTACCGCACCTTCTTTAGCAGGGCCAACAGATTCACTATACTTCCAAAGCGCACCACTCTGGTAATCATTTTTTCTTGGCTTCCATTTTTTGGCTCTTGCCTTTAATTCGCTTGCCGAGAGTTTTACATTAATTGTTCCCGCATGTGCATCTATTGAGATTATGTCACCATTCTTGATAAGAGCGATAGGTCCACAGGCAGCAGCTTCAGGACCAACGTGGCCTATGCAGAGCCCACGTGTAGCGCCGGAAAATCTTCCATCGGTAATCAGTGCCACCTTATCTCCCCTGCCCTGCCCGTAGATCGCTGCTGTGGTTGAAAGCATCTCCCTCATGCCTGGCCCACCTTTCGGGCCTTCATAGCGGATAACTATCACATCACCATCTTTATATTCATGGTTTTTAACTGCATCGAAGGCATCTTCTTCACAGTCGAAACAAAGTGCCGGGCCTGTGTGCACCATATGCTTGAGACCTGCAACTTTTACTATTGCACCTTCAGGTGCAAGGTTTCCTTTCAGCACCACAACACCACCTGTCTTTGTGATAGGGCGTGCTGCCGGATGCACTATATCCTGGTTCTTCGGAAATTTCACGGAAGCAAGGTTTTCAGCCATGGTCTTTCCGGTAACCGTCATGCAGTCGCCATGCATATAACCTTCATCAAGCAGCGTCTTCATTATTATCTCAACACCGCCTATATCATAAAGATCCTTGGCGACATATTTTCCGCCCGGCTTCAGATCGGCTATATATGGTGTTTTTGCAAATATTTTTCCAACATCATCCATATCAAATTTTATTCCGCATTCATTGGCGATTGCCGGAAGGTGCAGAGCTGCGTTGGTTGAGCCACCAGTTGCAGCAACAACAACAGCTGCGTTCTCAAGCGCTTTCCTTGTAACTATATCACGCGGGCGTATCTGTAATTTCAAGAGGCGCATCACCGCTTCGCCAGATTTGAATGCGAATTCATCACGCGTTTCATATGGTGCCGGCGCTCCTGCTGAACCCGGCAGCGCGAGGCCGATTGCCTCTGATACGCACGCCATTGTGTTGGCGGTGAACTGGCCACCACATGAGCCGGCAGATGGACAAGCAACTGATTCCAGTTCTTCCAGGTATTTATCATTTATCTTTCCTGATTCATGAAGCCCCACTGCTTCAAAAACATCCTGCACAGTAACATCCTTACCTCTGAATTTTCCCGGCAATATCGAACCGCCATACATGAATACGGAAGGAATATTGAGCCTGACCATAGCCATCATCAGCCCAGGCAATGATTTATCACAGCCCGCTAAGCCAACCAGCGCATCATAACAATGGCCGCGCACGGTAAGTTCAACAGAATCGGCAATCACCTCACGCGAAACGAGCGATGATTTCATGCCCTGATGCCCCATGGCAATGCCGTCAGTAACCGTTATTGTCGTAAATTCCCTTGGTGTTCCCTGCGCTGCTTCAACGCCTTTCTTTGCAACCTGTGCCTGCCTTTGCAGAGCGATATTACATGGTGCCGCTTCATTCCATGTAGATACAACACCAACTAAAGGCTGGTTTATCTGCTTCTTATTTAGCCCCATTGCATAGTAATATGAACGGTGAGGCGCGCGCGCTGGGCCTTCCGTTACATGACGGCTAGGTAAGCTGGATTTACCGAAAACTTTTGTCATAACTAAGTTACTTCTTTCCCGAGCATAATCATGTCCATAACCTTAAAATATCTCGCTATGGTTATTAGCACGCTCTTCCTATTATTTAAATTCAAAATTATCTCCATTTGATTATGGTGCAGGAACCGGTGGTGGTGGAGCCTTTACAGCATCTATAGGAGGCGCCAGAAGTTCTGGTGGAAGGCCTATATTTGTCTGTGATTTTTCTATAGCAGGAGCCTTTTGGGTATTGGAGAATAGGCTTTGTGGGATATTACTCTTGGTATCCTCAGGTTTTACAGATGCCGGCGGTGCAACCTGCGAAGAAATGGCTGGTGCTGTTGCTGGTGCTGGTATAGCAGCCGGAATCTCCAGAGATGGTGGAACTTGTGGCGATGAACCAGGAACTTCCATTAGCACAGGAGCTGCTGTTTGAGGTTTTACTTCTTCTTTCACTGCCGAAGTCGCCGCATTATCAGCGGGTTTTGTAGTTTGTCCTGCTGTTGGCTGAGGTGCAGACAAAGGTAAATCCTCAGGTTCATCGAGCATTCCAGGCAAAGTAGGAACTTTTGGCTTCTCTTCTTTTAGGCTGGAAGGAGCAGTAGCAGGTTTTTCTGCACCGGGGGGCGGTGGTAAAGCCCCTGGTGAAGGTAAAACTCCTGGTGGCAATAGTGGCGGCGCGTCTGTTTTCTTTTCTTTTTCTATAAGTGTTTTTTCAGAACTCATTAAATTCTTCAGGAAATCAGAGAAACTCTTTTTTATCTTTTCTTTTGTATCAGAAGTAGCTTCTTTTGCTTTTTCTGCTGGTTTTGCTGATTCAGGAACAGCCACTTCTTTATCAGGCGCTTTTTCTTTGCCATAAAGTTTCTCTTTTAGCAGTACTGGCGGTTTTTCTTCTGCTTTTTCCTGTAACTCAAACTCCTTTTTCTGTTGCTCTATACCGCGCTGAATGCGTTGTTCGTTTTCTTTTACCTTGGCAATACGTATTTCTTCAGCCTTCTGCTCAAGTATGCGAGCAATCACAGGTTGTTCCTGAGATATGGCAATATCAAGTGCTGTCTTGCCATAATCTGTTTTTATTTCAGTATCTGCACCGGCTTCCAGAAGCACTGTTACTATGTCTTTGCTTCCTATGAATGATGCAACATGCAGGGATGTCAGTCCATGAGGGCCAATAGCATTTACATCTGCCCCCCTTGCAATAAGCAGCCTGGTAATCTCAACCTCCCCACCAAGAACAGCACGCATAAGAACTGTTTCACCTTTCTGGTTACGCATTTCTATATTTCTTCCCATATCAAGAATTGAACGCAGCGCTTCAATGTTTCCCTGCTCTGCTGTAGTAAACATCAGATTATCGTAATCCTCTTCATAAACTGCCTTTGGCAGGTGTGTGTTATCGCCGTTATATTCTTTTTTATATATTACACCTGGAAGTCTCTGTGTCTTATACGTTGAAGGTTTCTTTTCTGATATTATTTCTTTCTTACTTTCTTTTCCTTTTACTTTGCCAGAATTCTTACCTTGTTCCTGAATTATGATTTCATCACTTTCTTTAGTCTTTATCACTGGCTCCGGTTCAAAGAGCCCTTCGTCTGGTTCTCCGGGGTTTAGCGGCACCAAGCTTTCTTCAGCTTTTACTGTCTTTTTTTCTTCTTTTTTCTTTATATCAGGTTTTGGAGTGGCTGGGTTTGCTCCCATATTTGCTGCTGGAGTTGGAATAGTTGCGGGGGCAATTATAACTGGCTGGCTAGGCAAAGCTGGTGGCGGCAAGTTACCGGTGTTACCTGTATTAGGAACAACCGTTGTTGAAGGCTTCATTAAATTTGCTGGTTCAGGAAGCGCTGGCGGTGTAATTGCTGCAGGTGGAATGTTTGCGGAAGAAGGTGTATTTTCTGTTGGCGCTGGTATTGCTGGGGATGTACTGTTCATTATTGGTGGGGTGTTGAGCCCAGGAACTTTCAGTTCCAGTGTCGGGTTTGCTGGTCCTCCGCCTGTTTCAACCGGGCCAAGCAATTCTACAGGCAATCCCTTTAGCGGATCATCACTTCCGCCAGGTAATATGGGGTCTCCCGACAGCGGAGCTTCTTCTAATGGCGGATCATCGGCAGCTACTGCATCTTGCTGGGCTACTGCGGGCACAGTTTGTAAAAAAAGGAAAGCAGAAGCTATAGCAGCAATGTAATATTTCATATCAGTCAGTGTTAGCAAAATTTTTAGCTTTCAGCAACACGCCAGACACCTTGTATACTCCTTATATGATCAAAATTATTATCATTTATATGATGAAGTTCTAGTAATTCCATCTCTACCTGCATATTTTGCTCTGTCTCTATAACTATAGAAATTTTTGTCCGTCCTTTCCCGGAGTTTATGAATAATGTCTTAAGTTCTGGCAGGCACTCCTTCTTATTGATAAATATTTTAATGCTGCGCTGCTGGTTCTTTAATACTTCATCTAAAAGCACTATTGAATCAGCTACCAGCCTCACCCCACCTTCATCTTTCCTTGCATCAACGGTTATAAGGAGAGGCGCCTTTCCTTCTATTAGATCACGCGAATCAGAAATAAGCCGGTCATCAAAAAGTGATATTTCTATTACGCCTGTTGGATCAGAGAACTGCAGGTATGTGAACCGCCTTTTTCCTGATGCGCGGTGAGTGGTTGCTGTAACCACCCCTGCCAGTTTAACTTTTTTCCCACGGCTACCTTCCGGGATAATTTCAGCAAGGCGGGAGGCTGAAACTACACCCATTTTCTCAACATCTTTCACGTATACGTCTATAGGGTGTGAATATAGATAAAACCCTAGTGCCTCAAAATCGTTATGCATTTTTTCTTCACGCGTCCAGTCCGGCATATCGGGAAGTGATGGAGCAGGTATCGCAACATTCTCTGCATCGCCAAAAAGGCTTACCTGATTGGTATTTCTTTCTTGTGTGGCAGCAGCGTTATATTTAGTAAGAATATGGGCTGATTCAAAAACCTGACGGCGGTTCTTATGTATACTGTCCAGTGCCCCTGCTTTTGCCAGGCTTTCTATCTGCCGCTTGTTTACAGCCTTTGAATCACACCTTGCTGCAAAATCGAAAATATTTTTAAATGGACCATTTAAATCTCTTTCTTGCTGCATCAGCTGCATGGCGTATATGCCAACATTCTTCAAAGCGCCAAGACCGTAGCGTATACATTTTTTCCCTTCTGCATCCACTTCTACTGAAAAATAAGCTTCAGAAGAATTTATATCAGGGGGTAGTATCTGTATTCCGTGATTTATGGCTTCCTGCCTGAACAAGTTAAGCTTATCAGTATCATTTATATCAAGATTCATTGATGCAACTATGAATTCCACCGGCCAGTTAGCTTTAAGGTATGCGGTCTGGTAAGAGATGATTGCATATGCCGCTGCGTGGGATTTATTGAATCCATAGCCAGCGAATTTATCCACAAGATCAAATATCGATGCTGCTTTATTTTTATCAACGCCTTTTGCAACCGCACCACTTACAAATTGTTCACGCTGCGCTGCCATCTCAGCAACATTCTTTTTACCCATCGCCCGGCGCAAGAGATCAGCTGCACCAAGCGTATATCCGGCAAGCACCTGTGCAATCTGCATTACCTGCTCCTGATAGATTATTACACCGAAAGTCTCTTTCAATATTCCTTCAAGCATTGGGTGCAGATAATCGGGCTTTTCCGTGCCATGTTTTCTGGAGATATAAGTCGGGATATTATCCATCGGGCCTGGGCGGTAAAGTGAGATAAGAGCGATTATGTCTTCTATTTTATCTGCTTTCATCTTGCGCAGGGCATCCCGCATTCCATAACTTTCCAGCTGGAACACACCGACTGCATCACCTTTGGAAAGCAGCTCATAAGTTTTCTTATCATCATATTTGATCGATATATCCACTTTCCTGTTTTCTAACTTCTCCACCAGTTTGCGCGCATTCTCTATGACGGTAAGCGTCTTAAGGCCAAGGAAGTCAAACTTAACAAGCCCCGCAGATTCCGCGCTTTTCATTGAATACTGAATTGCGTGCATGTCAGATTTTGCATCTGCATAAAGTGGAACAATATCGGTAAGCGGTTTATCGGAAATCACCACTCCGGCTGCGTGGGTGGAGGCGTGGCGATGTAAACCTTCCAGTTTAAGGCCAATATCAAGGAGCTTTGCGATTTGCTCATCCGTGTCCCTTTCTTTCTGTAATACCGGGTCAAGATCTATGGCTTGCGATAATGTAATTGGATTTATCGGGTTGAACGGCACCATCTTGCATATCTTGTCCACCTGCGTATATGGCATTTGCAGCACGCGGCCCACATCGCGGAGAACCGCCCTCGCTTGCAATTTTCCGAAAGTTATTATCTGCGCAACCCTGTCCCGGCCATATTTTTCCCGCACATAAGATATAACTTCATCACGGCGTTCCTGGCAGAAATCGATATCAAAATCCGGCATCGATATACGGTCAGGATTTAAGAATCTTTCAAACAGTAGGCCAAAGCGCAAGGGGTTAAGGTCGGTTATCTCAAGCGCCCATGCAACAACCGAGCCAGCGCCCGATCCACGGCCCGGGCCAACCGGTATTCCTTGAGATTTACTCCAACGTATGAAATCGGAAACTATCAGGAAGTAGCCGGAGAATTTCATCCTTGTTATTACATCAAGTTCAAATTTCAGCCTATCAAAATATGGCTTGGCTTTTTCTTCTTTCTCATTTTCGCTGAGACCACTTTCAAATACTTCTTTTTCCAGGCGCATCTTAAGCCCCGTTTCAGAAGCGGTAAGAAGTTCCTGCTCTTCGGTGTTGCCGTTGCTGGTAGGGAATTTCGGCAGCATAGGTGCGCTTTCATAAGCCATGACGCTGCATCTTCTGGCAATAGCCACTGTATTTTCTATTGCTTCCGGTATATCGGCAAACAGCTTTACCATTTCATCTGCAGTTTTAAAATAGTGGCCGGGGGAAAGCCTTCTTCTGTCTTCATCTGCTATATATTTCCCATCAGCTATGCATAATAAAACTTCGGCGGCCTCAAACATTGAGCTTTCGGAAAAATGCACATCATTGGTCGCGACAAGGGGAATATTTTCTTTGTAAGCAATATCAAGAAATGCTTTTTCAGTTTTCTTTTCAGCTTCCATGCCATGACGCATGATTTCAATATAGAAACTTTCAGGAAAAATATTTTTTAAGGATTTTGCATATTTTTCTGCCGCCTCTATGTTTCCGGCGATAGCATATTTTCCTATGGGTCCTCCGGGACCGCCCGATAGAACGATGAGCCCTTCCGCACACTGTTTTAGTTCATCAAGTGTTATATATGGTTTAGAGCTGCGGTTTGAGATGAATGCATTTGTTATAAGTGAGATCAGGTTTTTATATCCTGCATTATTTTTTGCCAGGGCAACTATTGATCCTTCTATTTCCGCATTTTCATTACCGATGAAAATAACTGAACCTATTATTGGTTGAACACCAGCTTTCAGGCAGGCGGTTGAAAATTCGAGCGAACCGAAAAGGTTACAGCTATCCGTTATGGCAACCGCCGGCATGCGGTTCTTCGTTGCCATATCGGCAATATCCTTAACCTTTATAGCCCCTTCGGAAAGGGAGTATGAGCTGTGTATGCGTAAATGGATAAATTGCTGTGCCATAACGCAGTTAAACATAAAGCTCCCGCAAAATAAGAAAAGTAAAAAATAATATTCAGTCTTTTCATTTACTTAAGAGAAAAATTTTGTTATAAATGCTTCATTCTTCCAGGGAGGAGGTTTATATGAGGTTACTGGATATTATATTTGGGCATGGCCCGGGTAAAAAAGTGTTCAATAAGAAAGAAGAGTTTCAAAAATTCAAACGCGCTGTCGAAGAACTCCGGTGGACAGAACCTAACTCTGCATTATTCCCCAAAGAAAATCTCAAAATACCATTCCCTGCCGGTGAACTTACCATGATGGGGGTTACAACGATAAAAGAAATACACGGCATAATCGAAAATAAAATGCGCATTTTCGGCCTTAACAGCCCTAAAGATTTCGTCTGCTGGCGGAATATGGGGGCCTCTGAAAAAGATGAATATTTTGTCGGTCTTACAAAAGAAGGTGAAAAAATGCTTTCCCGCATGGGGGTTAAGGCAAAATTAAGTTCCAGCTCCTCTTCCACAAAACATTAAAAAAATAAAGTAAAAGCTGGATTTTTTCATTAACCCGGAATATATTTCTGTCCCCTGGGGTTTTTATTTTAGTCAGGTACTAGGAGTACAAGGCGAGAAGGAGGAGCGTACAAAAATAGGTACGTGACCGACTTTGAGTCCGAAGTACGACGAAGTGGATGGTAAAATAAAAAGCCCATAAAGCTAGAGGTATATTATGAAATTATCAGTCGTAATCCCGGTTTATAACGAGCAGGAAAACATCCGCCCGTTGATAGAATCTTTGAACAAGAATCTGGAAGGCATAGATCATGAAGTGATCTTTGTTGATGATGGCTCTATTGATAAAACTGTTGATGAAATCCTAAAACGCAGCAATGAAAATACCCGCGTTATTTGCTTCAGCCGTAATTTTGGCCAGACTTCCGCGCTTGCTGCAGGAATAGAGGAAGCAAAGGGAAAATATATCGCAACCATTGATGGTGATCTTCAGAATGATCCTTCTGATATCGCTATGATGCTTACCAAGCTCGAAAAAGATGGCCTTGATGTCATAACAGGGGTAAGGGCAAACCGGCAGGATGGTCTTATACTCCGCAAAATACCAAGCCTGGTTGCCAACTGGCTTATCCGCGCAGTTACAAAAGTCAGGGTTCATGATTACGGCTGCACCTTAAAAGTTTTCCGTGCTGATCTTGCCAAGAAACTTGATCTTTATGGCGAGCTTCACCGTTTCATACCAATCCTTGCAAATATCCAGGGCGCAAAAATTTCTGAAGTCAGGGTGAAGCATCATGCCCGCCAGTTCGGCCGTTCAAAATATGGTATTGGCAGAACCTTGAAAGTCGCGAGCGATATATTGCTGATGTTCTTCTTTTCAAAATACCGGCAGAAGCCAATGCATCTTTTCGGCACCATCGGTATAGGTATGTTCGCCGTTGGTTTCATTATTGAAAGCTACCTAATGCTGCTTAAGCTTGCCGGGCAGGATATTGGCCACCGGCCACTATTCTATATAGGTATACTTCTTCTGATTACTTCGGTACAGTTTATAACTACCGGCTTCATAGCTGAGCTTATAATGCGCACATATTTCGGCGCACAGAATATAAAGCCGTATAATATAAGCCAGCGTTTTTCTGCCGGCCGGGAAATAACAGCAAGCCCTTCAAAAACCCGCAAAGCTGCCTAGATGCAAAAAGAGCGTTTAAAGAAATACGCAAAATTTTTTTTAAAACTTGCGGTAACGGCGTGGGCCATAAGCATAATAATTAAAGCCGCTGATGTTCCTAAAATATGGGAATACCTGCATACAGCCTCACCATTAAATATAATCGCCGCATTCATTGTTCTAAACACTGGGCAGATAATAAGTTCTCTCCGCATGCGTTATTACTTTGCTGCAAACGGCCTTAAGCTCCCTTATAAATATGCTGTGCTGCTTTATTTTGTCGGCAACCTATTCAATCTTGTTCTTCCCGGCGGCATCGGTGGCGATGGTTATAAAGCCTACATTGCAAAGAAATACGGAAAGATTTCGGTGATTACAGGTGTGCGCGTCATGATTTCAAACCGCGCCAACGGCCTGTTGTTGTTGATTCTGATTACTTCAGCACTTTCTCTCTTTAGCAGCCGCATAACATCCATGCCATATATTTATCTTGGTCTTGCGGCATTAGTTTTTCTTACAGTTATAAGTTATTCGTTCATTGCCTATTATTTTCTGAAGGAGCCGGTGAAAATACAGCTTGGCGCCACTTTCTATTCTGTCTTCGTGCAATTATTTGTAGCGCTCACGGTCTTCTTTCTTTTGCTTGGCCGCGGCGTTGCCGGAAACATGATTGATTACATAATCCTGTTCATGATTTCTTCCATTATCACTATAATTCCTATTTCTATTGGCGGTGTAGGACTCCGCGAACTCACATTCTTTAAAGGAGCACCTCTTCTGGGTCTTGATCCAGAACTTGGAATTGCAATTTGCATTATCTATTTTATTATTAACTCCATATCATCACTTGTCGGACTTTTATTTTTACATAAGCTAAAGGAGATTTCTCATGGCCGCACTTGAAACACCTAACGCAAACATCGGCTGGAAAGCACTTGATTTCAGACTGAAGAACATTGATGGAAAAGAATATTCGATGAAAGACCTGCGTGGTGTCAAGGGAACTGTCATCATGTTCATCTGCAACCATTGCCCTTATGTTAAAGCTATCCTTGATAAAATAATCCGCGACGCAAATGAACTGAAGGAACATGGTATTAATTTCATTGCTGTAAATTCAAATGATACAGGAAATTACCCTGAAGATTCATGGGATAACATGGTGAAGCTAGCGAAGGAAAAAAACTTTCCATTCCCATATATGTTTGATGAAACACAGAAAGTTGCCAAAGCTTATGGTGCGGTGTGTACGCCTGATTTTTTCGGGTTCAATGAATTACTACAACTACAGTACCGCGGCAGGCTTGATGATTCAAAGATGAATAGCAATAACCCTAAAGCCCCGCGTGAGCTTTTTGATGCCATGATGCAGATAGCTAAAACCGGAAAATATAAAGGCAGGACAACGCCAAGTATTGGCTGCTCAATCAAGTGGAAGTCGGAAGCCGCCTAAATATCAATAGGTTATATAAAGAAAAAAGCAAGGTTTTGTCATAATTCCTTAACAGTATTTTGCTATATTTAAGATTATTAAATTGCATATTTCTAAGGTTAAGGATTTATCCCCCCGGATAATTTCTTAGAAATATGCGGTTTTTTACATGCTGATTCCACCTGTGGATAAGCATTCAAATCAGGAAAAACGGCCCACAAGGTGGTGGCGCCTGATTCAAAACTCTAAAACAACAATCAAAAAACATAAATCTCGTGTCCGTTCACCTCTAAGGCGCGTTGCCTTAAGGTGAAACCATAGCTTTCGCCCAGAAAGTGAGGTGTTCGATGAGCAACCAGCAACCCTTCAACGACGACTTGTATTTCGTTGAAGGTCTCCAACCGGAGCCGAAGAAGGAGGAAGCCCCTCCTGACAGCGGAATCCGCATGGAGAGCTTGGAAGGCCTGAACAATTTTCTTGAGGGCCTGAAGATTGGTTGCTGGATTCTGATTGGGATCATCGTGATCCTGATTGGCATCTGGGGAATCTTCATGTGAGTTTCAGGAAAGAGCAAGGATGCTCTTTTCAAAACGTCACGGATGATTTCTTTACTTTCGCCCAGAAAGCAAGGTGTTATGATGGACAACAAGAAACCCGAGAGCGACTGGCAGGCGATCAAAAGGGTGGTGAAAACCATGCCTTGGAGCGCCAAAGCTGGCCTCATCGTCTACTTTGGCGTCGTCTTGGTGGTGCTGGTGATGGCGGTGATCTTTATGGTCATCGGCCACTACTAGTCCTTCCAAAGGAAGGGGAACGGATTCCCCTTCCTTACTAAACTTTCAAGGATGGCTTACAACTAGTTTTAATGAAAGGTTAAAGATGGTTAATGTTGTTAAGCTGAGTAACCTTGATGGCTGCCCGGTAATTATTAAATTTCCGGCATGGCAAGTTCTGGAAGGAAAGCTGGAGATGAAAGTTGAACCAAGAATTCACGTTAGCTTTCCCAGCACCCATATTCTACCTAGAAAGTTGAGCATCAAGAACGTTACTCCGGACAGCACCAGTGAAATTCGTATCCTGATCGAAGATGGGTCAGGATCGCCTGAATACGGTTATGCTCGCGAGGTTTTTCTTAGCCCCGGCAAAGAGATCACCACGGAACATCCCGTGACGATCATGTGATTGTGGTTTTGGTATAGAGGTGGCGGAGAGAAATCTCCCCACCTCTTTTTTATTTTAAACTTCCATATTATCTATAAGCCTTGTTTTACCAAGGTGGGCGGCAACAAAAAGCCGCGCTGATTTATGGAATGATTTTAATTCTTCCAGCGTCTCTTCATTCCTAAGTTCAAGATA
This sequence comes from uncultured Rickettsiales bacterium, assembly GCA_964450945.1. Taxonomy (GTDB): domain Bacteria; phylum Pseudomonadota; class Alphaproteobacteria; order Rickettsiales; family JABDBP01; genus CAYVHI01. The sequence continues at coordinate 19,073 of CAYVHI010000005.1, forward strand.
ATCAAGCCTGAAACCTGCCTCTTTTATATGTTTTCTTGCCCAGTCCAGCGCCTCATTTACTGGGTCACCCTGTTTTATCCTGGCGGCCGTTCCACGCAGCGTCTTATACAGTTCCGGAGCAATCTTTCTTTCCTCAGCACTCAAATATGCATTACGGGAAGACATGGCAAGGCCATCTTTTTCGCGCACGGTTTTCCCGCCGATTATTTTTACCGGAATCTTTAAATCCCTTGTCATTTTTTTTACTATGGCAAGTTGCTGCCAATCCTTCTCCCCGAATATAGCGATATCAGGTTTAACCACTGAAAGCAGCTTGTTAACTATGGTTGCAACTCCATCAAAATGCCCGGGGCGGAATGCTACGCACATTATTTTGTTCAATCCCTTTACTTCGATCTTTTTTGTATCACCTTTGGGGTACATATCATCAACACTTGGCATGAAAAGAATATCCGCTTTTGCTTTCCCAAGCATCTCTCCATCCTTTTCTTCCTGCCGTGGGTAGCGCGAAAAATCTTCGTTCGGTCCAAACTGGGTCGGGTTTACAAAAATTGATACTATAACCACATCGCTTATTTTCTTTGCCTGCTTCACTAATGATATATGCCCCTCATGCAGAGCGCCCATGGTCGGCACAAACGTTATGGTTTTTCCTTCTTTCTTTAAAGTGGAAATGGCTTCTTTTAGTTTTTTTGTATCTTTTATAATTTTCATTATAATACACTTTTACATATATATTTGACTAATGAACAAGCCTATAAAAATCAATACTTCCGATATACGGGGAAAAGATTCCCTCGATGCATACCACAATCTTGTATCAGATAAAATCATTTCCCAAGATAAGGAGCAGGAAAAAGTAGCCACCCTGCTTAAAGACTTAAGCATAAAAATCGGCAAGAGCCAGAAGGGGCTTATCAAGAAAAGGTTGAAGAAACAGGGCGTTTACATATATGGCGATGTCGGGCGCGGCAAATCCATGCTTATGGATCTTTTTTATGCCACTTCACCCTTGAAGAAAAAGAAGCGGGTGCATTTCCATTCTTTCATGCTGAACGTGCATAAACGCATCCACGCTTTCCGCCAGAGCAGCAAGAAGAAAAAGAATTTTGATCCCATCCCCGTGGTTGCTGAGGAGATTGCCGATGAAAGCAGGCTGCTTTGTTTTGATGAGTTTCAAGTAAACGATATTACCGATGCGATGATACTTTCCCGGCTTTTTGGTGAGCTTTTTGAGCATGGGGTTATTGTGGTTGCTACTTCAAACGTAAAGCCCGAAAGGCTTTACCAGCATGGCCTCCAGCGCGACCAGTTTCTGCCATTTATTGACCTTCTAAAGCATAAGATTGATATTGTTTCGCTTGATTCACCGGTTGATTACCGTTTGCAAAAACTAAAATCTGTACAGAATTTATATTTTTCACCACTCGGTGAGGAAGCGAATAATTTCCTTGATAAGATATTTGCCGATCTTACCAATAACGCCATGCCACAGGAGGTAGTCCTGGATGTGGATGGCAGGAAGCTGGTTATCGAAGAGGCATACGGTGATGTTGCGCGTGTAACATTCAAGGAACTTTGCGAAAAACCACTGGGTGCCGCTGATTATATTGAACTGGCGCGTGAGTTCACCACAATATTACTGGCTGATATTCCAAAACTTAGCAAAGAAAAGCGTAATGAGGCAAAAAGGTTCGTAACGCTTATAGATGAGCTTTATGAACATAAGGTAAACCTGATCTGCACTGCTGAGGTTCCGCCAGAAGAGCTTTACAAAAAAGGGGATGGCACATTTGAATTCGCCCGTACCGTCTCCCGCCTGCATGAAATGCAGTCAGAGGCTTATATCAAGAGCGGCCACATTGGCTAAACCATCCTTGACGAAAGCAGTTGCCCAGCCTATTTTACAGCCATGAAAAATCTAAAAATAATACTTGCCCAACCACGTGGATTCTGTGCCGGTGTTGATAGAGCGATAGAGATAGTAGAGCGTGCATTGAAGATATATGGCGCGCCGGTCTATGTACGCCATGAGATTGTGCATAACAAATATGTGGTTGATGATCTCCGCAACAAGGGAGCAGTATTCGTTAATGAAGTAAGCGAGATCCCGGATGGCGGCATAACAATATTCAGCGCGCATGGGATATCGGAAAAAGTTGAGAACTCTGCAAAACTTCGTGATCTTCCGGTCATAGATGCAACCTGCCCGCTGGTTACAAAAGTACATAGAGAGGCGCAAGCCTATGAAGCGGAAGGCCGCCAGATAATCCTTATAGGCCATGAAGGCCACCCGGAGGTGGAGGGAACATCAGGGCGGGTAAAAAACGGGGTGATTCTTGTGCAAAACAAATCTGATGTAGAAAAACTAGAAGTAAAAGACCCGCAAAAACTTGCTTATGTTACCCAAACAACTTTAAGCGTTGATGATACGCGCGAAATAATAGAGGCGCTTAAAAATAAGTTCCCGAATATTGCAGGTCCTGCCCTACGCGATATATGTTATGCCACCCAGAATCGCCAGAATGCGGTGAGAAAACTGGCAGGAATAGTAGATTTATTATTGGTTATAGGCTCCAAAAACAGCAGCAATTCGAATAGGCTGCGTGATCTGGGGGCAGAAATCGGCACCACCTCATATCTTATCAATAATGAGAAAGATATTAAAGATCAGTGGCTTGAGAATGTATCAAAAATAGGCATAACTGCCGGCGCATCAGCCCCCGAGATACTTGTTGATAACGTTATTAATTACCTGAAAACAAAGAGAAATATTTGTATAGAGAACCTGGATGGCATAATAGAAAAAACTAAATTCAGGCTCCCTGATGAAGTTTCTGATGATAAATTAGTAGCTTAATAATTCTTTAACAATTCTGGTGTATAACCTTATCTAATATAATTTATTTATGGAGCATTTATGGTAAGGCGTTTTAATGATAAAGAAGCAGAAACAAGAGCCGCTTTCGAAAGGCTTGGGATGGAATATCCTCAAGATAAAAAAGGCAGCCCAGGTAAAGTTGAAGAAGGTTTAGGACATAAAATTGTTGGCGCGTTCTGTAATCGCACTGTTGGTTTTGGTTTGTTAGGGCTTGTCACGGGAATGATTATTAAATCAGTTACAGGAACTGACCTTCCTATTGAATATGTAATATCTCTTGCTGGTGCCGGAACTGGTTTTTGGATGACAAAAGAAGCAGAAAGTAGAGGATTAAAATAAAGAATGTCTTCTGATAATACATTAAAACAGGCGGATAAATCTTCATTACTGGTCGTTTTGTCACGCGGCAGAACGGCGGAAGGAAAAGATTTTTATGCTTACCTTGGTATATTGCCAAGCAATTATGAAAAATTCAGGAAAGCGGAAACAGAAGGTAATTTTTCTTTGGAAGATTACGGTACTATAATATACTGGGATTATGCCAAGGAGCCTCCGAAAGAGATAATGAAGATGATGGAAAAAAAATATGGGATAAACCATAATTTTGAAAATGACATCAAGAAGAAACTAGAAGAAATTATTGAAGATAACTAAACAATAAAGGTGATTTATGGGTTTGTGGAGTACATTAAAAAGCCTGGCAGGCATAGAAGAAAAAAAGGAAGTTGATTATGCGGCGCTTAGAGTTGCTATAGATGCGCGCGACAGGGATGCAATGCATACCGCTCTAAACGGAAACCCGTGGGAGAACGTTTATCAAGATATGATGGGCGGAAAAATAAAAGGCTTCAAGCATTCAGATGCAAATACTCTTTACCAAGGCCTGTCTGGAGCACAAATGCCGGCTAAACCTGCTGATCATGAACGCCAGCAAATTTCTGGTGATGGTATTAACGCTGATATTAAACAAAAACTCGCAGAGGAAGCTGCAAGGAAACGGCAAGAAATTCTAGGCGCTGGTCCCGGCGGTACACGCACAGGAATTTCGAGAGACGGTAAAAAATAATCTTTATTGCTATATTTTCTCTAATCCGCTAAAAGAATTTCCTTTTTAAAAATCTTATATAAAATAAGACCCTATAGATACATAATTTATGCTTTTGTTGTTGGAAAAAATGAAGAAATACAAGAAGCAGGGCGCAGAGCTATGCGGCTCCATAGATCAAGCCATGCGCCGCTGTAGTTCTTCATTTTTTCCACAATCCGCAGGACCACGGCAATTTTTACTGCCTGCGGCGTTATGTCACTTATTTGATGGAGCCACATCAAATTTCATGCCATGCCTTGCAGGACTGGTAAAAATTGCCAGTGGCAAAATTCATGAATTATGTATCTATAGGGTCTAACGATGGGAAAAATTTCTCCGTTTGCACCTAAATCATTTCCTAAACTCCCTGAGATAGAAGGCGTTCGCTTGGGCGCAACCAATTGCGGCATAAGATATAAACGCAGGTATGACCTGATGTTTGCAGAATTCGCCAAAGGCACAACTGTTGCCGGTGTATTCACCAAATCTTCCATGCCTGGTATTCCGGTTGAGTGGTGTAAATCAATTTTGAAATACGGCTCTGCACGGGCGTTGGTGGTTAATTCCGGTATATCAAACGTATTCACCGGAAGTGTCGGCGAGAAAACCGTTGAGCGCACGGTGAAGATGGCGGCAAAACTTGTCGGCTGTAAAGAAAAGGAAGTTTATGTTTCTTCCACCGGCATCATCGGCGTTCCTATAAATGATGAATTACTTGTCGGCTCGTTACCTGAGCTTCATTCAGAACTACAGCCGGATGACTGGCATGATTGTGCTTCAGCAATACTTACTACCGATACATATGCGAAAGCGGTCACCAGAAGCGCCATGATAGGCGATACAAAAGTTCATATAAACGGTATTGCCAAAGGCTCAGGTATGATTGCGCCTGATATGGCGACCATGCTGGTTTATATTTTTACCGATGCGGCTATTCCCGCACCAATACTCCAGAAACTTTTAAGTGATGCCACACTCACTACATTCAACTGCATCACTGTTGATAGTGATACTTCAACAAGCGATACCGTTCTTCTGTTTGCCACCGGCCGGGCAAAGAATAAAAGAATAAAAAGTGTAAAAGATCCAATAGTACGCAAATTCAAAAAGAGACTTACAGAGGTAATGCGGGAACTTGCGCATGAAGTTGTTAAGGATGGTGAAGGCGCAAAAAGATTCATAACTATAAACGTGCGCGGGGCAAAATCGTTTAAGTCGGCAAGGCGGATTGGTCTTTCTGTTGCCAATTCACCTCTTGTCAAAACTGCGCTTGCAGCAGGCGACGCCAATTGGGGAAGGATTGTTGCGGCGGTGGGAAAATCCGGTGAGAAAGCAAACCGAGATAGGATGTCTATATGGATTGGTGATGCACTGGTTGCAACCCACGGCGGGCAACACCCAAAATATAATGAGAAAGCTACGACCAAATATATGAAAGGCCGCGAGGTGGAGATCACCATTGATGTTGGTGTCGGCAAATCAAAAGCCACCGTGTGGACGTGCGATCTCACCCACGAATATATTTCCATAAACGCCGATTATAGATCATAAAGCGAGCAGGAGGCGAGCCAGCCATGAGCATGCGAAGCACGTACCATGGAAAAGTTAGAAAACTTTTCTGGGTACATACCGAAGGGTACAAACAATGAACCTTATCCAAGTATCAGCAGCCGTTATGATTGATGAGGATGGCAGGATACTTCTAGGCAAAAGGCCGGAGGGAACATTCATGGCCGGCTACTGGGAATTCCCCGGAGGCAAGATTGAACCTGATGAAACTCCAGAAGGTGCGCTGCAAAGAGAGATAGAGGAAGAGCTTGGTGTAGAGCTTGGCTGCTTCTGGCCATTTACATTCCTTTCCGAGACCAGAGAAGAACACCACGTTGTTGTACTTGTATTCATCTGCCGTGAATGGGAAGGTATAATAAAAGCGAAAAATCACCAGGAGCTGAAGTGGGTGCGTGTTAATGAGCTTGATAAAGTTGAAAATATGCTGCCTTCAAACAAACCTTTAATCACAGCGCTGCGTGATTATCTTTCCCCTAAATAATTTATGTACTTCGGAAATTGCCAGCACTACAAGTGATAATACAATCAATATTCCCCATTCTTTAAGCGAAACTGGTTTTATTTTGAGCACATCCTGGAATATCGGAATATACATGGCAACCATGTGTAATCCTTGTGCAGTTATCATCCCTATAATTAAAAGCATATTAGTAAAAAAACGCTGGCGGAAAATTGATTTTGTTTCTGAACGGCTATTTAAAACCTGTATATTTTCAAAAATTACCATCACAAGTAGAACACCATTTCTTGAAGCCTCAACACTATAACCATGCCTCAACATCCAGTTAAAAATTAAGAAGGAAATTATAGACATAAAAATAGCTGAGATAGCTATACGTTCAATCATCAACCTGTTAAAAATTGGTTCTTTGGGCGGGCGTGGTTTTTGCTTCAGTTCATCACCTTCTCTCGGTTCAAATGCCAGCGCAACATCCTGCACACCATTTGTAATAAGATTTAACCATAGAAGTTGTACGGCAAGAAGTGGCATTGGTAACCCGGCAAAAAGTGCAAGCAGGAAAAGTAATACTTCAGAAACACCGGTAGACATAACCATGAAAACAACTTTCCTTATGTTGTTATAGACAATCCTGCCCTTTTCAATGCCGTGTACTATAGATGCAAAATTATCATCAGTAAGTATTATATCTGCCGTTTCACGCGCCACATCAGTACCGTGTTTTCCCATTGCCACACCTACGTGTGCAGCTTGTAAGGCGGGCGCATCATTAATACCATCACCCGTAACTGCAACAAAATGACCAAGCCTGATAAGTGATTTTATTATCTGCTCCTTCTGGCCAGGGGAAATACGGGCAAACACCCTTGTATTTTTTATTAACTCATCAAAATCTCTTTCCGTTCTTATTTCACTTAAGATTTTTCCTGTTATCACCTGGCCTTTATTCTTGCATAATCCTAGTTCACGGGCGATTGCAAATGCAGTTGCCGGGTGATCTCCGGTAATCATGGCTACTTCAATCCCTGCATTGTAACACTGCTCAACTGCTGCTTTTGCTTCCGGGCGTAACGGGTCTATCATTCCAACCATACCAAGAAATCTAAGCCCTTTAAGATGTGCTTCCGAAAAATCTTCATCAGGAATTCTTTCTAAAGTTCCTGAGGCAAGGCCAAGAACCCGATAACCTTCGCTAGCCAGCTTATCTGCTTGCCGCAGAATTTCTTCCTTATCAATATTACTGCACATCCCCTGTAGTTTTTCAACGCTACCTTTTACATAAATATTAGGAATTCCATCTTTTATATTAATAGATGCAGAGAATCCATTCTCCGGCTCATAAGGAATATCATCATGTTGCGGGTGCATTTTCTTTTCTTCCTCCAGCACCAATCCATATTTCTTTGCCAATACAAGAAAAGCTACATCCACCATATCACCAGTGTGTTTCCATTCACCATCTTGAAAATGAAGCGCTGCTTCGTTGGCAAGAAAGCCTGCATGACAAAGCTCTTCAAGTTCTTCCTTATCATGTCCGGTAAGTGATGTTATATTTCCATTAACTTCCATCCCCTCCCCTTCCACCTCAAATTTTTTTCCATCAGGAAGGATTATTTTTTTTGCTGTCAGCTTATTTATAGTAAGCGTTCCAGTTTTATCAGAAGCAATAAAGGTACATGAGCCAAGCGTTTCCACAGAAACTAGCTTACGTATAATAACGCCAACCTTTGCAATCCTTTGCATACCTATGGCAAGCGCTACGGTTATGGCAACCGGCAGCCCTTTCGGTATGGCCGATACTGCAAGTGCTACAGCTATGGCAAATATCTCTGTTGAGAATCCTTTCTTTATTATTTCAAAAACAAAAATAAATAAAATAATCGCAAGGGTCATAAATGTAATACGAAGGCTTAATTTCTCAACCCTTTGCACTAAAGGCGGCTGTACTTCTTCTGTATCAGCAACAGATATTGCTATACTGCCAATTTCCATTTTATTGCCAGTGGCAACTACCATTCCAGTAGCACGACCGTGAGTGGCGATAGTTCCGGCAAAGAGCATATTTAACCGGTCACCAATAGTGGCTGACTCTGATATCATAGCTTCTGAATCTTTTGCTATTGCAACTGATTCACCCGTAAGCATTGATTCATCAACTGTAAGGCCATTAGATGATATTAATCTTATGTCAGCTGGAATTTTATCTCCGCTGGTAATTACTACTATATCCCCCTGAACAAGATTTGCTGCCGGAATGGTGATAGCTCTCCCGTTCCTAAGTACCATTGTATTTCTAGGAATGATTTTTTTTAGTGCTAGAGCAGATTTCTGAGCTGAATACTCTTGTATGGCACCAATTACAGAATTTATAAACAACACAATAAAAATAAAAAATGCATCTCTGTAGTCTTTTAGAAAAATTGAAACAACTGATGCCGCAAGAGGAACATATATAAGAGGACTTAGAAACTGGCTCAGGAAAATAATTAATATTCCAGGTAACTTTTTTTCCGGCAGAATATTATGGCCGCATTGCTTTAATCGTTTTTCTGCTTCAGATGATGAAATTCCAGTCGCCTGCGTTGCAAGTTCCGTAAAAATTTCTTCTTTACTTAAACTATGCCAGTTCATGGTTGGTAAATACCGGTGCCAAGCACTCTTCCAAGATTATCTTCCTGCACTATAACAGCAACAGCATTCTTACCTTTCTCTACTTCAAACATCCTTGGTTCGCTGTCCCATATTGCCAGCAGATCTATTTTCCTTACGATATTATGGTTTTCTATGGTCCTGCCATCATTCTCACCATTGCCAATTTTTGTTTCTGCGTAAGGCTTGAAGCGAACAAGCCACACATCAACATTCTTTTGCCGCATTCCTTCTTTAGGAACCAGATCTATAATAAGCTTGTCGTCTTTCTCAGAAATGTTAACTTTAACAGGATTAACAAAATTGTTTTCCTTTTCTATTTCCTCTAAAACTTCTTCTTCTGAGGTTCCTGGCATCGCCACCTTTCCATTTATTATCATCTGCGGCGTATACATGCGCCCCACTCTTCTGCTGTAATCGCGCTGACGGCCAGTGCTTGCTTTCAGGGAGAAAGGATCTTTCCAACCCAGCTGATCCCAGTAATCAACATGGAATGCGAGCGCTACTATATTCTTATCATTTATAAGTTTGCCAAGGAATTTATCGGCAGGCGGACAAGAACTACAACCCTGCGATGTAAATAATTCCACCAGTACCGGATTTTTTGTTTCTGCATAGGAAGTTGATGGAAACAACATGATGATTATCATTAATAATATTTGCATAATTTTATCCTTGTTCTGATAGTAGCGCGGTATCCCCACCAATTGCAGTAAGGTTTACGGTAAAGGTTCTTTCGGTTACGAAACGTAAAAGATAGTTTGGTCCGCCAGCCTTGAACCCCGTGCCAGATAAACCTTCACCGCCAAACGGCTGCACACCAACCGTTGCACCAATCATGCTGCGGTTGACATAAAAATTTCCGGCGCATATTTTTTTGTGCATTTGTTCAGCGCGCTCAGGAATTCTACTGTGCAAGCCAAAAGTAAGCCCATAGCCGGTGGAATTTATTTGATCTATCACTGCATCAAGATTTTCCTTTTTATATCTTATGATATGCAGGATAGGCCCAAAAACTTCACCTTCCAGTATATTTATATTATCTATCTCAAAAATATGCGGCGCGATAAAATTACCATCTTTAATATGAGTTGTGCCGCTGAATAATATCTTTGCTTCTCTCTTCATCTTCTCAATATGTTCCTGCAATTTGTTTTTTGCATTTGCATCTATAACAGGCCCCATATCAACTGAGAAATCCTTCGGGTTACCAACTCTAAACATATGAATGGCGCCAGTGATAATCTCGATAAGCCTGTCGGCAATTTCTTCCTGTATGAATAATACTCTAAGAGCGGAGCACCGTTGGCCTGCGCTTGCAAAAGCTGACCTTATTATATCATCAGCCGCCTGCTCTGGCAGGGCGCTACTGTCCACCACCATGCAATTCTGCCCGCCAGTTTCTGCAATTAAGGGAACTATGGGGCAATTTTTATTTGCTAATGTCTGGTTTATTTTCCATGCCGTTTCATTTGATCCTGTAAACACAACTCCTGCTATGTGTTTATCAGCAACAAGCCTTTTTCCAACTTCACCATCACCAAGTATAAGCTGAACTACTTTTTCTGGCACGCCGGCCTTATGCATCAATTGCACGGCAAGGTGTGATATAAGCGGGGTCTGCTCTGCTGGCTTTGCGATGACTGCATTTCCCGTAGCGAGTGCGGCAGTAATCTGGCCGCAGAAAATCGCCAGCGGAAAATTCCACGGGCTGATACAACAGAAAATTCCCCTCGGGTAGAACGAGAAAGAATTATATTCACCAGTTGGTCCTTTAAAAGCCAAACGATCATTAAATAATTTTTTTGCTTCATCTGCATAGTAACGCGTGTAATCAACAGCTTCCCTTACTTCAGAAATAGCATCCGCCAATGTCTTTCCTGCTTCCCGCATGGCAAGGGAAATAAATTCTTCACGCCTGCTTTCAATCAGCTCAGCAAATTTTTCTAAAACTTTTGCGCGGTGATTTACATCTGTATTGCTCCAAATTTTAAATCCTTCTTTTGCAAATTCCATTGCATCATCAATATCACCCTGCCCACACATTCCCCATGTGCCGACAAGTTCCTTCAGGTCAGCAGGATTATATATATCCTGCTCTCTTTCCTTTTTCTCTTTACCATTTATTATCGAAGCCGCCTCCCATACTTTATCTGTATACTTCTCAAGTCCTGAGTTTAACGTTTCCAGCTCATATAAATTTGCTATGTTGTTGCCCAAGGAATTCTTTCTGGATTTTCCATAAATATCTTTTGGTAGGGGAATTTTACTTTCATTAATTTTAGATTTCTCAAAAGGGTTGGCAAGCAGCGCTGTGAGAGCGATCTTATTCTCTGCAAGCTGATATAGAAATGAACTGCTGGAGCCGTTTTCAAGCAACCTTCTAAGTAAATATGGCAACAAATCTTCATAAGGGCCGACAGGTGCGTAAATGCGGCAGGGAATATCCTTCACCACCTGATCGTGGATAACATCCGCCATACCAAAAAGTTTCTGCAGCTCCACATTTTTTCCTTTTGCCATTACATGTATTGCGGAAATGGTCATGGCATTGTGGGTAGCAAATTGTGGATAAAAGAGCTCTCCGTAATCAAGCATCTTTTTTGCGCATGCCAAGTATGAAACATCGGTGTATTCTTTTCTGGTAAATACAGGGTAGGCTTCAGTTCCCTGCACCTGTGCATTTTTAATCTCGCTGTCCCAGTATGCGCCTTTCACTAAGCGGATCGGGATTTGCTTTTTATGTTTGCGTGCAAGCTCTGCCAGCACATCTATAAGTTCATAAGCCTGTTTGTGATAGGCCTGCACCGCGATTCCTATACCGTTGAATCCTGATAGTTCCTTATCAGAGATAAGTTGTTCAAAAAGAAGTAGCGTTATATCAAGCTTTGAATGATCTTCCGCATCAACTGTAAGCATTATGTGCTCTTTCTTTGCCTGCAACGCCAGTTCCTTCAGACGCAGCAGAAGGTCTTTAAAAACATCTTCATGCTTTAACAATTCAAAACGCGGGAAAAGTGCTGAAAGTTTAACCGAAACACTGGAGCGGGCTTTAAGGTCAACGGCTTTTGCATCCTTGCTTACATTTTTTATGGCCTCGATATATTGTTCTAAATAATATTTCGCCTGCGCTTCAGTGCGCGCAGATTCGCCAAGCATATCATAAGAAAGAAGGTAGCCTTTGTTTTCATATCTCTTGGCGTTTAGCATTGCCTGTGAAATATTTTCACCAAGCACAAATGCCTTTCCAATCTCTTCAATTATTTCCTTCAGCACCGTTCTGGTAACCGGAGAACTTAGAGAAAGCAGGGTTTTTCCCGCAATATTTTTTATTATGGATTCATCCTGGCTTAGGCGTGCGATTGTCCCGATAAGCCTCATTGCCAACCGGGAAGATTTTGTTATCAGCGATTCCTTACTATCCTCTCCGCCCTTCCACTCTGCTGATTCAAGCATGGATTCTATCAACAGCCCTTGTGTTTCCTTATCCGGAATACGTAAAAATGCCTCAGAAAGGGAAATAAGTGCACGGCCTTCATCGCTATGCAGGTGAAATTGATGGAGTAACTGTTCATAAAATCTTGGTTTTGTCGCCCGCGCTTCCTTTACCCACTGTTTTGCCTGGGCAAGTGCTTTCGGATAAACCGCATCAAAAAAATTTGTATCCTTGAGTAGCGCCTGAACTATTTCTTTTTCATCTGCCAGGCTTTGCTTCCCCAGTTTTTTTATATGCGATGCAAATGAACGTTTTATTATCATAAGTCCGGTGATATACTTTTCATGTGGTTAAATTTAAGGGTATTATTATGAACAGTAAAGAAATTCTAGACCAGTTGCTCGATAAATTATGGAAGAAATACATGCAGCGCGTTTCATATGCGGCTCAGTATGCGAAACTTGTGAAGCAGAAAGGTGGCGAAGTGCAGAACGACCATATCGCCTTCCGTACTTTTAATTGCAAAACCGGAACCCAGCCGGCAGGCGTTGATGCAATCGGCAGGATATTTGAGGCGCTCGGTTATGTGCGTAAGGAACAATATATTTTTACCGATAAAAAACTTACTGCATGGCACTGGGAGCATGCAAAAAACGTTGATGGCAACCCTAAGATATTTATCAGCCAGCTGGAAGTAGAAAAACTTCCGGCCGAGGCGGCAAAATTAATAAAAGATGCGGTGAAAGACGGCAGTGACCCTCTCACTTCAATGGATATAGAACTATTAGCTGCATTAAAAAATAATGAAGAACTTGATAAGGATTCAGCCGGTGCTTTACTTAAAAGTTTGGTGGATTTTTTTGGTCGTCATTGGTCGGTACCAAAGAAAAGTGTTATTGAAAAAGTTAATAAGGATTCCCAGTATGCAGCGTGGACATTGCTGCACGGCAACAGTGTCAACCATTTCACAGCCTATATAAATAAACAGAGAGTTAAGGAATGGCCTGATCTTGAAACAACCCACAATGGGCTGAAGGCGGCTGGAATTCCTATGAAAAGCGAATTCGAGGGTGAAAAAGGCAGTAAACTCTGGCAGTCTTCAACTCAGGCAGTGATGGAGGATTGCGATATAGTTGAGGATAACGGTAAGCCAGGAAAAATCAAATGGAGTTATGCCTATTATGAACTTGCCGAGCGCGGTTTTGTTACGGATGCCAGTGGGAAGAAAGTTATGTTTCACGGCTTCCTTGGCGAGCAGGCGACCAATCTTTTTGAAATGACGAAGACTGGCAGCAAGAAGTGAGCCTTGATAAGATAAAAAATATTCTTGGCGCAAAAGGTTTTCTTGAGAAAGCTGAAGATAAACTTCCTTTTGAAAAATCCTGGCGCGGTGGATATCAGGGAAAAGCTGCACTCATCGCCTTACCATCGTCTGTTGATCAGGTGAGTAAGGTTGTAGAAATTTGCGTTGAGGCAAAGATACCTATTGTCCCGCAGGGTGGCAATACTGGCCTTGTAAGCGGCGGAGTGCCTGATAATTCAGGAAAAGAAATAGTCATAAGTCTTTCACGCCTGAATAAGATACGTGCAATAGATAAAGATAATTTTACGATGGTTGCTGAAGCAGGGTGCATACTCCAGACACTTCAGGAAAAGGCGAAAGAGAATAACCGTCTATTCCCGATGAGCATAGCTTCCGAAGGAAGTGCAATGCTTGGTGGTTTAATCTCCACTAATGCCGGCGGTACGGCAGTCATACGTTATGGCAACATGCGCGATCTTGTTTTTGGGCTTGAGGTTGTTCTGCCATCTGGTGATATTTGGAATGGTTTAACAACGCTGCGCAAAGACAATACTGGCTATGATCTGAAGCAATTATTCATAGGCGCTGAAGGAACCCTTGGAATAATCACCGCCGCGAGTGTAAAACTTTTTCCGGTGCCTAAAAATAAAATTACTCTTTTTATTGGTGTTGAAAATATTGATGATGCAGCAAAACTTTTCGGCATATTCCGCATGGAATTCGGCGATAACCTTACAGCTTTTGAAATGGTTTCCGGCCACGGAATGGAACTTGCCATAAAAAACATTCCTGATATCAGGAATCCACTTAGTTCTATTTATCCTTATAGTCTTCTGATTGAAATATCTTCATGGGCTGAGGAAGAAACTGAAAAAAGCCGGGTTGAGAATTTCCTAGCATCCTTGATGGAGAAAGGTGTGGTGAAAGATGCGGCCCTTGCCGGATCAATAGCGCAAGAGCGTCAGTTCTGGCATATAAGAGAGCATATCCCGGAAGCCATAAAAAAGGCAGGAAAGGGATTACATTTTGATATTTCTATGCCGATAAGCAGCATTCCAGGGTTTATAAAAGGCACAGATAAGGCCATATTAGATAGTAATTATGGCATAAAACTTGCGCCTTTTGGACATATGGGGGATGGCAACCTGCATTATAATATGTATATTTCTCAAGCAGTTGATGACACAGCATTTCAGAAGACAAAAAATGAAATAAAAACAATCGTTTACGACAGGATTGCCGGTTGTTCCGGAAGCATAAGCGCAGAGCATGGGATTGGCCTGGAGCGTAAGGAAGAATTAAAAAAATATACTCCTGGAGTGGAGCTTAAAATGATGAAAAACATAAAAAAAGCGCTAGACCCTGATAACCTTATGAATCCAGGCAGGATTTTTGACTGAAAACTTGCTTTTTCCCAGTAAATCTGTATGTTTCGGCAAATTTATGCTGGATTTTAATACAGTTATACTAAAGCTTAACAAAATCTTAATAAAACCTTAATGATTTCCTGCTATAGTACACATATAAAATATCACATATAAACATGGGCATAGACATAAATTTAATATTCGACGCTAAATATTATTTACGCCAGAATCCTGATGTTGCTGCCGCGGGTGTGGATCCACTTTCCCACTTCCTGCAGTTTGGTCAGTTTGAAGGCAGGAACCCTTCCGTCTTTTTTAATAAGAATTATTACTTGAGCCAGAATCCTGATGTTGCTGCCGCGGGTGTGGATCCTTTTCAGCACTTCCTTAACTTCGGTATAAATGAAGGCAGAGATTTCTCTCCATTTTTTGATGCCGATTTTTATCTTTCAAAAAATAATGATGTGCTTTTCTCCGGCGTGAACCCATTAAAGCATTTCCTTGAGCATGGTTTAGATGAAGGCCGGATTCCAACACCATTATTTGATAAATTCTTTTATAAACTCAACAATCCAGACCTTGCTGGAATGACTGCTTTTGAACACTTTCTTGAAGTTGGTATTTTTGAGCATAAAGCTCCTAGCCCACTATTCGTGGATGCAATAAATAATGCTGCTCCTGGAACAAATTTTGTTAATTTGATTATTCAGACTGCGGCAACTATAGTTACTAATATAGAAAACACTCCGCCGCCACCGCAACCAAATCCTAATGCGGCGCCTGTTGTTCATCTTCCTTCCACACCTTCTACCAATGAAGAAGTGGCAGTGGCGATTCAGAATATAAATTTCACAGATGCAGACAGCAATCTTCTTCAGGTTACTCTTTCTACTGCTAACGGAACACTGCAGGTAAACACTTCTGTTGTTGACGGGCTTACCGCAAGCGATATATCAAACAACGGAACCTCAAGCGTTACATTCACGGCTAATATTGTAAAAGTAAATAACACGCTTGCTGATGCAAACGGGCTTATATTCACCCCTACAACAAATTTTAATGGCAATGCTGTTATCAACGTTTCCGCCTCAGATGGTTCAGTTGGCAGCTCTCAGAACTTGAATGTTACGGTAAATAACGTAAATGATGCTCCGGTAAATACAGTTCCTGGCGCGCAAAGCACAAATGAAAATACTTCTAAGGTTATATCAGGCATAAGCATAACAGATATAGATAGCACCTCTGCAACAGTTACTCTTTCTGTTGCCCACGGAACCGTATCTATAAACACTGGTGTTGCTGGCGGGCTGACTGCTGGCGATATAACAAATAATGGAACCGGAACCGTAACGATAACCGGGAATATATCAGCAATTAACGCCACTTTTGCAGATGCATCTGGCGTAACATATACCCCAACAACCGCTTATGACGGGCCAGATACACTGACAGTAAATACAAATGATGGTTCGCTTTCTGACAGCGACAACATAAACATAACAGTAATAAACGTTAACAATCCTCCAGTTAATAGCGTTCCGGGCACACAGCTCGTTACAGAAGATACTCCAAAAGCAGTTGGCGTTGGTGTTTCCGATGATGGCGCAACCGTAACGACAACAATATCAGTTTCACATGGTGTATTGAATGTAACTGCAAATCTTCCTGGCGGCCTTACTGCCGGCCAGATTACTGGTAATGGCACTAATTCCGTTATTCTTAGCGGAAACGTTTCGGCAGTAAATACCACTCTCGGCTCAAATGTATATAGCCCTAATGCCAATTTCGACACTACAGATACACTTGTCGTCCATAGCGAAGATAGCTTCGGCGAAACAGATATAGATAATGTCACACTTAATATAGATGCGGTTAATGATGATCCAACAATAGTTGTCCCTGGTTCTCAGACCACAAATGAAGATACAGCAAAAACAATTTCCGGCATAAGCGTTGGTGATGTTGATAATACATCCATTTCTGTAACCCTGACTGTTTCTCACGGTACAGCAACTGTTGTTACAAACCCCAATGTTTCCATTACAGGCAATGGTTCAAACGTAGTCGTCCTTAACGGCACAGTGGCGGGAATCAATGCAATCCTTTCTGATCCGGCAGCCATAAATTATGTTCCAACTGCAAATTATAATGGCTCTGATACATTGCTGATACAGGCCAATGATGGTGTAGGCGGAACTCATTCTGATACGGTAGGTATCACGGTAACATCTGTTGACGATGCGCCGGTGAATACAGCCCCTGGATTACAAACGACAAATGAAGATACAGCAAAGGTAATAAGCGGCTTATCAGTTGCAGATATAGATCATACAACCTTAAGCACATACACCCTTTCAGTTTCACACGGGATCATCACGCTTAATACCGGAGTTTCCGGTGGTGTAACAGCAGGTGAGGTTTCTGGCAACGGTACAAACTCCGTAACCATCAGCGGCGCAGGGATAATAGAAATAAATGCAACACTTGCTCATGCAAGCGGTGTCACTTATACACCAGCAAATAATTATGTAGGCAGTGATACTCTGACAGTTATTGCTGATGATGGCACACTTTCAGATTCAGATAATGTAGGGATTACAGTAAACGCTGTAAATGATGCTCCGGTAAATACCATACCGGGTGCGCAAACCACAAACGAAGATACGGCAAAAGTTATAAGCGGCATAAGTGTAACAGACGTTGATAATACAACTCTTTCTACTTACACACTAACTGTTACAAATGGCGTGTTGACCTTGAATACTTCTGTATCTGGCGGTTTAACCGCAGGCGAAATTTCCGGTAACGGCACAAATTCAGTTACTGTAAGTGGGGCTACAGTTGCGGCAATTAATGCAACACTTGCTGATGCGAGTGGGCTTACTTATAACCCAACTGCAAATTTCAATGGTAGTTCAACACTTACTGTAGATGCAAACGACGGCTCTCTATCTGATAGTGATAATATAAGCATCACTGTCAATTCAGTTAATGATGCTCCAATAAATTCAGTTCCTGGCGCACAGACAGCAAGCGAAGATACTAATAAAGTCATCAGTGGAATTTCTGTTAGCGATATAGATAATTCATCACTTTCAACATATACATTAACTGTTTCTCACGGCACCATAACACTTAATACAGGTGTTTCCGGCGGCATAAACGCGGGTCAGGTTTCCGGTAACGGTACAAATTCAGTGACCATCAGCGGTGCAACCATTACAGCACTAAACAATACATTCGCTGATGGAAGCGGAGTTACATATTTATCTGATCTTAATTACAATGGCAGCGATACGCTGACGGTACAGGCCAATGATGGAACAGATTCTGATTCAGATAACATTGGGATTACAGTAAACGCTGTCAATGACGCTCCGGTAAATACAGTTCCAGGCGCACAGACAGCAAACGAAGATGCAAATAAAGTTATAAGCGGAATAAGTGTTAGCGATGTCGATAATTCTTCACTTGCAACCTATACACTTTCTGTCTCACACGGCACCATTACACTTAATACCGGTGTTTCGGGCGGTTTAACAGCAGGCCAGATTTCAGGTAATGGCACAAACTCTGTAACCATAAGTAGCGCTACAGTTGCAGCAATTAATAATACTTTTGCCGATGCAGCAGGTATAACTTACTTATCTGACCTCAATTACAACGGTAGCGATACCATCTCTTTACAAGCTGATGATGGCGCTCTTTCAGATTCAGATAACATAAACATAACTGTCAATGCTACAAATGACGCTCCAACTGTTGCAAATTCCCTGGTAGATCAGAATGGAACTGAAGGTTCTTCATTCAGTTATCAGTTTGCTTCAAATTCATTCGATGATATTGATGTAGGCGATTCATTAACCTACTCCGCAACACTTGTTGGCGGCGGTGCGCTGCCTTCATGGCTGACCTTTACCCCAGGTACAAGAACATTCAGCGGCACCCCAGGCGTAGGAGATATCGGCACAATAAATGTACAAGTTACTGCAACAGATACAGCTTCTGCAGCAATATCTGATGATTTCCAGTTAGTTGTAGGTTCAGCTTCCGGCCAGAATTTCACCCTTACCGGTGGAAATGATAATTTCGTAGGTTTCTCAAACAATGATACTTTCACAACTTCTGAAGCAAATCTTTCTGCCAGTGATACATTGACTGGGGCAGGTGGAACTGACAGGTTGGTTTATACCAATGCTGCAGCTTTAACTTCCGCAGAACTTGCTAATAAGACAAGTATTGAAATCATAGAACTGCAAGCTGGCGGCAACTCTTTGGTATTCACAGATGCATTCGTTGATTCATCTGGTAACGATACTGTTGAGATAGAAAACGGTACTAACACAATAACCAGCCTTGATACTTCTGCGGTTAATGCGGCCCGCACTGTAATGATTGCTGGCACTGGGGCGGTAACACTTGCCAACACGAATAACCGTGTGGTTGCCAAAGATGGTGTCAACACTTCTATTACCGGCGGCACTGGTGCTGATACAATAATCGGCGGAACCGGCAATGATACTATAACCAACAGCTCCGGCAGCGATTCAATGACAGGCGGTAATGGCAATGATGTATTCAACACATCAGAAGCAAACTTCATCGCCGGTGATACGATTGGTGGTGGTGCAGGGACAGATACTCTAACTTATACCAACGCAGCAGCTCTTACTGCAGCAGAGCTTGCTAACAAAACAGGATTTGAAATTATTCAGACTTCAGCTAACGGCAATACTTTTGTATTTACCGATGCATTCGTTGATTCATCTGAGAATGATACGATAGAGATTGCTAACGGCACCAATACAATAACCAGCCTTGATACTTCGGCAGTAAATTCTGCACGTACTGTAATGATCGCCGGCACCGGCGCAGTTACACTTGCAGCTGGTGTTAATAACCGCGTGGTTGCAAAAGATGGTGTTAATACCTCTATCACCGGCGGCACCGGTGCTGATACAATAATAGGCGGCACAGGTGCCGATACAATAACCACCAGTGGCACCGGAAGTGATAGCTTAAGCGGTGGGAACGGCAATGATAATATAAGAACAACCGAAGCAAACTTCATTGCTGGCCATACGATAGATGGTGGTGCAGGGACAGATACATTAACATATACAAATGCGGCAGCGCTTTCTTCTGCTGAACTGGCAAATAAGACTGGGTTTGAAATTATTCAGACTTCAGCTAACGGCAATACTTTTGTATTTACCGATGCATTCGTTGATTCATCTGAGAATGATACGATAGAGATTGCTAACGGCACCAATACAATAACCAGCCTTAATACATCGGCCGTTAACTCAGCACGCACTGTAATGATTGGTGGCACCGGCGCAGTTACACTTGCAGCTGGTGTTAATAACCGCGTGGTTGCCAAAGATGGAGTTAATACTTCAATTACTGGCGGCACAGGTGCTGATACAATAATCGGCGGAACCGGCAATGATACTATAACCAACAGCTCTGGCAGTGATTCAATGACAGGCGGTAGTGGTGCTGATGTATTTAGTACAAGTGAAACAAACCTAATTGCCGGCGATACTATAGATGGCGGCGCAGGAACTGATACTTTAACTTATACCACTGCTGCGGCCCTAAGCTCTGCCGAACTTGCAAACAAAACTAGCATTGAAATAATTTCTGCATCAGCAGCAAACGGCAATACTTTTGTGTTCACCGATGCATTCGTTGATGCATCTGGTAACGATACAATAGAGATCGCTAATGGCACAAGAACTGTTACCAGCCTGGATACTTCTGCGGTTAATGCGGCCCGCACTGTAATGATTGGCGGCACTGGGGCTGTTACACTTGGTAATTCCGGCAACCGCGTGGTCTCCAAAGATGGAGTAAACACCAACATCACGGGAGGAACTGGCGTGGATACAATCATCGGCGGAACTGGTAATGATTCTCTGACCGGTGGCAGCGGTAACGATACGCTTGTTGGTAGTTCGGGTACTGATACGCTTTCCGGCGGCAATAACGACGATACACTTGTTGGCGGAACAGGCGGCGATGTGCTTACAGGTGGCGCAAATGTTGATACATTCAAATTTGCAGCAACAGACCTGCAGGCAAATCCAACTGCCACATCCCAGATTGATAGGGCAACAGACTGGGTGAACGGAACAGATAAGTTCATGATTGAAAACATTAGCGGCAGCACCAGCTTCTTCTTTGCCAATGCAACCGAAGCATCAAACACATTAACTCTTGCTAATCTACTTAACTATTCTACAAGCACCGGCCTTACAGTGGTTAACCTCAATAATGCCCAGAGCGGCCTTAACACTGGGGGTGGAAGTGCCAATGCCAGTGATGACTTCCTGATCTATAACGATGGCACTAATAAATATGCTATATTTGTTGATGGAGCTCAATCCCTTACCGTTGCAAACTTCACCTATGCAGGTGATTTTACAGATTACGTTTTCTAAAGTGATTCTAAGAATTTAATAAGTGCTTCCCTATCTTCCTTCTTTAATTTGCGGAATTTTTCTTTTGCTTTTTCAGCTTCACCGCCATGCCATAGAATGGCTTCCTTAAGATTCCTGGCTCTTCCATCATGCAGTAAATAAGTGTGCTTATTAACTGTCTTTATAAGACCTATCCCCCATAATGGCGCTGTTCTCCATTCTTTTCCGTCCGCTTCAAAATCAGGCCGCTTATCTGCAAGCCCGTCGCCCATATCATGCAGCAACAGATCTGTGTAAGGATTTATAAGTTGGTTTGAAATGGCGGCAACCTTATGCTCACCTGTTCTTATCTTGCTTCTGTGGCATGATGCACAGCCTATTTTATTGAAAATCATTTCACCATTAATAACTACTGGAGCATCAACATTGCGGCGAGCTGGCACGGCAAGAGTCTGCAGGTAGAAGGTCAGTTTATCCAACTGCTCGTCTGACATTTCTGGATCACCCCCAGATACTGCTTTCTTACATGCCTTCTGAACCTCGGCGCAGTTCTCTTTCGGAAATATTGATGTAGTGATGCCAATATCTCCATTGGCGGCACCAGCTGCCTGCTGCATAACATTTGGTTCATTTGCTTTCCAGCCGAAACGCCCAACCACTTTTTTTTGTTTTATGGCATCCCATACCTGATTAGCCTTACCTGAAATTCCATCCATATTCTTATCTTCCGGATCAGCAAAAGAAGCTATCGTCTCCTCTGATATTGCCTCAAGAAGCCCCATACCAAATACTGCGGGTGCAACACGCGGAGAAAATAATGTATCTTCTTCCAGGTCTTCAAATCCACCATCGGTAAAAACATATTCCGGTTTGCGCAAAGAATATTCTTCACCATCATCAAAGCTTCCACCAATTTCTGTATAGTGAATGGTCACACTTCCTTCTGCGGGAACTCCTTGGATGGATTTGTCATTAAGCTGCAGGCCGTAAATAGGGTATGGCTTTGGGCCACCATGATTATCTTTTCCAACAACGCTAAGCCTTATAAGCATTGAATTCATAGGCTCATCGGTAGATTCTGGCGGCCTGCCCCTGCCATCCTTGAAGTGGCAGCCGGAGCAGGAAACCCTATTGAACATGGGTCCAAGCCCGTCAAGGCTTGTTACAGAAGCCGGGGCAATTACCCAGTTGGTATTGAACATTTTATTCCCAAAGGTAAACTTTCTTACCTCTTCAATAGGGACATTAGGTGCAACTTTTGTAAAAGCCTCGCGGGAAAAATCATAAGAAGTGGTTTCGCCACCGGAATTTGGGTTTGGTTTACTATCAGAATTATCCTCAGGGGAAATATATGAATACACTCCCCATGAAGCAATAAATGCTAGAGATAAAAAAACCAGTAATTTTTTCATTCCGATAAGATTTTTACATCCACCTCTAAGGCCCTACCTACCTCCTTAAATAATTCTGCCTGATTTTGCAAGGATTTTACAGCCAATTCCATACTCTGCCTGCTGGGGCTGTTTTTAGGCGTGGAAAGCACTTCCTTGTCTATAGGAAAAGGGATGTTGGCAATCAGCCCTTCGGTTTTATCAAGCTGTTTTGCAAGTTTCTCCGCAAGTTTCTTATCTTTTAATTTTAATTCATCATAAATGCTGCGGCCGGAAAAATCGCCATAGTTTGCATAAACAATATTCTTGATACCTTTGGCATTATAGATGAAGTCATTGTGGGTATTATCACTGAAACATGAATGTTCATCTTCCTGATCCCCGCTGTCAAGCGAGGTTGCCATACGTTCTGAGGCAAGCTCAAATCCGCTGAGTGTGGCAATACCGGTCATAATCTTTCCAAGCACCTGCTTAGGATCATCTTCTTTTATTTTTGCCGCATAATTATTTCTTTTTTCTGGATCCCATTCATCAACAATGCTTTTCATATCATCAACAAGAAGTTCTGTTACTGCTTCAAGATATGCGCGGCGGCGTTCCTTTACAGGGTCATTTTTTTTATAATCAGAAGCAGGGCGGGCACCTGGGCCATCAGCATTCAGATCCTGTCCCCACAGTAAAAATTCAATCGCATGGTAGCCGGTTGTAACATCAGCCTCATCATCCTTCTGATTTTTCTTTTTCAGCATATCCTTGCTTATCTCAAAATTCTTATCCTGGATTATTCCGGCTTTCGGATTTCCCTGAACATAATCTATGTATGCTTCATTAAGCGGCCAGGCATTGATTCTTGCCTCTGGCCCCTCTGTCTCTTTTTCTTCATTGAAATCATCAATAGGACCACCTGAAAAGCGGAATGCCTCGGTCTGGCCATATGAATTTCTTGATTTTAACCAAGCTTCTTTTGCCTGTTTAAGATTTTCCTCAGTCGGGTTTCCAAGAAACTTTTTTACTGAATTCTGCAAACTTACTGCATCACTATGTGCATCTTCATATACAAGATAAGCAAGTTTTGAATAGCTTTCTATAATATCATTATCTTTTATTTCTGCTTTTGCTTTACCTGTGGCAGAGATAAAAAACACGAACAGCCACAATATTCCAAATCTTTTCATATGACTTCCTCTTTTATTAGAACACACTATTAGGGTAAACTTTTACCTATGTCAACCTAATTAAGAATGATTCTTAATTCCTGCAATCTAAAAATCTTGCTATTTTTTTATTAAAAAGTAATCTTTTAGATACCTATGGAAAAATATAATGCCTGAAGAGTCTGAGAGTCTAAATCTTCTAAAACGTCTTACGGCTATAAGTCTTGCCTTATCAGCAGAACGTAACCTTGATCATTTATTACAGAAAATCCTTAGGGAAGCTCAAGGAATCGCCAATGCCGATGGCGGAACAATATATATACGCAACGATAAGAATGAGCTTGAATTCGCTTATGCATTCACTGATTCACTTGGCTTGAAGATTGACCATACTACAGATAATAAAGACCGGCTTGAGCCTTTGCCTCTTTATAAGAAGGATGGTTTACCCAATACACGCATACTTGCCTGTAATTCAGTACTTAATAAAAAATCAATAAACATACCTGATATCTATTCCAGCAAGGATTTTGATTTCAGCGGCGTAAAGAATTTTGATAAAAAACATCTTTATGTAACCCGTTCAATACTCACAATTCCCCTGCTCAGCCATAAGGAGAAGGCACTTGGCTGCCTGCAGCTGATAAACTGCCGTAGCCAGGGCAGTAATGATGTTATTTCCTTCAGCCATGAACTACAGGAGATAGTCTCGGCAATAGCTTCCCAGGCAGCGATTATTCTTGATAACAAAAAATTGATAGAGGCGGAAAAAAACCTTCTTGAATCCTTTATTAAACTTATAGCAAAAGCGATAGACGAAAAATCCCCTTATACAGGCACCCATTGCGTGCGCGTTCCTGAGCTAACGGAAATGATTGCCGCAGCTGCTTGCCAGGCAAAGGAAGGAAAATATAAGGATTTTAACCTGACCGAAGATGAGATGTATGAACTCCATATAGCAGGCTGGCTGCATGATTGCGGCAAGGTAACAACGCCTGTGCATGTAATGGATAAATCAACAAAACTGGAAACAATCTTTGATCGCATAGAGATTGTAAAGACAAGGTTTGAGGTTTTAAAGCGGGATGCCGAGATAAATTATCTCAAGGCAAAAGAAAAATCCAGCGATAAAGCAGCTCTCAAAAAGGAATATGAGAACAACATAAAGAACATTGAGGATGATCTTCAGTTCCTCATAAAAACCAACATAGGCGGAGAATTTCTTGAAGATGATAAATTGGAGCGTTTAAAGAAGATTGCAGCAAAAACCTGGAGTTTTCAGGGAAAGAAAGAAAAACTGCTTGATGAAAATGAACTTTATAATTTAAGCCTCAGGAGAGGAACCCTTACTCCGGAAGAGCGTAAAATCATGGAAGGCCACATGGTCTCAACCATGAACATGCTCTATCAACTTCCTTTCCCTGAACATCTGAAACGTGTGCCTGAATATGCAATCGGACATCATGAACGCATGGATGGAAAAGGTTACCCAAGAGGAATTAAGGCTGGTGAAATGTCGTTGCCTGCACGCATGATGGCGATAGCCGATGTGTTTGAGGCATTAACAGCGGCAGATAGGCCTTATAAACCGGCAAAGAAACTTTCCGAATCAATGAAAATAATTGCCCGTATGAAAGAAGATAACCATTTGGATCCTGATCTGGTGGATTTCTTCGTCACTTCAAAAACATATTTGGAGTTTGCAAAAAAATTCCTTTCACCTGAACTTATAGATAAGGTTGATGAAGCAGCTATACTTGCAGTAAAGCCAAAAAAGGCGGCATCATAAAATGTCAGATGATGAATTTTTTCTATCTGTTCCCGCATTCAGCAACTTCTTGGAAGTTTCAGACCCAAAACACTATATAAGCATCCCTAATGACTGGACTCTGATAATTACTGATGTAAGGAATTCTACCCAGGCGATTGAACAGGGCAGATATAAGGATGTAAATATGGTTGGAGCAGCAGGGATAACCGCCACTCTCAATGCCTGCAGACCGCTTGCTATACCTTATGTCTTCGGCGGCGATGGTGCAACCATTCTTATACCCAGCAATTTAAAGGAAAAAATAATTCCAGCGCTTCTTGCCACCCGTTACTTATGTAAAATGAAATTCAATCTTGATCTGAGGATCGGGGTAATCCCTGTTGCTGAAATAAGAAAGCGCGGTGGTGAGATAAAGGTTGCAAGGTACCAGCCTTCAAATAATATTTTTCTTGCTATGTTTTCCGGCGGCGGACTTAATATTGCAGAAAACATGGTAAAGAAAGAATCAGGGTATTGCCTTGAGGAGGAAAACACTGAACCGCCCGATTTAACCGGCCTTTCCTGCCGCTGGGAGCCTTTCAGTTCTGAAAATGGGAAGATGCTTTCTCTGCTGGTTCTCGCCAAGAATCCTGCCATTTATAATGATATATTAAAAGATATAAAAAAGATTATGGGGAATGAATTCAATTCACCTGCAAAACAATCAACCATGAATTTCAAATGGCCGCCAACCGGGCTTTTGAGTGAAGCAAAGATGCAGGCAAAAAACCTTCCTGTCTGGTTATATGCCATGGGGCTTTATATTTTTACTTTGCTTGCCTATGTGGTTTTAAAAAGAAATAAACCTGCAGGAGATTTTAACCCTGAAACCTATAAGAAGAGCGTAATTGAGAACGCTGACTATCAGAAGTTTGATGATATGCTCCGCATGGTGGTTGATCTGAAAGAAGAGCAGATAGAAAAAATCTGCGACTATCTAGAGAAGCTGAAAAAGGAAGGAAAGATATTCTATGGAATGCATGTTTCTGATACGGCCTTGATGACATGCCTGGTATTTTCAACAAATGATGATGGGCACGTGCACTTTATCGATGGCGGTGATGGCGGTTATGCGGCGGCGGCAAAACAGCTTAAACTTCAGATGAAAACAGCTAAACCTTAATTTCCAAACCTTCTTTTGCCATAATAAAATTCTTATTTACCTTCTTTAGCCTTGCGGCAACTTTATCAAGCTGCTCATCTGTCTTCATCGGGCTGTGGTGGAATGCTATGAATTTTTTTACACCTGCCTTTTTTGCAACTTCCGCGCCTTCCTGCCAGGTTGAGTGCACACGGTGTTTTGGCAATTTCTGCTCTTCATCACTATAGGTGCTGTCAAAAATCATTACATCTGCATTTCTTGTAAAACCTGCAAGCGCTTCCCTGTTTACCTTATAGGCAACATCGGTGAGATAACATAACGCTCTGTCTTTATACTCCACCCGGTATCCGGTTGTATAATCAGGGTGGATCATGCGTATAGTTTTTATTTTTATATCCTTTATTTTTATTTCTTTTCCAACCTCAAACTGGTTGAATGAAAAAGTAGCTGGCAACGCCTCAAGTGGCAGGAATACTGGTGGAGAAAGAAGGCGCTTAAATACTTTTACTAACTCACCTGGTTTGTCTAAATGCCCTGCCCAAATATTTATATTTGCGTTTGGATCAAAGCAATATTTGAACATGGGAAAACCCATTATATGATCTAGGTGGGTATGGCTTAGGAATATATCTATATCTTTTAATTTTCTTTTTTTTCCCAGCGCATATATTCCTGTGCCGGCATCAAAAATTATAGTTTTATCACTACAGCATACTTCAAGGCAGGAAGTGTTTCCGCCATAGCGTACCGTTTCCTTTCCAGGCACCGCCATACTGCCACGCACACCCCAGAAGCGGATCTTAAAATTATTTTTCTTATCAGGCATATTGATGCTTAATATATTTTAGCATCAATAGAAGTTCCAGTTATTATTTAACTGTGCACCATTTTTCCAGTACTTCTGTTATACGGTTCTCCCTGAATGGTTTGCTTACATAATCATCCATGCCAGCGCGGAAACATCTTTCCTGGTTTTCTGATAGAGCATCCGCAGTGATTGCAATTATAGGTATGTGTCCTCTTCTTTCGGTGGATTCTATTTTCCTGATAAGCTGGGTTGCCTGGTATCCATCCATCTCCGGCATATGACAATCCATGAATATTATATCGTACTGGTTTCCCTGCACCATCTCAACAGCCTGGCAGCCATTTACCACCTCATCTATATTACATCCCTTTTTCTTCAATATTGAAGTCAGCACCATCATGTTCACTTTCATATCATCTGCAACCAGCACTTTTATACCCATAAGATTTTTTTCTCCTGCTTTGGAACCTATATTTTTTTCCTCCGCCGGTTTCTGGCCGAGCGGAAGTTCTATATTAAAATGAAATGTGGATCCCTTGCCAGGCATGCTATAAACCCCTATTGAGCCACCCATTATATCAACAAGGCTTTTTGATATGGCAAGGCCCAGCCCGGTACCGCCGAACTTCCGTGTTGTTGATTCTTCGGCCTGAGTGAATTTTTTAAATATATGCTGTTGTTTATCAACAGGTATGCCAATCCCTGTATCCTCGATTTCAAACGATAGTTTTACTTTACCATGTTCTATAATTTCATATTTCATACGAAATATTATGAAGCCTTTTTCGGTAAATTTTATGGCGTTTCCTATAAGGTTATAGATAACTTGGCGTATACGCACCGGATCCCCAATTAAATATTCCGGTATGTTTGGCTGGCTTTCGATCACCATACTTAAACCCTTTTCATTTGCTCTATGGCCTAAGGCTCCAGTAACATCACTTACCATATCAAACAGGCTGAAATGGATCGGCCGGAATATAAGTTCCCCTGCCTCAATTTTTGAAAATTCAAGAATCTCATTAATTATATCAAGAAGGTCATCGCCAGATTTACTGATGAGGTCTACCAGGCTTTTCTGTTCTTCATTTAATTTTGTTTCTTTTAAAAGATCGGTAGTAGCTATTATGCCATTCATAGGGGTTCTTAGTTCATGGCTCATATTGGCAAGGAAATCTGTTTTAGCGCTGGTTGCTTTTTCTGCTCTTTCTTTTTCCTTTACCAACATTCTGTCCCTGATTTGCACCTGGTCGAGAACGGCATTGAACTTATCGATAAGTTTTCCCAGATCCTGCCCTGCTTTTTTTTCTGCCCTTATCGAATAATCCTGTGTATCAATTATTTTTTGTCCAACTTCAAGAAGGTGACGAAGCGGTGCGGAGATGATTTTCTGCATACGGGTGGCAAGTACAAGCGCAACCGCAAGGGATACAGAAAACGCCCCTGTCATTAACAGCACATAATAATATTTGGATTCTATAATATCACTTAGGTTTGAATGCAGGTGTAAAGCGCTGAAAATAAAAATAGCCACAAGCAAACCAATTGAATTGGTAGCAAAAACAATAAGGTTAAGTTTTTGCTTTATGGTTAAGTCTGAAATACTAAACATATTTGTTATGTTAAATCTTCTTGCTACTAGAGATGGCGTAGATTACTATATATACAATTAAGAGTTGTGTCAATTTATGTCAAATAGTCCAGTTAACCTTAACAATATTCGTGAAATTGCGGCAGGGAATAGTGAACTTGAAAAAGCTTTGTTCAATGAATTCATTAACTCGGCAGAGGAATGCCTCGCCATCCTTGAGGATCAGAATGATGCAAATAAGTGGCGGGAAGCCGCGCATGCACTTAAAGGCAGCTCAATAAACCTAGGCGCAGAAAATTTATTCGGTTTATGTAAGAAAGCTCAGGATGAATACGCTAGCTCAATTGATTTTAGAAAAAGCCTGACAGAGGCAATAAAGGAAGAATATCATAAGGTTAAGGCCTTCCTTACTTCTCTACACCCACTCTAATTCAATTAATATTTTCTAGAAAAAACCAATAAATGCTTTGACTTGCAGACGTTTTTAATATAAAAAGCCACTTGAGTTTTAGTAATTTACTCTTAAGGCTAGCACGTTTGCTGCTAATAATTTTTGCAGCGGTACCTTTGATGGTACATATAAGATTTCTTCCAAAAAGTTTTCTAATAGTGTTTGACGAGGAGAATACGAGGCTCTTTTTTAACACTATCTAACTAAGGAAGTTTATATGGCTAACGGTACAGTAAAGTGGTTCAACCCTACAAAAGGTTATGGATTTATTCAACCTGAAGATGGCGGCAAGGATGTGTTCATTCACATCAGTGCTCTTGGTGATGCAGGTCTTCGCACACTCAATGAAGGTCAGAGAGTAAGCTTTGAGCTTGAAACCAAAAACGGTAAAACATCAGCTGTTAATATAAAGCTGCTTAACGCTGCTTAAGTTAAACGCTTTTTAAGTTTTACTTTAACAAAAAATTCGCCGGGAAAAGTTTTCAAGAAACTTTGTTTCGAAAACTTCCCGGTGTTTTTTTACCGGGAGTGTTCTTTTGAGGATAGAATAATTCAGATATCTATCTTTTAGTGAATACTCTCATTTTATAAATAATCAAATAATGGTTCAGTTTGAATTTTTATGAACCAGATGCAAGGAGCATACGGAGCGGAAAATTCGAGTGTACTTTAAAGGTACATGAGGATTTGAGCACCGGAGCAACATAGCAGATGGCCATAAAAAACAAACTCTTCCAATCAAGGAATATATATGACAAGTTTTAAAGGCTTCGGCCTACCCGTGGTGCTTGAGCAATCGCTGGAGCGTATTGGCTTCACCACCCCTACTCCAATTCAAACCTTAGCCATTCCTTTGGCTATGGCTGGCCGTGATATTCTCGGCTCGGCACAAACCGGCACCGGTAAAACCGGGGCATTCGCACTCCCTCTCTTAAACAAACTTCTTACTTCAGACAGGGGTTCGGGGCTTATTCTAACTCCAACCCGTGAACTTGCAGTTCAGGTTATGGATGCCATGCAGAAAATGATGGGCCGCCATTTAATCAATACGGCTCTTCTTATAGGCGGTGAATCAATGCCAAAACAATTTGCACAGCTTCAGAAGCGCCCTCGTTTAATCGTTGGTACACCTGGCCGTATTAACGACCATCTTGTACGCGGCAGCTTGATTCTTAATGATGCAAGTTTTCTGGTTCTTGATGAAACAGATAGAATGCTTGATATGGGTTTTGGTATACAGATTGATAAAATCCTTAAGTATCTGCCAAGGGTTCGCCAAACTTTAATGTTCTCGGCAACTCTGCCTCACAACATTATTAAAATGTCAGAAAAATATCTAAACAATCCTGAGCGTATTTCAGTTGGTTCAACAACAACACCTCTTGATAAAATCCAGCAAGAAGTTATCCACACTTCAGATTCTGATAAATATAACCAGCTCTTAAAACAGCTTGATGAACGCAAAGGTTCTATCATTGTGTTTGTAAAAACCAAGCGAGGCGCAGAAAGAATGGCTGAACGTCTGCGCAAGCAGAATTTTAGTGCGGATGCAATTCACGGCAATCTTCAGCAACGCAAGCGCGAAAAGGTTATTGATGGTTTCCGCAATAAAAATTACCGCATATTAGTTGCAACTGATATTGCTGCACGCGGTCTTGATATCCCACATATCGAGCACGTTATCAATTATAACCTGCCACAATGCCCTGAGGATTATATTCACCGTATCGGCAGAACTGCAAGGGCCGGCGCTGAAGGTTCGGCAATATGCTTTATTTCTCCTGATGAGGCTTCGATATGGAGAGATATCCAGAAATTGATAAACCCAGGTGCAAATGATGATTCACAAAGGAATCATCATAGGCAGCGCCGTAATAGTGGTAATAACAACGGCAACCATAATAATGGTGATGGCAACGGCTTTAAGAAGCGCGATAAATCAAAGAAATGGTTTGGTTTCCACGGCAAGCGTAATAAATCTAAATCACGCTTCGGTAGAAACGGGAGCACAAAAGCTGCTGCTTAGTTTAGCTTAAATATCTTATAATTAAGGGAACTTTCTAGTTCCCTTTTTTATTTCTATAAATAGTTATTGACTTCCATATAATATGTCTGTATATCTGGACATATGGAAGTAAAAAAAGCAATAAAAGCATTATCTGCAATGGCACAGGAAACCCGGCTCATGGTATTAAAAATACTTGTTAAGCATGGCACTGATGGCGCGCCTGCGGGCGTTATAAGCAAGGAATTAAAAATTCCACATAACACTCTATCGTTCCATCTTTCACATTTAAGTAATGCCGGGCTGGTAAGTTCAGAGCGCACCGGTAGGTCTATAGTTTATTTTGCAAACTTTAAGGAAGTTCAGAAACTAATTGATTATATAATGGATAACTGCTGCGAGAAAAGTTCATGCTCTCCTTCTCAATGTGAGCCCTCCGGAAAAAACATAAAAGGTAAGAATGCAAAAACTGACAAAAAAACTTCTATGCAGGCTTGCTGCTGAATCCATTGGAACATTTACGATTGTATTTGCCGGGTGTGGGTCAATAATGGTGCATTCTATTTCACCGTCTGAACTCCCTATAAGCCTTGTTGCTGTAATCTTCGGTCTGGCTGTAACCATAATGATCTATGCTTTAGGCCATATAAGCGGAGCCCATTTCAATCCGGCGGTCACTATTGCATTTGCATCGGTAAAAAGATTTCTGTGGAAGGAAGTTCCATTCTATTTGTTTGCCCAGATTACAGGGGCGCTGTTTGCAATATTACTTCTAAGTATAATGCTTCCTGAAACATCAACCTTTGGCGGCACAAAATCCATACTACTGCCTTATCAGGCCTTTATGTGGGAAATCATCCTCACATTCTTCTTAATGTTTGTAATCATTTCGGTTGCCACTGACAGCCGGGCCGTCGGCATTATGGCCGGAGCGGCAATTGGTGCAACCGTAATGCTTGGCGCTTTTATAGGAGGTCCGGTAACCGGTGCCGCCATGAACCCTGCCCGCTATATTGCACCAGCCATGTTTGAGAATAATTTTGCTGATATATGGATTTATGTAATTGCCCCATGCCTGGGCGCAGTGATAGCGGCATTCATTTATGAAAAAATAAGGTGTGAGACAAACAACGATTTTGAAAAAGTTAAAAACAAGGCAGGAGGCTGCTGCTGATGAACATATTATTTCTATGTGTCGCCAATTCAGCCAGGAGCCAGATAGCAGAAGGCCTGGCTAAAAATATTATTAAGAACGCAAATATAGAGAGTGCTGGTTCGGTGCCCAGTGGCAAGGTAAATCCTTTTGCCACAGAAGTGTTGAAAGAAATCGGTATTGATATTTCTTCTAATACCTCAAAATCAATTGATAACCTTGATAGTAGTTTTGTAGATAACCTTGATTACGTAATCACCTTGTGTGCAGAGGAAGTTTGCCCGGTGTTCATATCTAAGGCAAAGAAACTTCACTGGCCACATCCTGATCCGGCGGCAGTAGAGGGTTCTTATGAAGAAAAGTTAAAATCATTCCGCCAGGTAAGAGAAGATATATCTAGAAAAATCCGCGAAACTTTTTTGGCCAGAAAATCCACTTTTTGACATGCAGGTAATTCCTTATCCTTGTTTTAACAACAATCAGTAGGAGCGCTATTGAGAAAAGGCACCACACTGCCGGCTGCTCATTGACATTATCTGTACTTAACTTCGCCAGGAACGGCCCCATGAAATAATGATAAAGTGTAAACCGCCATGAACCATAAAGGAACGGCAGGAAGAAGCCGATAATGGTGAACATGAAAAATCCTTCCTTCAGGAAGGGAACATTCGCCTGAGCAAAATAATTGCCTATTCCGTTTGTAGGCACTTCCCAGGCTATATGCCAGTTGCCTGATACCGAACATAATATCTTTCCGCATAGTGGCCTTGCCGAGTCGCACGCGCCAGCCCATGTAAAAGGATAAAGCTGGATAAGCATGAAAATTGCCGTAACAAAACATAAGAAATACACCGGCATCTCAATTTTCTTTCTTATTTTTTCAGGGATAAAATACATGGAGACCATGTTTATAAAAAACGGCTGGAAGGTTATGTGTAAATATCCAAGTAACGTCGCCACCTGATTTACCGGGTTGGTGCATTCGTCAATGACGCTATAGGTAAAAGCCTGCAGGGCTTCCATAAGTGTGAAATAGCCAAGCGCAATCCACAGCGGCGCCGGCTCTTTCTTATATACTGCATAGGCGGTGCTTGCAAAACCTATGCCCGCAAGAACTGTTGATGCTTCTCCACTCCAACACATATTAAATACTTATACCTAGTTTTGTTCCTTCCATTATTGCTCTTTTTGCATCCAGCTCTTTTGTATCTCTGGCGCCGCCTATTACATGAACTTTAGCGCCGCCGGAAGATAGATTCCTATATAGAGAATTTTTTGGTTCCTGACCAGCACATATGATAACACTATCAACCTTCAGTATTTTTTCTTCTCCATTTGCAGTTATATGAATGCCGGCATCATCTATTTTTTTATAAGTCACCCCGCCTATCATGGTGACTCCATTTTTTTTCAGTGAAAGTAAGTGAATCCAGCCGGTAGTTTTTCCGAGTGATGAGCCGAACTTTTTATCTTTCCTTTGCAGGAGATAGATTTTTCTTTCCGGTTTTGCTGCCTCTGGTTTAATACCTTCGATGCCGCCACGAGCAGTAAATTCCGTATCAATTCCCCACTCATGCATGAATTCTTTTGTGTCGATATGTTTACCGCCATGCAGCAGGAATTCTGATACATCTATGCCAATCCCGCCAGCACCCATGACCGCAACAGTCTTGCCCACTTCTCTTCCATTTAAGACATCAATATAATTCATGACCGTCTTATGATCTAACCCATCAACATCTGGTATTTTAGGTGTTACGCCGGTGGCCAGAATAACTTCATCAAAGTTCTTTAAATCATTTTCTGAAGCTTCCTTGCCCAGTAAAACTTTAACATTAAGGTCTTTAAGCCTGTTATTAAAATAGCGGAGAGTTTCGTAAAACTCTTCTTTGCCGGGAATTTTTTTTGCCAGGTTGAACTGACCGCCTATTTCTTTTGCTGCTTCAAATATAGTAACTTTATGTCCACGTTCTGCGGCTGTCACGGCAAATGAAAGTCCCGCCGGTCCGGCGCCAACTACTGCTAAATTCTTTATTTTTTTGGCAGGAATTATTTTAAATTCATCTTCATGGCATGCGGCGGGGTTAACCAAGCAGGAAGCCATTTTCATTTCAAATGTATGGTCAAGGCATGCCTGGTTGCAGGCAATGCATGTATTGATAAGATCGGCTTTGCCATTTTTTGCCTTATTTACAAATTCTGGGTCTGCAAGAAGCGGACGC
Organism: uncultured Rickettsiales bacterium; assembly: GCA_964450945.1. Taxonomy (GTDB): domain Bacteria; phylum Pseudomonadota; class Alphaproteobacteria; order Rickettsiales; family JABDBP01; genus CAYVHI01. Next base: position 53,937 of record CAYVHI010000005.1, read on the forward strand.
GCCATGGAAACCATATCCGCCTCACCCTCTGCAATTATTTTTTCTGCAACTTCGGGTGTGTTTATACGGTTGGCCGCCACAACAGGAATTGAAACATTTTTTTTCAGCTTTGCTGTTACTTCAGAAAACGCCGCACGCGGAACCATGGCGGCAATCGTTGGGATTCTGGCCTCATGCCAGCCTATCCCGGTATTTATTACATCAGCTCCCGCTGCCTCAATTTCCTTGGCAAGTTTTACCACTTCATCCCAGCTGCTTCCTTCTTCAACCAGGTCAAGCATGGAAAGCCTATAGATTATAAGAAAATCTTTTCCCGCAGCTGCGCGCACTTTCTTTATTATCTCCACCGGGAAACGTGCACCATTAGCCCATTCATCGCTTCTTTTATTTGTCCTCTTAGCAAGAAACTGGTTTATCAGATATCCTTCCGAACCCATTATCTCAACACCGTCATAGCCCGATTCCTTGGCAAGTTTTGCTGCATTTGTGAAATCATCAATCTGTTTTATGATTTCAGCTTCTTTTAGTTCCCTCGGGGAAAAAGGTGTTATGGGAGATTGTATGGCAGAAGCGCTGACACTGTTTTTGTGATAGGCATATCTGCCTGCATGCAGAAGCTGAAGGCAGATATATCCTCCGGCATCATGAACTTTCTCTGTAAGTTTTTTATGCCCGTCTAATTTTGTCTCAGCATCGATTATTGAGGCTTTTTCGTATAAGAGCCCTTCTTTATTTGGTGAGAAGCCGCCGGTAATTATTAGCCCAGCGCCTCCTTTCACCCTAACTTCATAGAACCTTGCCAGTTTTTCATAATCATATTCAAGGCCGGTATGCATGGCCCCCATGATGACCCTGTTTTCAAGCCTGATATGACCTATAGAAATTGGTTTAAAGAGATTTTTATATTCTTTCATTGCAGATAATTTACCTTAATTATTATTAAAACAAAAAAGAATAATTAAAGGGCTGGTTGCAGATAATTATTAATAGTTATATATTCCATGGATAATTCTTTTTAAAAAGGTAGATGCCATTGTTTTCATTTTTTATATCTGCATTACCTGATATCCCTGATCTTATCAGCTTTTCCTTCGTTGCCATTTCATTTGTATTTTATCTTTTTGCCGGCAGAGTAGTAACCAAGGGCAAGCACTCGGTTGAATTTGAGATTTTGGCTGGATGGGGGCTTGCCTGCCTTATTTTTACTTTCTTCGGGGTTGCTCACATAAAGCTTTATTATGCATACTTCATCTTTATCCCTGTCGTAATCTATGGCTTTATAAATTTCCCCCTAATAAAAGATGATCTTATCGCGCTTTCAAGAATATTTATTGTTTCACTGCCACTTCTTATTCTTATTATTGGCACAGATTTATGGCAGTCTGATACCTGGTCTTTCTGGCTGCCGAATTATTATTACATTGAAGAATTCCATGCATTCCCAGAGCAAGGAAAGTTTCCTGAAATAAGTTTCTTTTATGGTTTTCCATATAATCTCCAGCTTGCGGGATATATAGCTTCGCCGTTTTATGAACTGCCAAAGGCTATGCTGCATTTTAATATTATATTAAGCATACTTTTTGCATTATTCATCGCGCGGGTGATCTCTACTAAGAGAATCCTAAGTCTTCCGGAAAAAGCGCCGGGTTGGATTGCCTGTCTTGGCGGCATCGGTTTTACCACCCTTTTCAATCCTGGTTTTGTTCCTTCCATAGTGTTTTCAAGTTACGGTGATTTCAGCACTTCTTTCCTGCTCGCTGTTTCATCTTTTTATCTACTTAGGTTCATAATAGATAAAAAGAATCCTATAAATAATCCTGTTGCGCTTGGACTTATTCTTGCGGCGCTTGCTAACATAAAACAGGCAAACATCATTCTTGTTGTCATAGTTATTTTCCTTGCCGCAATCACATGCATCTTAAGGAAGCGCAATCTAAAACTGGTTATAATATCATCAGTTATCCCTGCTGCAATTTATGCTCTCTGGCGTTTTTATATCTATGCATATCTGCCTGAAAGCGAAAACAAGCTGATGTCTTTTGCCGAATGGGATTTTTCCAAGATACCGGAAATTCTTGCAAGCATATTTGATGTAATAATAAGGAAAGGCGGCCTGTTCGGCTTATTCACCATAATTATTGTCTATGCCTTATGGCCGGAGAAGAAGCGTGAGAATAAAATCCTCTTTCTTTTTACCGGGGGAATAATTCTTCTTTATAACCTTTTCATAATAACAATTTATGTCGGTCATTTTTCTGGCACCACAGCGCTTTCCTACTGGCGATATAGCACACATATAGCTCCTCTCGCGCTGGTTACGGTTTTACCTTTCGTAAGAAAATTTTTTAGTAAAATACGTCTCGGCAAGAAACTTCTGCCAGCATTATTTATTATATACGTTGCCGCAGTTTTACTTCTTATAGGGCATATACGTTATGATCTGGCGCCACGTAAAATATTCATACGCAATAACGCTGCTGAGATTGCAGGGCTTTTAGGTAAAAAGAAAGATATGGGAATTGTTACTTATGGAGATAACCGCCTTGATGATTATCTTTCCTATCGCGGCATCCTGCTTTACCACAGGCGCGATCTGAATATAAACTATTCCCCGCAGACATTTGAAGAAGTAATAAATGATAAAAAATATTCAATCCTGCTTTTAACCTGTAAACCTGCCGAATTATTCAGCAGGACCAGGCCAAATTCCGTTGTTCTCCTTAAGCGCGCAGGCAGAGACTGGAAATTCATAAAATCATGGAAGCCACCTAAGGAAATGTGCGTAAGCAAATAGCTGACTTTTATCTAATAAAAAAATATGTCGAAAGTTTATATCATTCATGAAAACCCTTTATGGTTTAGGCCGCTGGCAAAAATATTTAGAAAGAATAATCTCCCTTATGGAGAGATAGGCATGGAATCTGGCAGCCTTGATATTTCAAGATCCCCGCCTGAGGGGATTTTCTTCAGCAAAATGAGTGCCTCATCATATACAAGGGGTCACCAGTATTCTCCTGATTATGCTTTTGCCCTGCTTGCCTGGCTGGAGGAAAACGGCCGGAGGGTTATAAACGGCTCATCTGTGCTCCGCCTGGAAATAAGCAAAATAGATCAGTATATAAAATTAAAGCAGCATGGCATTAATGTTCCGCGCACAGTTGCATGCTTTGGTAAAGAAAATATTCTTGAAGTTGCAGAAACTTTTAAAACCCCGTTTATATTAAAACCTAACAGGGGCGGCAAAGGCATTGGCGTTGAACTTTTCCAGTCACATAAAATGTTAAAAAGTTTTCTCACCGGCAAAAATTATACTGCTTCCATTGACGATATAATGCTGGTGCAGGAATATATTGCATCTCCGGAACCATTTATAACCAGGATGGAATTTATTGGCGGCAAGTTCGTCTATGCAGTAAGGGTGGATACCAGCGAAGGGTTTGAACTTTGCCCGGCAGAGGCATGCCGCATCGACAAACCAAGATCAGCATCTGAAGTTTGCGCCATAGATGCTGATCTTGGCCTTTTCAGGATAATGAAAAACTTTAAGGATCCTATAATCGGTAAGTTGGAAGGATTTCTGGCGGCGAATAAAATTGAAGTTGCAGGTGTTGAATTCATCAGGGATAAGCAAGGTAAGACCTATGTCTATGATATAAATACCAATACAAATTATAATCCTGAAGCGGAAAAGAAAGCCGACTTTTCTGCAATAAAGGTTCTAACGGAATTTTTAAGAAAAGAGCTGGAAGCAAGCGCGAAAAAACAAAAGCACAAAACGGCTTCTTTCTGATTACCCTATAATTATATCATTAGCGGTAATTCCAGCAACGCCAGATAAAGTTACTAAATTTCCACTACCGAAATCAATTGCTCCACCCTGAAATGCAGCCACTGCCGCATCAACACTCTGGAACACCCCTATAATATGTAATTTATCCACGTTCGGTATAAAATCCTGGATCACATCAACGCCTGATCCACTCCTGAATACAAATATGTCTGATGCAGCGCCACCGTTAAGCACATCGTTACCATTGCCGCCGGTTATTATATCGCTGCCGTTACCGGCTATGATTGTATCGTTGCCAGCGCCGCCGTTAAGCGTATCCTTGCCGCGCCCTGCCTGTATGAAATCATTTCCCCTTCCTGTCTTCATGGAATTTGATAAAGAATTTCCAATAACAGTATTATTCCCATCCTGGGTAATCACATTTTCTATATCCGCAAAAAACGCCGTCCAGATATTTGAATTTCCAACAATAGATTTCTGCCCATCGCCGATATTTATTGTTGAATCACCCGCATATGAAGTGGCATCATATGTATCTATACCTTCGCCATCCCATATTGTTTTTATTTCACTCCCGCCATTTATAATATAACTTGTCGGACCGGCATTGTGCGACCTGTTAGGTCCGTATAAATGTTGGATTGCCAGTATGTCATATGGCATTGGCGAGACAGGATAACCAGAACCATCATTATAAGACATTACTGAAAAATCGGTATTATCCTCTTCCGCAGGGAGGAATGGTTCCAGCTGCCCCCCTATACCGTTTGAGCCAACGTGTTTAAGGCCAAGAGCATGTCCAATCTCATGGATTATGACAAGGTAGCCGAAATTATCACCAGGTTTTACTGATGTCTGTGCAAATTCGGTAGCTATCAGCACATCAACATCTGCCATCTTATTGCCATCATTTGCAATTAAAGCTACCCCGGCAAAGCCGCTTGGAACCAGTGTTGAATCAGCGCCAAAAAGTATGTTCACTTTGTTGTTATTATCCGGGGAAGGCGGTTTATAGGAAAATTTTATATCTGCAACTTCAGCCCATTTGCGTAGGCCATAATTAACCGTAGATCTGAAATCATCATCCAGCACAATCTCATTTGTTGCATCGAAGGAAAAGGTGATTCTTGCCGGCACATGAAGATTTCCCCATTTTGCACCCATCATCATTGAATCGATCCTGTAATCTCCTGTCAGGAATGGGCCGTTATCAAAACCATCACCGGTGAATGCAAGCCCGTCAGCAGTATTATTGCTGTGGGAAAGTCGATTATGACCAGGGTTTAACCCTGTTGCACATTTTATACTCATAATTTATCCATACTTTTCATGCCATTATTACCATAAAAAGTTTATAAATCGTTAACGCCGCCGGAATTTCTTAGAAATCCTTATAAATTATGGTTTATGCCCTTAAGCTTGTATGTATAAGCTGGGCATAGATAACCTCTTGATAGTAAAGAATTTATAATGGTGTGCGTCTAACGACGCCCCTGGGTTTTTTATACCTGAAATTCTCTATTTCTATCCACTTGCTAAATAAATATTTTTCTTCTAGTTTTTAACGCATGAAACTGTTTCTAACTATTCTTGCTGCTATCTTGTTGCTGGTTACCATTCCAACCTTTGCAGATGCCTGTGAAGCTGATAAGGCATGCAAGCATTCTACTCAAGCTAACGAAAAAGATTGTTGTGGGGATGATAGTAAAGCCCAGCATCAGTGTGCGTGCTGTTTGCACTTGGTAGAAAATGTTATGAATACCCAAAACGTAAAGTTCATACATTCAATTAATAGAAACATATTTTCCTCTTCTAACAATATCCATATTGATGGTGTATTAGTCAGTCCACTTTTAGAACCTCCTACTACCTAACCGTTTCTGTTTTCTATAATTTTATAAAACAAACGATTTAGGAGCTTATATGTTTAGAATTTTTACGTTCATTACTCTATTTTTCTTTTCTTCTTCTGGCTTTGCGCTAGAAGAATCTGCCTTAAAATCAAAATTACCGGAAGATAAAGTCCTTGGTAAAAGCAGTGCAAAAGTAACTATCATTGAATATGCATCACTTTCCTGCCACCACTGCGCGGAATTTCATACCAATGTTTTACCTACCATTCAAAAAGAATATATCGATACTGGAAAAGTACAGTTGATATTCCGGGATTTTCCTTTGAATGAATCTGCACTCACTGCTGCACAACTTGCCCATTGCGCCGCCAAGCAGGATGGTGATGAAAAATACTTCGCCTTACTAAAAGCACTATTTGAAAAACAAAAGGACTGGGCTTTTGGCAAAGATTTCAAACCCAAGCTGCTTGAAATAGCAAAAGGCTTAGGGTTAAAGCCAGAACCTCTGGAAACATGTTTAGCCAATAAGGAAATTGAAACAAAAATCCTTAACAGCCGCATGGATGGAGGCAAAAAACTGGGTGTGGAATCAACACCAACCATATTCATAAATGGTGATAAGGCTGATAGCATGAGATCGGTGGAAGATGCCCGTAAAGCTCTTGATACTGTTCTTGGTGGTAAATCCTTAAGTCAGGCCGCAAAAGAAGCAGCAAAAGAGATTCTGGTTATTTCATCAGACGAGAATGTAATTGGCGATAAGAAGGCTAAGGTCTCTATCATAGAATATGCCAATATCTCTTGCCATCATTGTGGCCAGTTCCATAAAACACTTATGGGGATATTACAGAAAGACTATATTGAATCTGGTAAGGTGAGATTTGCTTTCCGTGAATTACCCATGAATCCTACTACTTTTTATGCCTACATGGTTGCCCACTGCAAGGGTGATGATGAGTTCTTTAATATACTCTCACTCCTTATAGATGAAACTCCAAACTGGGCAGGAACATCGGCTTTCATTAATCCTTTAATCAAGGTTGCAGAAAAAGCTGGAATAAAAAAGAAAGCGTTTTATTCATGCATCGAAGATAAGGATATAGAAACTCGCCTCCTGAAAACTTCTCAGAATGCAGTAAAGATTGGCATCAAACATTCTCCAGAACTTTATATAAATGGAGAAAAGGCAGAAGGCTTAAATAGCCCGGAAGCAATCCGCCAAGCTGTTGAGGATGCTTTAGCAAATAGTAAAAATTAATTCTATGAGTAAGCATTGCTGCCCTTCCGAAGTGAATTTAAATTCTGGTGATATAGCTTACCGGAAAACCCTTTGGATTGTGCTTTTTATAAATACTGTAATGTTCATAGCAGAGATTATATCCGGACTGGCAGCAGGTTCGGTTTCTCTGCAAGCAGATGCTATAGATTTTCTGGGTGATGCAGCAAATTATGGAATTGCTCTTTATGTACTCAGCAAATCTGTACGCCTGAAAGCCTATAGCTCCTTAATAAAATCACTTACTATGTTTGTTTTTGGATTATGGGTAATCATTCAGGCTGTTTATAAATTAATAACAGAAATTACACCGCAAGCAGAAATTATGGGTGTTATTGGCTTCCTGGCACTGGCAGCAAATATGTACTGTTTTTATTTGCTCTCCCGCCACAGCCGTGATGATAGCAACCGCAAATCTGTGTGGTTGTGCAGTCGTAATGATGCCATTGGCAATATCGCGGTCATCCTTGCCGCTTTAGCAACCTATTATACAACATCACACTGGCCAGACTTAATCGTAGCAGCAATAATGGCAGCACTTGCAATAACAAGTGCGTATCAAGTATCTAAACAGGCTTATCGGGAAATAAAAGCTAGCTAACGTTGTTTTTTGGATTGTTTTGGACTGTGGCAGATTTTTTAAATGGCTCCCCGGGCCGGATTCGAACCAGCGACCAACCGGTTAA
>CAYVHI010000006.1:0-1889 GCA_964450945.1 uncultured Rickettsiales bacterium
GCAGCATAATTAAGGCGGCAAAGATATGGCGTGGTGTGGCTTCTACTCTTGATATGCGAACGCTACGCATAATGAAAAACCTTGAGAAATATTTTGGCGGGGCCCCTAAAATAGTTATTCATAATAAAAAGAAAATTGTAATGATGAAAGGAAAGAAAAAAGTTAGATTTGATTTTGAAGGCCATGGATATAAACCACATTTTCATATACAAGAGTATGTTGATGGAGACTGGGTAGATATTGGAAAACACCACAATTATTTTAAGGATTAGTTTATGAAGTGGATTGCTGAAACAAAAACACCAAAACATATAAGGTGTTTAATTGATGATGAAACAGATGATCTTGGCCCAGGTGAATACACAAGTGGCTATTTCATATACATATACGAAGGTAATAATCCCATTTGCACTTGGGATTACCATTATGAATCCTTAGAAGGGGCAAAACGACATGCGTTTAAGAATTTTAATGTACCTTTAGATTCCTGGATTCAGATTGAATAATCATGAAATCTTCTCAGTATTTTTTGAATAATATTACCAAAAGGCTGGTCGAAGATACTGGCCTTCAGCCAATAATTGCAACGGAGATAGAGTTTTATTTTGCTTCTGTCGTTGATGATGAGTGGTTGGCAAAAATAAGTTCAGAAATCAGAAGTGCAAAAATACCTGCTGGAGAAATAACAAAGGAAAAGGGTGAGTTTCAATATGAAGTGGCGTTGCTACCCTCCCCAACCCCTGCTATGGCCGCTGAAAATCTTTTAAGGCTCAAAAAAATCCTTGCTTCTTATGGAGCAGATTTCACGCCCAAGCCGCATGAAAACCAACCAGGTTCCGGCCTTCACATCCATATAAGCCTTTTAGACAAGGATGGAAAGAATGTATTCGAAAAAAGTGGGGATGAAGAGGAAACGGAAATCATGCTCCATTCAATTGGTGGCCTGCTTGCCACCATGAAAGAATCCATGGTCTTCTTTGCCCCGAATGAAGAATCATACAAGCGCTTTAATGTCCCGGCTTATAACAAACAGTCAGAAACTTATAATAATTCACCCGTTAATGTTTCCTGGGGCGGCAATAACCGTACAACAGCGGTTAGGATTCCAACCAGCACCGTAAATCCTTCCATGCGGCACATTGAACATCGGGTTGCCGGAACAGATGCCGATCCATTTATGGTTATTGCAGTAATCCTCGCCGGAATACACCACGGAATCACTCAAACTATTGATCCGGGAGAAAAAATCTATGGAAACGCTTATGAGCCACAGTATAGGCTGGAACTATTGCCAAAATCCCTCGTCGAGGCCACTCAAGTATTTGATAAATCAGAAATTATTAAAGGCTATATTAACAATAGCAGCAATTAATATTCCTTGCAAAACTAATAGTTTCTGTTAGATTTCCCCCCTTCAAAGTAATACCCATAATTTATGAAGACAACAGTAATACAAGCTCTCGAAGAAAAGCGTAAGCAGGCACGTCTTGGCGGCGGTATTAAACGCATAGACCAGCAGCATGAAAAGGGAAAGCTTGCCGCTCGCGAGAGAATTGAAGTTCTGGTTGATCCAGATTCATTCGAAGAATATGGAATGTTTGTTGAATGCCGCAACAGCGAATTCGGCATGGATACAAAAAAAATCCCAGGTGATGGCGTAATTACCGGTCATGGGACCATAAATGGCCGCTTAGTATTCATATACAGCCAGGATTTTACCGTAATGGGTGGTAGCGTTAGCGAAACCCACGCAAAGAAGATTTGTAATATTTTAGATATGGCTGCCCGTGTTGGCGCACCTGTTATAGGTATAAACGATTCCGGCGGCGCAAGAATTCAAGATGGTGTTGATTCATTAAGCGGGTTTGGAGAGATATTCCAACGCAACG
>CAYVHI010000006.1:1899-3302 GCA_964450945.1 uncultured Rickettsiales bacterium
TATATTCCGGTGTGGTTCCACAAGTTTCATTAATCATGGGCCCATGCGCCGGTGGTTCCGTTTATTCCCCTGCCCTTACCGATTTTATCATGATGGTGCGCGGCACTTCATACATGTTTGTCACTGGGCCGGATGTCGTAAAAACAGTAACCCATGAAACTGTAACTCAGGAAAATCTCGGCGGAGCAAATGTTCATACTACAAAATCAGGCGTTGCTGACTTGGCTTTTGATAATGATATTGATCTCTTATTGCAAACACGCCGCTTGATTAACTTTTTACCTTCTAATAACAAAGATAACCCTCCGGCCCGGGAAACCTCAGACCCGGCTGACCGTGTTGATACATCACTTAATACACTCATACCTGAAAACCCAAATAAACCTTATGACATGAAAGAGCTTATAGAGCGCGTAGTTGATGAAGGTGATTTTTATGAAATAAAGCCGGATTTTGCCCGCAATATGATTGTCGGGTTCGGCCGCATGAGCGGCAGGACAGTTGGCTTTGTTGCTAACCAGCCAATGTACCTTGCTGGCTGTATTGATATAGATGCCAGCATGAAAGCAGCCCGTTTTGTACGTTTCTGTGATGCATTCAATATACCTATCGTAACTTTTGTGGATGTTCCTGGCTTCCTTCCAGGCACCAATCAGGAGCATGATGGCATCATTAAACACGGCGCAAAACTTCTTTATGCTTATGCCGAAGCCACAGTTCCAAAAATAACCGTAATTACCAGAAAGGCTTATGGTGGCGCATATATTGTTATGAATTCAAAGCACCTGCGCGGCGACCTTAATTATGCCTGGGCAAATGCCGAAGTTGCTGTAATGGGCCCTAAAGGTGCCGTTGAAATACTTTATCGCGACATAGCTAATGATAAGGAAAAGATGGATCAGGTTTTGGAAGAATATAAGGAAAAATTTGCAACTCCTTTCGTAGCTGCTTCCCGTGGTTTTATTGATGATGTAATCCAGCCACAAAACACCCGCTGGCGCATCTGCCGTGCACTTACCTGGCTAAGCAATAAAAAGCAGGAAAATCCATGGAAGAAACACGATAATCTGCCGTTATAGAGATGACACAAGATAGAAAAAATGAAGCATTATATGATATCGCAAAATATTTTGAAATGTACGATCAAGCAAAATTCATGGAAGAATACAAAAAATATTTCCTTGATCAAGAGGATAGAAATATAATGCAAATGGCCCTTGATAAAATAATTAAAGCTTCAAAACTCTTCCTTGACGGTAGATTGGGAGAATTAGATACAGCAAGAATTTTTGAAGAAAATTATAAACCTTTCGAAGAAATAGTTAACTTAGCTGTTGAAGAAAATAAAGAAGTTGGAAAGCTTGCGATTTATGTAAGTGCTTTTACCACAGGGCTATTAAGAT
>CAYVHI010000006.1:3312-16687 GCA_964450945.1 uncultured Rickettsiales bacterium
ATTACTAAAGATGAAGGAGAAATTGATAGGCCTGGCGGCGGTATATTTGGTGGGCGGGATTATTATTAACTATGTTCAAAAAAATTCTCATAGCCAATCGTGGTGAAATTGCCTGCCGTATCATTAGAACGGCAAAGCGCTTAAAAATAAAAACTGTTGCCGTATATTCAGAAGCAGATACTAACTCTTTATTTGTAACCATGGCTGATGAAGCTGTTTATATCGGCCCATCACCCACTGACCAAAGTTATCTGAATGTAAAAAATATTGTTAATGCTGCCATTAAAAGCGGTGCGGATGGCGTTCATCCAGGTTATGGTTTTCTTTCCGAAAATGCATCTTTTGCCAAAGCTCTTCATGATGAAGGCATAAAATTCATTGGCCCAACCCATAAAGCCATAGAATCAATGGGTGATAAAATTGAAGCCAAGAAAATAGCGAAAGCAGCAAAGGTTAACACTGTTCCCGGTTATATGGGTGTTATCAAAAACCCAACCGAGGCTATAAAGATAGCTAATGATATAGGATTTCCGGTGATGATAAAGGCCGCAGCAGGCGGTGGCGGTAAAGGTATGCGTGTTGTACGCAGCAAGGAAGAAATAAAACAGGCCTTCAGTTCTACAACCAATGAAGCAAAGAACAGTTTCGGTGATGACCGTATTTTCCTTGAAAAATTCATTGAAAAGCCTCGCCATATTGAAATTCAGGTTATTGCTGATAAGCACGGAAATATTGTGTGCCTGGGCGAGCGTGAGTGTTCTATCCAACGTCATAACCAGAAAGTAATAGAAGAAGCACCAAGCCCATTCATTGATGAAAAAACCAGGGCAAAAATGTATAAGCAGGTTGTTTCTCTGTGCCAGAAAGTTGGCTACCAATCAGCAGGAACCGTTGAATTTATTGTCGATCAGGAAAAGAATTTCTATTTCCTGGAAATGAACACAAGGCTTCAGGTTGAACACCCTGTTACTGAATTAGTTACCGGCCTTGATATCGTTGAGTTGATGATCCGTATTGCTGAAGGCGAAAAACTTCCATTTAAACAGGAAGATATTAAACTTGATGGCTGGGCCATGGAATGCCGTGTATATGCGGAAGATCCAAGCCGTGGGTTCTTACCTTCATCAGGCCGTATAATACAGTATCAGGAACCTCCGCGCAGCCCGCATATCCGCGTTGATACGGGTGTTTTTGAGGGCGGAGAGGTCAGTATGTTCTATGATCCAATGATTGCAAAGCTCTGCACTCATGGAACAACCCGCAAAGAAGCAATTCAGTATATGCAGAAAGCGCTAGGTAATTTCTTTATTCGTGGCGTTTCCCATAACATCAGCTTCCTTGAAGCATTGATGACTCACCCACGTTTTATGGAAGGTGAAATATCAACAAATTTCATTGCTGAAGAATATCCTGAAGGTTTCTTTGGTGCAGAATTAACATCCCACACATCAAAGGTTTTCGTTGCCACAGCAGCATTCATTTATTTAAGAGACGCTCAACGAGCAGCCCGTATTTCTGGCCAGGTTCCGGGGCGCGGGCGTCACATAGGAACTCGCTGGATAATCAGTATTGATGGGGAAAACTATCCTATAACCGTAAAGGCAAAGAAAAACGGCTACGATATAAAACATGAACGCCAGAAATTTTCGATAACCAGTTCTTGGATTCTTGGCAGCAGATTATTCCAAGGGATAATGGATAGAAAGGCCGTGAGCGTTATTGTCGAATATATTCCTGGTGGTTTCAAGCTTACTCACTCCGGTTCAACAGTTGAAGCAACTGTTCGTACTCCGCGCGTAGCGGAACTAACAAAATTTATGCCTATAGGAGAGAAGAAAAACTCTCTGCACGAACTTAAGTCTCCGATTTCTGGTAAAGTTGTGGATATAAAAGTCGAAATAGGCGAGAAGGTAATTCCTGGCCAGGAAATGGCAATAATTGAAGCAATGAAGATGGAAAATATCATTACTGCCGAAAATGAGGCAAAGATATCTAAAATACACATAAAGCCTGGGGATAATATACAGGCAAACCAGGTTATTTTTGAATTCGAATAGGTATTATTATGTTAAGCGTAAAGAAGAAGGAAGAACCAATGCCATTTTTAGCTGAGCGCCTTAAGCGCATAAAACCATCACCAACAATTGCTGTAACCACTAAGGCCAAAGAACTTCAGGCAGCCGGCAAGGATGTTATAGGTCTTGGTGCCGGTGAGCCGGATTTTGATACACCAGATAACATTAAGGATTTCGCAATTAAGTCTATCCAGAAGGGAGATACAAAATACACAGCAGTTGATGGCACCCCTGCCCTGAAAAAAGCTATATGCGAAAAATTCAAGCGGGAAAACAGCCTTACCTATACACCAGACCAGATTACAGTCGGCAATGGCGGAAAACAGGTGATTTTCAATATATTACTCGCAACTATTAATCCTGGTGATGAGGTAATAATTCCTTCACCATACTGGGTTTCTTACCCTGATATAGTAGAGTTTTCTGAAGGCAAGCCTGTTTTTGTAGAATGCTCGGAAGAAAATGGCTTCCGTATGCAACCTGAGCAGCTAAGGAAAGCCATAACTCCAAGAACGAAGTGGGTTATCCTGAACTCCCCAAGCAACCCTACTGGCGCTGCTTATGATAGAAAATCAATGAAAGCGCTTACAGATGTTCTGCTTGAGTTTCCGCACGTCCACATTATGGCAGACGATATATATGAGCATATTCTTTATGATGGCCTTGAGTTTGTAACTCCTGCCCAGGTGGAACCTAAGCTTTTTGATCGCACGGTTACTGTTAACGGCGTATCAAAATCTTATTCCATGACTGGTTGGCGTATAGGATATGCTGGCGGTTCAAAAGATCTTATGAAGGCGGTTGCGATGCTGCAATCACAGAGCACATCAAATCCAAGTTCCATAAGTCAGGCAGCAGCGGTTGAAGCATTAAACGGCAAGCAGGATTTCCTGAAACCACGTTCAGAAGCATTCAGAAAAAGAAGGGATTTTGTAGTAAATGGCCTTAATGCAATACCTGGCATCAACTGCAACAAGCCAGAGGGCGCATTCTATGTATTTCCTTCGTGCAAGGGATTGCTTGGCAAAAAGACTGCCTCAGACAAGGTTATTAAGACTGGCAGCGATTTTTCAGAGTATTTACTGGAAGAAGCTCTGGTTGCCGTTGTCCCTGGTGTTGCTTTTGGAACCGATCCATTCTTTAGGATTTCTTATGCCACATCAGATGAAGCTCTCGATAAGGCTTTAAAAAGAATCAAGGAAGCCTGCGCAAAACTTACTTAATTTCTTCTTTTATTTGCTTTTCGGCTTGTTTCTGGAATTCATTCAGTTTTTCTTGAATTTCATTCTTAGTTATTGAAACTCCAGCTTTTTTCATATCATCCAGAAGTTTTAAAACTACATCATCAGTGCCAACTTCTTCTAAATCAGCTGAAACCAATTCTTTTGCATATCTTGCTGATTCTTCAGGCTCCATATACATCTTTGAAGCAGCCCATAATCCTAAAAGCTTATCCCTGCGGGCGGCAATCTTGAATCTTAGCTCCTCGTCATGGACAAATTTACCTTCAAATGATTTCTCGCGTTTTTCAAAGCTATCCATATAAATTCCTTAATTTGAAAATTGATTTCTTTCTAATATGCCGCTATGTATAAGTTCTCCTTAAATAAGTCAATTGGTATAACATGGCAAAGAAAAACAATTTAGTATACGAAGGTAAGGCAAAAATTTTATATGAAGGGCCTGAACCTGGCACTTTGATTCAGCATTTTAAAGATGATACAACGGCTTTTAACAATCAGAAGAAAGCTATTATTCAGGGCAAGGGTGTAATAAACAACCGCATTTCTGAATACCTCATGATTCGTCTTGGTGAAATAGGCGTGCCTACACATTTCATACGCTCAATAAACATGCGTGAGCAGCTGGTAAAAAAAGTGGATATTATCCCCTTGGAAGTAATCGTAAGGAATATTTCGGCCGGCAGTTTTTCAAAACGTTATGGTCTTGAAGAAGGAACAGTATTACCTAAATCGCTTATAGAATTCTGTTATAAAAATGATGGTTTGGGCGATCCTTTTGTTAACGAAGAAACAATATTTGCGCTGGGCTGGGCTGATCCAATTGAGATTGAAGAAGTAAAAGGTCTTGCGTTAAGGATAAATGATTTTCTGCGCGGCCTGTTCCTTGGTGTAGGTATAAGGCTTGTGGATTTTAAACTTGAATTTGGCCGTGTTTTTGAAGGTGGTTATATCTATATAACCCTTGCTGATGAAATCACTCCAGATTCATGCCGTCTGTGGGATGTTACCAGTGGTGAAAAGCTGGATAAAGACAGGTTCAGAAGGGATCTTGGCGGCGTTGGTGAAGCTTACCGTGAAGTTGCTGAAAGGCTTGGCATACTTACAAACGGTGGTAACGTAAAAAAGTTTTCAGCAAAAAAGAAGGTGGCAAAAAAAGGTAAAAGATAATGAAAGCAAAAGTTTTTATAACACTTAAGGAAGGCGTGCTTGACCCTCAGGGGCGTGCAACAGCAAAGGCCTTAGAAAACCTTGGCTTCAAAGGTATACAGGATGTGCGCATCGGTAAATTCATCGAAGTTGATATAAAGGAAAAAGATCAGGAAAAGGCAAAGCAATCACTTGATGAAATGTGCAACAAATTATTTGCCAATACAGTAGTGGAAAATTTTAGGTACGAGTTAGGCGAAGATAAATAGATGAAAGCTGCTGTTGTAATTTTTCCAGGCTCCAATTGCGATAGGGACGTATTCACTACATTACAGAATGTAATGAAAAAACATGGTTCTGCGCCAGTTAAAGTATGGCATGCAGATAGTGAGCTTCCAAAGGTTGATCTGGTTGTTATACCAGGTGGCTTCACTTATGGTGATTACTTACGCTGTGGCGCAATTGCTGCTAACTCTCCAATAATGCGGGAAGTTATAAGCCATGCTGAGAAAGGCGGGAACGTACTTGGTATATGTAATGGCTTCCAGATCCTTACAGAATCAAAACTTCTTCCCGGCACATTGATGCGGAACCTTGGCCTTAAGTTCATTTGCCGCGATGTTTATTTGAAAGTTGAAAATAATAAAACCCAGTTCACCCAGAAATATCAGAAGAATCAGGTGGTGAGGATTCCTATAGCCCACCATGATGGTAATTATTTTGCAGATAAGAAAACTATTCAGAAACTCCAGGAAAAGGGGCAGATTGCATTCCGCTATAGTTCAGATAAAGGAAATATAACAAAGGACTCAAACCCTAACGGCTCAGAATCAAATATCGCTGGCATATTCAACGAAAAGAAAAATGTTTTAGGCATGATGCCACACCCAGAACGCGTTTCAGATGAAATACTGGGCGGCACAGATGGCAGGCCACTTTTTGAAAGTCTGGTTGAGAGTTTTAAATGATCTTCGGGCTGAAAAAAATTGATAAGGAAGTTATTGAATCACATGGGCTAACGCAGGAAGAATTCCGCCAGATTCAAAAAATCATGAAGCGTGAGCCTAACCTTCTTGAACTTGGCATATTCTCTGTTATGTGGAGTGAACATTGCTCATATAAATCCACCCGCAAACACTTAAAGAAGCTTCCAACTAAAGCGCCGTGGGTTATCTGTGGCCCTGGCGAAAATGCAGGTGTTATTGATATTGGTGATGGCCAGGCAGCAATATTTAAAATGGAAAGCCATAACCATCCTTCATATATCGAACCATATCAGGGTGCGGCAACCGGCGTTGGCGGAATCCTGCGTGATGTGTTCACCATGGGTGCAAGGCCTGTGGCTAACCTTAACTCACTGCGTTTTGGTGAATTAAAACATCCTAAAACAAAATTCCTTTTAGAGGGTGTTGTTGCTGGAATCGGTGGTTATGGTAACTGTGTTGGCGTTCCAACTGTTGGTGGCGAATGCACATTCCACCCTTCGTATAACGGTAATATTCTTGTTAACGCCATGACTGTTGGCCTTGCCCGCAAGGATAAGATTTTTTACTCAGCCGCCGCTGGTAAAGGAAACCCTGTTGTGTATGTCGGTTCTAAAACAGGCCGTGATGGTATTCACGGCGCAACCATGGCTTCTGCTGAGTTTGATGATAAATCAGAAGAGAAACGCCCTACCGTTCAGGTTGGTGATCCATTCACTGAGAAACTACTTATCGAGGCTTGCCTTGAGTTGATGGAGACAGACGCAATTATCGCCATACAGGATATGGGCGCTGCTGGCCTCACCTCCTCTTCTCTTGAAATGGCTGGCAAAGGTGGAACCGGAATAGAACTTAACCTTGAAAAAGTTCCAACCCGTGAGGAAGGGATGACTCCTTATGAGATGATGCTTTCAGAAAGCCAGGAACGCATGCTGATGATCTTAAAGCCCGATAAGGAAGATGTGGCGCGTAAGATTTTCGAAAAGTGGCAGCTTGATTTTGCGGTGATAGGAAAAATTACCGATACCGGAAATCTTGTGATGAAAATGAATGGCAAGGCGGCGGGCGTTGTGCCTGTTGCCCCTCTTTCCCTTCAGGCTCCAATGTATGACAGACCATATAAGCCATCAGCGAAGCGTGCAGTTATCCAGCCTGAAGAAGTCAAGTTCCGTGGCAGTATAACGGCTACTCTGAAAAAGTTAATGTCTTGTCCTGATCTGGCCAGCAAGCGCTGGATATCGGAGCAATATGATTATAAGGTTATGAATGATACTGTCGCTTCCTCAGGTGGTGATGCAGCTGTTGTGCGTGTTCATGGCACTAAGAAGGCTCTTGCACTTACCAGCGATTGTACGCCACGTTATTGCTATGCAGATCCACATGAAGGTGGAAAGCAGGCAGTTGTAGAAGCGTGGAGAAATATAACAGCTGTTGGTGCAACTCCGCTTGCCATCACAAACTGCCTTAACTTCGGTAGCCCGGAAAGACCAGAGATAATGGGCCAGCTTGTCGGCTGCTTGAATGGTATGAGCGAAGCATGCGAAAAGCTGAAGTTCCCTATAGTTTCAGGAAATGTTTCTCTTTATAACGAAACCAACGGCGTTGCAATATTGCCTACCCCTTCAATTGGCGGCGTAGGTCTTCTTGATAATGTAGATAACTACTGCACAAATAAATTTAAGAAACCTGGCGAAGATATAGTTTTAATTGGCAGAACTATCGGCCACCTTGGCAGCTCACTATTCCTGCGCGAGATAATGGAGAGCGAAGAAGGAGCTCCCCCTCCTGTAAATCTTGATGAGGAACTTGCCGCAGGAAATTTGGTAAGAAATTTAATAAAGGAAAAAACCGTTAATGCATGTCACGATGTTTCTGATGGCGGCATGCTGGTTGCGGTTGCAGAAATGGCTTTGCGTGGCGATCTTGGTGCCGAGGTACAGACTGATAAGACATTACCGCCGCATGCCTGGTTCTTCGGTGAAGATCAGGGACGTTATGTTGTAACTTGCGCTCCCTCAAAAACCTCAAAGATAATAAAGGCAGCAGAAAAAGAAGGAATTACTGCAAGAAAAATCGGCAAAGTCGGTGGCAAGGGTATAAAAATCGGTCAGACAAAAGTAGACCTTGAAGAATTAAGGAAAGCTAATGAATCCGTAATCCCTGATTTCGTTGCAGGAAAATAATCTTTAAAATTAAGAAGGGCCCCTAGGGGCCCTTCCCGACAACTAACCTTGCGGCTAGCTGTCAATTATCGTGTGTGCCATCCTTGGCTAGCAAACTTTCACTTGGAAACTTCCAGCATAATCACACGCTTGAAGTCGCCGAGGAACGCTTGCTTTTGCGTCCAAGTTCCCATCGCCTTCCATGCCTTACCTTCTTTGTAGAAGATGAGGGTCATGGGGCACGTGAACCGGCCATCTTTGAACTCTCCGCTGAACCGAGTGCCAGTGAAGGCTCCCGTCACGGTGAATTCTTTTTTGGCTCCGCCAGTGTCAATCTCCAACTCGAATTTGGCGGCATTCTTCTCGCCATCGAGTTCGGCGATCTTCATGGTCGTCGGCCGATTTTTGTTGAAGGCCAGACCACCAACGTCAGTTGTCCCCTTCCAGCCAGTGTTGGCCTTGAGGAACTTGACAACGTCGGCGTTTGCCTCCTTCTCCGGCAGTTCATGCTTTTTGGTCAGGAAGTAAGCCTGAAAGGCCTTTTTCCCTTCCACGTTCCACCTCCCGATCCCTTCAGGGATCAGGCTACCGTCCTTGGTCATCGGAAACGCTACCGTGGCCTGCAGCTTGCCTTTGCTCGGCTTGAGCTGCTGGAGTTCGATTTCCATCCAGCCACCATTAAAGGTGCCAGCGAACTCTCCGATGTACTTTTTTCCGTCCTTCTGGTTTTCATAGGTTCCAGAGAGTTTGTACCCCTCCTTCTCCTTAGTCACCTTCGCGACAGTCAGCGTACCGCTGAGACCGCGCTCCTGCGGAATCTCACCGATATCGAGCTTGACCGACCACTCGCCCTTGAGGGCGGTAACGATCTTGTCCTCGACCGGCTTCGCCTTGGGCTTGTCGTCCTTCGTCTCGGCGTTGCCACAGCCAGCGCCGATGGCCAGAAAGGCCAACGCGCACACGATCCACAGACTGATGCTCTTCAACACCGTCGAACCCCTTATAAAAAGGGTACTTTCCAGGCAAACAGCAGACGCCCGAGCGTAAGTGTTCAACCCGGACATATCCAGTTCGCCTATAATTGTCAGGTACTTATCTCAAACCCAAAAAGGGATATTTTCTAGAGAAGCAACAAGACAATAGGCTTGTAATTATTATAACATATTGAATTAAGATAAAAAAGTTACGGTTTTATTAAAACATCTTTACAAACAATTGATAGATAATGATATTTTATATGTATTGGCGGGAGCGCAGTACATAGCCCGCCCCTCTTTGTGATTCAAGATATATTGGCTCTTTAGGATCTTCTTCAATTTTTTTGCGTAAGCGAGTAACCTGCACATCTATTGAGCGTTCACCTATTCCATTAAATTCTCTTGAAAGATCTTCACGCGATACTGGTTTATCAATATTTTTTGCAAATACCTGTAATAACTTAAGTTCTGTTGAGGTAAGATTTATCAGTTCATCATCTTTAAAAAGATCACCTGTTGTGATGTTGAATGTATATTCACCAAACTTAACCACATCTAAAATCTTCTTTGTCCTTTTCAATATACTTTCAATTCTTAATACCAACTCTTTTGGCTCAAAAGGTTTTCCTAAATAATCATCAACACCGCTCTCTAGACCACTTACTCTATCACTTACTTCATTAAGTGCTGTAAGCATTAACACCGGTGTATCATTTGTCATCCTTAATTCTTTTGTGAACTCTTTGCCATTTTGCCCTGGCATCATAACATCCACTACCAGCAGGTCGAATCTTTTGTCTTTTAATGTATCCTTTGCTTCACTGGCATTTTTAGCCATCTCCACATCATAACCCTCCTGCTCAAGATATTGCTTAAGCAGCTTGCGAAGGCGCGTATCATCATCGATAACCAGTATTTTTGTGTTTCTTTTCTTCATATTTCCTTGACAATATGCCTATATTTATAGCAGAAATAACCCTTCTCTTTTAATAGGAAAATAAATAAATGGAAATAGCTCCTTTTGATGATCGCGATGGGTATATATGGTTTAATGGCAAATTTGTTCCCTGGAGGGATGCAAAAATCCACGTGCTTAACCATGGGCTTCACTATGCGTCCTGCGTATTTGAAGGGGTTAGGATATATAGCGGAAAAATATTCAAGCTAAGGGAGCATACAGAAAGATTGAAGAAATCTGCGCAGCTTCTTGGCTTTGAAATTCCTTATTCAATTGATGAATTAGAAAAAGCAACAATAGAAACGGTTAAAAAACAAGGCGTTACTGATGGTTATATAAGGCCTTTTGCTTGGCGTGGTAGTGAAATGATGGCTATTTCATCACAAAAAAGTAAGATCCACACAGCTATTGCCGCATGGCCATGGCCACCTTATTACTCGGAAGAATCAAGAAAGAAGGGTTTAAGGCTGGCATTTGCTGAATGGGCACGCCCTGCCCCACATACAGCACCAACCGCCAGCAAGGCCGCCGGTCTTTACATGATATGTACAATGAGCAAGCACAAGGCGGAGTCTCAGGGATATAATGATGCATTGATGATGGATTACCGAGGTTTTATTGCCGAAGCCACTGGCGCAAATTTCTTCATGGTTGTTGATGGAAAACTTCATACACCTACACCAGATTGTTTCTTGAACGGCATTACAAGACTTACAGTTATTGAGCTTGCTAAAAAGCGCGGGATTGAGGTTATTGAGAGGCACATACTTCCTCAGGAACTAAAAACTGCGCAGGAAGCCTTCTTGACCGGCACTGCCGCAGAGCTTACCCCTATTGGCTCAGTTGAGCATTATAGTTTCCAGATAGGTAAGGTAACAAATCAGTTACTTGATGATTTTCACAAGTTGGTGCGCGCCTAATCCATGTGCTTTAGGCCAGCCTTAAGATAGGCATAGCCTGTAAATAATGTAAGTCCTGCCGCAGCCCAGAAAAATATATGCCCTAGCGGATCAACAAATTCAAAGCCAGAACCTTTAGTTCCAAGAAGAAGCATAACAATTGAGGTTATCTGAAGCGCTGTCTTGATTTTTGCAAGCTGTGTCACCGGAACACTAACATTAATTTCTGCTAAGAATTCCCGAAGCCCCGAAACAAGTATCTCCCTGCACACAATCGCAATTGCCGGTATAACATGCGCTCTGTCAAAGTAAACAAGCAACATGATTGTAGAGGCTATAAGAAGTTTATCTGCAATGGGGTCAAGAAAGCGGCCAAGTTTTGATTGAACCTTCCAGTGCCTTGCCAGGTAACCATCAAGAAAATCCGTAATTCCTGCAAGAATAAAAAGCGCAGCTGAGATCTGGTGCCATATTTTTCCTTCTAAGCTAATGGTGATTAGCACCAGAGGGATAATTATAATCCTTGAGATTGTCAGAATATTAGGAAGGTGTTTGTTATTCATATTTTATGTATATGATTATAGATTGATTTTGCAATATTTTTTTCAATTCCTGGTACTTTCATAAGGTCTTCAACTGTTGCTTGTTCAACCCCACTATATGAGCCAAAGTAGTTTAATAGTGCTTTTTTCCTCTTCGCACCAACGCCTTCTATCTGGTCAAGCAATGACTTCTCTATGGATTTTGAACGCTTATTGCGGTGAGACATTATAGCAAACCTGTGGGCTTCATCACGCAAGCGTTGCAGATAGAACAAGACAGAATCATTTTTCTTAATTTTAAATGGTTTTTTCCCTGGCATGAAGAAGGTTTCATTTCCGGCATTTCTGTCTGGCCCTTTTGCAATGCACACAAATGGTATTTCTGATATTCCAAGATCAGCAAAAACCTCAGATGCTACCTTCAAATGCCCAGCCCCTCCATCAATTAGGACCAAGTCAGGAGAGTTATTTTCGGCATTCTCCGACTGTTTTAATTTTGAATAGCGGCGTGTCAGCACCTCACGCAGCATTCCATAATCATCGCCTGGGGTATGGTTACGCTGGAAATTATATTTTCTGTATGCATTTTTTATAAAGCCTTCGGGGCCAGAAACAATCATTGCACCAACAGCGCTAGTACCCATTATATGGCTGTTATCAAACACTTCTATGCGTTTTGGTGATTCATCAAGATTGAAGCATTTTGCCAGCTCTGTGAAAATAAATTCCTGTCTTGCACCTTCATTCATTTTTCTTATAAGAGCTGCTTTTGCTTCCCTTGTTGCATTTTTTACGGCAGCAGATTTTTTTCCGGCTTTAGGAATTAATATTTCCACTTTACTGCCTGATATATTCGAAAGTGCCGATGTAAGCATATCTTCATCTTCAACCTTGTTGCTGACAATAATTTCTTTTGGCGGAGGATTGCCTTGATAGAACCTTGCAATGAATGCACTTATAATCTCTGATGGTTCACTTCCTTCAGTATGTGAGGGAAAATAAGATCTACTGCCAAAGTTCTGGCCATCCCTGAAAAAATTAACCTGCACACAGCAATATTTTCCTTCCATATATAAAGCAATTACATCTGCGCTTTCTATTCCTGGCATAGCTCTTTGGTTTGCCTGTGTGAGCGTTAATGCTTTTATCCTGTCTCTTATTTTTGCGGCTTTTTCATATTGAAGATTCTTACTAAGCTCTTCCATTTTTATAACCAGCTGGTCTTGCACTTCTTTTGTTTTTCCTGAAAGAAACTGCTTTGCCTGTTTTATTGTTGTTTGGTAATCATCTTTTGTAATCTTTCCTACACATGGAGCGGAGCAGCGTTTTATTTGGTATTCAAGACAAGGTTTGGTCCTTTTATCAAAAATGCTGTCCGGACATGTTCTAAGTAGAAAAGTTCTTTGTAAGGTTGAAATTGTTTTATGCACATTATCAACCGAGGCAAAAGGGCCGTAATAGCTGCCTTTCTCAGATCTATTCCCGCGATGCTTTTTTATTAATGGAAAATCACTTCCTCCACTTATGAAGATATAAGGAAAAGATTTATCATCCTTAAGCATCACATTATAACGGGGGTTATGCTTCTTTATCAGGTTAGCTTCAAGAAGGAAGGCTTCTGTTTCGGTTGCAACCGTAGTGACCTCGATTGAGTTGATGCTATACACTAGTGACCTGATTCGGTTAGTAAGCTTTTCAATATTCACATAACTGCTTAGTCGTTTTTTTAGATTCTTTGCTTTGCCGATATACAGAATATTTTTTTCTTCATCCAACATCTGGTATATGCCAGGAAGTTCCGGGGCATTATTTATGAATTTCTTCAGTGTCTCCACACCATGTATAAGACTTTTTCTGCTCATATTTATACGAATTGCTTATGTGAATATTGTTATCTTTTTGCCACAGGTCACACTATCCACAAAATCTGTGGATAACTTTGTAGATAAGTTAATACCTCATGTTCAATATGCAAGGATTTACTTACAATTTTACCCCTTTGCCTAAAAAATAAGCATAGCTGGCAACATACTGAATTACAATAGGAAAATAAAATCAGCTTAATTTATGATTGGTCTCTGTCATATAATTGGCCACAAAAATAACATAAATGAGGGATATTCTTTTATCCTGTGCACAGATTCTTAGGCGCAGGACTGGTTTTTTTCATTTTTTAATCTGATTTTTGTCTAAACAATAAGGGGGCCATCTTCATTAAAATCTTCATCAAATGGTAGCAGGGAGAATTTTTCTACTGAATTAAATTGCAGTGAACCTTTTATACCAACCGCCTCTGCCGTTTCAACAAAGATGGTTGTCATTTCTTCCTGCATATCTTTGGGGAGAGAATTTTTTGTCTTTATTTGTAACTCTAATTCTTTTTTTCGTT
>CAYVHI010000006.1:16697-28300 GCA_964450945.1 uncultured Rickettsiales bacterium
GAGCATTAAAGTCGATATCAACAATGAACCTTGTGGCTGAAACTTGTTCATTTCCATGTTTTTTATATCTCTTCCAGTAAAAATTGCCGTACTGGAATTCTTTACCATCATAGACGGCAAATGGCATTCCCTGCCAGTGGTTAGGGTGCTCTGAAGCAATTTGCCGGAAAGAAGAAATCTCTGAAGTGAATCTTGTAAAAAGTTCTGGTCTTCCTTCCTGTTCTAGAGCTTGCCTAACCTGATTATTTAATAATGCAGGCTGTTCTTTTGATACTGCATTTGTAAGGTGGGCAAAAAGTTTTACAGGAAAATTCCGGTCAGTGTTTGGCACAATTTCATTTATAATTTTTTCTGCGAGTGCGGGGTTCGCGTTTTTTACAACTCTGAATATTTCCTCAAGCGTTGATTTATGTTCACTCATGAGGCGGATTTGTGAAGTTATATTAGGCGGAGTGCTTGCTTGTATATTCTTTATTGAAACAGTTTCAAGCTCAAGCACCGTACCTTTAGGCAGTGATAATTCCGTAGGAATCTTTAAAGTACCAAGTGGCGTTTTTACAACCAGTTCCCCAGATTTTTCAGTACCTATAACTGTAGCCGTTATGGTTGTTCCTGGTGCACTTTGCGGCCTTGTATAAGCTGTCTGTTGTAATGGGGTATTGGGTAAAACAGATCCTGCAGGCTGGTTTTGCAATGCTCCGGAAGCGGGCGCTGTCTGATTGGGTAAATTTATTGCCTGGATACGGAAATTCACAATATCTGAAACATTAAGGTTTGTTGGCAGGGTAGCAGGTTTTACATAGTTTGATGATGATACTATCTGTTTTATACTATTATTTATGTCTGCTAATACCTTTGGTGCTTCCGGAGAAGCTGATAAAAC
Organism: uncultured Rickettsiales bacterium; assembly: GCA_964450945.1. GTDB lineage: Bacteria > Pseudomonadota > Alphaproteobacteria > Rickettsiales > JABDBP01 > CAYVHI01. Next base: position 17,581 of record CAYVHI010000006.1, read on the forward strand.
AACCGCATTTATCAAACTACCTTTAGAGGTATTAATAATAGTTGATGTACTGACCTGGCTGGAAGCATTAGCAGATAACTGCTGTGATTGCTGGGTTTTTGGCTGGGGGGATGGAACCTGTATTATATCAAAATCATCTGGAATGATCGTAAGTCCTGAAGCAAGTTGAACACCTTGCGTTTTTTGCAGCGTTTGAGGTGATTTTATATTCTGATTTTGTGTTGGCACTGGCTGCTGATTAACTACCTGGCTTATAGGTTTTCCATCAACAGATATAAGACGTGCCACAAATAGATTGTTTGAGCTATATTGCGGCTGAGGATTTTGGTTATTTGACAATACTTTAAGCACTATTTGTGTCCCTTCAGGAAGTAATACTTTAGAGCTGAGGTTAAGCTCACCGTCTTTTGTTTTAAGCAGTAGGTTTCCGCTCTTATCAGCCCTCACCACAACTGCATTAATTAGGGTTCCAAGAGGTAATTGAGCCAATGAAAGGGGTATATTTACAATTTGCGGGGTTTGCGAGGTGGGCGTTATAGGCCCAGTGCCGGAAAAACCAGGAATGTAAGGAATTTCTACCATTTATTCTCCATATTACCCCTAATTTCTTATAATATAACCAAAAAGGTTTACATATAACTAATATTTTGGTAAAAAGCCGCACCATTTTATTGGGTTTTGGTATAAAAAATGAAACTTATCTCTGGAAATAGCAATCTGCCTCTGGCTCAGGCTATCGCGCAATGCCTTAAAATACCTCTTACAAAGGCTTCAATTAAGCGCTTTCCTGATATGGAAGTGTTCATGGAGATTGAGGAGAATGTCCGTGGAGAAGATGTTTTTGTAATACAATCAACATCTTACCCGGCAAATGATAATATCATGGAACTCCTGATAATGATGGATGCCTTAAGAAGGGCTTCAGCAAAACGAATTACTGCTGTTTTACCATATTTTGGCTATGCCAGGCAGGATAGGAAGCCTGGTCCAAGAACCCCAATTTCTGCAAAGTTAGTGGCTAATCTTATTACCACAGCAGGGGCAGACAGGGTCCTTACTATGGATTTACATGCAGGACAGATTCAAGGATTCTTTGACATTCCACTAGATAATCTATATGCTGCGCCCGTTTTAATTAATGATATTAAGAAAAACTTCGTCGGCCGTAATTTAATGATTGTTTCTCCAGATGTTGGAGGGGTGGTCAGGGCAAGATATATAGCTAAGCGTCTTGATGCTGATCTTGCAATAGTTGATAAGAGGCGTGAAAAAGCCGGCGTTTCTGAAGTAATGAATATAATTGGTGATGTTGAAAAACGTGATTGTATTCTTATCGATGATATAGTCGATTCTGCTGGCACATTATGCAATGCCGCCGAAGCCTTGACAAAGGCAGGTGCTGCCTCTGTTTCAGCTTATGTTACACACGGTGTGCTATCTGGCAAAGCTGTTGAAAGGGTAAAAGCTTCATCCCTACAGAGACTTGCCATAACTGATACCATTCAGGTGCGTGATGATTTTAAGGGTGCCGAAAATATCAAGATAGTAACCATTGCACCTTTAATGGCAGAGGCAGTTAAAAGAATTTCTGAAGAAACTTCGGTTTCTGTTTTATTTGAATAAGGAATTTTATATGTTAAGGACTTTATTGTTTTTATTGGTTTTATCGTTTGGTTCGTTTGCGCATGCAAGCGTATATGTTGAAGGATGTATAAAGAGTTATGAATTTCATCTTTCTGATACTAATGATAAAGTAAAAGATTTTCTAAATAAAATGTGTGGTTGCCAGGAAAAAGAGCTTGTAAAAAAAGGTATTACACAAAAAGAGATGGAAGATTTTGTAAGCGGCGCTGGAACGCCCAAAATAACAAATGAATCTGCTGCAGTGGCTCCAAAGATTAACGGTATCATTAACTCGGAGGAGATTAAAACCGTTTGCGGGTCACTATTTTAATTTAGTTTTTTATTAAGGAGTTGGTTATGTCTACAAGTGTTATTGAAGCTCAAAAAAGAGAAGCTACCGGAACAGGTAGCGCGCGCGCTATACGCCGTCAGGGTAACGTTCCTGCCATTATCTATGGTGGTAAAGAAAAGGAAATAAAGATTTCCCTAGAAGCAAAAAGGCTTGTTACTGAACTTAACAAATCAGGCTTTTATTCACGTATACTTGATTTTAAAATCGGTAACGAAACTGTTAAGGTAATACCTAAGAGCATACAACTGCATCCGGTTACAGATCAGCCAGAGCATGCTGATTTCATTCGTGTTGTAAAAGGCCAGAAAGTAAAAGTCCTTATTAAGGGCGATTTCAAGAATCCTGAAAAATCTCCAGGAATAAAGCGTGGTGGTATATTAAATATAATCCGCCGTGAAATTGAAGTTCTCTGCGATGCAGATAAGATCCCTTCTTCAATTGAGGTTGATCTTACGGGCCTTTCAATTGGTGATAGCATTCACATTAACGATCTTATCCTTCCAGAGGGCGTTGAACCGGCAATTAAAAACAGGAACTTCACTGTAGCAACCATAGTCGGCCGTATAACTGAAGAACAAGAATTGGCAAGGGATGCTGCAAGGGCTGCTGTTATTGCCGCTAACCAGGCTGCTGATGCTGCTGTTGATGCTACTAAAACTGGTGAAGCTGCTCCGGCTGCTGCAAAAGCTGGTGAAGCCGCTCCGGCTGCTGCAAAAGCTGGTGAAGCTGCAAAAGAAGCTCCAAAGAAAGAAGCTGCACCTAAGAAGTAATAACCAATGTTGCTATTTGTTGGCCTTGGCAATCCGGGTACTGAGTACAAAAATACCCGGCACAATATTGGCTTTGCCATTATTGATGCCATAGCTTCCAGTAATAATGCACGCAGTCTTGGAAATAAATTCAAAGCAGAACTTTCTGAATGCACAATTGCTGGAACAAAGTGTTTACTGGCAAAACCCATGAGCTATATGAATGTTTCAGGTGTTCCAACACAGGCAGTTGCAAGCTTTTATAAAATCCCCGTCGCAAACATAATTGTCTTTCATGATGATCTTGATCTGGCTGTTGGTAAAATAAAAATAAAAACCGGCGGTGGGGATGGCGGACATAACGGTCTAAAAAGTCTGGACAGCCATATTGGTAAAGAGTATAAGCGCGTGCGTTTTGGAATTGGCCGGCCCGAAAATAAAGATCAGGTTACTGATTATGTCCTTAAAAAATTTTCAAAAGTAGATATGGAAGTTGTAGATAATATGGTAAATGCAGTTACTAATAATATTGAGTTACTGGTTAGTTCAAGTGGGCAAGTATTCCTTAACAAGATAGCTCTTGATTTGAACCCTCCACGCAATAAATCAGAAAGAAAAGAGGCTGGAAGTGGGGTTTAAGTGTGGTATCGTGGGTTTGCCGAATGTTGGCAAATCAACACTCTTTAATGCCCTAACCAGCACACAGATGGCTGAAGCAGCAAATTACCCTTTCTGCACCATTGAGCCAAATGTCGGTCGCGTTTCCGTTCCTGATGAACGCTTATATAAACTTGCAGCAATTGCCGGTTCACAGAAAATAATCGCCACTCAGCTTGAGTTTGTTGATATTGCTGGCCTTGTGAAAGGCGCCAGTAAGGGTGAAGGACTTGGCAACCAGTTCCTTTCCCATATTCGTGAAGTTGATGCAATACTTCATCTCCTCCGCTGTTTTGAGGATAAGGATATAACTCACGTTGAACAGTCCATAGATCCTTTGCGTGATGAAGATATTATTAATACTGAACTGGTTCTTGCCGATATGGATAGCGTTGAAAAGCGTATCCCCAACATAGAGAAGAAAGCAAAAGGAAATGATGTAGAATCAAAAGCACAGCTAACAACTTTAAAAGAAGTTTTACCAATACTTCAGCAAGGAAAAATGGCGCGTGAATACGCATCCACACCTGAAAAAAAAGATGCACTTAGCAAACTTCAGCTAATCACATCAAAGCCACTCATGTACGTATGTAACGTTGAAGAGGCAAGCGCAGCAACAGGTAATGCACTTACTGAAAAAGTGAAAGAAAAATACAAGGATATAGTTGTAATATCGGCAGCAATTGAGGCTGAAGTTGCATCACTTGGTGACGAAAAAGAGAAACTGGATTTCCTTGCAAGCCTTGGTTTGAAGGAAACCGGCCTTACTTCAGTGATACGTGCTGGTTATAAACTTTTAGATTTGATTACATTCTTTACAGTCGGCCCCAAAGAAGCCCATGCCTGGACAGTAAGGCGTGGAGCAACAGCCCCGGAAGCAGCAGGAGTAATACACACGGATTTCCAAAAAGGTTTTATCCGCGCCGAAACAATTTCTTATGAGGATTATATAAAATTCAATGGTGAGCTTGGCGCGAAAGATGCAGGAAAACTAAGGCTGGAAGGAAAAGATTATATAGTACAGGACGGTGATATATTCCACTTCCGCTTTAATGTTTAGGTTTTTAACCTATACCCTCTATTCAGCAGGGTATAAACCACAGTCCATAATGCTACGTTCATTGAAACAAGCACTGATGCCCCGAGTAAAATTGAACTGTCTGAATAACCAATCAGTGAATATCTAAAGCCATCAATCATAAAGAAAAATGGGTTTGCGTGCGTTATGTGATACCAGAATTCAGGCAATGCCTTAACTGAATAAAAAGTTCCAGAAAGGAATGCCAGCGGCGTTATAAAATAACTTGTAAATGCTGCCATTTGGTCAAATGAATCAGCAAATATCCCTGCCAACATCCCAATAAGTGAAAGCATAAGAGCAGAGCAAATAATATAAAAAATCATCAATAGCGGATGTTCAATACCCATAGGAACAAAAATAAATATTCCTGTCGTAACAATAATCCCTACAAGAACACCTCTAGTAACTCCACCCATAGCCATAGCAAATGTTATTTCACCGGCAGTTAGTGGCGGTATTAGGATATCAGTTATTGTTCCTATAACTTTTCCCATTATAAGTGATGATGAAGTGTTGGCAAATGACTGCTGAACCACAGACATTATTATAAGGCCAGCCCCAATGAATCTATCAAACGGTATGCCTTCAATTTTCCTTTCATGTCCTCCCAGTGCAAGGCTGAATATAGCTAGAAACAACAGGGAAGTTACAAGTGGGGTAATCAGAGTTTGGTTAAAAACTTTTAAGAACCGGTTTACCTCTTTTACATAAAGAGTCCACACACCAAGATAATTTATTTTAGTCTGCATTATATTTGCCTTTCACATGCTTAAATATAATGCAAATATATAATCCTTCAAGCAACTTGATGGCCAACAATTGGAGCCTTAATATTAAACTCAGTCATCTTCCTATATAGCGTAGATCTTCCTATACCCAGCTTCCTTGCAACATGCGAAATGTGCCATTTATAATGCTCAAGGGCCCCTATAATAACCTCTTTCTCAATATCTAATAAAGTCCTGTAATCTCCATTGGGGTCACATAATTGAAATTGCTTGCCCAAATTATTATATGCCATACTATTACTACTAATTTTGCTAGATAATTTACTGAAATCCTTGCTGTCTATAAGTTCATTTTCACACAATAATACCGCTTTAAACACGGCATTCCTAAGTTCTTTTACGTTTCCAGGCCATGAATGGCTGGTAAGCACATCTATAGCTCCAGTTGTAAAACCACTTATATTCTTTCCTTCAGATGCAGAAAATTTTTTACAAAAACTTTCAACTAAAGGAGATATATCTTCCTTACGGCTGCGAAGCGGAGGGATTGAAATAGGAAATTTCTTAAGTTTGCTGTATAGACGCGGATTATACTTATTATCTCTAACCAGAGGCTCAAGTTTATCATAAGATGATGCAATAACCCTGGTCGAATTTAAATCGCCTTCTAATTCTCCTAAGAGCAAGTTCTGCACACCAGGTTCAATTGCATCAACTCCGTCTAGATACAGCGTTCCTCCGCCTACCGATTTTTTTAATTCCTCCATCTTGCTTTTTATTTCTTTTATTAATGCATTATAACTTGTGTCCATTCCTTCAATTGTCTTGCCGAAGTTTACAGATACAAATGGCTTGTTTGAGTACTTACTGCAGCTATGAATAGCATTCGCAAATAGTGCCTTGCCTACTCCCCCCTCACCTTCAATGAACACTGGAATTTCTGATAAGGCCGCTCTTTCAGCTATAATCTTGGCATCATGTATGGGCCTGCTTATGCCTATAATATCACCAAACTGCACCTGCCCTTCAGATTTTCGGCGTAATCTGGCAACTTCATCTGCAAGCACATGCATCTTCATGGCATTTTGTATAGATAGCTTTAAGCGTTCATAGATTGTATCTTTTGTAACATAATCTGCCGCTCCTGCTTTTATTGACTCAACAGCAAGAGAGATATCACTGTGGATTGTAACCATAATGACTGGCAAATCTGGCCTTAGTGGTTTAATTTTCTTAAGTAATTCAACTCCGTTCATCCCTGGCATCGAAATATCCAGAAGTACCAGATCAATCCTTTCTTCCCCCTTTAATAATATATCTAATGCCTCTTCCCCGCTGCTTGCTAATAATGTTTCAAAGCCAAGTTTTGACTTTACAATCTGTTCAATTACTTTCTGTTGAAATACTTCATCGTCTACAATCAAGACTCTGCAACGCATTCAAAACCTCATGAAGTAAAATTTTGTAAAAACAGTCTCATATTACACTTGATAATTAATGATGTCCATAAAAAATACAACCTTAAGTAATCGTATCATTTTAAGACACCTACAACCCTGGGTTTAGATATTCATCAATTAATAACCTGTAATGTTCGGAAACTTTTATTATAATGCCATACTTAACTACCTTAAATTTACATTTAGTGAATATGTTTGTACCAAAATTAATTACATGCCTTAAATCAGGGTACGATTTAAAGACATTCTTATCAGATTTATTTGCCGGCATAACTGTTGGCCTTGTAGCCCTGCCACTTGCTATGGCGTTTGCCATTGCTTCCGGCGTTACTCCAGACAGAGGGCTTTATACTGCAGTTGTTGCCGGATTCATAATTTCGGTATTAGGGGGTAGTAAGGTTCAAATAGGTGGTCCAACAGGTGCATTTGTTGTAATTGTTTACGCAGTTGTACAGAAATTTGGCTATGATGGGCTTGCCCTTGCAACATTCATGGCGGGCTTAATGCTATTGATGATGGGTTTCCTAAAATTGGGTGGATTTATAAGGTTTATTCCTTATCCAGTCATAACCGGTTTTACAACGGGCATAGCCATTATAATACTTACTTCTCAGATAAAAGATTTCTTTGGTCTTAAGATTGATAATGTGCCAGCTGATTTTTTTGAGAAGGTGGATATCTTGATAAAATCAGCTCCGTCCTGGAATTTTTATGCTTTTGCTTTGGCCTTATTATCTACCGTAGCCATTTTTCTAATAAGAAATTTAAACTCAAAACTTCCTGCTGCCATTATAGTTGTCGTTGGTGGCTCTCTAGTATCATATTTTTTTAACTTGCCTGTAGAAACAATAGGATCAAAGTTTGGTGAAATAAGTAGTTCGCTTCCATCTCCAGGATTTCCTGAATTTTCGATTGAACTGGCAAGACAGGTTTTTCCATCAGCTATCACTATAGCTTTGCTTGGGGCAATTGAATCCTTGCTTTCTGCGGTTGTTGCGGATGGTATGACAGGTTACCGTCACCGTTCAAATATGGAGCTTGTGGCACAAGGTACAGCAAATATTGCATCTGTTATGTTTGGTGGGATCCCGGCAACAGGCGCCATAGCAAGAACTGCAACTAATGTAAAAAGCGGCGCAAAAACTCCTGTAGCAGGCATAATACATGCCATAACCCTTCTGCTTTTCATGCTTTTTCTGGCGCCACTTGCAAAATATATCCCGCTTGCATCTCTTGCAGCCGTACTGGTTGTAGTTTCGTGGTATATGAGCGAATCTCATAACTTTGTCTATATATTCAGGGCATCAAAGGCAGATATGGCTGTATTGATGACAACCCTTCTACTTACCGTTCTGGTTGATCTGACAGTTGCGGTAGAGGTTGGAATGGTGCTTTCAGCCATATTGTTTATCAAGAAGATGAGCGATGTCGCTTCAGTTAGTAATATTTCTGATAATATTCGCATAACAAGTCAGGCCAGGGGAAAGATTCAGATATATGAAATCAACGGCCCACTATTCTTTGGAATGGTGAATAAACTTACAGAGATATACAATAAATTACCCAAGGAAACTAAGGTTTGCATTCTCAGGATGGAGAAAGTTTCATCTATTGATGTAACCGGCCTCAGGGCACTTGAATTATTTTATGCAAGGTGCAAATCCTCAGGTATAACAGTCATGCTTTCCGAATTCAGTGAAGAAACAATGAAAGCCCTTTTCAAGGCTGGTTTAAGGAAAAAGAATACGAGTAAATATCACTTTAAAAACTTTAATAAGGCTTTAAATGAAGCAAAGAAAATAATTTAATCAAGTATATCCCTAAAGTAATCTATCGTTTCTTTTAAGCCATCTTCAAGGCTTACTTTCGGCTTCCAGCCTAATTCTTTCTGAGCCATAGTTATGTCAGGCTTACGGCGGGTTGGATCATCCTGTGGTAGAGGCCTAAATTGTATTTTTGATTTAGACTTTGTTATTTTTATAATTTTTTCGGCAAGCTCAAGAACAGTGATCTCTTTTGGATTACCTAAATTTATCGGCCCAGTAACTTTTTCATCAGCATCCATCATTTTAATAAACCCATCAACCATATCACTATAGAAGCAGAAAGACCTAGTCTGCTTTCCTTTGCCATATACAGTTATTGGTTCACCCTGTAACGCCTGTAATATAAAATTTGATACCACCCTTCCGTCATTAGATAACATTTTGGGGCCATATGTATTAAAGATACGGGCAACTTTTATTTTTACACCTGCCTGTCTGTGATAATCAAAGCATAATGTTTCGGCACAGCGCTTTCCTTCATCATAGCACGCACGAACACCTATAGGGTTAACATTTCCCCAGTAATCCTCTTTTTGAGGATGGACAAGCGGTGTACCGTAAACTTCGCTGGTAGATGCCTGGAATATTTTAATTCCAAGCCTTTTCGCAATCCCTAGCATGTTTATCATTCCAACAACTGAGGCTTCTGTAGTTTGTATCGGGTGCTTCTGGTAATGCACAGGGGAAGCTGCACAAGCTAAGTTATATATCTCATCAACCTCTACAAATAGAGGGATTTTTATATCATGGCGGATTACTTCAAAGTAAGGGTGCTTTAATAGATGGACTATATTCTGCTTTCTGCCGGTGTAAAAATTATCAACACACACAACGCTACACCCATCATTTAGCAACCTTTCACAAAGGTGAGAACCAAGAAAACCTGCACCCCCGGTTACTAGCACTGTTTTTTTCTTTAAGCTTCTTATTTTCCTTGCCATAACATTACTTTATCTCTTAGTGTGAGCCCATATAATATAGCGCATATAATAATGATTTTTAAAGAAATGTCAGAAGAAAAAAATTACTCTGCAGAAAATACAAAACAACATTGCATAGCCTGTGGCTATCACCTTACATATCCTATCTACTCTCCTGGGAATCACCCCCTCTCAGTTCTACATTTGCCAAAATCAGAGCAAGAAGCAATAAACATTACAAAATATCCAATGAATTTCCGCAGGTGCGCATCTTGTGGGCATATCTACAATGTTGATTTTGATTATTCGCTCATTCCATATGAAGAAAATTCAAACCTTATGTTCAATAAGGGCAGCAGCTGGAAGGTTTTTATGGATGAAATGGTAAGTAACCTTAATTCAGTACATGGACTTAAGAATAAGATTATTGTTGAGATAGGCTGTGGCGATGGCCATTTCCTTGAGCGTATAAAGCAGGTAGAACCAACAGCTAAATGTATAGGTTTTGAGCCTGGGATTGAACATAAGACTGTCAGCAGCAAGGGCATCGAAGTTTATAATGATTATTTTAAGCCAGAGCGTGATATGGCAAAATTAAGGCCAGATATCCTTATATGCCGCCACGTAATTGAACACTTAGAAAATCCTAAATATTTTGTTAGTGAGATAAGCTATTGGAGCAACCAGTCTCAGGTATTTCCAATATTTCTTGCTGAAGTTCCACTTATTAACAAGGCCATTAAACACTCCCGCATAAATGATTATCTTTTTGAACATGTATCAAATTTCACTGACTTCAGTTTTTCTAATATGTTCCGCATTTCCGGTTATAAAGTGTTAGAGAAACATATAGGCTACGGGGGTGAAGTCATAGTAACGATCTCTCAACCACTAAATAATAAAAAATTTGCCTCAATAAGAAAATCTTCTGAAAAGTATTATTCAGGTGTTGCGGAACAAAGAGAAAAGATAAAGCAGGAACTGCTGAAAATTAGGAAAAATAATACTATTGCTTTCTGGGGCGGCACAGGAAAGGGTGCTTCTTTATTGAATGGCTTTGAGCTATCAGTAAATGAGTTTTCTGTTGTTGTTGATTCAGACCCCATGAAAATCGGTTTTCATGTCCCAGGAACTGGCCAAAAAATAATCTCCCCGGAAGATTTAAAGCAAAATCCTTGCGATATAATTTTTATCTGCACACAATGGCGGGCAAAAGACATATATTCAGAAATATGTAAGAGGCAGATACCTCATAAGAAAGTCCTGGTGTTGATAAATAAGAAAATAAAGGAATATAAGGGGGAAGATATATAATGGGATACAC
>CAYVHI010000006.1:28310-55156 GCA_964450945.1 uncultured Rickettsiales bacterium
CAAACGGATCAGGCAATCAGGCAGTTGCACAAAGAATAATAGAGCCATGGCCCGGACTTAACCTTGATTTAAAGGAACTTGCTTCTCTATACGAATCAAGAAACATAGATCGCCTTTGTGAAAGATTCCTTGAAATCCTAGAGTATTTCAGAATTAATAAAGTTGATGGTTTTTCTTCAGAGCAGCACACTCTCCTCAATATGTTTATAAAATTTATGCTGCTTATCTTCTCTAAGGAAGATTTTACTGTTGCACCCAAATATATTACCTACTTCATTGGGCTTAATAATATTATTTCAAATCTTACGGTTTTTAGTGATTTTAAGACTACCGATATAGTTCTTTCTGAGGTTTTAAAACAACAGAACAATTTCTTTAAGATACTTACCCTTTATTCAGCGCGTAATAAATTAAATCTTGAAGTCGATAAATTTTTTTCCATTAATGCTTATTTAACTTCGCTATGGCTTGCTGCGCAGGTAAATTCAAAGTGGCATATAACCAGCAAAGCGCATGAAAATCTTAATAAATGGCTTTCTGATCCTGAGGTATGTGATAAATATGTTTTATCGGCAGAGGGTGCCCCAATAATGGAAGAGCCATGCTTTACCTATTTCCATTCTACCTATGCTGCCCCAGGAAAAGATAAGTTAATAAGAAAAAGTATAAATAAGCGAATAAAGGAAGATTTTAAATTTAGTTTCTCTCTAAAATCTCCTGATTTCAGTAAAATTCTTGTTATTTCAAGATCTTTAACAAAAGGCCATGCGGTTTATAAATCAATAAGCCCGATGCTATATAGCCTTAAGGAAAGCTATAAGCTTGATCTTTTCCACCTATATAACGAAGAAGAAAATATTGATGATAAGCTTTTCGATAATATTCGTCTTATAAAGATAGATTCCGTAGATCAGTCTTTTAAGAAAGAGACTTTGGAGGAATACCTGAAAGAAAATTATGGAATAGTTATTTTTACTGATATAGGCCTTAGCAGGCCATCTATAATCTTAGCAAACCTTAGGCTTGCACCAATCCAGATTACAACTTACGGCCATCCTGTTTCTACAAATGGAACTGAAATTGATTACTATATAGGTGGCCAGGATGTTGAGATAGGGCCTGAAGCACAGGAATTTTATAGTGAGCAACTGGTGCTTATTCCAGGTTCTGCAGTGAATTCAATCTACCCAAACTATACACGTAAATTCCCTGATAAAAATAAAGATGCGATACAAATAAACTGTTCATGGGGAAATCAGAAATTTTCGTACCCACATCTAATTACACTCAAAAAAATAATAGAAAAAACAAAAAAGAAAATCATATTCAACTTTATTGGTATGCACCATGATTGTTTCTTGCTACCAACTGCGGAATTTGAGCTTGCGGAAATCCTTGGAAAGGAAAATATAAGAATAAGTAAAGAAGCTTCATATCCTGATTATATGAAGTTAATTGAAGAATCTCATTTTGCCATAGATTCATATCCTTTTGGAAGCTACAACCGCATAATAGACAATCTTTTCTGCGGCCTGCCGGTTGTAACGCTGGAAGGCAAGCTAGCATATAACCGCCTTGCTTCTCAAATATTGAGAGATGCAGAACTTTCAGAGCTTATAGCAACTTCCGATGAAGAATTTGTTAGTAAGACCGTTAAACTTATAGAAGATGATTCTTATAGGGCAGAGCTGACTAAAAAGATTGAATCCATGGATATCAAGAAAAAATTAATGCAGAGTGGTAATGAAAAATATTTCAGAAAAGCTATAGATTATATTGTCGCCAACCACAACAAACTAAAACAAAAACCTTCAAAACAAGCTATAATTATAGATAAAGATTAATTTCCTGGCGGCTTAGGTGGAGAAGCTGGTATCTGATTATTTACTGGAGCAGGAAGGTTAAATAAACTTTGCTGTAAAAGCATTACTGCCTCCATATATGGCTTTTTTCCTATATATGGAACACCATATTGTTTAGTTATGGTAATTAACAAAGTTTGTCCATTATCTGATGTTTCATTTGCAAGCTCATTAAACACTTCTTTTAGTCTTTTTATGTTTTTTTCAGACACAGTCTGCACTGGAGGACCTTTATAATCCTTTGGCATTCGTGCTTTAGCTGCCTTTCTCATATTAAAATTATAAATAATGGCAATAAAATCAATAAGATTATTGTAGTTTTTTAATAATAGCTCTAGTTTTCCATCGTAGCTGTTATTTGCTCCATATTTTATATTACCTTTTACTTCAAGACCAAAATAGTCTGAATCAAACTTCAGCGTTTTAAACTCAACCTCAGATGACGAATCAGCATAACCACCTATTTCACTAGCAGCCGGCCCTATAATGCTTATATCTGTGATAAGGTTGGTTTTTCCTACCTTTTTGTATAAATCATTTAGCATTTCCTTATCTGCCTGCTCGTCACTGTTTTCAGCAGGCATTGCAATATCAATATATTCTTTCTCATTATTAAGATTTCTAAAATCAGTCTTTAATGTAACTTTCTGCTTATCGTCAAAAAATTCTTTATTAATGTATATAGAAACTTCATCGCTTGATGATAAAATCTCAGATGTTTTATTATCAACTGCTTTCATTCCTTTATCTGAATAGGCAATGCTTTCAAATTCAAGATTGCCTAGCTTCTTTAGTGCCTCACCTGGGGCTTTCACAGTCCAGAAAAGCTTATTCATGTTGGTCAGACTTCCTAAGTTAATTCTTAGCTCTGGATATTTTTCATAACTTATAGTCATTTCTTTTTTATAAGTTTCATCCTTTTCCTTGTCCTTGATTTCAGAAAGCACCTCACCATCTATGCCCATATTAAAGCTGTTATTGAATATCTCCATTCCCGCTTTTATCTTTCCATTAGATTTAATCCTCATTACTCCATTAGGGCTAGTAACACTATACTCAGGCTCAAATATATCTACATATATATTCAGGGGATACCCATAAACTTTGACGTCTTTATAAGATAAATTTGCACCGGGAGAATATGATCTTACCCTGAGGGTAATTGCCTCTAGGTTAGCGCGGAAAAAATTTTCTATCCTCTTGGCTTTATAAAACCAGAATCCTGAATATGCGGTAAAAAGTAATACGCTAATAATTAATAGATATTTAAATGCTCTAAACATCTATTTTTTATCTACCATCATATTTCTTGTCGCGGCTGGCAGTAAAAGTGTAAGCCCATCAAGCTCTTCTGTTATTTTTATCTGGCAGCCCAGGCGTGATGTGTGTGTAAGGCCAAATGCCAGATCAAGCATATCTTCTTCATCTTCTGTTGCTTGCGGAAGCATATCATAGAATTTTTCATCAACAATCACGTGGCAGGTCGAGCAGGCAAGAGAGCCTTCGCATGCACCTTCTAGTGAAATGTCGTTTTTATGGGCGATTTCCAGAACTGAAAGGCCTAATGGCGCATCCACTTCTTTTTGTGTTCCATCTTGATATTTAAAGATAACTTTTGGCATTTTTTTGTCCTTTAATTTGCGGTCTTTCTACTTTGAAGTAACCTGTTTTTCAACATTTTTTATGTTTGTGCCCTTTAAGGCCTTATTCAGGGCTTTATTTATCCTTTTTTCAGCAAATGAAGAGCTTATGGAATTAAGCAAGTGCACAGCCGTATCAATAGCATCTCTTTCTGTAGATTCCATTAACTTCCTTAAATCTTTTATTTTTCCTTCTATTTCTTCTCTTTCTTTCGATTCAAGCAGGTCTCCATCTTCCTTTATGGCATCCGATATGGTTTTTATGGCTATATCTGCCTCAATGCGTGATTCCGCAAGCAAGCGTTCTGTTATATCCTGCCTTGCATTTTCCATGCTTTCCTTCAGCATTTTTTCTATTTCATCATCTGTAAGGCCATAAGAAGGTTTTACAATTACTTTCTGGTTTGTGCCTGTTGCCTGCTCTATTGCTGAAACAGTAAGTATTCCATCGGCATCAACCGAGAATGTAACTTTTATGCGTGGTATGCCTGCTTTCATTTGGGGGATGCCAGTAAGGTCAAACTGCGCTAGGGAACGGCATTTACTAACCATCTCCCTTTCCCCTTGCAATACATGGATGCGCATTGCTGTCTGCCCATCCTGATATGTTGTGAATTCCTGTGAGTGGGATGCGGGTATTGGTGTATTCCGGTGTATAACCTTTTCAACCAGGCCGCCCATTGTCTCAAGCCCAAGAGATAGCGGTGTAACATCAAGCAATAGGGTATCGCTGCCTTTAGTAAGAGCGCTTGCCTGGAGCGCTGCACCCATTGCCACAACCTGATCTGGGTCAATATCAGTTAATGGCGTTTTTCCAAAAAATTTGCTAACAGCTTCTCTAACAAGCGGCACTCTTGTTGAGCCACCAACAAGAACAATGCCTTTAATGCCTTGCTTATCAACACCTGAATCACTAATAGCGTGTTGACATATATCAATAGTCCTGCTCACAAGTTCTTTTATAAAGCCTTCAAAAGTTTTTTTATCTATTTCAATAGAATGTTGTTTACCTTTAAGGTTGTGCCTGAAAGTTATAACCTTGTCTTTGCTAAGTGCTTCTTTTACAGTGCGCGCAGTAACCAATAGGCTCGAGATTTCTTTTACTGAAAGCCTTTCTTTAACTCCTGTCTTTTCAACAAAATATTCCACCAGTTCCTTATCAAAATCATCACCACCAAGGTTTATATCACCTGCTGTTGCCAGCACTTGGAATACTCCCTTCTCCATTTTGAGTAGCGATATATCAAATGTCCCTCCACCCAGATCATAAATGGCGTATATACCTTCTGAGCCTTTATCTAGGCCATAGGCAAGTGCTGCTGCGGTTGGTTCATTTATAAGGCGTAGAACATCAATTCCAGCTAGTTTTGCTGCATCCTTGGTTGCATTTCTTGCCGCATCATCAAAGTATGCTGGAACCGTGATGACTGCTTTTGATACAGATGTTTCAAGTGATTTTTCTGCAATTCTTTTTAGTTCTTTAAGAATTTCTGCTGAGACTTCTATGGGGGAAACTTCTTTTTCGCCGGCCTTGATTTTTATTATACGCCTTTCCCCATCCTGTATCACCTCATATTGGCTTGAACCAAGGATTTCCTGCATATCATCAAAACTTCTTCCCATAAGCCTTTTGATAGAGCTTATTACCGGGCATTCGCTATCAATCATGGATTTTGCCTTGTATCCGACTACCGGGTTTCCTTTCTTTGGGTATGCAACTACTGAAGGAACTATCGGCCCATATGCATCAGATATAACCCTTGTTTCCTTTCCATCAGATACCGCAATGAGAGAGTGTGTCGTGCCAAGGTCAATTCCAACAGCAACTTCCTGTTCCTTCTGATCCATTCCTGGTTCTTGTATATCAAGCAGCTGCATTTTTAATTTCTTCTATGAATTTGGTTAAATATTTAAGCCTTATTGCAAGTTGGGCAGCTTCTTGAAACCTTTCTTCCTCAAAGGACTTTTTTAATTCGCCAATACATTTATCTATATCTTTTTCGGTATTCTTCTTAAGGCTTTCTTTCTCTCCACCACCTTCAAATAAATTCTCGCGCATCTCAAGCATCTCGGCCAACAATTCCTGGCTTGGCTTTACACCGCCTGTTTCCGCATTAACATCAAGATTATTTAACTTCAATATATATTCAGCTCTTTTAAGAGGAGATTTAAGAACATTAAATCCAGCATTTATATCCGTCGAGAGCTGTAATGCTGCTATCCTTTCTTTTTCAGGTTTCTTTGCGTATTTATCTGGGTGAAACTCCCTTTGCAGTGCAAAATACTTCTTTTCCAGCTGGCTTACATCAATATCAAAGCCTTGTTGAATTCCAAAGAGAGAGAAATAGTCACGCATAAGTTATACGTGGAACGATTCACCGCAACCACAACGGCCTTTTTCATTCGGGTTCACAAATACAAACCCTGATTTCATTTTTTCTTCAATAAAGTCCATCGTGGTGCCAACAAGGTATATCATGGCTTTTGGGTCGATAAGTACTCTCACACCCTTTTCTTCCACCACTTCATCAAACTTTCCCACATCATCTGCGTATTCAATAACGTATGAGAGTCCAGAACAACCACCCTTCTTAACGCCAACACGCACACCAACAGAAGGCTTACCTCTTTTATCAAGAAGGTGCCTTACCCTTTCGGCAGCTGCATTAGTTATTTGAATAGGTGCATTCATTATTTGTTACCATGCTTCTTTTTGTAATCATCAATTGCTGCTTTAATTGCATCTTCAGCCAGAACCGAGCAGTGTATCTTTACTGGCGGAAGCGCAAGATATTCAGCAATTTCTGTATTTTTTATTGTGGCAGCTTCATCCACGTTTTTACCTTTTATCCATTCAGTTGCAAGAGAGCTGGAAGCAATGGCAGAGCCACAGCCAAAAGTTTTGAACTTTGCGTCTTCAATAACACCCTGCTCGTTTACCTTTATCTGCAGTTTCATAACGTCCCCGCAGGCAGGCGCGCCAACCAGACCAGTTCCTACATTCTGATCACTTTTATCAAGAGAACCAACGTTCCTTGGGTTTTCATAATGATCAATCACCTTCTCGCCATACGCCATTTCTCTTTCCCTCTCCTGATGTTAAAAATTGTCTCCAAGTCATTTTTTTATCATAATTAGTAAATTCGTTAAGTTTTTTATTTCCAATTTTTTCAACAAAATCTTCTATACCAAGCGCGCTAGCTAATGAGCATATAGCTTTTATTACCAGCCTATGCATTTCTCCCATTCTTGGCAGTTCATTAGAAATCTCATCTAATAAGTATGTTTCAGCCTTCTGTATAGTTTCTGCACTCTCAACTCCTTTAATTATACGACCTAAAGTTCCAGCAATATAGCCGGCTTCATGTGGATCAAGCTTTCCATGCCAATCACCTGCAATACCTGCTTGATTGTAAGCTTCTTCTATATTTCCAGAAGTTAGTTTCATACTTAATGTCCTGCCCATTGGATGGATTTCAGGTCAACACCTTCCTGAACCATTTCCCAAAGCGGGCTCATTTCACGTAATTTGTTAATACTGTTTGTTATAACTTTGATTGCAAAATCGATTTCTTCTTCAGTTGTAAACCTGCCTATACCAAACCTTATTGATGTATGCGCAAGTTCTTCATCAACACCCAAGGCTCTTAATACATAAGATGGCTCAAGTGATGCAGATGTACATGCAGAACCTGAAGAAACCGCCAGATCCTTAATTGCCATTATCATTGATTCACCTTCAATATAGGCAAAGCTTAAATTTAGATTTCCTGGGTAGTGATGATCAGCATCTCCATTCAGGAAAACATCCTTCACGTCTTTAGCAACTGCTTTATAGAATCTATCACTTAATGCTTTAATGCGCTTATATTCTTCCGGCATTTCTTTTTTTGCTATTGCCGCAGCTTCACCCAAACCAACCACCAGCGGAGTTGGAAGTGTCCCAGAACGGAAGCCCCTTTCCTGCCCACCACCATTGATTATCGGCTCAAGGCGAACGCGCGGGCGACGGCGTATATAAAGCGCGCCAATGCCTTTTGGCCCATAAATTTTATGGCCGGATATACTCATCAAATCGATATTCATTTCCTCAACATTCAGAGGAATCTTTCCAAAAGCCTGCGCAGCATCTGTATGGAAGAAAGCACCTTTCTCACGGCATATCTTGCCGATTTCTTTCAGCGGCTGGATAACACCAATCTCGTTATTTACAGCCATTATTGAAACAAGTGCTGTCTTTTCGGTTATTGCATTACGCAGCTCGTTAAGATCAATCAATCCATTCTTCTGTACAGGAAGATAGGTAATCTTGAATCCTTCCTGTTCCAAGTGGCGGCAAGCATCAAGAACGCACTTATGTTCTGTAACTACGGTTACGATATGGTCTTTCTTATCTTTATAGAAGTGTGCAACACCTTTGATTGCCAGGTTATTTGATTCTGTGGCTCCTGATGTGAATATTATTTCCTTCTCATTAGCGCCAATTAAATCAGCAACTTGTTGCCTTGCTTTTTCAACAGCCGCCTCAGCTTCCCAGCCATAAGCATGGCTTCTTGAGTGCGGGTTGCCAAACTTTTCTGTAAAGTATGGAATCATTGCTTCCAGCACACGCGGATCCATAGGCGTTGTTGCCTGATAGTCCATATAAACCGGTAATTTTAATTTTTTCTCACTCATTTTACGCCGCCTTTATTTGCTTACCTGCACGTTGGTAAAGCTTTTTCCACGCTTCAATAAAGCTATTAACTTCATCTTCGGTTGTATCAACGCCAAAACTAATTCTTATGGCTGTTTCAGCCTGCTCTTTTGTAACACCCATTGCCTCAAGCACATGTGATGATTTAACTTTTCCTGAAGAACATGCAGAACCAGAACTTACTGCTATACCCGCAAGATCAAATTCAATAAGCTGAGTTTCTGCCTTAATGCCTGGCATAGAGATGCAGCTTGTATTCGCAAGCCTGTTTACACTCTCCCCATAAATTTTTGCTTCTGGAGCAAGCGCAACTATTTCCTTCTCCATATAATTACGCATATCTCTTAAGCGCTCAGTAGAAGCAAGGTTTTCAATTGCTAATTCAGCAGCAACTCCAAAACCTGCTATGCCAATTATATTTTCTGTTCCTGCACGGAGGCCAAACTCCTGTTCGCCACCATTTTGTATGGCTGAAAGGGCAATTTTCTTTCTAGCTATAAGTGCGCCCACACCAACCGGCCCACCGAATTTATGTGCTGATACTGAAAGCATATCAACACCAAGCTCATCTATATTAATCTCGATTTTTCCTACAGCCTGTATAGCATCTGTATGTATTATTCCGCCAAATTTATGAACAAGCTCCGCTATTTCCTTTATAGGGTTGATAACACCTGTTTCATTATTGGCAAGCATAACGGAAACCAGCGCTTTTCCGCTAAGAGTTTTTAGGATTCTTTCCAGTACTTTCAGATCAACAATACCATTCTTATCAACCGGGCATATATGTGCATCAGGAGAGGCTTTTAGCACGGAGAAATGTTCTGTAGCCGATACAATTGTCTTATATCCTTTAACTCCTTTTATGGCCAGATTGTTTGCCTCTGTTCCGCAGGAAGTGAAGATAACAAGCGAATCTTCATTTGCACCGATAAGTTTTGCAACTTTCTTTCTAGCGCTTTCAATTATTCTTTTAGCTTCCCTACCATTTGTGTGAACAGATGATGCATTTAGGGGCGTTAGCATCATAACTGCATGCATAGCTTCTGCCACGGCAGGCTTTATAGCTGTTGTCGCATTATTATCTAGATAAATTATGTCTGTTATCCTATTCATTTACATCACCGTTGAATTATTTGCATCTCTTACTTCCACGCTGCCAAAAACCGCATCAGGAATTATTTTTCTTTCACACACATCCATTAAAGAAATGGAGCGTAAATAGCTGTATATCTGGTTTCCAAGCCCTTCCCATAAATCATGGGTAACACATTTTTTTCCACTAACACATCCATGGTCATCTTCTTTATGTTTTCCGCAGCGCGTCATTTTTATTGATTCATCAACTGCACATATTATGTCCGAAACTCGGATATCATCTGAAGGTCTGGTAAGCGAATAACCGCCCCCAGGACCCTTTACTGATTTCACCAATCCACCCTTTCTCAGCTTTGCAAAAATCTGTTCTAAATACGCAAGTGCGATTCCTTGTCTTTCTGCTATTGCCGCAAGTGTAACCGGGCATTTTTCAGTGCAACAGGCAAGGTCTGCCATTGCCATAACCGCGTAACGTCCTTTTGTTGTTAACATCATAAACTTATCTCTCTAGTCTCCAGTTTTCAGCTGTTTCTGCAGCATTCTCATCTTTATTTTCAAGTTCCTGTACGCGCTTTCTTAATACTTCAACTTCCTTCATAAGAGCATCCACACTGCGCATTAGCGGATCTTGCTGAATATTTGAACTTGCACCGTATGAATCAAATGTAGAAGTTGCATCACCATTATATATACCTGCAACCTTGCTCTTCACTGCTCTTGCCGGAACACCAACCATCGTTGCTGCAGGTTCAACATCTTTTACAACAACTGCGTTGGATCCTATGCGCGCACCATCACCAACTTTTATAGGGCCAAGTAATTGTGCACCTGATCCTATAATAACATTATTGCCTATTTGAGGATGGCGAACTCCAGGCTGGTGGGAGGTTCCACCCAGAGTTACACCATGATAAATCGTTACATCATCGCCGATAACTGATGTTTCACCTATAACAACACCAATTCCGTGGTCAATAAAAAATCTTTTTCCTATCTTCGCGCCGGGGTGAATTTCTATGCCAGTTAAGAACCTGCTTAGTTGCGAAATAAAACGCGCGAGCAGTTTCCAGTTTCTGTGCCACAGCCAGTTTGATAGTTTATGCCACATAACAGCATGAAAGCCCGGATAGCATATAACTATTTCAAGGCGAGAGCGTGCTGCTGGGTCGCGTGTAAAATATGAATCAATCTCTTTAAGTAGATTTTTAAGCATAAATATAATTTTTGGAAAAATTAGTAACTAACTCTTTACAATTTCAGGACAAATCTATATGTTTGCCGTCACTTGCAAGTTATACCTTACTTTTATATTAACCAAGTAATTTAGTCAACTATAATTAATTGGTATATATATCAGTATCTTAGGAATTTACAATTGGGTTATATACATGGCTGAAATCATTTTTCCGGGTCCTGAGGGCAGATTAGAAGGTAAATTCCACAAAAACGAGAATAAGAACGCTCCCGCAGCATTAATATTACACCCTCATCCAAGGCATGGCGGCACAATGAATAACAAGGTGGTATATCACCTCTATCATTCGTTTGTTAAAAGCGGTTTTTCAGTTCTTCGTTTCAATTTCAGGGGCGTTGGCCGTTCACAGGGTAAATTTGATAATGGTATTGGCGAATTAAGTGATGCAGCTTCCGCTCTGGATTGGCTGCAACTTCAAAATCCTGATGCTTCAACTTTCTGGATAAGCGGTTTCTCATTTGGTTCATGGATTAGCCTTCAGCTACTGATGCGCCGTCCTGAGCTGGAAGGCTTCATTGCTGTTTCCCCGCCTGCAAATATGTATGATTTTAATTTCCTTTCACCATGCCCTTCCTCTGGTTTGATAGTTCAGGGCGATCAGGATAGCATTGTGCCTGTTGAGGAAGTGAATAAGCTTGCAGCAAAACTTTCATCACAGAAAAACATTAAAATTGATTACAAAGTTGTTCCTGGAGCGGACCATTTCTTCCGCAATAACCTTGATCAGTTCGTTACAGCTTGTGATGCTTATCTTGGTGAACGCACCAAGGAAATGGGCAGGAAAGTTCGTGTTAAGCCCGATAGAAGGCGCCGCCAGTTACAAGCCGTTGCAGGCCAGTAGTAGTTGGCAAACTTAAGTGCAATCCCTTAAGTGAGCGTACGGCAAGAAAGGCAAAAGCCTGCGCTTCCAGTGCATCCCCATCAAATTTCATTGCATCAATATCCTGCACTTTTCCTTCAACAAGTTCACCCAGGACATTCATAATATATTTATTTTTTCTACCACCACCGGCAATAAGCCAGTTTTTCGGTTCGGCAGGAAAATGTTTCACGGATTCAGCAATACATAGTGCTGTGAATGCTGCAAGTGTTGCTGCTCCATTAGGTGTTGAAAGTTTTTTTACGCCGGAGGTTTCAACCAGTTTATGAAAATGGTGACGGTCTAACGATTTTGGCGGTTTTTTCTTGAAGTATTGGTCTTTAGATAATTTTTTCAGTATTTCAAGGTTCATTTCACCTTTTGCCGCAATCGCTCCGTTAGTATCATGCTTTTTTCCAGTACGGTGATGGATGAAATCATCAATAGGCGCATTACCTGGGCCGGTATCAAAAGCTATAATCTGCGTTTTATTTATATTTTTCGGGTCTTTTATATAAGTGATGTTTGAAACACCGCCAATATTCACGATGACCACCGGTCCATGCATTTTCCTTGCAATTGCTGCATGGTAAAGCGGTACCAAAGGTGCACCCTGCCCGCCTGCCGCCACATCCCTTCTTCTGAAATCGCACACCACATCAATTCCGGTAAGTTCAGCAAGAAGTGCACCATTACCCATCTGCCAAGTGATACCTTCTTTCGGCCGGTGGACAATGGTTTGCCCATGAAAGCCAATAACATCTATTCTATTTTTTGAAATTTTATATTTTTTTAGGAATTTATTTACCGCTTTTGCCTGCTCTTTAGTTATATCGCGCTCAACGGCAAGAAAATCTCCTCTGCCTTTTATAACTTCTTTGATGCGCTTCTTTAATGCATCAGGATATGCAACCAGCAAGGATTTTCTTGTGTCCTTCACGCTTTCACCGTCTGTCTGTATAAGCGCAACATCAATGCCATCCATGGATGTGCCGCTCATAAGGCCGATTGCATTTAATAATTTAGGCATAAAACTTCATTGATTCAGATAAATATGGCATTATGATACACAAGTTTTTGAGATAATAAAGAAATGACACAATTACAGCCAAAAGATTTTTATAACATCCTTTCTGAGCGTGGTTTCATCCACCAATGTACTGATGAAAAGGGCTTGAAGGAGCTTTTTGCTAAAGGCCCTGTCACGGCTTATATAGGGTTTGATTGCACGGCTACATCCCTTCACGTTGGCAGTCTGGTTCAGATAATGATTCTCCGCTGGCTACAAAAAACCGGCAACAAACCAATAATCCTGCTAGGCGGCGCTACCACAAAAATCGGCGACCCTTCCGGCAAAGATGAATCCCGCCCGCCACTTTCTGATGAACAGATTGAAATGAATAAAGCAGGTATTGCACATAACTTCCGCCAGTTTGGTTTAGATAAAGCCAAGTTTGTCGATAACTCAGAGTGGGTAAGCAAATTACATTACATAGATTTCTTGCGTGATTATGGCCGCCACTTCTCAGTAAACAGAATGCTTACCCAAGATAGCGTAAAGCTAAGATTAGAGCGTGATCAACCACTTAGCTTTCTTGAATTCAACTATATGGTGCTTCAGGCATATGACTTTTACGAATTAAGTAAATCTAAAGGTTGTCGCCTACAAATCGGCGGCTCTGATCAATGGGGAAATATTATTTCTGGCATTGAATTGGGAAGAAGAAAAAATGCAAAAGGAATTGGTGAAGCAAAGATCGGAGGATTTGCAGTTGGTGTTGGAGAAGCAAATTCTGAAAAAGAACTCTTCGGCCTAACAACCCCTCTCCTCACCACAGCAGATGGTAAGAAGATGGGAAAAACTGCTGATGGTGCAGTGTGGCTAGATGCTTCGCTTTGCAGCCCATATGATTATTGGCAGTTCTGGCGGAATACCAATGATAAAGATGTTGAACGTTTCTTGAAATTATTCACCGAGCTTGATTTATCAGAAATAAAAAACTTGATGGCTGGTAACATAAATGAAGCTAAAAAAGTTTTAGCTAATGAAGCCACAAAACTTTGCCATGGTGAAAAAGCAGCACAGGAAGCCGCGGAAACTGCAAGGAAAGTTTTTGAGGAAGGCGCTATTGGCGGCAACCTGCCAACCATTGAAATTCCAAAATCAGAACTGGAAAAAGGTATTCCCGCCTTTTCACTTCTTCACCGCGCCGGGTTATCTGAATCTGCCACACAGGCACGCAAGCTCATTCAAGGCAAAGGTGGGCGCATTAATGATGATGTAATTCAAACTGAACAGCAGCCAGTAACCTTAAAAGATATAAACTCAGAAGGCGTTATAAAACTTTCGGCTGGCAAGAAACACCACGCTATTGTGAAGGCTGTGTAGGAAGTTCTTTAACTTTTACATCTACCGGTTTTTCAGGAAGCTCGACTTTTTCCGGCACATCACCTTTCTCAAATATATCGAAGAAATTACGCAGAAACCCTGGTGCCAGCATTGCCAGCGGGTTTACCGAAACTTGTGGGTCTTCAAGGGTGCCTTTCACTTTATATGTGGAAGCAACAATACCGCCACCTTTACCACCGGTGAGCACATCTCCAAACAGCGGCACTTTTCCAATCAGGCTGTTTAATGTATAGGCAGGGATTACTGTTCCTGTTATATCCATTTCTGAAGTTTTTGTTTTCATATCTATTTTTCCTTCAGCTGTGACGCCTAGTGATTCTCCGTAGGTTTTCCCGTTCTTTATCTCCAGAACATCATCAGCGAGCATGTAATGCGCGCTGAGCTTCTTTAATGTTATACCTTTACCATTTAGGAGATCTAAAATCCCGGTGAATGAGGCAAGTGTTAATATTTTAGCAAGTAAAGGGGCTTTTATGAGGGAAAGGTTATTTATTATCAGCCTGCCTTCATGAATTGATCTACCGTCTTTCTCGGTAACTTTGGAATTTACATCAAGCACACCACCCGAAATATGCTTACTTATATCAAGCCCGCCTATCACAGCGCCGGCATTATCTGATATTATTGAAAGCTCACGCGTCAATGCACTCCTTGGTTTTATTCTGTATGAAACATTGAAATTTTTATTCAGCTTGGCGTTGAATTCAGCCTTCTCACACGAAATTAACCCACATTTTATATTACCTTTAAGCCCGGTAAGTATGTGGTCATTCTTCAAATATGCAGTTGTAACATCAACATCAAGCTCCATTTTTTCTTTTTTTCCGCTTCTGAATTCTCTCATGTTTTCTATAAGAGGAGCAAGATTCATAGTTTTTCCACGAACTTTAAGCTTATAACTGTCCTCAGCAACAACTGAATAGAGTATGCTTAATTCTGTTTTACTGAAGGTAACTTCTTTAATATCAAGTTCTTTCATTATGAATGTATTATCCTTAAACTTAACACTACCTTTTGAAGAAAGATCTTCAGCAGAAAGCCGGTATTCAGCCTTATCATTCTCAGTTGAATAGACTTCTAACTTAAAGGGTTTGCCAAGCAATTTTTTATAGCCATATTTTATTGCATTAACTTCAGCATTATCGCCAATAACCTGCATGTTTATGCCTGAGCTATCACCATCCTTGGTTTGTGTGTATGAGAAATTCAGTGAACCATTCATATAACTAAGGTCATACCCAAGAGAGCCAAGCTCCGCTGGACTTGCAGTGGAATTTATAACAAGCCTGTTCTTATCTTTTTCCGGTTCATCGTATTCTTCCTTATAACGTATTGTAGAGCGCATAGAGTTGATGAGTGCTTCACCCACCACTTCAAGTTTTTTGTCATCATAATCAAGTTCAAAATTACCATCTCTTATATCTATGTCTTCAGAAATTTCTGGAATAGATACATTAGAAAGATTGGCATGAACCTTAACCTGCACCTGTTTTACAAGTAAATCCTTAAGTAGAGGCATATTGAGTTCAAAGTGCGTGCGTGATGTTCCCTCTGTAAAATTAATTTTAAACGCACTTTTATTATTTGCAGCATCAAGTGCCAGGTATTTCTTCAAATCCTTTGCATCACCAATAACATCTCCACTTACCGTTATAACCTGCTCTAGCGCAACAAGCTCAGGCACATAAGCCTTTCCATTTTCCACAACTGATTTTTCTACTTTTGCCTTTTCAACCTCAATTGTCATTGTGTTGCCTGTAAAGGAAACTACTCCGCTAATATCCTTCATTTCAGGAAGTTCGGGATGATAGTTCATCACCGTATCTTTTACATAAAGTTTTGCACTTAAGGAGTCATCAGCTAGTTTTTCTGCAACCAGCTCTCCTGGCTTCAAATCAAGATCAAGTTCTACTTTAGCAATTTTTCCTTTTGAAAGGCTTGTAACAACCCATTCTCTTGCATCATAGGCAAATTTTTCTGGCCAGTATTTGGATATGTCATCTACTGCCATATTCTCAAGTTCTAACCTTCCTTTGATTGAGGCTTTATCAAGGCTTGGATAATTTATATTGATATTATAGCCTTTAAGGCTTGGTCCATCTGTATCAACAAGCAGATCTTCAATAACAAAAGAAGTAAAGTTATCTGAAATATTGCCTGAGCAGGAAAAGTTTTTTATAGAAAAATTATTGCTGAAAAGCTCAGGTATTAAAAGTTTTCCCGAATCATCTGCTGAAGACAGCATATATTTTATATTTTGTGTCGTAAAATCAGAATTAATATTAATTTCTATATTTCCATCAACATTCATGGTCAGATAGTTATATTTCTTATATGCAGGAATAATGTAGTTAAGCGCAGATAGTTTTATTCCCTCAAAATTAATTAAGGTTTTAATGTTATCCCCTGCCCCGAAAGAAGTTACAGACTTGATTGATGCTTTCTTTCCGGCAAAATCACCTAATACAGTAGTATGAAGTTCAACCGTCCTTCTTACTCTATAAAAAGCCGCTTTGGCGCTGTTGATTTTCCACAATAGATCTTTATTTTCATAGTGAACGCTAAATTCAGCATTGATAATTTCTATACTTCGGAATGGTGCAGACTTCTTCTTTACAAGGTCATGCATTATCTCTTTCAAGTGAGACAATATATCTATTTCGCTGTTCTCCCCCCCTTCCTGGGTTTTAATCTCTATTAGATCAATTTTTGCATTTAAAATAACTATGTCCTTGAATCTAAGTTTCCCAAAGAGAAGTGCCATAGGACTTATACGAAACTTCATTTCAGGAAATGTTGCAATATTCTTACCTTCTTTATCAATAACCATTACATCAGAGACGCTAAGTACTAAAGGGCTCTTCCAGCCAGACCATTTTGCAATACTGTTCTCAACCTTAACCTGATAACCTGTATCAAGGTGCTTAACTGTATCTTCTATGTATGAAGAAATATAAGGAAGTGAACGTGGTGCAGAGGTGAGCCAGTAAAAAATCCCTGCCATAGAGACGCAGGCAATAAATAAGGCTATTATTAGAACTCTATAAAATATTTTTACAATTTTTTTCAATGCTATCTTGCTGGCTTTTTGTATATTTTGTATATCTTTGTCTTTAGGTTATCTCTGTCTATATAGAATAAATGGATATTTTTCAAAAAATAAATACTTTTAGAGACTTGCAATCAAAACAAACTGCCACCGCCAAGCGTGAGCAATGGCTTGAATCACTTGGGCGAAGCCAGGATCTATCATTAAAAGCCTTTGTTGAGTCTTTTTTGCAGCAAAAACAGAAAGAGAAATTTATCGATATAATTTTTGAGAATAGCCCATTCCTGACTCAGGGCATCTTAAAATATACCTCTGTACTAAAGCAAATTTATGAACAAGGAGCTGATGCTGCGTTTTCAGAAATTATAGGCAGCATATCCGGAAAATATAAGAAATACGATGGTTTTGATGATATAATGTCCAACTTAAGAATTGCAAAAAGCAAGGCTTCTCTTCTTATTGCAATAACAGATATTCTTGATATTTGGCCACTTGAAAAAATCACCAAGAGCCTTTCTATTTTAGCAGAGGTTTCCGTAAATGAGGCCGTGAATTTTCTTTTATACAGAGCCGCAAGATTCAACGAAATCAAAATTGATGAAAATAATCCGGGAATAAATTCTGGCCTTACAATTATTGCGATGGGAAAGCTTGGCGCATACGAATTAAATTATTCAAGCGATATAGACATAGTCTTCTTCTTTGACAGCGAAAAAGTCCAATATACCGGAGAAAACAACGCACAATACTTCTTTAACCGGCTTGTGCAGGATTTTACCCGCATAATGCATGATAGGACCAGGGACGGTTATGTTTTCAGGATTGATCTACGCTTAAGGCCAGACCCAGCCTCTACCCCCCCTGCGATGTCTGTCAGGGCGGCAGAGATATATTACGAAAGTGTCGGCCAAAATTGGGAAAGGGCCGCAATGATAAAAGCCCGTCCAGTAGCTGGGGATATAGAAACAGGAAAAAGGTTTCTCGATTACCTCAGGCCTTATGTATGGCGTAAAAACTTAGATTTTGCTGCCATTGAGGATATTCAGTCAATCAAGCGGCAGATTGATAACAAGCATAGCAACTCATCTCAGGAATTATACAACTATAATATAAAGCTTGGGCATGGCGGTATAAGGGAAATTGAATTCTTTGTTCAGACGCAGCAGTTAATCTGGGGCGGCAGGGAGCCTGAGCTTAGGAAACAGGCAACCTGTGATGCAATGAAGATTCTAGCCAAAATCGAAAAAATTCCTCCTTCCACATGCGATGAAATGATTTCAGCATATCATTATTACAGAAAAATAGAGCACCGCCTCCAGATGATTAGCGATCACCAAACACATTCTTTGCCTGCAAATGAGCATGATTTAGAAAAATTCTCTTTATTCTTTGGCTCTCCTTCCGTTCAGGAATTCAAGAAGGAATTATCCTCAACTCTGGCAATGGTTCAGAAGCATTATTCTGATCTTTTTAATACCTCGCCTTCTCTTGCCAGCGTCTCAACAGAAGCTCAGGGAAGCCTTGTATTTACTGGAACGGAGAATGACCCCGAAACGCTTGAAACAATTAAAAAACTTGGCTTTAAGGACCCAACTATAATTTCTGAAACCATACGTGGCTGGCACCATGGAAGAAGGAAGGTCACCAGAACAAAGCGTGCAAGGGAGCTTATAACAGAATTAACACCAGCAATATTAAGTTCCTTTTCAAAAACAGTTAACCCAGATGCTGCCTTTGCAAAATTTGATGAATTTCTGACCCGCCTCCCTGATGGCCTGCAGATTTTCTCTTTGTTTTATTCAAATCCGCATTTGCTTGAACTTATAGCAGAAATAATGGGAAGATATGAGTATTTAGCTGATAGATTATGCCGTAAGCCAGCACTTCTTGATTATGTATTATCGCCAGAATTCTATCTTAATATTCCTGACAGGGAGGAGCTAAAAGAAAAACTGGAAATAAATCTGGCACAGGCGCGTGACCTACAGGATGTTCTCGATATTACACGCAGATGGACGCAAGACCGGCAGTTCCGCGCTGGTGTACAGCTGTTAAAAAACAAAATATCTTCCGAGGAAGCCTCACTTCATCTTTCAAACATCGCAGATAGTGTTCTTACAACATTATTTAAGGAAATAGAGAAAGATTTCAGTGAAAAGCACGGCCGGGTTCCTGGCAGTTCATTTTCAATTATAGCTATGGGAAAACTTGGCGGCAAGGAATTAACATTCAATTCAGATCTTGATCTTGTGTTTGTCTATGATGTGGAAGAAAGTTCCAGCACAATGTCAGATGGTAAAACACCTCTGACCGTTAATGAATATTTCCTAAGGCTAAGCCGCAGGTTCATCACAGCCATTACATCCCTTACACCTGAGGGAAAACTATACGAGATTGATATAAGGCTTAGGCCTTCTGGTAACGATGGCCCTATTGCTGCTAGCCTTAAGGCTTTTGACCATTATTACGAAAGTTCAGCTTGGATATGGGAATTCATGGCACTTACAAGAGCCCGCATAATAACAGGAAGTGATGGCCTCAATGTAAAGTTAAAAGAAACTATTATAGAAAAGCTAAGAAAGCGTAGGGATAAGGCTGAGCTGTCAAAGGCCATACGTGAGATGAGGGAAAAAATTGATTCAGAACACTCAACAAAAAATCATCTCGATATAAAATATGTTAGGGGCGGGCTTATTGATCTTGAGTTTATTATCCAGTATCTGCAATTACTCAATGCCTCTGATTTTCCTGATATCATAGATGGAAACATACATTCAGCACTTGATAAAATTGATCATTTTGGTCTTATAAGTAAAGAACAGAATAAGATTTTGAAGAAAGCGGCAATTTTCCTTCTGAAGACACAGTCAATTATAAGGCTTATTGCAAACATTACCCCTAAAGAAGAAACAATTACAAAAGGCATGCGTATTGCCCTCTCTAATATATTGAATGATAGTGATATAGAGGGTTTGCACTATGAAGAATTTAAGAAAACCCTTGTTAATCATGAACAGAATGTGCATAAATGCTTCGAAGAAATCATTGGCGGAGGTAGTTTATGAGCCAGACAGCAAAGAATGAAGAGCGCAATTTAAAGATAAATGATTTTGCACCAGATTTTACTGCTATGACTGATGGCGGCAAAGAATTTACGCTTTCTACACTCCGTAATAAGAAAAACGCAGTTATATATTTCTACCCTAAGGATGATACTCCTGGCTGCACCATTGAAGCAAAAGATTTTAACTCAGATCTTAAGGAATTTAAAAACCTTAAAACTGAAATCATCGGAATCTCGCGTGACGATGTAGAGAGCCATGATAAATTCAAAGCTAAGTATTGCCTGGAATTCCCGCTTGTATCAGATGAAACTGGAACCATAACTGAAGCTTATGGTGTTTGGGTGGAAAAAAGCATGTATGGAAAAAAATATATGGGGATTGAACGCACAACTTTTCTCGTTGATAAAAATGGTAAGATAAAAAAAATCTGGCCGAAAGTTAAAGTTGAAAATCATTCAAAAGAAGTTTTAGAAGCAGTAAAGGATATATCGGAACAATGAGCTATCCAAGATTCCACTTAGCTTTCCCAGTTAAGAACCTTGATGAAACACGTCACTTCTATATAGATTTGCTTGGTTGCAGCGAGGGAAGAAGCAGTGAAAAATGGGTTGATTTTGATTTTTTTGGTCATCAGATTTCTGCTCATCTCTCCCCTGAAGAAGCAGCAAAAGCCAGAACAAATCCAGTTGATGGAGATCAGGTTCCAGTCCGCCATTTTGGGGCAATACTGCCGTGGGATGCATGGCACAAATTAAGTGAAGAGCTAAAAAACAAAAAAATAAATTTTATTATTGAACCACATATCCGCTTTAAAGGAAAAGTCGGCGAACAGGCTACAATGTTCTTCCTTGATCCAAGCGGCAATGCATTAGAATTTAAATCATTCAAGGATGAGTCAAAGCTATTTGCTGCAGCATAGCCCTTCTGTTAAAACTTGATAAATTAACAAGTTAGTTGTATAAGGCTCCTTAAGTTTTTATATGAAAAAAGTATTTTTAATTACATTGCTATTTATTTGTTCTGAAGCGCATGCAGTAACCCTTACTGACACTCTTGTTTCAGCTTATAACAACAACCCTAAATTTCTTGCAAAACAGAAAGAGCTTATGGCAAGGGATGAGCTTGTACCTCAAGCTTATTCTGGCTGGTTGCCTGAAGTGTCTGTAGGGGTTGATTATGGGAGAACTAGGGATAAAACCTCCGGCAGCCTATTTAACAGAGGGGGAGAAACTTACGATACTTTAAATACCAAACAGTTAAATGTTGTTCAGCCTGTATTTAATGGCGGGGAATCATATGCAAGAACAAAAAAGGCTTATAACCTTGTTGATTCCTCTAGGGAAGACTTACGCTTTGTTGAACAGGAAATCTTAAATTTGGCAGTAACCTCTCATATGGATGTGGTTAAAGATTACCAGATTCTTGAGTTGAGCAAACATAATGAACTTGTTCTAAAAGAGCAGTTGCAATCTACGAAAGACCGTTTCAGGCTTGGTGAAACAACAAAAACGGATGTGGCACAGTCAGAAGCAAGATATGCGCGGGCCATTTCAGATACCATACGCGCTCGTGGCCAGCTAACAGCATCTCTTGCCCAGTATCTTAAGAATATCGGCGAGCAAAATGAACGCCTCGCTCCATCCCCGGATAAATTTGCCATACCAACAAATAATGTAAATGTACCAAAAACTCTGAGAGAGGCTATAGAAATTGCTTTAGTCAACAATCCTGATTTGCGCTCAAGAAAATCTCAGGAAAATGCTGCAGGAGATGAGGTAGATATAGCTTACTCTGCTCTACTTCCTGATTTAAGCTTAAGGGGCAACATGACTAAGCGTGAAGATCGCCAGGTATTTAGCGGAGATATTACGGACAGCGATAGTCTAACCCTTAATTTAACAGTGCCTTTATATCAGTCTGGCGCTGAATATTCACGCGTACGTGAGGCAAAGAATATTCAGCAGAATCTTAAATATACAACATCACAAACCACAAATCGCATAAGAGAAAGTGTTATAAAAGCATGGGAAGATATCGTAACTTCCCGTTCAAGCATTATATCCAACCAGCAGGCTGTTCAGGCAGCAACTGTTGCTCTTAACGGAGTGAAGCAGGAAGCAGAAGTCGGAGCAAGAACAGTTCTTGATGTTCTTGATGCAGAACAGGAATTATTTTCTGCCAAGGTCAACCTAGTTAATTCTCAGAGAAATGAGATTGTGGCATTATATAACCTAAAATTTTTTCTAGGCACATTAACTGCAAAAGATATAGGGCTTCCCGTAAAGTTATTTGATCCTGAAGAAAACTTTAAGAATGTGCGTTATAAACCTATTGGGTTTAATTGATAGCACCAATTTTTGTTCATTATTCCCAGTTGTATCTCTGATTTTTCTTTGCTATGCTGCGCTAGTTATAAAAATTTCTAGAGAAAAAGGTTACTTGTGAATACGCAAGGGGAAGTTAAAGAAAATCAAAGTGAATCAATGGAGAATATCCTGAAATCTATAAAAAATATCATTTCAGGAGATGAACCCGTAAAAAATGGTGAAGCACCATCAGAGGATGTATTAGAGCTTACAGACAGAATTCCTGATGAAACTTCTGCAGCCCAACCTGCTGATGCAACTGCTGCTCCACCTCCTGTTACCCAGCAAGCAGAAGCTCCCGCACCTGAAGCCACTCCTGCTGCTCCTCAAAATAATGATGTCTTGAGTAGTATTGATGCTGCATTGGGTCAATCTGCTCCACCATCTCCTGCTGCTGCAACTCCACCACCTCCTCCTCCAGCTCCTGAGCCAGAGCCTGCTGCTCCACCACCAGCACCTGAGGCAATAAAACCTATTGAGGTGCCGCCACCTCCTCCACCTCCACCAAAGCCAGAGGTAAAACCTATGCCACAACAGAAAGAAGCTGCCAAGTCTGCTGAACTTATTTCACAAGAAATTGCAAAGAATGCGATGGAATCGCTTCAAGGCCTTATGAATTCTATTCCTAAACCAAAAGTGGAGTCTCCTACATTGCGCTCAGGTCAAACATTAGAAGATCTTGTAGTTGAATCTCTTAAACCAATGATTGCTGATTGGCTAAATAAAAACTTGCCTATAATTGTTCAGCAGATTGTTGAAAAAGAGGTTAAAAAGATAGTCCCTCGGGATTAATCTATAAGATTATTAAATCTTAGCGCTTTCTTAAGCTGCTAGAACAGATTCAACCCATTCATAAAGGCTGCTCTTTGGCATGGAGCCAACTTTTGTAGCCGCCGGTTTTCCATCTTTAAATATTATTAATGTTGGAATCCCTCTTACACCATATTGCTGAGGTGTTTCCGGGTTCTTATCAATATTAACCTTAACAACCTTTAATTTCCCAGCCATATCACCAGAAAGCTGCTCAACCAGAGGCATAAGCTGACGGCAAGGCCCACACCACTCCGCCCAGAAATCTACCAGTACAGGATCACTTGATTCAAGGACATCTTTCTTAAAATTATTATCTGTTGTTTCGTTTGCCATAATTTTCTACCTCATGTTTATTTCTTATATCTATTATGTAGGGTGCAACCTTTATGTAGTCAAGAGGTTAGGCATAATTCCATATTTTTCCAGCAGTTCATCAGATAGTTGAGTCAGCTTCAGGTTCTCTATCCACAAAATCCCGCAAACAACTGTTTTTTCTGGGTAAATACTCTTTAAAAGATCTCTGTAGCATGCCATCTGGTGCAAATATGGAACAGGTATTGTGGCTTCAGATTCAGGCGGATTTTTGTTGGTTTTATAATCAATAACATAGACCTTATCATTTTCGATACTAATCCTATCAATCTGCCCCGAGACAGTTGTTTCACCTATTTTTCCTGTAACCGCCACTTCTGCCTTAGATTCAGGAGAAAAGAACTTTTTATATTGTGGGTGTTCCAGAAGTTTTAATATTTTTTCGACTGTATTGATTTTTTCTTCTTCACTAAACAATGCTCCGGAACGCTTCAGGAACTTTTCTATTGTTTCCTTCCTTTTATTTTCCTGGATATCAGGAATATGCTGCAATAGCTTATGTATAACACGTCCCTTTTCAAAAACTCCTTCAATAACGGAAGCATTATTAACAGCCATATCGTCTGCAATCTGTGATGGCTTAATCGGTTTTTCAACTTGCTTTTCAGGCTCCATTGGCCTCAATAAATAATCAGGAATGGATACTTTTTCATTCTGTGTATTTTCTGAAGAGATCTTCAGGTGCAGCTCTTTTAAGTCAAAATTTGCCAAGCGTAATCCTTTTTCACCCCCGATAATATTTTCAGATTTTGATTGGAAAGAAAATTCGAATGGCTCTGCAATATCAGTCATCGCCTCACTTACAATTTTATACCAAGATTCACCTTTACGGTTTTTCTTATTTTCCCAGCCACATATATAAAGTTCATTTGCAGCCCTGGTCATGGCAACGTATAGCAGCCTCATATATTCATCTTTTATTTCCCTGTCCTTCTTTTCATAAATCTGGTTACAGATTCGGCTAAATTCACTTTTCACTGGCATCCATATGGGAATATTATCTTCAGTCCACAATATTCTATCCTTATTCGAAGGAATGCTTGTTGTATCTGCAACAAAAACCACTGCCGCCTGCAAACCTTTTGAGGCGTGGACAGTCATGATCTTTACCTCATCATTATCCTGCTCAAGATCACGCTTTACTTCTATATCACCAGCGCGCAGCCAGTAAAGGAACCCCTGCATGGATGATGCGTGGGTACGCTCATAGATTATTGTAAGGTTCAAAAATTCCTTTAGCGGTTCTTCTGCCTGAAGGCCAAGCCTTGTCATCATTTTTTTCCAGCCGCCAGTGTTTTCAAGGATATAGGAAAAAAACTCGTAAGGTTTCTTATAATCAACAATTGAAAGCAAATCACTCAAAACATTGTAGGCTTCGGTATAGAGTTTTTTTTCTGCTCTCCTTGTTTTTAGAATATCCCAAAGGCTCACTTCCCCCCTGTTATGTGCAAGAGAGAATATATCATCTTCGCTGAAACCAAATAGTGGGCACTTTAATATGGTAGCAAGGGTAAGGTCATCTTCGGGAAGTAAGACAAAATCGCCAATGGCCATCATATCCATCACCGCTATGTGCTTTGTTATCAACATTCTATCAGCACCTGAAACCTGTATGCCGCGCGCCTTAAATGCCCGAGTAAGATAATCTATGAATTCATCCCGCTTCCTAACCAGTATCATTATATCTCTAGGCCTTATTTTCCTTATTTCCTTTTCGAGTGAGACAATCTTTTTTCCTCCCTTTATCCATGATGATACTTTTTCTGCAATGGTTTCGGCCAGGATGTTTTTAGAACTTTCCGGCATAAAATTCTTTTCAGGAATAAGCCATTCTTCTTTCTTTTCATTTTTATCGGCAGTTTTTACAAGAGGCCATAATTCTACAATGCCTGGCTCTCCTTTTCGCCACGCCTCATGCATTATTGCTTCCTGATTGTTGGAAATAGATTTTTTTAATTTTTCAGAAGAAAATACTTTATCTACAACCTTTAGCACAGGTTCAGTCGAACGATAGGAAACCGATAATGAAACACCCTCCCATTTCCTTTCTGATGCTTTGGCCCTAGAGTGAAGGTTTTTCCTTACTTTATCGAAAAGTTTGTGGTCCGCGCCCTGGAAGCTGAAGATAGATTGCTTTTCATCACCTACAACAAAGAGAGATTTTGAAAATTTTTCGTCACTGCCATATCCAGCAAAAAACTCAGAGAATATAGATTCTATTATGCTCCATTGTTCCTCACTTGTATCCTGCGCCTCATCAAGGAGTATGTGGTCAATTCCCCCATCAAGCTTATACATTATCCATGGTCCTATGCCTGGATCATCAAGTAATTTTTTTGCCAAAACAATAAGGTCTTCATAATCAAGAAGGCTGCTTGTTTTTTTCATGTCGTTATATATAAAAAACAGCGCTTCACACACATTTATCAAGGCTTCGGTTTGTTCTGCAACTTCACAATTCTTTAATTTGTCGTATAAATCATCAAGGCGGCTTTGTTCTTTTAGAAGAGTTTCCAATATATCTGGGAACTTTTTTGCGGAAGTCTTTGTGATAAGGCTTATTTCAGATTTTTTTTCTCCTTCCGTAGTAAAAAATATCTCCAGATATTTATAGAAGGTATCCTTCCTTTGTTGTGGAAAATTAAGCCACGCGGCCAATGCTTCAGCATTATCTTTTTCTCTTATACTGCCTGTGCTTAGAACCTCATACGCCTTATGCATCGCCTGTTCATCAGCCTCAGAGTTTATCCTGTTTATTATATGTTCTTTTGTAGTTTTTTGCGGGGTATTCAGGAAGTCATACAGTCGCTTTATAAGGTTTTCTTTTCCATTTGATTGCTTAAAGAAATTTGTGAATTTTGTCCTATCATCTACTGCTTCATTCAATATGTCTGCGAAAGATTCATCATGCGTATTAACGGCAACTTTCACCAATGCTTTTGCAAGGCCTTTATATTTTCCATCATCATTCATTGATAAAAGGCGCATACGCGCTTCCTCCATCAATTCCTTTGAAGTCTGGCTATCTATTACTTTAGAGCGCGGGTTAATGCCTGCCTCCAACGGAAACTGGCTAATGAGTGACTGGCAGAAACCGTGTATGGTATGAACTCTTATTGAGTCATGCGCGTCTATAACCCTTGCAAAGAGTTGCCTGGCAAAATTACATTTATCTTCACTCAAGTCGCTGATGCCGAGACTATTAAGGCTGGCGCGGATTTTTTCTACATCTGAAATCACCCAATCGCTTAAGATCTCTCGTATGCGGTTTTCAATTTCTGCGGCGGCGGCTTTGGTGAATGTTATGCAAAGTATTTTTTTTGGGGCAACCCCTTCCATAAGAAGCCGGAGCACCCGGTCA
>CAYVHI010000007.1:0-50387 GCA_964450945.1 uncultured Rickettsiales bacterium
GTATCACCATCACCAACCCTTTTGTGGTCTTGGGCTGAGCCAAATGCTATCGCATCTTTACCATCACATATAGCAAAGAAGCTTGCCTCTTCACCTTCCATGAATTCTTCCACTACGATTGTTTTTCCGGCCTCGCCGAAATTATTCATCGCGTCATCAACTGCTTTTATTGCTTCATCAGTCGTTTCAGGTATCAATACACCTTTTCCAGCGGCTAAGCCTGATGCCTTTACAACAACCCTTTTTCCGAATTCTCTGATGAATTTTTTTGCCGAGCCAGCATCCGTGAATGATTTATATTCAGCTGTCGGGATACCATATTTGCTGGCGATATCCTTCATGAATTTTTTTGAGCCTTCAAGTTCAGCAGCATCAGAACGAGGACCAAAAACTCTTATTGATGTATTATCTTCTAAGTAATCAACTAAACCATTAACTAAAGGAGCTTCTGGCCCAACAACAACTAGCCTTATACCTTTTTCATTACAAAATTTTGCTATTGCTTTATCTGAATTATTTAGTGGACCAAGATCAACGCATTCAGCAACTTCAGCAATACCGGCATTACCAGGAAGACAGTAAAGCCTCTCGGTTTTTTTAGATTTTCTAAGGGCAAAGCAAAGTGCGTGTTCCCTGCCGCCACCGCCTATCACCAAAATATTCATAGACTTTCCTATATTAGAGGACTAGTAAAATACCAATATATCAAGAAATGACAATGAGAGATTTAGAAGCATTACAGCATGGCAGCAACCAGCCGGAATTCTCGGTTTCGGAGATTTCGTTTGCCATAAAAAACACTATGGAGGGAACCTTTTCTCATGTGCGGGTGCGCGGTGAGATTTCCGGGTTCAAACGCCACACCTCCGGCCATCTTTATTTTTCATTAAAGGATGAAAAATCAGTGCTTAACTGTGTGGCCTGGCGGGGCAGCTCTGCCACATATAAGAAGGAACTAGCAGATGGTGTTGAGATGATATGCACAGGGCGAATCAGCACTTTCCCTGGCCGTTCGAATTACCAGCTCGTTGTAGAGAGTGTTGAAGTCGCAGGACTTGGTGCCTTGATGGCGCTCCTCGAAAAAAGAAAACAGCAATTGATGAAGGAAGGTTTGTTTGATGAGGCGCGCAAGAAGGCTTTACCATCATTTCCTTCCTGCATTGGGGTTATCACCTCACCAACCGGAGCAGTAATAAAAGATATATTACACCGTTTGGAAGATAGGTTCCCCGTTCATGTCATTCTCTGGCCGGTTGCCGTGCAGGGTGAGGGTGCAGCAGAGCAGGTGACAGAGGCGATAGATGGGTTCAATAATTTGCCCGATAACATAAGAAAGCCTGATGTTATAATTGTTGCCCGCGGTGGCGGGTCGATAGAGGATTTGTGGACATTCAATGAAGAGATTGTTGTGCGCGCTGCAGCCCGTTCAAAGATTCCACTTATATCTGCCGTCGGCCATGAAACCGACACAACACTTATTGATTTTGCCTCAGATATGCGAGCACCAACGCCAACAGCAGCAGCAGAGATTGCAACCCCGGTGCGCTCAGAGCTTCTTGAAGGTTTGATGGAGGTAGAAAAACGCATGTTTACCGGCATCATGCGTTATATCGAAGAACTAAAAACCCACCTTAAAGCCGCAGCTGCTGCACTCCTAAGCCCACGCCAGATGTTAGAGAACATGACTCAGAAACTTGATGATTTTTCTGAACGCCTTGTTCAGGCAATACCTGTTTTACTTGAAAGAAAGCGTGAAAAACTTTTAACACTTATTGCCGCCCTCTCGCCCATGCACATCAGTAACATGATAAAAAATGATGAAACAAAACTTAAAGGTCTGGCAAGACTTCTTGATAGCTTCCATTATGAGAAAGTATTGGAGCGCGGCTTCGCATTAATCTGGGATAACAACAATAAGCCTATAACCTCCACCGTCAACCTTTCTGGTACCGTCTCAATACAACTTAAAGACGGCAGCAAGAAAGCGGTTGTGGATGGAACGGCAAAAAAATCGAAGAAAAAAAGCTCTAGTTCAGACCAAAACTCTCTATTTTAGTTTAGCTGGTGTGATGAAGGCATTTCATTCAACCCAGCGATTATGCACCCAGAACCAATCCTCCGGCTTCTCGCGCACCCATGACTCAAGCAAATCATTAATCTGCTGCATAGCGTTTTTTATATCTTCTTTTTCATCCCCACTTTTTCTAATTTCTAGTGGCGGAAAAACTTTTACTTTAAAATTAGCGCCTTTTTTCCGGTAAGTCACAGCAGGTATAACAGGGCATCCAAACTTAATGGCAAACTGGGCCGCAGCCTGCGCAGTCATAGCATCACGGCCAAAGAATTTTAACTTCAAACCTTCATTCATTTTCTGATCAACCAACATCCCTACCGAGCGCTTGTGTTTAAGCTCTTGCACTACAGCACGTGCCGCCTCAGTGCCTTTTATAAACATCCTGTCATGGCTTTTTTTACGCTGCCTGATAATAAAATCATTCACTAAATCATTATTGGCCGGCCGGTAAACAAGAACCAGGGGACTATCATTTTCATAAGCTACCTTTGGCGTAATTTCCCAATTGGCAAAATGGCCGGAGATAAAAATAGCTCCATTACCGCTATTTTTCATTTCATGAATATATTCAACCCCCTCAACCTCCACTCTTTTTTTAAATTCATCACCGGTAAGTTCCAGCAGGTGCGGGAATTCACCAACATAGCGACCTAAATTATCCCACATCTTTTCTAAAATATCTTCACGTTTATCTTCGGAGATTTCCGGCATTGCCTTAGCAAGGTTCCTTACCGCCACTGAATGCACTTTCAGCCATGGACCAAAAATTCTGCCAATAAAGCTGCCCAAATCAGAAGCTCGGTCAAGACCCAGAACTTTAAATAGGTAAAAAAACGCAAGGAATAAAATATATTCAAATATATAGCGGATATTATTCATGCTCTGGTTATTTTCTCAAGAAGACTCTCTATTTCTTCTTGTCTTTTAAATTGAAGGGTAACCGGCAA
The DNA here is from genome assembly GCA_964450945.1 of uncultured Rickettsiales bacterium. Taxonomy (GTDB): domain Bacteria; phylum Pseudomonadota; class Alphaproteobacteria; order Rickettsiales; family JABDBP01; genus CAYVHI01. The sequence continues at coordinate 3,022 of CAYVHI010000007.1, forward strand.
GATCTCTACAGAAGCTTTTATATCCTGAGGCAACCGGGTTTCATCTTTCTCTGTAGTTATAAGCGTTGCCTGTTCCTGCTTTGCCTCTTCAGATAAGGTTTTAAGATCCTCGTTCTTATAATTATAATGATCAGGAAAGGGATATCTCTCAACCAAATTAAGCTTAATATCATCAAGTGTCTTAAAGAATTTATCAGGCATGGCAATACCTGCAAAAGCTATATATTTCTTTTCCGGTGGTGTTTTTAGTTTTTCCACTTTTGCGGCATCAGGAATAAGCTCAGCAGAAATTATTTTTTTCTGCTTTTTCTCTATCATCTTCGTAACATCATTTACATCTTTTCCAATAATCAGTACCGCGTGTATTTCACCTAATTTCTTTATTACCGGCTCACGTAATGGTCCTGCCGGGATAACCATTCCATTACCAAACCCGAAACCTCCATCCACCACCGCAATTGAAATATCTTTTACAATTGATTTATTCTGCAACCCATCGTCCAGTATCAATATTTCCGCGCCATCTGCTATGGCAGCTTTTGCAGCAGAAAGTTTATCAGCACCAATAAAACATGGGGCGATCTTAGCAAGCATAAGTGGCTCATCCCCAACTTCAGAAGCTGTGTGCCTTGCAAGATCAACCTTTGTTGGCGCTTCAATATTTCCGCCATAGCCACGGCTTACAAATGCGATTTTTTTACCTTTGCCTAAAAGCATTTTCCCTGTTGCCATAACAACAGGGGTTTTTCCGGCACCACCTGCCGTAAAATTACCTATACACAAAACCGGAACCGCAAGTTTTTCTGGAACAACACCTCTTTCTTTTATTACTTTTACCAAATAATAAATCACCGAGAATGGTAGCATTATTTCCGGCATGATTGACCAAAGGGTTGAACTTTTACGCCACCAGTGCGGCATTCTCCTGAAATAAATTTTCCTGAAGCCACGGCGTATTGTCTTGAAAAGTTCTTTGGATGTTATTTTAAGCTGCTGTACTGACATACTGTTTTATTTCCTTTATATAGGCATCGGTAATACCGCGCTTTGCTTCTATATAGGCAAATGCTTTTTCAGAAAGTTTATTTCTTGATTCATAATCGAAAAACAGTTTGGAGACAACAAAAGCCAATTTTTCCTGATTTTCAACTATCAGCGCTGCTTGCTCAGATTCCATTTCCCTGTATATATTCTGAAAATTAAAACAATGCGGACCGGTAATAATAGCACACTCAAGCCGCGCAGGTTCCAGAGGGTTCTGCCCCCCATGCTTCACCAGTGAGCCACCCATGAAAACAACTTCACTCAAGCGGTAAAACAACCCAAGTTCTCCCATCGTATCGGCAAGATAAATGTCGGTAAGGCCGGTAACTGGCTCATTCATGCTGCGCTGGCAAATATTTAGCTTAAGCTTATTTAACTCATTTCTTATTTTTGTTCCCCGTTCAGGGTGGCGCGGCACTATTATTGTAAGTATATTTTCATGTGCCTGTTTTAGTTTCTTGTGAATATCTGCAATTATAATCTCTTCACCTTCATGAGTGCTGGCGGCAAGCCACACCAGCCTTTCTCCCATATACTTCAGTAGATCGGAATATGCTTTTGGGTCAGCGGGAAGCGGCCTTGCATCTGCTTTCAGGTTACCCTTGAATAATGTATGCGGCGCACCAAGGTGCTGCAGGCGAAGCCCATCTTCTTCTGTCTGCGGCATACACAATGTAAAACAAGAAAGTATTCTTTGCGCCATCAGTTTCCAGCGCTTCCATTTCTTATATGAACGGTCTGATATACGGGCATTAATAAGTATCATTGTGCAACCTGAATGTTTTGTCATCATTATCAGGTTTGGCCACAACTCTGATTCAACCCAGAAGGCAGCTTCCGGCTTCCAGTATTTTACAAAACGTTTCACTGCATGCCGCATATCAACCGGAACATACTGATGGAAACATCCTTTCGGCAATCTTTCAGAAGCAAGCTTAGCTGAAGTTACCGTTCCCGTTGTAACCATGATGTTTACGTTTTTATAAACCTGCTGCATCTTTTCAAGAAGCGGCAGTATGGAGTTCACCTCGCCAACACTTGCGGCGTGGAACCAGAATAATCTCCCCTGCGGCCTTGCCAGGTTCGCATAACCAAGCCGCTCTTTAAATCTTTCCTTGTCTTCCTTTCCCTTTATGTAACGGAAGTATAGGTATATATAAATAAATGGAGTCCAGAGGAAAAGGATGAATCTGTATAATAAAAACATTATCTTTTATTTTCCGGTTCTGTAGGTATTATTCCCATTCTCTCATCTGCCAGACGGGTTGTTTCGTTCAGCGCATTTTCTACCTGATTTCCATATTTTTCAAGTTCTGTTTCATTCGCGTCTTTAGGTATATGTATGGGAGGAGATGCGATGAAAATCGCACGTGAGAATGGGAATGGGAACATGAATCTGTCCCAGCTCATGAAACGTTTTGAAGGTGCGGCGGAGAAAGTAATCGCCACTATCGGCGCACCGGTAATTCTTGCGATTTCCGTTATCGCCCCACTAACACGCATACGTGGCCCCCTTGGTCCATCTGGGGTGATGCCCACATTATTTCCTGCCCTGATTACATCTATGGTCTCTTTTATGGCCGCAGCTCCTCCCCTTTCCTTACCCTTATGCGCGGAAGATCCTCTGATGGATCCTAGTTTGAATTCATCAGCAACCCGTGTGATGAACTCGCCGTCTCCATGGCGTGAGATAATTATGGATGTTTGATTTACATATTTCTGAAAATTTATCAGCATGGAAAGCCGCCCATGCCAGAAAGCAATTATTATCGGCCGATTCTTATTTTTGTAATCCTTAAATTCTTGTAAGCCAACATATTGCCAACGTGCAGTACAGAAACAGAATTTTATATAGATAGCGCAAGTCTTGACCAGCAGCCATTGTACAGTTTTCGACTTCAGTATTTTTTTTAGTAATTTCATCAATCTTAAGAAACAGCTTGTATGGTACCGAACTGCTTATCATACAGTTTTTTATACTCCCCACCCTTTGCCAGAAGATCGCGGTGAGAGCCTGCCTCAGCAATCCTGCCATGTGAGAGTACATAGATGATATCAGCATTCACTATGGTTGAAAGCCGGTGGGCAATAACAACTGTTGTCCTGCCTTTCATCAGCCTATCGAGCGCCATCTGCACCTGGTGTTCAGATACCGGGTCAAGCGATGATGTAGCCTCATCAAGAAGCAGTATCGGTGCATTCTTTAACATAGCGCGGGCTATAGTAAGGCGCTGCCTCTGTCCACCGGAAAGCCGCAGTCCCTGCTGACCTATAAGTGTGTCATACCCTTGTGGCAGTTCAACAATGAAATCATGTGCGGCGGCGGCTATGCATGCGTTTATTATTTCATCTTCTGTTGCATCAGGTTTGCCGTAAGAGACATTGGCTCGCACCGAATCATCGAATAAAAAAGTATCCTGACTTACAAGCGATATATGCTGGCGCAGCGATGAAAGAGTAACATTCTTTATATCTGTTCCGCTTATGCTTATGTGCCCGCTTATAGGATCATAGAAACGCAGGATAAGGTTCATTATAGTGGTTTTACCACTGCCCGATTCCCCAACCAGCGCGACTCTCTTTCCTGCAGGTGCCACAATGGAAATATCATGCAGGGTAGTTTTTTCAGGGGCGTAGTGAAATGTAACTTTTTCAAACTCTATGTCAGAAGTTTTCATCTTCAGTTCTTTTGCTCCAGGTTTATCTGCAATGGTTGGAACGATATCCATGGCAGCAAAAAACCGGCGTACTGAGGCAAGCCCTTCTTGGATGCTGGTGTTAGTGCCTGATAGACTCTTCATGGGTTTGTAGGCCATGATAAGCGCGGTGATGAATGAAAAGAATGAACCCGGGGTGGTAACTCCGTTTATCACCTGGAAGCCGCCATACCATATAACTGCTGCAACCGCACATCCGGCAAGCATTTCCATTGTCGGCGAAGAAAACGATTCAATGCGCGCGGCTTTTATGTAAAGCCGAAAAACATTCTCGATAAATCCACTGGCACGCGCCACTTCATATTTTTCCCGCCCGTATGCCTTCACCACACGAATACCCTGAAAACTATCATCAAGAGTGGCAATGAATTCTGCAAGTTGTTCTTGTGTCTTATCAGTCACCCTGCGCATTTTCTTGCCAAGTTTTACCATCGGATATACCGCGAGCGGGAATACCGCGAAGGAAACCAGTGCCAGAGTCACACTATTATAAAACATAAGCCCAACCAGGAAGACCAAGGTGAAGGTCTCTTTGATGACGTTAGTCAGTATCGTTGAAATACTTTTCCTTATGACAGCAATATCATTGGAAAAACGTGATAGCAGTTTGCCGGTGGAGTTTTCCTGGAAATAGGCAATATCGCAGGAAAGCAGATGCTCATAAAGTTTCACCTGCATATCGGTTATTATGCGCTGGCCGATATATTTCATATAAAGCGTCTGGCCGTAAGATGCCGCAGCCTTTATGATCGCAAGGCCAAGCACTCCAAGCGGCAGCATGATCAGCATGGATTTATTTTTCTCCAGGAATATCTGGTCCAAAACCGGCTCCATCATCCATGCGTTGGCTGCTGTGGCGGCGGCGGCAATCACCATACATGCAACAGCAAATAACAAACGCGTTTTATGCTTGCCTATATGCTCTTTTGTAAGCCTGCCTATAAGGTATGATGTAGATGTATAATCTTGGTTACGCACAATCTTCCTTTTTTCACCTGAGTTTATAAAGGTTTAGGTTTGGTTGGTCAAATTTATAGCCATTTAAACAAATTTGCTATATTTAACCTATTGAATAGATATGTTATTATAATTAATCTATGAAACGTATTGATCGCATAATAGATAAGCTGGAACGCGCTTTCAGGCCATCAACGCTTGAAGTTATCGATGTTTCCGAGAATCATCAGAAACATGCGGCGGGAGCAAAAAAGCGTGATGAAGAAGAAACCCACTTTGAAGTATATATAAAAAGCTGGGATTTTCTTGAGACAACAATAATTGAGCGCCACAGGATGATTCATTATGCCTTAAGGGATGAAATGCCCCATATAGAAGCCTTAGAGATTCACGCAAGCGTGCCTTGAGACTTAGTGCCATTTGAAATAAAGAAATCTTTCATCAGAAAGAATCTTTCCTACCAGCAACTGCAGAATAACTATGTGAATAAAATAATAGTACAGTGAATAGCGGGAGAAAAACTTTATTATATTTTCAACAATCTGTATTTTAGAGAAAAATTTAATTTCAGTAATTTTATAACCACTCAGTTTCCATGTACAATATCCTGTTCCCAGCCATACAAAAATATTCTGCAAATCGTTAAATTTGAATATTACTGTCTGTATTACAAGAAAGATAATCGCTGTGGATATTATAAAAACATAGTGTACCACTTTCTTTTCATAGGTATTTCTTACCATATAGCCCATGAACCCATAAAGCAGCCCTTGTGTGCCATATTCGCAAAAATAAAGGGTGGGAACCGATAGAAAGAGGCAGACAATAAGTACATTTGCAACACTTGAATTATCGTTGATATTAATTTTTCTCTTATCAAAAAATTTTATGATAACTCTTATAAGGATAATTGTAACGAGTGCGTTTAGCGGGAATATTGTTTTAATAAGTACGGCTTTAAATACAATCATAAGCGCTGCAAGTACGATTATATCTTTCTTTATATTCAGGTTTTTTGAATATCCGGCTAAAAAGAACCACACTGGAAATGTTATGCGGCCAATCGCTCTTAGCCAACCATAATCAGGAAATAAAAAATGCCCTATATGGTCTATTGTCATTATAACCAGCGCGGCAAACTTGTATAAATCCTGGCTATTAAGGCTGGAACCGTATTTATTATATTTATGGGAAAAATTCAGGAACATAATATCCAGTAAATAAATTCATATTTATAGATACCAGCTTCACTGTCATATGGTAAATAAAAATTTTTATGATTCTTCTTCTGCGGCTTTAAAATAAAGCTCTCGGGATTTCTCACAGATGTCTTTTTTTTGTGCTGTCAGTGCAGGATCTTTAATACCAATGGGTTGATTGAAAAATAAACCGCGCTGCCGCCTTCCATTATGTAAACATCTGAAATATACTCTCGTATCTTGTAAAATGGCGTATTGTTACTGCTGGCGGCTCTTGCCAGAGGCACCTGCCATATAGGGTTCGGGTAAAAATACCATATCCTACCAACCTTTTTCATATCCCTTATCGTGGAAAGTTTTTTATAAAATTCTGCAAGTTGCGGAATATCAAAAAAATAATATTTTCTTTCAAGCGGCGTATAATAGAAATCAACTCCCTGATAGTTTATCCGCTCAACTCCGTTTGCAAAAAGCTCTGCGTCTTTAAGTGTTGTCTCATATGAAACATAATATGAGATAACATTATCCATTATAACTATATCTCCTTTTGCCACTTTGCTAAGCAGCGAATTCATCATCACTGCCCTTTTCTGTTTTGTCAGCGGGAATTCGCTGTAGATAAGCCGGAATTTATTATGGTGATTCACATAAACTAATGCCGCCAGTGAAAATGCAAGAAACACAACTACTGAAAAATATTTCAGTCTTGTTTCTGATTTTTTTATGTTAAAAATCTTCGCTGTTTTCTCCAGCAAATCATCAAACCCTAAGGTCATAAGGATAAGGAGTAACGGTAGCATGAAGAAGCTGTAGCGGTTGGCCGAAAGCGGATATTGTTTTAATAAAACTACTGCCGCAAACATGGTGAAGAAAATCAGCGTGATAAAAAATATATCTTTATTCTTTTTTATGGCGGCAGCCAATCCCCAGCCTGAAAGGATTATTGATATTACTGTTATTATCCTGCTGGTATCATGCACAGTCAGGTACTGAAAGACCTCATAAATCCTGGAAAAAAGATCGGCTAAATTATCTGGGTATGATTTGCTGTCCCAGGCATGCAGCGCCGGACGGTAAGGAAAATATTCATAACCTTTCTGCAGATAAAAATAGAGGAAAGAGGCAGAAAGTATCAGCAGATGCGGCCCAATCCAGAAAAATAATTTCTTTAATGTTTCTTTCTTAAATCGGAATTTATTTTCCTCAAGTATTTTAAAACTTCCATATGCTGCGATTGCAGCAAAAATAAAACACGGTACATAGTTAGTAAAAACCGTAAGAAACGCGGCAGCAAAATAATATTTCAGGTATTTTTCATCTTTCTCCTTTTCGTATTCAACCAGCAAAGTAAGGGCTGCTGCTTCAAATAGCAGCATCAGTGAATAAGGCCGGAAGACTTCCGAGATATTTATTGCCGCAAATGAGAATGCAACAAAGAATGCCATGAAAAATCCGGCGGCATTGCCAAACATCTTCCTGCCGAGCAGGAAAAATACCGGTATCACTATCAACCCCGGTATCACCGGAATAATCCGCATGAATAATTCATCATGCGAAATTAAAAGCATCACACTTTCATAAATGCTGTTTAGCGGCGGGTGGTTATAGCGGGTAAAATTTTTTATCAGCGCATCCAGCGGGTTCCCGAATGCAAGTGTTATCTCCCATATTGAGTCGGGGTTAAGGTCATATTCCGTAAGGCCTGAAACTCTTATATATGCAGCGGCAATAATTATTATAAGTAGCGGGAAATAAATCCACGCTTCATCTTTTTTTGTCCGGAAAAGATTTTTCATCTTGGTGATTTTATATGGAGAGTTTTTTTTTACCAGAGCTTTAAAACAGAACGACCCCGTTGGGCGCCCTTTCGGGCCGGGGTCGTTCTTAATCAACTGCTCTGCTTGTCCGCGTCGGCGGCCGGCTCTTCCCACTTCGGAGCCGGGATGTCGAGCGTCGGGAAGTCGAAGTTCGGCTCCGCCGTGTAGATGACGGGCTTGCCGCCATCGAACGGTGTGAACGTGAGCTTCACCTCCGACCCGTTCTCTTCGATGTCGAGCTTGACATCGGGGCGATGCAGGTGGGCCGCGTTCATCATCTCCACCTCGGCCTCGCTCCCGTCATCCTTGACGAGTTCGGCGATGAGATTATCGCCGTTGGGCCGGAGGGCCCGTAAACTGAAGCTGGTCATTGCCAGTCTCCTCGAGATTGTCTTACCTAACTTTCATTTGTTTCAGGTTTAACCTTGGCAAAGTGCGCTCGCACTTTTTCCGCCTTGGTATTTTTGCAGTGCTTGTTTGTTTGCACTGTAACCTGATCCAAAAGAGAGGGAGGTAAGACTTATTAACATTATACCTCTGAAATCTTACAGATTTATGACTTTTTTGCTGATTTTTAGGGCTTTTTCTGGCTTTATGATGGGAATAAACCCATTTTATTAACCATTACGTGCGAGAGGTTGAGCCGAAGGCTCAGAGTGACCCGGAAAAACATTAAGAAAATACCTTTAAAATAACAAACCCCCAAACATCGCTGTTTTGGGGGTTCGTTTTTCAGTCCGGAGGTGCAAGGTTTTACTTGCTACCCCCGGGTATATATTAACTCAGAGACTTGACTCAGAGAATCGGGTGTTCGCCCGTCTCGGGGTCATCGCTCTTGGGCACCCAGCGCTCGTTGCTGCCCTTGTAGGGCTTGAAGCTGGCCATCCCGCGCGCCTCGATCGCCGCCGCGCACTCCGCCTCGGTGGCGAAGCCGTCTTCGGGGAGGTTGTCCGCCGTGTCCGCCACCGGCTGGGGCTGCGTTTCCCACGGCATAGGGACCTGCTTCATGCCATCGCCGCCCATCACGAACGTATCGTCGCCAGACATCTGAGTAACCTCGTAGACCCGGAATCCCGGCCTACTGGGAACTTCTCACCTTACTTTCACTTGTTCAGGTTTAACCGAATCAATCAGCGTCAGTCACCCCCTGGTGCTGACAGCCCTGATCGCTGCGGTTTTTTTGAAGTGCTATTAAAAAGCACCATAACCTGATCCAAGAGAAAGGAAGGTAAGTCGTAAGAAAAATTATACGCCTGTTTTGTTACAGGAATATGGCATTTTAACAATTTTATCTTATTGATATATAAGGATATAGTTCTTAATATTGTCTATTTGATGCTAGGAGTTAAAAGATGAGCAAGCGTAGTGTAGATAAGCTACATGGGCATTGCGAATATTTTACTAACGACAAAGCAGAAAATGATAAGATTAAGAACTAAGCGGCTTTAGCTTTTTTTTTAGCTGTCTTACTTTCGATAGCAGCTTGTGCGGCAGAAAGCCTCGCAATAGGCACACGGTATGGTGAGCATGAAACATAATTCAGGCCAGTCTTCTGGCAGAATTTAATTGATTGCGGGTTGCCACCATGTTCGCCGCAGATACCAAGCTTGATATCTTTTCTTGTTTTTCTGCCGCGCTCTGCCGCGGTTGCAATAAGTTCGCCCACACCTTCTTCATCCAAAGTCACAAACGGGTCTTTCTCAATAATCCCTTTTTGCATGTAAGGGGTCAGGAAAGATGCTGCATCATCACGTGAGATGCCAAGTGTTGTCTGGGTTAGATCGTTAGTGCCAAAGCTGAAGAATTCAGCGTATTCGGCAATATCACCAGCACGCAGTGCCGCACGCGGCAATTCTATCATGGTGCCGAACAGGTATTTCAGTTTTGCACCTTTTTCCTTCTCAACACGTTTTGCAACATTGGTCACCAGCTCATGCATAATCTGGATTTCCTTTTTGTTCATGATAAGCGGAATCATGATTTCCGGCAGCACGGTTTCGCCAGATTTACTAACTTCAACCACTGCTTCAAAAATCGCCTGCACCTGCATTTCATAAATCTCAGGGTATGAAATACCAAGGCGGCAGCCACGATGGCCGAGCATCGGGTTCATTTCTTTTAAAGCGCTGGAGCGTGCTTTTACTTCTTCTAGGGAAACATCAGCAGCTACTGCAACTTCCTTCATTTCCTCTTCTGTGTGCGGCAGGAATTCATGCAGTGGCGGGTCAAGCAAACGTATGGTCACCGGGAATCCAGCCATTATCTTGAACAGTTCAACAAAATCTTTCCGCTGCATCGGCAACAGTTTGTTAATCGCCTTCTTACGGGCTTCCGGTTCATCAGCCAGAATCATTTCGCGCACGGCTATAATGCGCTCTGCATCGAAGAACATATGCTCAGTACGGCAAAGGCCAATGCCTTCAGCACCAAATTTCCTTGCGGTTGCGGCGTCAAGCGGGGTCTCCGCGTTGGTGCGCACTTTTAGTTCACGGTACTCATCTGCCCATTCCATTAACGTCGCAAAATCCCCGGAAAGCTTTGGCTCGATAGTTGGAACGGAGCCAAGCATAACTTCACCGGTTGAACCATTTATGGTGATTATATCACCCTCCTCAACTGTAACGCCTGATGCAGAAAATTTCTTTGCCTTATAATCTATGCGTATTTCGCCAGAGCCGGAAACACATGATTTTCCCATACCTCTAGCCACCACCGCTGCATGGCTGGTCATGCCACCACGTGCGGTCAGGATTCCCTGCGCTGCATGCATGCCGTGGATATCTTCAGGGCTGGTCTCAATACGAACAAGTATAACTTTCTTACCTGTCCCCGCCTGATGTTCTGCATCCTCGGCAGAAAAAACTACTGCGCCGGAAGCAGCGCCAGGGGAGGCCGGCAGACCTTTCGCGATAATTTTTTTCTGCGCTTTCGGATCAAGGGTTGGGTGCAGAAGCTGATCGAGCGAGAGAGGATCGATACGTTTTAATGCTTCTTCTTTTGTAATCAGTTTTTCTTTCACCATTTCAACGGCAATCCTGATTGCGGCTGGAGCTGTGCGTTTGCCGTTACGTGTCTGCAGCATCCACAGTTTGCCATCCTGTACGGTGAACTCGATATCCTGCATGTCCTTGTAATGTTTTTCCAGTTTCTGGTAGATGGTGACCAGTTCCTTATAAATAGCAGGCATCACTTCTTCCATGGCTGGCATGTCGGAGCCATTTTTCTTTTTCGCCTCAATGGTTATATGCTGCGGTGTCCTTATTCCTGCCACCACATCTTCACCTTGCGCGTTCACCAGATATTCGCCGTAGAAAACTTTCTCTCCCGTTGAAGGATCACGCGTGAAGGCAACGCCGGTTGCGCTTTTATCATTTAAGTTTCCAAACACCATTGCCTGTATATTTACTGCTGTGCCCCAGCTTTCAGGGATATCATGCAGCTTGCGGTAAGTTATCGCGCGCTGGTTCATCCATGAACCGAAAACCGCGCCAGCGGCGCCCCATAATTGCTGATGGGCATCTTCAGGAAAAGCTGCGCCAAGTTCTTCTTTCACTTTTTGTTTATATTGTTTTACCAGGTCTTTCAGGTCTTCTGCGGTAAGGTCGGTATCAAGCTCAATTCCCTTATCCTGTTTTTTCAGCTCAAGTAATTCTTCGAAATGATAGTGGTCGACACCAAGTACTACATCGGAATACATCTGGATGAAACGGCGATAGCAATCAAATGCAAACCTTTCATTGTTCGTCATGCGGGAAAGCCCGGCAACTGTGTGATCATTAAGGCCGAGATTTAAAACCGTATCCATCATCCCCGGCATGGAGGCACGCGCGCCGGAGCGCACAGAAACCAGAAGTGGTTTATTGCCGTTACCGAATTCCAGGCCCAGCTTCTTTTCCATTTTTTTAAGTGCTTCTTCTACCTGCCCTTTTAATTCTTCCGGGTATTTTTTATTATTTTTATAGTATGCCGTGCATACTTCCGTGGTCATGGTGAAGCCGGGGGGAACCGGCAGGCCGAGCGAGCACATTTCGGCAAGGTTTGCGCCTTTGCCGCCGAGCAGTTCTTTCATGTCGCCTTTGCCGTCAGCAGCACCGTCGCCAAAGCTATATACCCATTTAGTCATCAAAATCCCCTTATTAGGAGTGTGGAAAATACATAAAATACAGGTTTATTCAAGCAAAAAAAGGGGGAAATTAGGATAAAACGCTGAAAAACAGTCGTTTATTCCATTAATCATTTTTTAATACAAAATCTGTATACTGAATTCTGCATAATTATTAAGGAATTTTAAGGAGATATAGGTCATGGCAAATATAACAGTGGATGAGTATTTAGCCGCAAAAAGGCTTGAATCAGAAAAAGTTGGCTTGTCATATTCCGAAGATACGCAGCGGAGAGTTTATGTAAGGGATGCAGGTAAAGCAACCTCGGAAGCAGAAAAAATCCATGCCAAATTCGGCCCGGATTCTCCATTCCAGGCATATATGGAAGCAAAGGAGCTTGAGTTCAAATCCTTAGGGAGAAAAGGCTTGAATGATGAGCAAAGGAAAGGTTGGGCAAGGACATATAACAACATGTTAAGCCTTGGCGATGCTCAAAAAGAGGCGGGAAATATACAGGCTATGTATGGTGATGGTTCTCCTTTTAGGGAATACATGGCCGCTAAGGAGCATGAAGCAAGAAAGAAGAATTTGACTGTCAATGATGATGCAAAAATAGGTTGGGCAGTTGGATATAACAGGCAATTTGCTAATCACGGGGTTACAAGGGGTATTGCCTGGGCACAAAAACAAATAGATGATATATATACGCTTCACCCGCGTGAACAACAAGGGCAGCCAGCAGTAGGAACCGGCCAGTGGACAGGTGGCGCAAGAACCCCTCCATCAGGTTCTGTAAATGTAACCCCGCGCCCGCGTGGCTCAAGCGAGATCAGTTAGTATCTTTTAGAAAGAATGAAGGGTGATGAGCCAATAATTTCTGTAAAACTATCAAGGGTGGATAGTGCCTGGATACATGTTTATAAGTTATTGATATATCGTGTTATTTTTTTAATAAAATGAGGGTGGTTTTAACGGTTTCTTAACAATTGGGGCGTAGAATTAACTTAGATTAATAGAGGATATTTTTATGGTTTATAGTGCCGATGCAGAAAATGCAAAACAAAACTCAGATCAATACCGTGCTTTTGTTAAAGAAAAGCAACAAACTCTTTTGATTGAAGCAGAAGGAAGACCTATAGACATAGATATGTATATGATGCGAAATTCAATCTACTTCGAACATGAGTTTAAAGATCTAAAGAAGAAAGGCGTAGACCCAGCTGAGAATGAAAGAAAATTCAGGGAGTTTGCTGTTAATGAATTAGATGATACAAAAAAATTTGCTAACCCTGATGTTCAAGATCGTTTAAGACGTACATTTAATGAGCATAATCATCCAAGCCAAGTTGAAATGGCAAGACAAGATGTAAATGAATACGAAAATCATTTTAAAGATTATCAGAAGCTACGGCACGGAGAATTAAGGGGCAATAGCGATCAAGAGATTGAAAATAAAAAAGCCGGAATAAGGGCTGATTTTGATGAACTAATGAAAAAAGGTGTAGATCCGGTAGCTCATGAAAAAGAATTTAAAGAATACAAAAATAAAAGACATGGAGAACTAAGTGGGAATAGTGATAGAGAGATAGAGGATAAAGCTTCTAAAATCAGGCAGGATTTTAATGACCTAAAATCTGCCATGTCAGGAAATGATTTTAAAGGTGCAATGCAAGGATTCAAAGATGCACACTCATCGTCACCATCAGCACCAAAAGCTCCTACCAGATCGGCCCCGGTTAGAGATAGGTAGATAGTCCTAATTACCCCTCAATCTTACTGAAGTTCGCAATCCTGTCCATTATCTGCCTTAGTTCTGAAAGGGAATAAAGCCGGTTCCTGCGTATTTCCGGTTTATCTGCGTTCACAATCACCTTATCAAAAAATAAATCCACCGGTTTCCTCAAGTTGGAAAGTTCTGCCATGGCTTCTGCATATTTTTCAGATTTTATTGCTGATTCTATCGGCGCCTTAAGTTTTACAAAACCTGCATGCAGTTCTTTTTCTTCCTGAGCTTCCAGAAGTTTTGTATCAGGTGCACCTGCATATTTCGTATTATCTTTTTTCTCTTCTGCTGCCACTATGTTTGCCGCACGTTTATATGCCGCAACAAGATTTTTTCCATCATCAGTACCAAGAAAATTCTTAAGTGCATCAGCTTTTTTGTAAAGCTTTAAGAGATCATCATCTCCGCCGGAAAGAACCGCATCAATATAATCATGGCGGATTTTTTCTTTCAGTTGATGTTTCAGGCGTTCAATGAAGAACTGGTAAATTTTATCTCCGGTAGCACCTGTTGCGCCCGCCTTTTGTATTAGTGGTTTTATCGGTAACGGGATTTCATTTTCCAGAATCATCCCGATAATGCTTAGCGCCGCACGGCGGAGCGCGAAGGGATCTTTTGAACCTGTTGGCTCCTCACCTGCTGCAAACATCCCGACCAGTGTATCTATCTTATCTGCAATCGCCACCGTGATGCTCAGCTTGTTTTTTGTCGGCGCACCATCATGGTTATAAGTAACGGGATAGTAATAATGCTCGCGTATGGCGTGAGATACATCCTTATCCTCACCTGATTTTTCGGCATAATAACCACCCATTATGCCTTGCAGTTCAGGGAATTCACCCACCATTCCGGAAAGCAGATCAGCCTTGCAAAGATATGCTGCACGTTCAGCTTTCTTCACATCAACGCCTGTAAAAGACGCAATATATTTTGCCAGTTCAACAATTCTTTTTACTTTATCAAGATAGCTTCCAAGTTTTGCATGGAATGTGACTTTCCCTAGGGGCGCCACCCATGTTTCAAGTTTTACTTTTGTATCCTGTTCAAAGAAAAATTTTGCATCAGAAAGCCGCGCGCGGAGCACTCGTTCGTTCCCAGCAATTATGAATTTTCCCTTATCCATAGCACGCATGTTGGAAACAAGAAGGAAATTCGGCGCCATCTGGCCGCCTTTTTTCAGCAGGGAAAAATATTTCTGGTGGGCGCGCATGGAGGTAGAAAGCACTTCCGGCGGCAGGTGCATGAACTGTGAATCTATCGTTCCCATCAACACTTCCGGCCACTCAACCAGCCCGGAAACTTCTTCAAGCAATCTTTCATCATGTTTCAGTGTATAGCTATTTTGTTTGGCAACACTCTCTGCATTATGCAGTATCGCAGCCGCCCGTTTTTCTGATGCAAGCATCACATGCGCAGCGTGCAGCTTATCTTCATAATCCTTAAAATTACTTATCTTTATTTCTGCCGGCGCAAGAAAGCGATGGCCATACGTTATATTATTTGCCTCAAGGTGGCCGAAACGTACTTTCAGCACATGCCCATCAAACAGGCATAAAATATTCTGCAATGGGCGCACCCATGAAATCTGCCTTGCGCCCCAGCGCATCGATTTAGGCCAGGTGATCCCTTCAATTAGCTCTTCAATTATTTTCGGCAACGCCGCAATTGTTTCTTTGCCTTCTTCATTTATTACAGCGAAATAAAACTCGCCGCGCTTCTCCAACTGCTCAAGTTTTAAACCGGAAGAACGCAAGAAACCATCAAGCGCCTGTTGCGGTGCATTGATGCGCGGGCCACGTTTTTCAACCGTCTTGCTTTCAAGTTTTTTAGGCAGGCCTTCAACAAGCAGTGTCAGGCGCCGCGGAGTTACATAGGTTTCAAGAGTTTTAAAACTAAAGCCCTCAGCGGTTAGTTTTTGTGTCGCCGCTGTTTTTAAATTAGCAGCAGCATCCCTTTGCATACGTGCCGGAATTTCTTCAGAAAATAATTCGAGCAGAAGTTCAGACATTAAGCATCAGTCTCCTCATCTTTTATTTTCTTAATCCTGTTTTTCTTATCCACCAGCACAACTTTCGGATGCCAGTTTTTTGCCTTTCTCTCTTTCATGAATGTATATGAACAGATGATAAGCAGGTGGCCTTTTTTGGCGAGATGTGCGGCGGCACCGTAAATAAAAATACGCCCAGAGCCACGCGGGGAAGGAATCGCATAAGTGGTAAAGCGCGCTCCATTGGTGATATTGTAAACTTCCACATGTTCATTAGTGATAATGCCTGATGCCTCCATCAGATCCTCATCGATACCAATCGAGCCTTCATAGTTAAGGTCAGCCTCTGTAACAACTGCCCTGTGAACTTTTCCTTTTAACATTTTCAGTAACATATTTTCTCCTAAACTTTTTCTTTCTCCGCCCACATTTCGCAGCATGCCTTTGCAAGTGTGCGCACCCTGCCGATATATGCAGCACGCTCGGTAACACTTATAACGCCGCGCGCATCAAGCAGATTGAAATTATGGCTTGCCTTTATGCACTGGTCGTAAGCAGGCAGTGGTAATTTTTTTGCAAGTAATGCATTACATTCCTTTTCCGCATCCTCGAAATGTCGCAGCAATATTTCAGGGTTTGCGAATTCAAGGTTGTATGCAGAGAATTCTTTTTCATTCTCTTTGAACACATCCCCATATGTAAGTTTTCCTGCTCCTTTCACGCCGTTCCAGTCAAGGTCATAAACATTCTCAACACCAAGGATATACATGGCAAGGCGCTCTAATCCGTAGGTAAGTTCACCGGCAATGGGGTTACATTCAATGCCACCTACCTGCTGGAAATAGGTAAACTGCGTTACTTCCATGCCATCACACCAAACTTCCCAGCCAAGCCCCCAAGCACCTAGTGTTGGGGATTCCCAGTCATCCTCTACAAAGCGTATATCATGCAGGTTTGGGTCAATGCCTATTGCTTTTAGGCTTTCCAAATATAATTCCTGAATATTATCTGGCGAAGGCTTGAGAATAACCTGAAACTGGTAATAGTGTTGTAACCTGTTCGGGTTCTCACCGTATCTTCCGTCTTTCGGCCTTCTTGATGGCTGCACGTAAGCAACATTCCATGTCTTTGGGCCCAAACAGCGCAGCAGTGTTGCGGGGTGGAATGTTCCTGCCCCAACTTCCACATCATATGGCTGGAGAATGGCACACCCCTTCTCTGCCCAGAAATTTTGAAGCCCTAGGATTAGATCCTGAAATGATTTAACTTCTTTCTTTTTCATATTCTTTTGAAAATCTTAATTCCAAGGAACGCATTATAGGAAACGTATTATAATGTGGCAAGTTCAAGGATTTTTGTTTCTTAAATCCGCAGCGTACAAATTCAGTGCGTGAGGAATTTAAGGGATAAAACGACGTAGAAATTGACCATTAGAATACGTTTATTTTAACACAGAAAATATATTAGTATAATTATCTGTCCAGTACCTTATGCTTTTTCTGCTCTTTAACATCTGCCATTCATGTTTATCAACAAGCTTTTTGGCCAATTTTGGGTTCCTTGTCATTAAAACCCAGGATGACCTGAAGCTGTAATCTCCCTTCTTTGTGAGTATTTCCAAAACAATCATGCCCCTGTGTTTTCCTAAAGACCTGAGCACTGGGTTTAAGTTCAGGAATCGGTTACTCACATGGAATGCCACAAATCCATCAGGCTTTATTTTTCTCTGGTATATTTCCAGCGCCTCATCAGTCAATAGGTGTATAGGTATAAAATCGGAAGAGAATGCATCTATTATTATGGCATCATAGGTTTTATCTTTTACTTTATTTATCTCTATCCTGCCATCACCTATCACAACCTCGCTCTTTGCCGGACAGTCTCTTAGGAATGTAAAAAGGTTCGGGTTGGTTGCGATATTATACACCTCTTTATTGATATCATAAAAAGTGAAATGACTGCCTTTCTTGCCGGTGCAGGCGAGAGTTCCGGTACCAAGACCTATAACCGCAACTTTCTCCTTCTTGTTAAATATGCCTATAAAAACTTTATAATATGAAGATGGGTCGGTCCTTTTATCTTTTTCAAGCCTTTGTAGTCCATGGATGGTTGTGCCGTGCATAAGCACGTTAAATAAAAATCTTTTATTATGGCTCACCTCCAAGGCGCCATAAAAATTCCGGCTCTTGTATATAACCTTGTCTGATAAGGGTGCTATTATGAATGGGGTACTTAGAAAAACAAACGCCAAGGTTAAAATATAAGCATGCGGATATTCCTTGAGTTTCCTCAAGACAAAAACAGCATATAAAAATAATATGAAGGCTACAATTTTCCGTGAATCAGTTTTTATGGTCTTCGCATCGATTATATTCTTGCCTATTTCAATCAGGGCATTTTCAATGCTGGTATTGAAAAACTTGAGCACCGTATAAGTTATATAAAATATCATCATCAGAGTAAGCATGTAATAAGCCTTATCTGCAAATTCGCGGGTGAAATAAGATTTTCTTGCAACCGGCAAGACTAGGAAAAGCGATGCTATCATAACCAGAGGATATTCTATGATGTCATTAAATATTAGTGGGGAGAGGAAAACATTAAAGAATCCGCCCAGTGCGCCGCCCAAGGAAAGATATAGATAGAAAGCCGTGAGTCTTTCAGGTTCTGGTTTGCTCTGCGCAAGAAGAGAGTGGCACACCATGGAGATAATAAAGAAACATACAAGGTGCAGCCCATAAAATATTAACAGGACTACCTGCATGACCATGGCCAATATAGTTGCCAGAACCACATCATTATGGGAAAGCTTACATATCCTAAAAAGAAAATTGAATCTCTTGTTGAAAGCTAGGATGAAGCTAAGCAGATAGAGCGCCAGTGGCACAATCCACAGGAGAGGCATCGGCGCAATATCGGTTGTTATGTAGGTTGTAACCCCAAGCATGAGGCTTGAAGGAATGAAAGCCAGAACCACCCAGTAAAGATTGGTTTTCCATATTTTCAAATCACCAAATTCTGGCATAAGTTTTTTAATTGAATTTAAGAGCGTCCTGCGGATTTTTGAAATATCCTTGAAATATCCCCAGGTGAGACCGGCGCAAATTGCAATCAGGAAAATCATCAGAAAATAAGATTTCGTCCATAGATTCATGATGGTTGTAAGCTGCATAAGCGGCTCAAGGGCAAAAGGATAGCTAAGAAGCGCAATAAAGCTGCCTACGTTGCTGGCTATATAAAGAAAGTAAGGGTTCTTCGCATCCTTATGGTTTATATGCGCCATCCAGTTCTGCAGCATTGGTGCATTGGCGGAAAGCAGAAGGAATGGCACGCCAACAGAAATGGTAAGCGCCCAGAATATCCACGATGCAGGGTTTGCTATATTCTCAAGATCAGGAATAACTTTTATTCCGAGTGGCATGAATATGCATGAGAATGTAAGCAGGATTGCATGCAGTATAGCCTGGTATTTAGCGCCTAGTAATACGTGCGAGACATGCGCATAAAGATAGCCAAGAAGCAGAAAGAGTTGAAAGAAAAAAACACAGGCAATCCATATCGACTGGGAACCTCCAAGCATTGGCATCAACACTTTTGCCAGCATAGGCTGGATGAGAAAAAGAAGAAAGGAACCGAGGAATATGGTTAAATTGAAAATTATTTTTATTTTTGATTGCATATTACTCCATCCAGTTTAAGAAGCCGACTCCTGTTCATATATATCTTGCAATCTCCTTGCAACTTCAGGAATTACTGAAAGATCATCAAATAGCATTGGCGACTTCTCTTTTATTTTTCCAGATATGCTTTTTTTGAAATTCATATCATTGGCAAATTTTATTGCCAATTCTATATAATCGTCCCTGTCCTTTGCCACCGCATCAAGGATACCCATTCTCTGGTAGAAGCAGAAAGCGCTCCTGCCACGCATGAATTCCCCGGGAAGCGTAACGAGAGGAAGCCCGGCCGATAATGCTTTCAGCACAGTGGCGCCAAGGGAGAAATGAAAAGGATCGATAAGTATATCCGCCGCTTTTATAGCGTGGAAAAAATCATCTCCTTTTGCAAATGGAATAAATATTATTCTCCCCTTTACATCCTGCGGGATTGTTTTTTTGAAACGCTCTTCAAGAATTTCTTTCCACTTGTTTTTACTTTCATTTTCAAAAAGTATTATTTTTGCTTCAGCATCGCGTTTTAGAATTTCTGCAAAAATATAATCCATATCTGGATGTATTCGGAACAGCAATACAGGGCACATGTAAAGCCTTCCTTCCGGCAGGCCAAGCTCTGCTCTTGTTTTCTCGACAGATGGAAGTTGCTGGCGCGGGAACGTACATGGTATATAATCAAAAAGGATAAGTTTTTCCTTGTAATGTTCTTGGCCATTTGGCGGCTCACATAATTTACTGGAGAGGGCATAATCAATCGTTTCAATTGCTGATGGAACCGGGTGGCCGCCCGCCATCACACATTGAATTGGTGCCAGGCGTGCAAAAGCCAGTAGATAAGTGAATATATTCATGCCTATCTCAAGATAAATAATCATATCGCACTCTTCTTTTGCTATCTGCTCTCTTGCCTTAGGCAAGGAATCTTCAAGAGTTATCAGGCGGCATTTTTCCGCAAGCATTTTTGTTTCATGGTCATGTTTATTAGCGGCGGCAAAAAGAATAACTTCGAATCTTTTATTTTCTACAAGACCAAGAATGATCTGTTTATAAAAAGTATTTACCGTATGGTCGCAGAAATATTTTGAAACGAAGCCGACTTTTATCGAATGCTTCTTTATATTGGTTTTGTTTGTGCAATGTTTTGCCGTATAGCAAAGAGAGGGAGATGCTTTTTTAAAGAACTCGTAAAGTTTTTCCATCAGCACCATGTTATTTCTGCCGTGGTACCCCTGATAGAAAGGCATGGTAATATGCTCTTTTTCAGGGTTATCAAGGCGCAGGCCCTGTTCTATAAGCTTATCAAGATTGTTTAAGAATTTCTGGCGAAGCTCATCTATATCTTCATTTGATTCTGCCATATGTGGCATCAGTATTGCCCTTTGTACTTTCAATCCTTGTGCATCAGGAAATTTTTTTATTGCCTCGTCATAAGAATTAATCGCAGCTTCGTGATCGCTATAAAAATAATATGCCTCGCAAATATTTATCCATGCATTAAGCAGATCTGGCCTAAGAAGAATAGCTTGTTTTGCAGCGGCGATAGCCGGCTCATACTTCATAGAATTCTTATATGCAGTAGCAAGGTTATGATAGGCTTCTGCGTAATTCGGACGGAGTTTTATTGCATGCTTTATTATCTCTATTGCCTTTTCAAATTCAAAGCTCGCAATATAGGCAACTCCAAGATTCATAAGGGCTTCAACAAAATCAGGCTTTGCCTCAAGAGCCTTATTATAATAAAGAATCGCTCTATCCCTATCTCCTGATTCCATGTATGTCACACCAATATTGTTCAGGAAATCCGGGTTGTTTGGCACTATGGAAAGGGCTTTTTCGGAGGCGCGCACAGCATCTTTATATTTTTTCTGCGCCCGCATTATGAATGCAAGTGTGTTGTGATAGTTTGGATCTCCTTCGCGGATTTTTATGGCTTTTTTTAAAGCTTCTTCTGCTTCTTTCAGCTGCTGTCCTTGCATGAGAACGGCGGCCAGAATATGCAGCGCGTCAGGATCTTCAGGCGTTGTGGCAAGAACCTGATTTGCTATTTCTTCGGCTTTAGCAAGGTTTCCTGTCTGAAAATATTTTATCGCTTCGTTAAGCATTTTTTCATATCTTGACTAAAATTAGCTTTCTATGCAACAGCAAATAAGATTAGGTGCTGCTAGATTTTTTCCCACGATTCCAATTCACCTTCGGTCAGGTAAAAAATGGGGTGGAGTTTTGGAAATTCATATTGTCTGTTTGCCGAAAGCATTTTCGGATCACGAATTTTCAGTTTGCGTTTAAGGTGCTGCCATTCAAATTCCACCTGGCCATCTGTAACACTGATTTTTTCAATATCTTTTTCAACTTTTCCGATTTTTTTTGTATCGAACTTATACCCTCTTCTTCCCGCTTCCTCATATACAAAATAAAGATAGTAGTTTATCGCTTTTACCGAACTATCATGTTTTTTGAACCTTTCAAGCTGCGGGTGATTCTTGTATCCTTTTGTCTTCCCGAGCAGCACATGTTTTGCCAACAGCGTTTCTCTCCACAGGGCAACCAAGCCTTTGGCGTCAAGATGCTCTGGATGTATAGACCATATTCGCACTAGACACTGGCTTTCTTTTTAGATTTTGCGGTGATGGCGTAGAGTGATTCAATCACATAATCGATTTCATCGCGTGACATATCAATTGAAAAAGGCAAACCTATTACCGATTTTGCAAGAGCTTCGGTCACTGGCAAATCCTCACGCGGGAATTTTGCATAAGCGGGGTGCGTGTGACACCCTTCTGTCCACCATTGTTTTGATTCAACACCTTTTTCAACTAATTTTGCTATCACTTCTTTTGCATTATTTTCCGGCAGTCGGATATTGCATACCGAACTCACCCACGCATCAGAGATAAGCCATGGTGATGATATGGAGCTGCCAAAAGTTTTGCGGAAAGAATCTATGTAATGCAATTTGAGGCGCATCCACACCTGTTTTTTATAATCCCAGAGATCAAGTGCGGCAAGGCCGACTGCTGCCGAATATTCACTCATCTTGGCGTTAGTGCCCGGAAGTTTTATCTCCCTTTTTCCTGAGAAACCAAAGTTTATCAGTTCACGCATGCGGTGAATTAATTCTTTGTCAGAAGATATCACTATCCCACCTTCGCCTATCCCTAAAACTTTTGTGGCGTGCATGCTTATCATTATCGGTGTTTTCCCAGGTTTTGCCGCCTCAACGGTGGATACGGAATCAAAGCCTGCCGCCGCATCAATGATGACGGGGATTTTTGTCTCTGTTGTAAAATCATCCCATTTTTTGCGCTGAATTGGCGCGCCGAAAGGCGATACCACAATAACCGCCTTCACTTTCCCCGGTTTCTTTTTTACTACTGATTTTACATGCGCGGGATCAAGAGCCCAGGTCTTTTCATCAACATCGACAAAATACGGGGTAAGCCCTGAAGCAATAGCAGAAGCCGCAGTTGCCATAAATGTCCATGATGGGATAATGCATAAGCTGCCCTTTGGCAAAGCCATGGCACGGAGCGCATTGGTAAGCCCGGCGGTGCCATTTGCCACACTTAAGACCGTTCCTTCCGGCATGGAAAAAAATTCTTCCAGTCTTTTTTCAAACCTCTGTACAAGCGGCCCAAAGTTTGAATACCAGCGATTTTTATCAATCTCTTTCAGGTATGGGGAAATATATTTCTGCTCCGGCAATAGCGGCCGCATTATCGGGATTTTGTTCTTTATGTTCATTTAGTTTAAACCTTGAATTTTTTTTGCTACCTTATCATATGCGGCAAATCATTCAAGTAACCTTAGGGCTTCACTTATACCGGGTAATCTGCTACTAGTTCTGCAAAACTTAGAAGGTTATTTATGTCGGCCGTTCCGGTCTTAGAGAAAATCCGTCCTGTTTTTGAGGGGGATTTAAAGAAAGTTGATAAGCTGATAAGCGACCTCACTTTCAGTTCAATACCTGTTATCCCCCAGATCTCCATGCATGTTATCGCATCAGGCGGCAAGCGCCTCCGGCCGATACTCACGCTGCTTAGTTCAAAGCTCTGCAATTATAATGGGAAAAACCATATAATGCTTGCGGCATGTGTTGAATTCATCCATACCGCCACTTTGCTGCATGATGATGTTGTGGATAACAGCGAACTCAGGCGGGGTAGTAAAACCGCCAACCAGCTGTGGGGAAACGAGTTAAGCATTCTGGTGGGGGATTTCCTGCTCAGCCGGGCTTTTCAGTTGATGGTTGATGTTGGTTCTCTGGATGTTTTAAAGATTCTTTCTGATACTTCAGCGATTATCTCTGAAGGCCAGGTGATGGAGATTGCCAACCAGAAAAATATTGAGATGGAAGAGGAAACCTACCGCGAGATAATCGCTACTAAAACCGCCCAGTTGTTTGCTGCTTCTTGCAATATCGGCGCGGTAATTGCTGGAAAAGATAAGAAAACCGCGCAGGCACTTTTTGATTACGGCCAGCATCTGGGCATGGCTTTCCAGATAGTGGATGATGTGCTTGATTATTCGGCAAAACAGGAGCAGCTCGGCAAAACCATAGGCGAAGATTTCCGTGAGGGAAAAATAACGCTTCCTGTTATCCTTGCTTACCGCGCTTCTGATAACGAAGAAAAATCATTTTGGAAGCGTTCGCTTGCTGAAGGTATCCAGCATAGGGATGATTTGAAGACAGCTTTAGAAATAATGGCAAAATATAACATTCTTGATAGGTCTATGCAGGAAGCAGGAGCTTATGTTGAAAAGGGCAAGGATGCCCTCTCCATCTTTCCTGATTCGGCTGAAAAACAGGCACTCATTGAGATAATCGAATTTTCCCTTAACCGCCCATATTAATCCTTGTAAATCAATAGGATAAATCTGTTATTCTTTCATAATCCTGTAACAAAACAGGCGTATAATTCATTCACGTTTTACCTTCCTTATAAAAAGGCTTTCAGGTTATGGTGGCATCCCCACTTAACAATGTCGCAACATAGTCAATCAAGTCGCTCAGAACGCGCCTGGTTGATGTTGTTTCGATTCTCCTGAAAATTTCTTTATAAGTAAGGTAAAACGCCCTCGTTTGGAGGCCTAAAATGGCTCTCAAACTGTTCGCGCGGAGCTGGCACTACGGGTACGCTAAGAAAACCTACGTGTCGCTCTTTCACCCCGAAAAGGGGAACCTTCTCATCAGCCTGCGGGTGGATGAGGATGGAAAGTTGAGGATAAAGGATTTTCTTGTTGGCGGGCAGGAGGCAGATCAGGCTGCAAAAGCTGCGATGGAAGTTCTCGTTTCGCCGCCGCACCCATCAATGCCGAATCCGGTCGGTGAGGACATGCTCTTAAGCATGTTCCAAAGATTCCTCGAGGCGGACTGGAATCTTGCAACAACTTCTAAACCAGAAGTTATTGTAGAGTATTTTCGTGAGAAAATCTGTGTAACTGGTTTCCTAACCAGAACATGGGTAAAGCTCGTAGAGGCGGCGTGCAAATTCCAGAAGGAAAACAATAAATAAAAATAGAAGGCCTCAGTTAGTTGAAAAATACTAACTGGGGCCTTCCCCATTTTAAAGCCTAAAAAAATATATAATCCTTCATAATCCTGTCATATTTCCGGCGTATACTTTACCCACGTTTTACCTTCCTCTCTTCTGGATCAGGTTATCAGTGGCTAAATACCACTCATCAATGTCGCAGCATAGTCAACAAGGTCGCTCAGAATGCGCCTGGTTGATGTTGTTTCGATTAAACCTGAAGCAGTAGAAAGTAAGGTAAGCGGACTCTTTGGAGGGTCAGCAATGAACCCCCAACGTCTCCAGTTTGAGTTCCGCGGCGTAAGTCAGTCTGGGCGTATCCTCGTGTTCGTTCGTAAGGACAACAAGTGGTGGAGCTTCCAGATGGACCCTCGGGATGAGCTGGTCGAAGTGCTAGACTTCGGAAGCACGGTCAGCATGGTCGCGAAGATCGAGGATGACGGCCCCTCCCCGCAGGTGATTCGAGTGTACCTCGAAGAGGTTCTCGAACTTGACTAGTTAACAAAAAAAGACCCCGGCCCTTTAATGGGAACCACCGGGGTCTTTTCAATTTTAAATTATAACATTTTAAAATTTAAGAACGCTTTTGCTTGTCCGCTATGTTTTACTAAAACTCATTATTGCTAGGCGTGTGCGCAGGAAAATCCGCACGCAGAAGCGCAGTGTACATTAAGCGTACATGAGCATTCGAGTACGGATTTTTCAAGTAAGAGCCAGCTAGAATGAGTTTTGAAAGTTTTTATTCTTTCCAGTCGTCGTCGTTGTACATTTTCTCTTGCCTTTCGTGCCTTTCTTGGGCTTGAATGGTAAGAGTGGCGGTTGGCCTTGCTTCTAAGCGTTTGATGCCGATTGGGTCACCGGTTTCTTCGCAGAAGCCGTAATCTCCGGTTTCAATTCTGCGTAGCGCCGAATCAATTTTTCCGATCAGTTTACGGTAACGGTCACGGGTGCGGAGTTCAAGAGCAGCATCGGTTTCAACTGTTGCGCGGTCATTAATATCCGGCTCGTTCCAGTTTTCTTCCTTTAGGTGCTCTAGTGTTTCTAAGGATTCAGAAAGTAATTCTTTTTTCCAGTCAAGCAGCTTGCGGCGGAAATATTCAAGCTGGTATTTGTTCATGTATTCTTCTTTTTCTGTAGGCTTATAACCAGCAGGAAGTTTTGCGATTTCTTTAGTTGCAACGAACCCTTGCACTTTCTTTTTAGCGGGCTTTGCGGCTTGCGCTTTCAGAAGCGGAGCTTTTGCTGAAAAGGTTTTTGTGGCAACCGCTTTTACTGGAGTGGCTTTAGCTGGTTTTGTTTTTGCCTGCGATTGTTTAGGAGATGATTTTGCTGATTTTGCTGGCGCTTTAGTATTATTCTTTGCTTTAGTTTTTGAAGCAGTTTGCTTAACAATTTTTTTCTTTGCTGCTGGCATTATAACTCTCCTAAAAATAGTAAAAACTCTAGGTATTCTTTGGATTTAGAGGGGGATTTATATAGATTATTGGGTTTTCGTGCAATAAAAAAATATAAAATATTGTTTTATCTATCTCTTTGCTGGTTTTCGAGCTTGGCGAGCTCAACTTCCGCCCGCGTCTCAATTTCGTCCAATATCTGTCCTAACTTCTGGTCCATTACCCAGCCACGGTTTGAATTCACGCTGCTCCTTAGCTGCTGGATTTTGGCTTTTGTTATTTCTCCACTAAGCATACCGGCGCGTATTTCATCAAGAAAATCAAGTATTTGCTTACCTCTTTCTATTGATTCCTTTGAACGTTGATAATTATTTTCGATCTGCTGTACGGCAAACAGCGAATCAAGCATGGATGGAGCATTTACAGATGCTGCTGCACCTGCCTGCTTATCTTCCGTATCAATAGAATCAAGAAATGCGTCAAAATCACCGCCATCTGGGCTGTTCGTACGTTTCTTACGTATACCGGCGGCAGCGCCTACACCTATGTTATCAGTAATTTTCATAATTTAAATCGTATCATAAAAAATTATGGTTTGGTATGGGCAAAATTTGCCTATCACCTACCAGTTCCTGCTTGGAAATGCTGTATTGGCATTTGCCTAAAAAATAAGCATTTTCTTCATAACCATTTGAAATATATGAATTATCTGTGTTGGCATGGTTCTCGCTTATATAAATAAGATAACAATAAGCCGTAGTGTCTCTTGAGGTAAGAAAATGAATGAGAAAGAATTAAAAACCGAAGTTGCCAAAAAATACGATAGCGCCAGCATCAATACGTTTATTTTTGCCATCGGCATTACGCTGGTTTTTGTGCTTCTCCTTCTCATCAAGCCGCAGCCAGCAAATGCTGCAAAAAGCACCTCACGCATCAAGGATGTCGTAAGTTTCGAGGGCGTAAGGGATAATATGCTGATCGGCTATGGCCTTGTAGTTGGCCTGAATGGCACTGGTGATAAATTGAATAATACTGCTTTTACAGAGCAGAGCTTGGTTTCGTTCTTGGAGCGCCTGGGGATAAATTCCAAAGGCACTAAATTAAAGACGAAAAATGTGGCCGCCGTTACGGTTACTGCTTCATTACCCCCCTTTTCCCGTAACGGCAGCCGCATTAATGTTTCGGTCAGCACTATTGGTGATGCCAAAAGTTTGCAAGGGGGAACTCTTCTGGCAACACCACTCATGGGGGCTGATGGGCAGGTCTATGCAGTTGGCCAGGGTTCAATCCTGACAGAAGGCTTCCAGGCCGCAGGTGCTGGAGCATCTATCAGTAAAGGCGTACCAACAAATGGGTTTATTCCCAACGGAGCGATTGTCGAAAAAGAAATAGCTTTCGACATGAATAACCTTGATGAGGTAAAACTTGCGCTCCGTAATCCCGATGTAACAACCGCAACAGGTATCTCTGCGGCAATTAATAGTAAGCTTGGCCAGCCGGCGGCTTTTGTTTCTGACCCTGGCACCGTAAAAGTAACTGTTCCGCAAAATTATAAGAACGCCGTAGTGACCCTGCTCCAGGATATAGAGCAGATACCAGTTACCACCGACCAGCCGGCAAGAATAGTGATTGATGAAGCATCCGGAACCATAGTTATGGGTGATAATGTAAGGATTGATACTGTTGCCATAGCGCAAGGCAACCTGGTGGTAAAAATTACTGAAGGCGCCGAAGTTTCGCAAGCTGACCCATTTGCTCCTGAAGGTGCCCAGACAGTTATAACACCGGTAACAGAAATAACCGTTACCGAAGATAAAGATAAGAAAATCGCAATCATGAAGCGTGGGGCCAACTTAAGTGAACTGGTGAACGGTCTGAATTCACTGGGTGTTGGCCCGCGTGACCTGATAAGTATTTTACAGACAATAAAGGCCGCTGGCGCAATCCATGCGGATATCGAGACAAGGTAGTTTATGGAAATAAATTCTAACTACAGCTCTATTTTATTACAGAATTCCCTTGGTAGTAACCAGGATAAGGAACTTGCTTCTTTGCTTGCCGGCACAGATCCTTCCAAGGCAAAAAAGATTCAGGAAGTATCTGAAAAGTTTGAAGCGGTATTTTTGAATGAGATGATTGGTCATTTATTTAAGACAACGGAAGTTGACCCCGTATTCGGCGGCGGATTTTCAGAAGAAATCTACCAGAGTTTATTAATAGATAAATATACAGAAAGCTTCAGCAAAATGGGTAAGTTCGGAGTATCAGGAACAGTAGCCCGTGAATTGCTGAAATTACAGGAAGGTTAAGCACCTTTGTTATGGGTTATAAATAATTACGAAAGAAGGATTTTTTATGAATAAAAACAACAAAATTAGAGGATGTATCAGGATATACATGCGAGAATTTTTTGTTTTTATTCATAAAAAAGCATCTTTCCCTTCGGGTTGTACAAGAAAGCTTTGCCACGTTGTCGCAAGGCTTAACCGTATCAACCAATACGCTTTGCGCCTTGTTCCTAGTGGAAAAAGCTTTTTTGCTGACAACGTAATATTCATAACCCATAACAAAGGTGCCTTATGACTTACGATATGACTATTGATTGGAACAATAACCCTGTTGCAGATATTTCACGCTTGGTAACAAGGCTTACCACATTGCTTCAGGAAGAAACCTCAATGCTTCGCAACATGAAGATTGGGGACATCGAGAAATTCCAGGCAGAAAAAAATCAGATTGCAGAAGCTCTTAATGCGGCGCAAAGGCATATTAAAATGCAGCCTGGGATAATAAAAAAATTACCAGCGCAGCAGAAAAAGCAGTTTGAAACTATAAGCATGGCAATGGCACAAGCTATTTCAGATAATTACAAAGAGCTTAATGTCGCCAGGGAAGTAAATAAGAAGATAGTTGAAATCATCGCTGGCGCTGTAACCGATTATTGCAAGCGCACAAGTGGTTACAACCGTAATGGGGTCAAGAACGGAAGTGCTTTTGCCAATCACCTCTCTGTTCCTCCGGTAAATTGCGACCACGTAGCTTAAAGGACGCTTAGGGAGAAATTATGCCAGTTGCAATAGTAGGTTTAGGTGCCGCGTTAGACTCAGCAGTGAGTGGCCTTGGAGCCGCCCAGCAGGCTTTGGCAGTACTTTCTAATAACGTTGCCAACGTAAACACGCCTAATTATTCACGCCAGGTTGTTGCCCAGTCGCCTTTGATAGTTGCTGGTCGCGGCGGCGGCGTTGTTGTTGAAGATATTGAGCGCACCGTTGATGCTTTCTTTTCTGAGGCTGCGCGCATACAATCTTCAGATGTGCAAAGAACCAGCATTATTGATGAATATTATAAACGCATACAAATATTTTTCGGTGACCCTAATGGCAAGACCAGCATAAACTCTTTAACTGATGGCTTCTTTGAATCTTTAAGTGCTCTTGCCACCAGCCCGGAACAGACATTCTTCCAGACAGATGCCGTAACAAAAGGTTTTGCCCTGGCACAAAAAATATCCACTACCGCCTTCAGCCTTGAAAAGATGCGTTTTGATGCAGACCAGGATATCAAAAAAGCTGTGGATGTTATAAATACTGAACTCGAAAATCTCTATACAGTGAACCTCGGTATCCAGCAGGCTTCTTCTCTTGGCCAATCCAAGGCCTCTCTTTTTGATAGAAGGGATGCTTCACTTGCAAAGATTGCCGAATATGTGGACATAAACGTTACATATTCAAGCGATGGCAAAGCCTTCGTTGGCACTCCGAGCGGCGTTGAATTGCTAAGCCAAACCCGTTACATAGTTGAATACAGCCCCCCAAATGGTGTGGATTCCTATATAAATGGCGCTAATGTTCCTTCAATTATAGTAAAAATAGTTAATGGCGATGGCACTATTCTTGATCAGCCAACCCAGGATCTTGTAACCGGGGGCCCTCCTGGAACAGTAAAATCTTTTGTAAGAACCGGCAAACTTAAAGGACTGCTTGAACTACGCGACACACTGATTCCGCCAATCCTCGAACAGCTGGATCGTCTTGCCGATACTTTCAGCGCTGCTTTCAATGCCATACATAATGATGGCTCAGGCTTCCCGCCAGCCAATAAATTGGTCGGCACACGGCCTGTAACCCCTAATGAACTGCACGTATTTTCAGGCACTGCCCGTGTAGGTGTGATTAATATTGATGGAAAGCCGCCGGCAAGTCCATTCGCTGATGAACAATATTACCGTCCTCTTAACCTTAAGCTTTCAGAGCTGGATAGCGGCAGTGGTTACGGCAGGCCGGACATGCAGACAATAGTTGATGAAATAAACCATTACTACGGCCCGCAGACCCGCCGCATAGTCCTTGGAAATATGCGTGATATCAAACTTGCCGCCCGCCAGGATTCTATAGTGAATGGCTCAAACTTCACATTTGATTTTGAACTCGATAATGATACCGCCAATGTAGCAACATTTAACGTAACTAACCTTACTATCTCCGGCGGTGGCGCCGTAATAAGCGGCTTGCCTTTCAGTACCAATATAGCTGGTGGTGACAGGGGAAGAACCGGTCCAGGCGGCAACCAGTTTACTGTAAGCCTTGCCGGTGGCGGCCCAACCTGGACCATAACTGCAGATTTACAGGTTACAGATACTGTTACCGGCCAGGTAAGAACTGAAGCCGGTGTAACATGGGTGATAACGGCTGCAGCTTCTGGCGTCAGGAATGACCGCTACACATATACAAACGTTGCTTTTGCCGGCAATGCGGCAATTGTTAATCCAGCCACAATCCAGCCTATTGCTTCAGCAGTCCTGCTCAACTCAAGTGGTGCTGTCGCCGGCCCAGGAGAAACTTCCTATCTAAATATTACTGGCGGAAGGCCGGAATACGGGATTTCCATAGATGAGCTTAACAGCCAGGAAGCCGGCATAGTCGGTAACGAGGCAGCAACCAGAACTAACCGCGGGTTTTCCCATTTCTTCGAACTCAATGATTTTTTTGTTCGCAATGAAAACGGTGTCCTGAAGAACTCTGCTATAAATCTCCAGGTGCGCCAGGATATCCTAGATAAACCAGGCTTGATAAGCACTGGAGAACTGGTTCTCTCAAACCAGCCAGCAGACCCTAATATGAAACCCCTGTACACATATGAACTTGGGAAGGGCGGAAATCAGGTAATAAAGCGCCTGGGCGACCTGCAGAACAGCCGCATAACTTTCAGCGCAGTCAGCACCATACCTCTCACAACAGTGACTACCAGTGGTTATATCTCAGAAATAATCGGTTACGTTTCTTCAAAAACCCAGAATGCCGCCTCATCGCTCGCCAGGGATAGCCAGATTTTTGATGGCATGTCAAAACGCCTGGAAAGCTCAAAAGGCGTAAACATAGATGAAGAGCTGGCAAACATGATCAAATTTGAAAACGCTTATACATCCCTGACAAAGGTGATCAACACTTCCAGCGAATTGCTGGGTGCATTGCTGGAATCGATTTAGACACTATTAACAAAGATTATAAATATGCGCGATGTAGTTAATTTTTTGAGGAGTAAGTAAAGAGGAGTAAGTAAAAAGGAGGACATATGGCCGTAGAAAGAGTAGGAACATTATTTAACTTTCAGAAAACAACTGAAGACTTCCAGAGAATTCAGGTTCAGCTTGCAACCTTGCGTCGCCAGATTTCAACCGGCTCATTGGCAGAAACTTTTGCTGAGCTGGGCAGCGAGGTAAGCCGCACTCTTAATTTGGAAAATCTGATAGATAAATCTACTATTTATATACGCGAGAACAACCTGGTATCAAACCGCCTTCAGGCTATGGATCTTTCATTAAAGCAGATTACCGATATAGCCGGTAACTTAAGGGATGCGCTGGTAACAAAACGCTCTCCAACCGGAACTTCCGTACCACTTACTTCTATTTCACAGAAATTCATTGATTCGGTTAAGGACAGGCTGAACTCACAGGTTGAAGGCCGTTTTCTTTTTGCCGGCTCAAAAACCGATACCGCACCAGTTTTGGATAGCGTTACCTCATCAAACATCATCAACAACGTCCCCACTTCAAATTATTATGCCGGTGATACCGTTGATATGTCAGTGCAGATAAGCGAGGAGCTTACCATCGAATATGGCATCCGTGCTGATAATCAGGCATTTAAGGACATTTTTGCCGCCCTGCATACAGCCATAGAGGGCGATGCCTCCGGTGAGGATGAAGACCTTGCAAGGGCTGTCGATCTTGCTACCAAAGCTATAACCGAACTTGCTGGCCTGCGTAATAAAATCGGCAATGACCAAAAACTGCTGCTGGATACCATTGCCCTGCAAACCAGCTCAAAAACATTCTATGAGAAAGCAAGGTCAGCAGTCTCAGGCACAGATATAGTAAAAGCCACTACTGATGTAGCCCTTAACGAAACAATCCTGCAGGCATCCTTCCAGGTGTTTGCAAAGGTAAGCAACTTAAAACTGATTAACTTTCTAACTTAAGGAATTTTTAACCATTAACATTTATAATAAAGAGGTGTAAACATGTTAGCAGGCCAATTTATAAAATCAGAGGTAAAAATGCCGACAGGCGCAGGGAATCCAGAAAAAAAATCAAACCTTATGACAGTGAAAAGCCGCTATGGCGAAGTATCTGTTAATCTTGATAAGGCTATTTTCTTTCCTAAAGGTTTGCTTGGCCTTTCACAGTTCAAGGATTTCTGCATTACCGACCTTCCAAGCCAGAATATGGCGCAATTCAAACTTCTCCAGTCACTAAATGATAGCCAGCTTTCTTTTGTGGTGCTGCCTATTACTGCTGAAAACGGCCTTATTGATAAAGAAGATCTCGAAGAATGTTGCCAGGTTACAGAGATTGCGAGAGAAAATCTGCTCATGCTCCTGATTATCACCGTGCAGCAGGTCCCGGGCGGGAAATCGCGGGTTACCGCTAATGTCAGGGCACCTATAGTCATCGATGTTAATGACCGCCTTGCCATTCAATATGTATTTCCTAACAACAAATATGAAATCCAGCACGTATTGGCATAATAGGTGTGGCTGAAGATTCCATCCCGCTGAAACGCATCAGGCTGCTAGAGAAATTCCAGTGCCTGGGTGATAAATGCGAGGATACTTGCTGCCGTGGTTGGGGAATGCAGCTCGATCCGGTCAGAAAATCAATGTATGAGAAGAAGGCGCCGGAACTGCTGGATGCGGTTACTTCCGGCGAATCAGCGCTGATAATGAAGCGCGATCCAAAAACAGATTATTGTGTGAAATTTGATAACGGCCTGTGCGGCATCCATAAAAAATATGGCTCGGATATGCTTGGCGATGCCTGCCACTTCTATCCACGCATCACCCGCAAATATGGCGATCTTGTCCAGATGACAGCCTCGCTTTCCTGCCCAGAAATAGCCCGCCTTGCACTTTTTGGCGAAAATCCTTTCGCAATGCAGAAAGTAAAGGTCGATAGGGTTCCCTACAGCACAAAAAATTATATTACAGATGAAATGCAAAATGCTGGCATAGATAGCTTAAAGGCTGAACAGATTATCCAGGAATTCATGAAGCTTGCAGGCGATACTGCAACATCCCCAGAAAGAATAATGGCGCGCATAATCTCTTTAGGCCACTCACTCAGCAATCTCCCTTTTGCCAGTTGGGTAGAAGCCCTGCCGTTCATGATCCGCACTGTTGATGGCAGGCTGCCGGAACCGGAACCAGACCCGCATGACAATCTTTACCTACTGCAATCGCTGGCCGCCCTTATCCATGCCTCAAGGAAAACTGACCGCGAACGCCTGTTGCAGACAATTTCTGTCATAGAATCCTCACTCGGCTATAAAATTGACTGGGAAACCCTCAACCTTGTTCAGTCCGGCAACACAAAGCTCCCAGAACTGAATAAATACTGGGCCACCAATCGTGATTTTATGGATAACCTATTAAAGAAATGGGTTAAAACCCAGTTAATGGAATCAGGGTTCCCATTTTCAGGTTTTGGGGCTACGCTGAAAGAAAAAGTGATGATTCTGGGTGTGCGTTTTGCCACCGTAAAACTTGCTTGGTTAGCATCTTTAGGTGAATCAGGATCAACCCCCAACAATGAACTTCTGGTACGTTCCGCCCAAAGCCTTGCCCGCTTCATGGATCACCTGGAGAACCCAACCTTGTCCATCCAGCTTTATGCAAATTTTGGCTGGAACCGGGAACCGAGGTTAAGGTCTCTTATTGGCCGATAAATAAAATTTGAAATAATTTTTATGAAATTTTTTTCATAATAACGTTTTGAAACATATAAAAATTATCATCATCTTTTTCTAATCTTTTTGCATTGCGTCACCCGCAGAATTCTGATATATTTGGGATTGAGTTATGGGCAAGTAGCCCTTTTATCAACAATCCAAGTAGGAGAAACTTATGACTACAATTAACTCAAACATTGCGGCACTCGCGGCCGCGAACGCGCTTAGATCTTCTAGCGCAGATACCAACAAACTAGTATCCAGGTTATCAACAGGTAACAAGATCATTGACCCATCAGATGATGCTGCTGGTCTTGCTATCAGTACGGTTCTTGGTACTCGCGTATCAACCTTAAGAGCTGCTTTTACATCAGCTGCACAAGCTAAATCACTTACAGCTGTTGCGGACGCAGGTCTTAAATCAGTAAGCGACGTATTGAAGCGTTTAAAAGACCTTTCAGTACAAGCGAATTCAGGTTCAGTAACAGATGCTGAAAGAAGCTTCTTAAACCAAGAGTTCCAAGCACTGCTTTCTGAAATCAACAACACCGCTAACAGCACCAAGTTCAATACCACCAACTTACTTAATGGCAGTATTGCTGGTTCAGTTACCGGTACAACCAATACTTTCAACTCAGCTAACACAACCACATTCGGCGCAACACAAACACTTTACACAGTGTCTTCTGCTCTGCCTTCTGATGGTCAAACCATTACGGTTAACGGCGCTACAGTAACTTTCACCACTGACTCTACACGCCTAGACCGCGTGCTTGTTGGTGCTGACCAAACTACAACTGCTGCTAACTTATCATCATTCCTGAACTCATCTTCTGATTCCAGGATTGCTGCATTCAAGTATGTAAGCGCAGGTGCTGTTGTATCTGTAACATTCTCTGGTGGTGCACTGGCTACTGCATTCAGCATTTCTTCTGCAAACGGTACTTATACTACCGGTACTGCTGCTACAGCAACATTTGCTACAGCAAACACTGCAGATGGTATAACTGAAGGCAGGGTATCTTTCACAGGTTCTGTAAAAGATAACGTTGTAACTGACATTACCCGTGGTGGTATTATCACCTTCACTGGTACTGCAAACGCTGGTGTTCGTAACAATAAGGAATTTATTGGCGACATCACACGTTTCGGCGGTTTCTCTGCTCAGTTCCTTGCTGCAGACAGCGTAGTTTTAAGCATTAAAGTTGGTGATATTACTTACACCAGCGCTACAATCGCTGACACTACACCTGCTGCTGACACAACTGTTACCTTCACTGGTAGAAACGCAGATGGTACAACAACCAACGCTGGCCAATTCCAGCTTACTCTGCGCGCTTCTAACGGTACAACCGTTAACGGCCAGACAGATGCTAACACCTATGCTGCTCGTTTCACCGATGCATTCAAAGGCGTTACATTCTTCCAAAACCGTGATGTGAGCAGCTATGCTGCAGGTGGCGCTATCATTACCAATGGTAACGTAACTGGTAGCTTGACTGGTACAAGCGTGGATATAAGGCTCTCTAACTTCGACAACTTAACAGTTGGTGATGTTAAGATAACCGCTCCAGGCGCAGGCAACGACAACGGCATAATTGAAATAGTTGTGAATGGTAAAACATTCCGCAGCCGTACAGACGTTGGTACCCAGCTTGCTGCTAACAGCTACACCATTCTGACCAATATCGATGATCCGAAAGAATTCATCGGTTTCAACAATGGTGGTACAATAACAAAATTCAGCACAACCGACGAAGCCAAGAGCTTGGAAACAGCATTAGAAGCTGCTTTCGGCCTTGACGTTGGCGGTAAAGGTCTGGTGTTCCAGGTCGGCGCTGAATCAACCGAAACAATCGACGTTAAGATTAAGGGCGTAACAACATCAGCTCTCGGTCTTGATGGTACTTCTATCTCTACCGCTGCAAATGCTACATCTGCAAGCGCTAAGATAGATTCTGCTATCACAACCGTAACAGCTATACGTTCAGATGTGGGTGCGTTGCAATCTCGGTTCGGTTTCGTATCAGCAACACTTTCTGCTGCTATACAAAACACCGATGCTGCTCGTTCCATCATCGCTGACGCAGACGTAGCTCAAGAGTCTACCGCGTTCGCTGCTGCACAGGTAAAAGTGCTTGCAGGTATCGCAGTACTGGCTCAAGCTAACCAGCTGCCTCAGAACTTACTGAAACTTATCGGTTAGTAGGAGATAAGGGATTGGGGGAGATTTTTCTCCCCCTCCCATCCTAAGATAGGTTAGGAGGTTTATATGGAAGCAAAAATAGTAGCAAATAACACCGGAAGCCTTCCACTCCCAGGACAGGGAGCTTTGATACCTTCTCAAGTACAAACCGGGGCTAATGTTAAAGTAACCCCGACAAAGGAAACAATAGATACTAATGTTTCCGGGCAAAACCAGGAAAGAGATAGGTTGGAGGCTGTAAAACTTGCAGCCAAAAGCTTCAACTATCCTCTGGGCGATAAGAAGTTCACCATCTATAAAGATAAAGGCCAATACGTTACAAGGTTTACATCTTTAGTAGATGGTTCTGTATCTTATTTCCCTGAACCGGAGTTATTGGCAAAAGGAAGCTCAGCCGGAGCGTTGATTGAATTTTTCGTATAACAAAACTTCTTAAGCTGAGTCAGTATGGCACAGAAATTGCTTAAGATGAAGTAAGGAGAGTATTGCAAAAATGGTGTCACTAATAAATCTTGGTAATATTACGGCTGATGGTAGAAGGGCAAGTGGTATTGCATCAGGAATCGATACCGAACAGCTTATCACCAGCCTTATAGAATTACGCAGAAAACCTGCCGTTGAGCTGGAAACAACAAAAACAAAAAACACCAGCGCCATTTCTGCGCTTGGCACACTCAAATCAAAACTTGATACCGTAAAAAATGCCCTCAATGCACTGCGCAATCCCCGTGGCGTTGGCGTTGCAGCGCAGAATATATTTAAAGCAAGGCAAGCCTTTGTAACTTCAAACACATCAATTGTTGGCACCACTTACCTTGGTGTAACTACCGAAGCGGGTGCAACAATTGCAAACTATAATAACGTTACAGTAAATAACATTGCCCTAAATAAAATCCAGCAGACCAGTGCAGGGATTTACGCCAGTAACACCTCAAGCGTGACTGATGCAGCCGCAACTAACAATGCAAACCGCTTCTCCGCTGGTACATTCCAGATTTCCGGCCCAACCCAGGTCGATGTTAATACCGCCACAAACGATGCTCTTGTTAATGCAGATTTTAAGGTTGTTGGTTCCGTTAACGGCACCCTGCTTGATTCAACCTTCGGCACGGGCGGGATTGGTAATATAACTGTTACTTCCGGCACCGGTGACAGGGCACTCATAGGTGAATTATCCAAAGCTGTGGTTACTGCCACACAAATTGGTGGAGCGGGCGCAGATGTAACCCTTACACTGACATTAAACGGCCAGACATACATATCAAATGCCGTTCCGGCAAATACCGGTGGTGGAAGCAATGAAGTGGCGGCAAACACAACCATCACCTTTACCAACAGTTCTACCAACACTTCTTTCCAGGTAAGAACGGCTGCAGCAAGAGTAATAAGCAACTCTACCGAACTTTCACAATTCGCTGCGGAAATCGATTCGGGCCTGGCAGCAAATTCAGCTTTAAAAATATATCAGCAAAGAACCATCTCCACCTTTGATGAAGCAAAAGCAACCGGCACTACTCTTGATGGCCTGCTTTCAAGCAATGTGCTTCTTGATAGCGATAATTTTGACCCATATCTCGGCACACATGGAAAGATTGGCGGCTTTACCGTCACCCATACCGGCGTTGATAATAACAGCATAACCGTAAAGATTAACGGCGAGACATACACAGCAACTGGTTTACTTGATACCTTGAATACCAACATAACACTTGTCAGTACAACAGACGCTAATAATGGTTTAAAACTAAATCTTGCAGATGCCGGTGTTACCCTTGATCTTTCATCAAACACCACCGCAAAAACCGTACAGAAAGACTTAAATACTGTGTTCGGCACCGGGGTAAACATAACCCTTACAGAAGGTGATTCACTTAACGATATTGCCAATAAAATAAATTCCCAATCAAATATAAGTAAAGTCTCCGCAAGCGTAATAAAATTT
Source organism: uncultured Rickettsiales bacterium (assembly GCA_964450945.1). Lineage (GTDB taxonomy): Bacteria > Pseudomonadota > Alphaproteobacteria > Rickettsiales > JABDBP01 > CAYVHI01. The sequence goes on from CAYVHI010000007.1 coordinate 41,604, forward strand.
TCTGATACTGATTACAGGTTAACTCTGCAATCAAACCTTACCGGCGTTGAGAATGCTTATGTCCTGAATGATGTTGTTGATGATGTTTTCTCCTCAACAGTAACTCTTAACAACACACAGACTGCAGAGGATGCAAGTATAACCATAAACGGCTCAACTATAACCCGCGCTAGTAACACTATTTCTGATGTTGTTGATAAGGTAACCTTCAATCTCTTCCAGGAAACTCCTGGCGGCACTCTGCTGAAAGTTGATATAGACAAGAATATAACAGCAGTGGCAGATGCCATAACCACTTTTGCCGAAGCATATAATGATTTTAAGACCTTTGCCGCCGAGCAGCAGGCAATTGATCCTGAAACTGCCCTGGCGCTAGAAACTGCTTTCCTTAAAGATAGCAGTTCCCTCGGCCTCTCAGAAAGCCAGCTTTCAACAGCCCTGCTTTCAACGGTAACTGGCCTCAGCACAACTGATCTGAAAGCCCTTGGCGAGCTTGGTATCACCACAACAACCATTCCTGCCGTTTCAGCAGATAGTGAAGGTAATGGCGGTTCTCCTGCGGTTGCCGGCGCATTGCTTATCGATGCGGCAAAACTTACTAACGCCTTGAACAGCAATTTTGAAGGCGTCAGGAAGGTATTCGAACTTGACTTTAATTCATCTGATAACAACAAACTTCAGATTTTCCAATCTTCCAACAAGGTCACCATAAACAATTTTGATGTTGATATTGATATAGGCCGCGCCGTGGGTGACCAGGTGCGCATAACCTATAAAGATGAGGATGGCAACCCTGTAATAATAAATGCTGATTATACGGGCAACTCCACTGGCGGGCTGATAGTCGGCCAGGAAGGCACTGTAATTGAGGGTCTGGAAATACTTTATGTTGGCGATGGCACGGATGTAATAAACAATAATTCATATACGCAAGGTATAGCAGACAAGGCATATAACATTGCTGATCCTTTCAGCAAACTTAATGGCGATATTGATACCGAAGTGGAAAGCCTTAACCGTGAACAGAGTGAAGCAACCACCGAAATCGCCCGTATTGATAGGGATCTTGAAATATTCAGACAGTTCCTTCTTGACCAGTTTTCCAAGATGGAGCAAGCTATAGCTCAGGCTAACCAGATTTTACAATTGCTGGATGCGCAACAACAGGCGCGCTCGGCGGCTAATGCATAAATGGTAACTTAAGGGAGAGAAGGATGCCAAATAAAACAAAACAATTTGCAGCTTACGGGGCGGCAAGCCAGACCACAAAAAAGACTAAACAGGTTGTTATGTTATATGATGGCATCATAAAATTTGTTAAGAAAGCGAAAGAAGCAATTATAGAAGACAGGATCGAAGAGCGCTTCAACAGTATACAAAGAGCCTGCAATATCATCCTCGGCCTGCAATCCGGGCTTGATTTCGAAAGGGGCGGTAACGTTTCCGAACTCCTTAATAATTTCTACTCTTCCATTGATACCCGCCTTCTCCTCATCCACGATACCAATGATGTAAAAATGTGTGACCAGATAATTGCCGAGCTGAAAGTAATGCGGGATGCCTGGGAACATGTCCACAACACCACCGAGGAAAACTCCTCAAAGGAAGTGGTGCCGGGAGCAGTGCTTGAAGCCGTTACCAGCATCGCTGTTTCCGCTTAAATCACACGCAACATACTGTAATATAAAGATATTGTTTTCTAAACACCTTAATAATTCTTTAATATTTCTACTGTATTATCATATGGTTGGGCATTATATAATGTCAGAAAGAATATATGGCTATAAAGAAAAATCCTTATCGGGGCTTAGAACCTTTTTACTATGATTCTGGCGATCCTGATGTAAAGTTAGATGATCATGTCTTAATCCTAAACTCATCTCATTTAGGTGAGGAAGAAATAAGTAAGATTAGCGAAGCTATTGGCCGTGATTGTTCTGGGAGGGATGAAGATGGTAGCATTAAGGTTAAGCTTAAAGGTTCTTATCGCGGAATTGGATCTTTGTTTGGATCTTATGAATCAGGAGAAAAAGTAAAAAAAGATCTTGAAAAGATTATCGGTAATCTTGCTAAAGATTTTGAGAAAGAGCTAGAAGCAGAATATGCTGTAAAAAGACCCAAAAAAGATACTAAGGAAGAACCTGTTGCCGCTGATGCATTCTTTGAACCGGAAACTCCTAGAAAAGAACCTGTAAAAAAAGATAACAATAAACCGCTGCCGTCCGTCAAAGCTGCTGAAGGGGTTCTTCCTGAAGGCTTTGTCCCTCCAGATGATGATGGCCATGATGCGCCAGCAAATGTTCCTTTTAAAGGGGAAGAAGAAAAGATAACTACGGTATTAACTGATTCTACCATTACCTCAGGCCTTATTACCGTGACTAGGCCAAAATTTTCGAAAAAAATTACAGGAGATGATGAAAAACCTAAGGTGCCGCCAAGAGATTTAGGAAAAGAAAAGGTAGATGAGCCCCAACCGGCAAAGAAATCCGTAACAAGCACGGCAGATGATGATCTTATTCCTTTTGTGGTAGATGTAGCGCCAAACCCTTCAAAAAAAGTTGTTCCGCCAGAAAAGAATAAAACTGCGGGAAGCCCAGTAAAAAAGAATGTTGCGGGGGGAGCAGCCCTTATCGGTGCAGACGACCCAACTCTGGTGCCGGGCGATGATAAAACCGCAAGAAAACCTACGGTCAAAACCTCCTCAAGCACAGTGATTCCAGCTACTTCTGTACCTGACCAAAAAAAGAACGCAGCCGCATATGAATCATCAAAAGGCGATTTGAATGCAGATATTTTTGGAACGGAAGTAATAGTTGATCATAAGTCTAATGCAGCCAAGAATCCGCCAGTTGTTAACAATGCTGCTCCTGGTGCCGGATTTAGTAACGCAGCCACTCAGAAGTTTAAACCGCTACAAGTACATTATAAAGCTACTTACCCAAAAGAACCCGGCAGATCTCCTGAAGAATTTGTAGGCAGCGAAAATACCCTTAAGATGCTCAATGAAAGATATAAGCTTGGCATAAAATCACCTTTTCCTCCGGCGGTGAGGGAAATAAACGGATCTATTGAAACGTTTGCAAAGCAGCCTGCTGGGACATTCCGGTTCAAAGTGCTTAATTACGGAGATGAGAAGCGCAAAATATCACTTGAGGTCAATCTTGATAAAAAAGGCCCGGATTTTACAGATAAGCAGCTCACTGATGCATTAGAAGGAATAGGCCAGCATTATAAGGGCGTTAAATTCAAAAAAGAAGGTAACACCCTTAAAGCGGAATTCGATAATCCAACTGTAGGGTTCAGCGTCTTTGCCAATACCGGAATGAGGCGTGAACAACTCATCGCTAAAGAAAACGCTCGTACATCGCCAGCGCCTAAAGGTCACGTCCCCGGCTAAATATCATTATATATTCTTATAAATCAGTATCTTAATATTTAACAAAACCGTAACACTGTTATCCCCGTGATTTTGCTATAATCCTTATCGGAACTGTTGAAGAGGCAACTAGATGTGGCATGGAATTTGATGCTGGATGGCATCAAAGCCACATCTCAAGGAAGGTCCCTCCGCCTATTGGAAAAGGAGGGTCAGCGGGAAAGAAAGGAGACACCATGTTGGTTCTCACCCGCAAGGTTGGCGAATCGATCGTGATCGCCAACAACATCAAGGTCACCGTCGTGGAGATTCGGGGTGACCGTGTCCGTCTGGGTATCGAGGCTCCGCGCGATGTGGGAGTGCACCGCGAGGAGGTCTGGGTCCAGATCAACGCCAACGAGGGTAACACCGAGGCTGGCGAGAAGGAGGCTACGGAATGAACATTTGAGAGAGGAGAGAGTCCGCGGGGACTCCTCCTCTCTCTCATTTTTAAATCCCCCGATTATACCAAATCCCAATATTTCCTTGCCACTTTACTCATATTTTTGTTATTCTCTCCGCCCTGTTAACAAATCTGTATTTGCAGTAAGCTCATTATTATAAAATATTTCTAGGAGTTTCTGCACGGAGCACCTGAGTGTACAAAAACGTACATGAGGATGCGAGTACAGAAACGACAACGAAATATGAAATAAGAATGAGTTTAATAGTTCAAAAATTTGGCGGCACTTCGGTTGCGGATACAGACCGCATAAAGAACGTTGCAAAACGCGTTAAGAAAGAACTCGACCTTGGAAACCAAGTTGTTGTCGTGCTTTCTGCCATGTCTGGTGTTACCAATCAATTAGTTGAGCACGTAAATAAAGTTTCAAAATTAAAGACTGATGCTGAGCTTGCCGAGTATGATACCGTTGTTGCTTCCGGCGAGCAGGTAACTGTTGGCCTCTTGGCACTTGCCCTGATGGATGCCGGCATAAAATCCCGTTCGTTCCTTGCCTGGCAGGTGGGAATAAAAACTGATAACGTTTACAGCAAGGCACGCATCGAAGATATTAATTCAAAGATTATCCAGGAATCGCTGGCACGCGGAGAAGTTCCGGTTGTGCCGGGTTTTCAGGGCATTACTGATGATGGCAGAATAACCACGCTTGGCCGCGGCGGTTCTGATACCTCTGCGGTTGCCATAGCAGCAGCCTTGAAAGCTGACAGGTGCGATATCTATACCGATGTTGATGGCGTTTACACCACTGATCCGCGCATCTGTGATAAAGCCCGCAAACTAAATAAAGTTGCATATGAAGAAATGCTTGAGATGGCATCCTTGGGCGCCAAAGTTTTACAGATTCGCTCCGTGGAAATGGCAATGAAATATAATGTGCGCGTACAGGTGCTGACAAGTTTTGAAGATAAACCAGGAACTCTCGTAGTAGGTGAGGAGGAAGTTATGGAAAGACGTTTGATAACCGGTGTTACATACAGCAAAAGTGATGCGCGTGTAACCCTGCTTGGCGTGGAAGACCGCCCGGGTGTGGCTGCCGATATATTTGGGCCACTGGCTGACGCTGAAATAAATGTTGATATGATTGTACAGAATATTTCTGAGGATAATAAAACCACGGATATTACTTTCACAGTTGCCAAGACTGATCTTGAACGCGCTAAAGACGCCATCGAGAAATCTAAAAAGATTAAGTTTGCTAAAATGCTTACTGATGCAAACGTTGCCAAGGTTTCTGTAATCGGCGTCGGCATGCGTTCCCACGCAGGGCTCGCTCAGCAGATGTTTAAAACCCTTTCCGAGAAAGGCATAAACATATTGGTGATTTCAACTTCGGAAATCAAAATAAGCGTGCTTATAAAAGAGGAATATACTGAACTCGCCGTCCGCGCACTCCACACTGCCTACGGCCTGGATGCCAAATAATAATGATCTACATTGGTAACTTATGCAATTAGCAAAACTCTGGAAAAAGGGAACTGATTTTCTTGGCGTCCCATATGCCATCATGGGCGGCGCCATGACCTGGGTATCGGAAGCAAACCTTGTTGCGGCGATATCAAACGCTGGCGGGTTTGGTGTTATAGCCTGCGGTTCCATGCCCACCCACCTGCTTGCCGAAGAAATAAAAAAAACCCGCGAGAAAACTAAAAAGCCTTTTGGTGTAAACCTTATAGTTATGCACCCGGATTTAGATAAGCTGGTGGAAACTTGCATAGAAAACAAAGTAACTCATGTCGTTTTTGCTGGCGGCATACCGAAAGCAAACAATATAAAAAGCCTGAAAGATGCGGGCATAAAAGTAATCTGTTTTGCACCTGCATATGCATTCGCGAAAAAGCTGGTAAAGAACGGCGCGGATGCAATCGTTATAGAAGGGCACGAGGCTGGCGGCCATATCGGCCCGGTTTCAACTTCAGTTCTTGCTCAGGAAATTCTTCCCGCCATGGCAAAAGAATTCCCCCATATACCGGTGTTTGTTGCCGGTGGCATTGGCCGCGGTGAGGCCATTGCGTCTTATTTGGAGATGGGTGCTAGCGGCGTACAGCTTGGCACACGTTTTGTCTGTGCAACAGAATGTGTTGCTCATCCAAATTTTAAGAAAGCCTTTATAAGAGCTTCTGCTCGGGATGCCATGCCATCTGTTCAGATAGACCCAGATTTTCCGGTAATCCCCGTCCGCGCCATCATGAACAAGGCAACAGATGCTTTTACGAAGTGCCAGCTTGAAACCATAAGTGAATACCGTGCCGGTAAAATCGATAAGCAGGCCGCCCAGCTTAAGATTGAGAAATTCTGGGCTGGGGCACTTCGCCGCGCCGCTATTGATGGCGACATTGAGAATGGCTCTTTGATGGCAGGCCAGAGCGTTGGCATGGTAACTAAAGAACAAAGTGTGAAAGAAATTATTGATGAGCTGGTTTCTCAGGCAGAAGCGTTTTTATCTTCTGCCACATAAATACTTATCGGTTCTTCGGTTATCTCAAGACCGTATTTTTCTTCCATTTCATTTTTTACATCATAGGAAGGTTCGCCATACCCCCAGGTAAGTATCTCCGCATATTCCTTAGGATCAAAATTACCTTTCTTTAGCGCCTCCCTGAAAGAGATCATCTTATCTCCCCTTACCAGCAGATAAAAATATTGTGGAGTATTATAGCTATCTTTGGAAGTCACATAAATCACCATGGAAATTTTTTCAGCAAGTTGTTTTTCTGAAGTTGTAAGCTGCATATTAACCTCTTATCACCCTGTTAAGAACATCCTTAAGTGGCCCATGGTTAGCCGCATTCATTGCCCTTATTAGTTTAACTGCATCTTCTGGCTCAATATTTCCGCCAAGCACTTTCAGCAAAGGTTCTCTTAGCAACTCAAGATCCGTCCGGCCTAAAGCGATGGCGCCCTGTATTTCTGCGCCTGATACAATTCCAATCGCCGGTTTTTGCGTGCCCCCATCTATATATCCTTCCGGAACACCAACACTTTTTGCAGAGTTTATAACACGATCTTCAAGCAAAAGTGATAGTGTCTGATCCACACCCCTTTTCACCAGTCCAACACGTGTCTGGTGGTCAGTATCAGTTGCTATGTGTGGAAGCATAAGCATCCTGTCTTTATATTTCGGCTGCAGGTCAAGATAGCGTTTCAGTGGAGAGTTATGTAAAACATTATCATCCTGATCGCGGAAAACATCTGCATCAACCGCTACTTTTCCTATCAACCCTTCTTTTAGCGCCCTCTCAAGGTCAGCCCCATTAACCAGTTCGCCGCGAGCAAAATTCATCAGCACTGCACCCTTTTTCACATGGGCAAAAGCTGAATTGTAATTAACAACATCATCCGTCTCACCAGCTTTATAAGGAAAATGCAAGGTAACAATATCCGCATTTTTGCATGCTTCCTGCATTGAACTTGCATATTCAATACCAACATCTGTTGCATCCTGCGGACTAAAGCTTCTTGAAAACCCAACCGGATTCATTCGGAAAGCTTTGGAGATATTTGTAACTTCATGGGCAATATTTCCTGTTATGCCAAGTACCGCTATCTTCTTTCCCTCTAATCCTTGAGTTGGATAATCACCAATATCTTTAGTTGAGAATTTTCCATCTTCTAGCAATCTTTTCTGAACCTTTCTTATATCAAGTTCAACAGCAACAGCAATAAGAGCATCTGTCCAGGTAAGCGCCGTCCGCACAGAATTACCAGCAGGCACATTCGTCAGTGGTATACCTTTTGCTTTCAGTGTGTTTTCCGGAAAATTATTGGTGCCGGCGCCCCAGCGCACACCGCCTTTTGGAAAATCTGCTGTAGCTGGAACACGGGTTGCCGCCAGGTTCACCATGTCATATTTGCCCTCGGTTGCCTCAGCTCCAATTCCATCGCTTCCTAAGTTTGGCATATAGAAAAAATGCACGCCCGGTTTAAGTTCTCCTTTTACATTATCAACAGAACCTATGTGGAAATGCGCTCCTCTTAATTCAATGAATTCCTTTGCTTCAGCTTCCACCCCTCTACCAGTCACATCTATAAAACCAACTGGGTCGGCAAGCAGCACTTTGAATACTTTATCATCAGCCATAACAACCTCTTAAAATATGCTTTTCAGTATAGATAATAGTAGTTAATTTTCGGTTAACCAGATGAAAAACTGTTAAATTTCAGATTTTTCTTGCTTTTCTTTGGTTTATTAGCTTAAATCCGCACCCTGTTTACAATACCCGTAAATAATTATGGGTCGGCGGATGCGCTGGAAGAAAAGCGCGCAGTACCGGAGTGTACTTTAAAAGTACATGAGGATACGAGCACATTTCTGACAAGCAAGCCGCCAGCCAGAATTATTTACTAAGTGTCGGGGAGTAGCGCAGCCTGGCTAGCGCACCTGGTTTGGGTCCAGGGGGTCGCAGGTTCGAATCCTGTCTCCCCGACCATTTTTATAAAAAGATTTTTTAATCTTTATATAAAAATTATTGGAGAGTTATGAAGAACCTTGCAAAACAAAGGTTCGACAAAAAGTTAGGAAAACTTTTTGGAGTGCTTTAACAACCCTTTAGGGCAAATGGTTAGAAAACCATTTGTCAATCCTGTCTCCTTAGATCATTTTTCTTTCCTATGGACTATAAGCCGTATAACCTTCCATCTCGCCGGTTATGGATGGCGGCATGAACCTAATAGCAGATACCGGGTCCCTTTCCTTAATCTTTTTGATTGGTTCATCAACGCGCGGGTTTTTTCCATCATTCTGTTTTGCATCACCAAGAACCATACCAACTCTTAATGCATCACCAAGCATGTTCTTATTTCTAGAAATCATCTCTATATCAAGTCCTGTAGAAGCTATATATGTGAGGAAACCGGCAGCGATCATATCATCTGTGCCAAGCGCAAGGACCGGCTCTTTTATATCTCT